>CAYUVA010000001.1:0-71965 GCA_964448115.1 uncultured bacterium
GATAGGTACGCGTTGCTGATCACCGCCTCGGTAAACGATATGAGAGGTACGCGGGTAAGCTCCACCGGATATGCCTCGGTCGGTATCATTGACCCGGTGGGAAGCCAGAGCTATATCTCCTTGCATTACTATCCCAAGTCCCCGAAGGTGAGGGATGTGATCATATTGTTCGGGAGGATCTATCCTACCCCGATAGATCCGCTATCAGAGAAGGTCACCATTAGCGCGGTCATGGATGGCGAGATTTACCAACAGCAGGCAGCGGTGGATCGCTTCGGCGCATATTACCTCGACATGAGACTTCCTGTTGCCGGTACCTTCGAGGTTGAGGCATCCTGGGATGGAGATGAGGTTTATGATCCTGATTCCTCTTTTCCGCTTACCATAACCGTGCAGAAGGGGAAATCTTTCATAAGCCTCAATACCGACATAGAGCCGACGCAGACGCAAGGCAGCCTGTTCGGCAGGGTTTTTCCCCCACCGGCCAGTGGAAGCCCGGTCAATATCTTCTACAGGTTCAGCAGCCTCGATGGCTCCATCGAGTACGACGGCTCAATAGAGGCATATACCGACATCAATACCACCACGCCAGCGCCGGGCAGTTACCGGGTGTCATTCGATCTCGAGGATCTGCCAGTGCCCCAAGTGCCAGGTATCGTCAACGGCTTTGCATATTATCGGGGGAACCAGGATTATGAGGACTCGCGCAGCCGCATACTGTCCATACCCTGTAACCTGCCCGATGTCGGCAGGGCAATGGTGATAACCGGCTTCAGGGAGAACGCTGGGCAGAATCCATCGGCGATAAATTATCTAGGCAACTATGTTTACCAGACCTTCAGGCTTCAAGGCTTCACCGACGGCGGCATATATTACTTAAGTAGTTTTTATCCTTCGGATCCAAGGCATGATGCGGTAACCACCTTGGCTGAGATAGACAAGGCGATAAGGGACTGGGCGGGAGGCTCGGTCTCGCCGCAAGTGCCATTGTACATCTACATCAATGCGCCTACCGATCAGGATGGAGACTACCTGATCAACCAGGAGGAGACGCTAACTGCCGAGCATCTTGATGATTTGCTCGATGAACTGGTAAATGATACTGGCTGTGAGGGGATCTATCTGTTCTTGGATGGTGATAATAGCGGGAATAACCTCCAGGCTCTTTGCGGAACCTATCGCTACCTGTTCAGCCTGGCAGGGATGGGTAACACAAACTACCTTGCGCAGGGGAAGGTGAGCCTTACCCGCTGGTTCTTCTCTTCTGTGCGCCAAAGAGAGAGCCTCGGCGAGATCGCAGCCCAGATCGCTTATCTTCTGAGCCAGATCGGAAGGTATATGAACATCAGCGAGCCTCTATTAGAGTCGTTCGAGGGCAATGATGACAACTGCATCCCCAACCAGGCAAGCGATATCATAGTACTGCTCGACAAGTACATCGGCTATGCGGTCGGTTCTATGAACTTCGCGCCGTTGATAGAGGGCATTTCGCCCGCTGGTCATACAGAGACCTATCAGCACCGGAGCTTGATGCGCCGATCTAATGATCCCGACCGGGGCAAGGGAACACAAAACCCTCCGCCGGTGATAAAGACCTCAGGCACCGAGGGGATCTGGATTCGCTTCGCCGACTTCGAGCACCAGTATCAGCTCGGCAAAGAAGAGGTGCCGGCGCCGGAGCCATTTACCTTTATGGTAAATCCGCACGGAGAGCTAAGCTCACTTGATGCTGCCTATCCGCCGATTCTGGTTGAGGATGATAGGTACCTCTACGAGTTACCCGGCAGTCTGTTCGACAGCGAGGGGATTTATCTATTCTTCAGCGCGTTGTCTGATAACGGGGATAATCTCTCCAACATCGGAATCACCGCTATTTATGCATCCAAGCCGAACAGCAAGCCGGCGGTGATGTTAGCTGGATATATGGACACCGCACTATCCTCCTCAAGTGGCGGCACTTTGAGTATGATAGCCATTTTCAGCGATGCCGATGGATACCAGGATCTGCACAGCGCTGAGATTTACTATCAGGGCGTTCCCACCGGCATCAGGATGGATATATGCTCAGCGGGAGCTTTGGGCATGGCTGTACTTGATCTTCAGATCCCTGCCGGACAGGCACCATTTGGCATTTATAATCTGGAGTGGACATGCCGCGACCTGCAAGGGGCGTTTAGCGACCGCTGGCCTTATCTATGGTCTGGGGATTGATCCTTACATGAAACACAATGAAATTTTCAAACCTGACCTCAAGATCGGTTAGGTCCGTAATTCTATGTAATTTCGTCTTTCCAATCATTGTTTATATGATTCTAATCTCTGATGTCGAGGTGTAATTTTTATGGCTGTTCCGCTCTACCTATGAGCTTCCATATCAATTCCGCTGTTTTAGAGTGATCTTCCTTCATCTCATCATATTCGTATTCCACTGGAGGACCTGGTGGATAACGATCTTCTATATAATACCGTGATGCTTTTTCGCATAGATTTATATAACTAAGGATGAAATGCGGTTAAGTATAATCTTACTTGGCTGATATTCGCGCATTATTTTCTCGACCATATCGTTGAGCATCTCACGAATTTCTTTCTCATCGATCACATCTTAGCCTCTACAAGCCTGGAAATATAGATAGTTTTGAATCTTCAATTATATTATAGAGATTCTATCCTTAAAAAATAAAACCTATGGCGCGCATAAATCGAGTTTGATTGAAACGCTCGTGGTTCTTACCAGGCTTGATTATCAAGCATAAAAGGGTAATACTTTACTCTTGATGAAGGTAACATTCTTAGGTACGGGGACCTCAGCCGGGATACCAGTAATCGGATGTAATTGCGATACTTGCACCTCAAGTAATCCTAAAAATAAACGTTTCCGAACCTCGATTGCGGTCGAAAACAATGGTAGAGTAATACTGGTCGATACCAGCACCGACCTTCGTATCCAGGCGCTAACCTTCGGTCTAAGGCGGATCGATTCCGTGTTTTTCACTCACCATCATGCGGATCATACGCACGGCATCGATGACCTCCGTCCTTTCAACATCATCAAAGGTGAGCCTATCCAGTGTTATGGAGATAAGAAAACTCTTGGCGAGATTAGGTCTTCGTTTGGCTATATCTTCGATCGCAAACCCTGGGATAGCTGGAAGCCAACCCTTGAGTTGATCGAGATCGTACAACCGATATCGCTGTATGACATGAAGATAACCCCGGTAGCGATCAAACACGGCTATGACACCATTTTAGGCTTCAGGTTCGACGATTTCGCTTACCTGACCGATTGCAGCTCCATCCCGGATGAATCCATGCCACTATTGGGAGATTTGAAGGTGCTTGTTCTTTCAGCGCTAAGGGATGAGCCCCCGCATCGAAATCACCTTACCTTGAAGCAGGCGGTATGCCTTGCCCAGAGGATCGCAGCCGGGCGAACCTATTTCATCCACATGACCCATAGCCTGGAGCACGAAAGCACCAACCGGATGCTCCCTCCAACCATGGAACTTGCTTATGATGGATTGATATTAAACCTATGAGAAAGAGATGATCCAGGTAAGCAAAGTAAAGAAATATCTTGGCGCCAAGGAGGTTATAAAAGGGATATCCTTCGGGGCTGAACAGGGGCAGATACTGGGATTGCTGGGACCTAATGGCGCCGGCAAGACCACGCTTTTGAGGCTGCTTGCCGGCTACTTTTATCCAGATCAGGGCGAGATCATCATCGGGGAACGCTCATACAAGAAAAATCCACGACAATTCAGGGACCTGGTCGGGTATCTTGCGGAGAACCCGTCGCTTTATTCTGATATGACTGTCCAGGGCATCATATATTACTTTGCTAGGCTCGCTGGACTGAAAAGGAACCATGCCAGGAATCGCTGCCAGGAGCTAGTAGAACGCCTTGATCTCGAGACCTGGCGCAAGCGACCTATCTTCAAGCTCTCCCGAGGCACCAGGCAGAGGGTCGCTTTAGCTATTGCCTTGGTAAACGATCCGCCTGTGCTTTTGCTCGATGAGCCGACCACGGGACTCGACCCCTTGCAGGTTCAGCAGTTCAGAAAACTACTTTTGAGCCTGCAAAAAAGTAAGACCATAGTATTCTCCACACATATTCTCGACGAGGTGGCTAGGATTTGCGATCATGCCCTTATCATCGACCAGGGAGATCTGATTGGAGAGCTTAGCGCAGAGGAGATCGAATCCAACAAGCTCGAAGAGTTATTCCTGGAAAGACTGCGCGCCAAGGGGATGAGACGGGAATGAGCAGAGCGATGCTGATCGCCAGAAGGGAGCTTACCTCCATGGCGACCTCTCCTTATTATCTGCTCGTTTCTGCTCTGTTCTTCTTCGTTTGCGGCATCTTCTTTTCACTGCTAGTATTCTATGGTTCCTCGACCGATCTGAGGGATCTATACCTGCATGTTAATCTGATCATCCTGCTTTTGACTCCCATCATCTCGACTCGGCTTATCACCCAGGAGGTCAGCTCCGGCACTTTCGAATTCCTATTCACCTCGAGCGCGAGCGAATGGGAGATCTTGCTCGGGAAATATACAGCCGGTTCAATATTCTTGAGCCTCCTTAGTATATTGACCGGATTTTATCCATTTTTGCTTACCGTCTATGCCCAGTTTCCATTGGACATTAACCCGGTGCTAACTGCCCATGTCGGCTTGATCCTGTGGTCTTTTGCATATATGAGCGTCGGTGTATTCACCTCCTGCATCTCTAGAAGCCAGGTGCTTGCCGCGGTTTCTGGGTTCGCGATGCTGCTTTTGTTCATCATGTTCGACTACATCGGGGATCTTCTTAAGGTGCCTTACAAATGGGTGGTTAGATACCTCTCCCTGTGGCTGCACTACGAGGGCTTTGCCAAGGGGCTGATCGATCTGAGAAACCTGTTGTACCCGATCAGTGTGATCATGGTGTTTTTATTTTTGGGATATGCAAGCCTGTTGAGGAAGCGATGGGGCTGAGAACAAGCATAAATCTATGCATAAGCGTATTTTTGCTTGTCTTAATCCTGGCTGGGATAAATCTTATCGCCACCATGCACCAGGTGCGCTATGACTTCACTAGGAACGATATTTTCTCCCTGAGTGATTATACCAAGAATGTATTGTCTCGGCTGGATAATAGCGACATCCGCTTGACCTTTTATTGCTTCTTCGAGGAGGGCGATGCATTGAAACAGGAGGCAGAGGATCTGCTCAGCGAGTACGATCGCATCTGTTCAAATATCAAGCTTCGTTGCATCGACCCCACCATGGAGCCGGGCATAGCCGCCAGGTTCAATGTAACCGAGAAGCGGGCAGTCATCCTGAGCGATCGCAAGACATATCGCAGCGCACTTAACCTATCCGAGCTGGAATACACCCGACTCATCTTGAGATACCTGGAGCCGACCCCCAAAAAGATATATTTCACTAGTGGGCACGGCGAGTACGAGATAGATGAGAAAAGCGAATCCGGCTACAGTTATACGCTGGCTAATGCGGCTTGCCAGGCTTATGGATACCAGGTGTCCAAACTGCTATTATTCCGAGAACCCTTAATTCCCAAGAATGCCAGTTGCTTGATCATCCCCGGGGCTAAAACCAGGTTCACCGAGGCGGAAATGCAAGCAGTGAAAGACTATATCAATCGTGGTGGCAGTATTCTAATCATGCTAGAGCCGCCCCCTTGTCCATCTTTTAATGAGATCCTAAGCCTGTTCGGCATTCAGAGTGGGTTAAGCATGTTGATCGACGCAGAGAGTCACCTTGCCAAGGACGAGCTGACCCCGCTGCAAAGCAGCTATATAAGCCATCATATAACCCGCAACCTGGGCATGACCTTCTTTCCCACAGCTCGTCCACTGTTCACCATGAAGGACAATCCAGCGGGATCTCATCCATTGATATTAGCGCAAAGCTCGAAAAGTAGCTGGGGCGAGAAGGATTTCAACATTATACGCTTCGACCTCGATGTTGATACGCTTGGCCCCATGGGCATGATCGCAATATCAACCCTTGAGCTTCCAGGAAGCAAAAAATCGAGGTTGGTTGCCTTATGCGACAGCGATTTTTGCACCGACGGTTGTTTCACTAATTACTCGAACGGAATGCTGTTTTTGGGAGCGGTAGCTTGGCTGACCTCCAACGATGAACTCTTAGAGCATATACCTCAATCTCCGACACCGAAGCTGATAGTTCTGCCAAATAAGATCTTGAAATCTGTGATAATCTCATCTATATTTACATTACCAGGCTTGATGATAGGCTTGGCGATAATAGCCTGGTTAATTCGCAGAAGCAGGTAGGCAGGATATCATGTCCAACGAGGTAAAAGAGGAGAGCACATCACCTGTCGATCTGTTCGATGATGTAGTAACCCCGATACTTCATAGTCTCCTGGTCAACGATCTACCAGCGATACGCAGGGAGGCGCTGGTCGCACTAGGCAAGGTGGCTACCGAACAGAGCCTCGATCTATTGCTTCATATCGCCGGGAGCTTCGATAGCGACCTGCGCTCTTATGGTTGTTATGCTCTCGGTTTCTTCGGTTCAGCTCGTGCCAAACCCATATTACACGAGGCGATCAAGGAGGAATATGATATTTATCTAGTCTTTGCTGCTGCGGAAAGCCTTACCAGGCTGGACGATCCCTGCGGCTTGGATTATCTGTTGGAGGGACTTGACAGAAAAGGCATAAAAAGACGAATAAAAACAATCAAGGTACTCGGTGAGCTTGGACAAGAGAAGCTGATCGAGGTGGATATACTGAAGCGACTGCGAGAGCTGTTGCACATAGAGTGCTACGAGCAGGTGCGAAAAGAGATCGTCCGTAGCCTCGGAAAGATCGGAACAAACCAGGCAGCAAATATATTGATTGAAGCCCTGGATGATGAGGACATGAATGTCAAATCCGAGGCGGCGTTATGGCTGGGCAGGATCGGGGATTCGCGACAACGAGCGACCCTATTAAAGATCGCTTATAAGAAGAACCTCGCGGGAATAACCGCAACCGGTGGGTTGCTCAATGATGATCAAAATAAAGCCTTTGAGTTTCTTAATAAACTCAAGAAAGGCAAAGATCCGCTGCTATCATTTTACTGCGATAAGATTTTACTCGAATTCGGGATGGGAAAAGACCTGAAAAGACTGAAAAGATATATTGACAATCAACGGTTCTACTACAACGCCCTTGAGGCTCTAAAGGAGTTATCCAGCCCTGATCTTAGCGATGAGCTGAAGGGAATGTGCACCAATGAAGATCCAGCTATCTCCCTAGCCGCCTATCAAGGACTGGTAAACATCTACATCAATAATCCTTCGAGCAGCGCTCTTATGGAGATGCTTTCCTGGGTTAAAAACGACTCGCCAGAGGTAAGACTCCTTGCCACAAAGGCAATCGGCGATCTCTCATACACGATTCGTCGCCAGGTAACATCCCCTTGATGCCATCAAGACACCTCCAAAAGGATCGAGCATCCGTAGTCAATCATGCGATATTGCTTGCAATATTATCGCTTGCTGCATATCTGCGGATCTACGGCTTGGATCTTATAGAGTTCAAGGCTGATGAGGCAGATACCCTGCTCAGGGTGCAGGCTATTTATGAGGGCAAAGGTTTTGAATACTTGGGTGCGGAGCTTATAGTCGATGCTCGATTGCCTTCTTCATTGTATTATTACATATTGCTCATACCACGGGTAATAAGTGGTGATCCAAGAGTGTTCACCCTGTTCATCGCCCTTTTCAATATAGCCTCGGTTTACCTTGTTTACATTTTAGCCTTATGCATCTACAACCATAGATTCACCGGGCTGCTGGCAGCAGCCATTTATAGCTCACTACCCTGGGCGGTGCTTTTTTCGAGAAAGATCTGGAATCCGGAGCTGGTGCCCTTCTTCGTTATACTAGCCATGATCTGGCTAATAAAGGGTGCAAGGCAGAGAACAGGGCACCTGGCGATGCCATCGGTCTTGTCGATGCTCATCGCCCTGAATCTGCATCCGTCCATGCTGAATGTGCTCCCGGTTTACCTGGTGATGTTGATCGCGTTCAGCAAAAGGGTGGGAAGAAGATGGGTAATCATGAGCTTGGTGATCGCACTATTTTTACAAGCCGCAATATTTATTCCCGATCTGGTCAACGGTGCTGAAAATACAAAAGCCTTAATCAGTGGACTATTCGTCAAGGGTGGAGAATTCGTGCCCCGCTGGGAGGGGATCGACTCCATGATGAGATTTCTCAGTGCTGATGGAATCTCCAGCATCATAGCGGGTAACCAGATGAGTGGATTCTTTTTCTCAAAGGCTTATATCACCCTCTGGAAACTCATCTTTTTACTATCTATTCTGTGGGGGTCATTCGAGGGATATGCATATCTCAAGTATGGTAAGCAAAGATCCTCGACTGATGAAGACCAACTAGGTAACCAGCTCGGCTTTTTTGTTTTTTTATGGCTGATTGTACCGGTATTCATTAACTGCCTGATCAGGGATTTCGTAGCTCTGCACTATAACCTGCCAGCGATACCGGCAGCTATGCTGCTGATGGGAAGGGCATCTGCTGCGCCAATAAAGGCGCTATCAAATACAAGATACAAGATCATCGGGACCGTAACCGGTGTGATAATCCTTGTCGCTGTAGCTTTGAACGCAATGTTAATAATCGAGTTGGCTCACTTTCTAGATGCCAGCGGTGGAGTTGCCGGCAGCTACTATCGAAATTACGGCACCATTTACAGGCACAAGGCTGATGCAACTAGCTTCATTGTCGAGCTGGCTTGCATGAAAAAAGCGAAAATGATAGTCAGCCATAGCTTCAGGTTTGACTCCCCGCCTAGAAAGGAATATCAATACCTTCTGGATTACTACCTTGCCAGAAAGGGGGATGATTGCCTGCCTCAAGGTAACCTAAGATTAGGCTTTGTTATCATAAACACCCATTATTCCCAGCTTTCAGAGGCTCAAGAAATGCAGTTGTCTGATATTACATGCGCCACCTTCGGACCTGTTCGAGTCTATTATTTCCCCTTGCAGCAGTAGGCAGCATTAAACATAGATTATTCCTCTTGCGACTAGTTTTCATCAATCACAGCAGAGATAAAGGCAGCCCTATAGCAAGGTTGTCATCGGATCTATATTTTATTATAATTTATGGATCGGAAAATGGACTTGGATGAGCTAAGAAAGCTGCTGCTATCGGTAAAGGACAACACGATAGAAATCGAGGACGCCCTGATGCGTCTCAAGCACCTTCCCTTCGACTATCTCGGCTATGCACATGTAGATCGACATCGGCTGCTTCGCCATGGCTTCCCAGAGGTGATCTTCGGTGAGGGGAAATCCCCTGAACAGATACTCGGTATCGTAAAGAGTCTTGAGGTAGATGGAGCTGATATACTGATTACCCGCACTGATACCGAGACATTCACTTTACTTGATGACGGCAAAAGGAAGGCAATTTTCCACGAGCATGCTCGCTGCGTAGTAGTGAAAAACAAGCCGGAGCAAGAACTGGTCGGCAATATACTGGTCATCACCGCTGGAACCCTGGATATACCAGTAGCCGAGGAGGCAGCGGTTACCTCGGAGACAATGGGAAACAAGGTGGTGCGTGTCTATGATGTCGGCGTTGCTGGTATCCATCGCATATTGGCGCAGCGAGAGAAACTAGAGGCTGCCAACGCTATTATAGTAGTTGCAGGGATGGAGGGAGCATTACCTAGCGTGGTCGGCGGATTGATCGACAAGCCGGTCATTGCAGTGCCGACCAGCGTAGGATATGGCATGAGTTTAGGCGGATTGGCTGCTCTTTTAGGGATGCTCAACTCCTGTGCGCCGAATGTCTCGGTGGTCAACATAGACAATGGCTTCGGCGCAGGTTACATTTGCAGCTTGATAAATAAAAAGGTTTGCTGATATACTCGAATGCAAATTCCTTATGGGGAGGAATGCTTAATGAGAAAGCTTATATTGATAGTGATGATGATGGCTATCGCCTCGATGTTCTCCAACTGCGTCAGGATAGAGCCTGGAGAGCTGGGCGTAAGGACCAATTATATCTGGGGTGGAGTACAAGAGAAACCTCTGGCCGAGGGCTACGGATTCTACCTGCCTTGGTTGATGGATATTACAAAGTACAATGTGCAAAAGCGCACCATTCAGATATTAGAACCAAATCCGGTAGAGGAGCCGCGCAAGGAGGCGACTGGACTAAAAAGGGAGCATATACTATTCCAATCCAAGGATGGACAGAATGTCTGGGCAACGATCTCAGTTACATATTATCTCGACCCGGACAAACTCCCCCACCTGCACCGAATATTGGGCAGAGAATACTTCTCGCGCCGGCTCGTTCCCGAGACAATAAACACATCCCGCATCGTCCTGGGTACATTCAATGCAGCCGAGCTTTACCAAGGGCTGATGCGCGAAGAGGCACAACAGACCATGGCAAAGAGGCTCAACCAATCGCTGAGCCTGGATGGGATCGTTATAGTTAATGTACTCCTCGACGATATCACTTTCACCGATGAATATCAGAATGTCATCGAACAAAAGGAGATCGTGGCTCAGGAGATCGAGCTTAACAAGAACCGAACCGCCGCTGCCAAGGAGTATGCCAAGAAGCTGGAAGCCGAGGCACAAGGTCGCGCCGCAGCAGTCATAGCGGAAGCCGAAGGTCGTCGAAAGGCTATGGAGGAAGAAGCTAAGGGTAACCTGGCTTTGGCTAAGGCTGATGCTGATGGTAAAAGGTTCCTGGCAGAGGCGATGGGTGGCGGTGAGAATGTGGTCAAGTTCGAGCTGGCAAAGAACCTCTCCGATAAGATCCAGATATGGGGTGTGCCAACCGGCGGGGGAGGAGGCGATGTCGGATTGCTCGGACTCTATGGATTGCTCGGTCCTGCCAACCAAGCGAGGATTCAGCCTGTTGAGGCGCAGGGAAAAGTGAAGTCAAAAGCTGGAAAGAAAGAACAGGTTACAAAAAACGATTATCTCAAAGCCCAAGAAAAACAAAAGCCGGACCATAAACCAGATGCAAAGGAAGAAAAAGCACCACCAATCCAAGAGCTGCAAAAGGAACCTGAGCCTTCAGAAGGTGCATATTGATATATGACTAGCTTCTTCGAGACCTTCAATATCAACAGTCGAGGCTTCTGTGATATCAAGGATATAACCCCTCGGATACAGGAGATCGTGCGTAGATCGGGCATTGAAAATGGCACCGTCTGCGTATCCATAGCCGGCAGCACAGCCTCGATAACCACCATCGAGTATGAGTCTGGGGTGCTCAAGGATCTGCGTGATGCCATCCAGCGCATGGCTCCGGAAAACATCCCTTATGCACACGATGCGAGGTGGCATGATGGCAATGGCTTCTCTCATGTGCGCGCTGCCTTGCTCGGTCCCTCGCAGACCTTCCCGGTGGTGCAGGGTAAGGTGCTTCTCGGCACCTGGCAGCAGATCGTCCTATGCGATTTCGACAACAATCCCCGCAATCGCAGAATCAATGTGATGGTTGTCGGGTAAGGCATTCCAACTAATAGGGGTGAGGCGGCGGCTCGCCCTATATAGAAGTTCAGGTAGCTTGTTTTTGCTGTAGTGATAATGTGCACATTTTAATAATAGTAAAATCATATTTTTCAATAAGTTACAGCCATCAACTGCCAAGCTCGGAAAAATCAACCTGAAGATCTGTTATGCTACTTTACTATATCGGCGAGAAATAATATGTTGTATGTAAAAAATAAAGCGTAAGGTGAATGATGGCTAAACTAGAAGATCTAACCATTGGAACCCAAGTCGATGGCATAATACCTAATTTAAGCGTAAATATCATCGCCATAAAATGGCACGGATCAGACTGCATCGAACTGACCTATAAAGAACCAAACGGTAGTTTGGGTGATCGACTCATCTTCCGCGACCAGGAGTGTGAACTTGAAATAAGGTCGGTTTCAACGCCCTGGAGTTTCAATGCAGATAGTAAATTGTTCCGCTTGATAAGTGAAGCTTATCGCATTCGTCTGGCACACCTGTTCGATCCCCATCTAGCGATCCATACATCATTGATAACTCCCTTGCCGCACCAGATAACCGCGGTCTATGATTCCATGCTGCCTCGCCAACCTTTAAGATTCCTTCTAGCTGATGACCCTGGAGCAGGCAAGACTATCATGGCTGGATTGCTAATACGGGAATTGATCATCCGTGGCGATGTCGAGAGATGTCTTGTGGTCTGTCCAGGCAACCTCGTGGAGCAATGGCAGGACGAGATGGAAATGAAATTCCATCTGCCTTTTGAGATCTTGACCAACGAAAAGCTCGAGGCTGCATCCGGCAACTGGTTTATGAATAACGATCTTGCCATTGCAAGGCTTGATAAACTGAGCCGAGATCAAAAGGTTCAGGAACTCCTCGAACAGACCGACTGGGACCTTATAATCTGCGATGAAGCGCATAAAATGTCCGCAACTTACTTTGGGGGAGAGGTAAAATACACCAAGAGATACCACCTTGGGCAGCTCTTATCTGGACTGACCAGGCATTTCCTCTTGATGACCGCCACTCCCCACAATGGTCGGGATGAAGATTTCCAGCTTTTTATGGCTCTGCTCGATGGCGATAGATTTGAAGGACGCTTCAGGGACGGCGTCCACACGGTCGATGTTTCCGACCTGATGCGCAGAATGACCAAGGAAGAACTGTTGAAATTTGACGGGCGTCCTTTATTCCCGGAAAGGATTGCCAATACGGTAAAATACGACCTGTCGGAGCTTGAAGCCATACTTTATAAAGAAGTAACCGACTATGTCAGGGAAGAGTTTAACCGTGCGGATAATATCGAAACTAAGCATCGCGGAACCGTAGGCTTCGCCCTGACCATACTACAAAGACGATTAGCCTCTTCACCAGAAGCTATCTATCAATCACTGTCTCGACGAAGAAAACGCCTTGAAGCAAGACTCAGGGAAGAAAAATTGAACAAAAGAGGAGCTGAATATCAAATCGAATACAGATCCAGCCTTGTTCCTCTATCTGAAGAAGATCTCGAACAAATGGAAGATCTGCCCGAAACAGAGATGGAGCAAACAGAGGAGAAGATCTTCGACCAGGCTACCGCTGCACGCACTATCGCAGAGCTGGAAGCCGAGATAGATACTCTGCGCCGTCTCGAACAGCTTGCTACACAAGTGGTGCAAAGCGGCACAGATACTAAATGGGAGCAATTAAGAGAACTGCTCCAAGATAAGACAATGTTCAATAAAAATGGGCATAGAAAAAAACTGGTTATCTTCTCGGAGCATAAAGACACCGTCTTTTACCTGGCGGATAGAATTCGGGATTTCTTTGGAAGAGAAGATAACCTGGTCATCATACACGGCAGCATGGGACGAGAGGAAAGGAAAAAAGCCCAAGAGCTGTTTACTCAGGATGCTTCAGTCCAAATACTGGTGGCTACCGACGCAGCAGGCGAGGGAATAAACCTACAGCGCGCTAACCTGATGATAAATTATGACCTGCCATGGAACCCGAACCGAATTGAACAAAGATTCGGTAGAATACACCGCATTGGACAAAGCGAGGTCTGCCACCTCTGGAACCTGGTCGCATCGGAGACCAGAGAGGGCGATGTCTATCTAAGACTGCTGGAAAAACTGGAGATTGAAAGAGATGCTTTAGGCGGAAAAGTCTTCGATGTGCTAGGGCGTGTCTTTGAGGGAACCGAGCTACGCAAATTGCTTATTGAGGCGATCAGATACGGGGATTCCCCTGAAACCAGAGCAAAATTGTTGCAGGTGATCGATGATGAATGGGACCATGTGAAACAGCTCATGGAAGAAAGCTCCCTATCACACGACAAACTAAGTTATGCAAATATTAAAGCCATAAAACAGGAGATGGAGCGCATCGAAGCACGAAAACTGCAACCACATTTCATTTCATCATTCTTCAAACAGGCTTTTAGCCTTCTCGGCGGAAGCATGATTGAAAAAGAAACCAATCGCTACCAGATCAACCATGTCCCATCTATAATACGAAACAGAGACCGGCAGCTCGGCAATAGGGAGCCGATATTGACCAGGTATGAGAGGGTAACCTTTGAGAAAGACCTGATAAATGTTCCAGGTAAACCGCTGGCTAGCTACATCTGCCCCGGAAGACCACTACTGGATGTGGTTATAGATATAATACTTGAGAGATATCGAGGATTGCTTAAGCAAGGTGCCGTGCTGATCGACCCTGAAAACAACTCGGAAAAACCCCGACTCCTTTTCTTTATAGAACATTCCATAAAAGATGCCAGGAAAAATAGGGACGGAAGCAACCGAGTCATATCCAAGGAAATACAGTTCGTGGAAATAGACCGAGATGGAAATACTCAATTCGCTGGTTATGCGCCTCATCTCGATTATCAGCCGATAGCACAGGACGAGCTAAATTACATACAACCGCTGCTTGAACAGGATTGGTTGAGAAAAGACCTCGAAAAGATGGTTATGGAGTATGCAATAAAAAACCTTGTTCCAAGACATCTAGAGATGATAAGAAAACAGCGCGAATACCTAATCGAAAAAACATTAAATGCGGTTCATGAACGCCTAGTTTCTGAGATTACCTACTGGGACCATCGAGCACAAGACCTAAAAGCTCAGGAGGAAGCCGGCAGGCAACCAAGAATGAACTGGCAGAAAGCACAGCAGAGAGCTGACACACTCCGTGAAAGGCTCGAAAAAAGAATCGAAGAGCTAAAGCTCGAGAAAAACATCTTTCCCGCCCCGCCAATCTGCACCGCAGGCGCACTGATCGTGCCCAAAGCAATGTTGATGAAATTAAAAGGAGAACCTAAAGGAGAGATACATTATGCGATCAAAGACACCAAGACATCGGAGCTTATCGCAATGAAGGCGGTCATGGAAATCGAGAAACAACTCGGATACTCACCAAAAGATGTTAGCCATCTACGAAATATCGGGTACGATATCGAATCAAAGACCAGAGATGGAAAGCTAAGGTTCATAGAGGTTAAAGCTAGAGTTGAAGGTGCAAATACAATCTCCGTATCCAGAAACGAGATAATGGCTGCACTCAATAAACCGGACGCTTTCATCCTCGCAATCGTGCTTATAAAACAAAATGGGGCGCAAGATGTGATCTATGTACGACAACCGTTTGAGCGTGAACCGGATTTCGCCGTTACAAGCATCAACTACAATCTCAATGAACTATTGGCAAAAGGAACGAAACCATGTTAAGATTAAAGCCGTTTCCTGGCTATTGAATGGAGAGCCGGAGTAATAAAATGAAACAGTACAAGAAGAAACTCATAGAGGTCGCATTACCTCTCGAAGACATAAACCGAGAATCCGCACGAGAAAAATCTATCCGACACGGACATCCCTCAACCCTGCATCTCTGGTGGGCGAGACGACCATTGGCTGCCTGCCGGGCTGTCTTGTTCGCCCAGTTGGTCGATGACCCCTCGGCGCACCCGGACAAGTATCCCACCGAGGAAGCGCAAAACGAGGAGCGCGAGAAGTTGTTCGATATTATCAGGCGATTAGTGGTATGGGAGAACATAAACGACGAGAATGTCCTTAATGAAGCCAGGCAGAAGATACTGGAATCGACCGACGGCGATCCCCCGCCGGTTTACGACCCCTTCTGTGGCGGAGGATCCATACCACTCGAAGCGCAAAGGCTCGGACTAAAGGCTTATGCCAGCGACCTTAATCCAGTAGCCGTGTTGATTACCAAGGCTCTAATCGAGATCCCTCCCAAGTTCGCCGACCGACCACCGGTAAATCCCGAGGCTACACGAAAATCTATGAACACTTACTCAGGAGCACAGGGGCTGGCTGAGGATGTTCGCTACTACGGCAAATGGATGCGAGACCAGGCGGAAAAGCGCATCGGACACCTCTATCCAAAGGTAAAATTATCAAACGGCAGGGAAGCTACCGTAATAGCATGGTTATGGGCTAGAACCGTAAAGTGTCCCAACCCGGCTTGTGGCGCAATGATGCCTTTAGCAAGTAAATTCTGGCTTTCCAAGAAGAAAAACAGGAAAGCCTGGGTGGAGCCTATAATCGAGCCTGGAAACCCGCCAAAGGTAAGATTCGAGGTCAGAACCGGCAACGGAGAACCGATGGAGCCACCGAAAGTAGGAAGAGGTGCAAAATTCAAGTGTCTATGTTGTGGACATGCAACCACAGACAAATATATTAAAAAGGAAGGAATAGAAAAAAGATTAAATTCACAGCTAATAGCGATAGTTGCAGAAGGTGATAAAGGAAGAGTTTATTTACCCCCAAATAAATATCATAATGATATTGCAAAAAATGTAGAACCTTCATGGTTTCCTGAGGAAGAATTACCATATGAACCACGTGCAATCTGGTGCACATTATATGGTTTAAGACAATATAAAGATCTTTTCACTCCTCGGCAGCTTGTAGCGTTGACTACCTTTAGCGACCTGGTCAAGGAAGCACGGGAGAAGGTCTTGGAGGATGCAATAAAAGCGGGGATGCCTGGAGACTGCAAGGGTATCGCCTCCGGTGGCACCGGCGCCCAGGCTTACGCCGACGCCATAGCAACCTATTTAGCATTCGCAGTGGATAAGGGAGCGGACTTCTGGTCAGTAATTTGTAGTTGGAGTACTAACCGCTATACTATTAAAAATACATTTGCCCTTCAAGCTATTCCTATGGTTTGGGATTATGCAGAAAGCAATCCATTTAGCAATTCAACAGGGAGTATTAATAGCTTTTTTCTTTATATTCCTTTAGTTGTTCAAAATATAAATATCAATTCCCAAAGACTATCTTATTCAGATATTAATGATATCTCAACCAAAGCTATTGAAAAGAATGTTATTTTTTCAACAGATCCGCCTTATTATGACAATATCGGCTATGCCGACTTATCGGATTATTTTTATATATGGTTACGAAAATCATTACTTGAGATATATCCTGAACTATTTAATACCATGATGACCCCAAAGGCATCGGAATTGGTCGCCACACCTTACAGGTTTGAGGGAAACAAAGATAAAGCCAAAATATTCTTTGAAAATGGACTAAGAAAGTTTTTCAAAATTATTTATGATAATCATTGTCTAGATTATCCCGCGACGATTTATTATGCTTTTAAGCAGGCAGAAATAGAAAAAGACGGTCATATCGCTTCCACTGGCTGGGAAACCATGTTGGAAGGATTGATCAGCACTGGTTTTTCTATTACTGGGACTTGGCCTATGAGAACAGAAAGACCTACTGGTATGAAATTTAATGTTAACGCCCTTGCATCCTCCATTGTCATTGTTTGTCGTCATCGGTCCAAGGATGCCCCTATGGCGACTCGTCGTGAGTTTTTATCCGCCTTGAAGGCTGAATTGCCCCCTGCGCTTAGAATGCTGCAATTGGGCAACATAGCCCCGGTCGATCTTGCTCAGGCAGCGATCGGACCGGGCATGTCGATATATAGCCGTTATAGCAAGATTCTGGAGAGCGACGGCACTGCAATGACGGTTCGCACCGCCTTGCAGCTCATCAACCAGGCTCTTGATGAATTCCTCGCCGAGCAGGAGGGGGAATACGATTCCGACACGCGGTGGGCGCTCGCCTGGTTCGGGCAATTCGGGGTCAATGAAGCTGAATATGGGGTCGCAGAGACGCTGGCAAAAGCAAAAAACACATCGGTGCAGGGACTTGTGGATGCTGGCATCCTTGAAGCCAAAGCGGGTAAGGTTCGCCTGCTAATGCGGGAGGAAATGGCTGCGGGTTGGGATCCGGAGAAAGATAAGCGCTTCACCATCTGGGAGGCAGTGCAGTACTTGATTATAGCCCTGGATAAACATGGCGAGGAAGGAGCGGCGAGGTTACTGAAGAAGCTGGGCGGTGAGGGGGATTCTGCAAGGGATCTTTCTTATCGCTTGTATATCATCTGCGAGCGTAAGAAATGGGCACAGGAAGCGTTGGCATATAACAGCTTAGTGGTTGCCTGGCCATCTATATCGAGCATAGCCAGCAGGAAGACCTACGGCGAACCGATAAGATTGGAATAAACGGAGGGTGATATGGCGGAAAGCAACAGGCAAAGAATTGGTAAAGCACTGGATCTGTTGAAGGATGGCTTGTATCCCTTTGTCGAAAGGGAAATGAAAGCCAAATATCAAGACCAGTGGCGAAACCGGGCAGCGGAAAGCTTCAAGAACAGGGAGGCAAGCGACCTGAATTGGCAGGATGCTTATACCCTGTTGCATATAATGTGGCATAACTGGAATAATGTTTTTTCCACGACCTTAGGCTCATTTCAAAGGAGTCTAGTCGCCGAACTTAGGGATGTTCGTAATAGGTGGGCGCACCAGGAATCCTTCAGCACCGACGATGCCGACCGCGCGTTGGATAGCATACACCGCCTTCTCCAGGATGTTTCTGCTCCGCAGGCTCAAGTAGTTGATGAAATGAAACATGAATTGCGTCGCATCACCTACGAAGAACGTGCACGCAGAGAGAGCCATAAATTGGCGAACTCGATGCTTGAGGGAGGGGCTGGGGGTGGATTTAAGCCCTGGCGCGATGTTGTAACTCCTCATAGAGATGTAGCATCGGGGAAGTATCAACAAGCTGAATTCGCCGCCGATCTCTGGCAGGTCTATATGGATCAGTTCTCTGAGAAATCGAGTCTCAATCCAGAATATGCGAATCCTCGCGAGTTCTTCCGAAGGACATTTCTGACCGAAGGTTTGCGGAGGCTTCTGGTAGCAACGCTTCGCAGGCTTGATGGAAGCGGCGGGGATCCGGTCATCGAGCTTCAGACCAATTTCGGCGGTGGCAAAACGCATTCGTTGCTCGCTTTATTCCATCTTTTTTCCAATGATACCCCTGCCTCAGATCTTGCTGGCGTGGATCAACTGGTCGCCGAGGCATCCTGCACTCCAGCAGCAAATGTAAAAAGGGTGGTGCTTGTAGGCACCAAACTGCAACCTTCGGGTATTATCAAGCCGGATGGCATGATCATAAATACTTTATGGGGCGAGCTGGCATATCAACTCGGCGGAATGGAGGCATATAATCTAATCCGCGATTCGGATAAGAACTCGACCAATCCAGGGGCTTCGTTGATTGAGTTACTACAAAGGTACAGACCGTGTTTGATCCTGGTCGATGAGTGGGTCGCTTATGCCAGGCAGTTATATAACAAGTATGATCTACCATCGGGGAGCTTCGATACACAGTTTACCTTCGCCCAGACCTTGACCGAGGCGGTAAAGTCGGTAAATGGGACTATGCTGGTAGTGAGTATTCCTCAATCCGATAATGAACTCGGTGGCGAAGCGGGCAAGATAGCGCTGGATCGGCTTCAAAATGCTATGGGGAGGATCGAGGCTCCCTGGAGACCAGCCACGGAAAAGGAGAGCTTTGAGATAGTTAGGCAGCGCCTTTTTCAGCCTATAACCGAGGAGCAAAAATTCCGTCAAAGGGATGCTGTCATAAAAAAATTCATGGAGATATACCGCACTAACCAAAGCGAATACCCTTCCGAGGTAAATGATCCGGGCTACGAGGTTCTAATGAAGCTGTCATATCCAGTACACCCGGAGGTATTCAAGAGGTTATACATGGAATGGTCCAGCTTGGATAAGTTCCAGCGAACACGCGGTGTGCTTCGCCTCATGGCGGCGGTGATCAGCAATCTATGGGAAAACAATGATAAAAATCTTCTGATATTGCCGGCAAGCATCCCGGTATATGCGGTATTAGCGGAATTCAGGAAGTACCTGGATGAGCCTTGGTCTGCGGTAGTGGAGAAGGATATTGACGGTCCAAGTTCACTACCCATGGAAATAGATCAAAAGATTCAAAACCTGGGCAGGTATTCAGCTTGCCGCAGAGTAGCTCGCACTATATTCATGGGATCTGCGCCGGTTGTAGCCGCAGCTGGCAGGGGGCTTGATATAAGCAGAATAAAGCTGGGATGCGTGCAACCGGGAGAAAGCTCGGCGACCTTCAGTGATGCCTTAAGATACTTGTTAGATGAGTCAACTCACCTTTATTCGGATCACTCCCGGTACTGGTATTCGACTCAACCGACTGTAAACAGGTTAGCCATGGATCGCGCCAAGCAATGTCGCCAGGAGGATGTCTTTGAGGAAATAAAAAGGCGTTTAAAGACAGAAAGAAATAAGCCTGGCGATTTTGCTGGGATTCATCCCTGTCCCAATAGTTCCGGAGATGTAACCGATGAAAAAGAAACAAGGCTGGTTATTCTTGGACCGGAATACCCGCATATATCAGGTAATGATCAGATCAGCAAAGCAAAGCAATTTGCCGAGAATATACTTCAAAAAAGAGGGAATGCTCCTCGTATCTATCGCAATACATTAGTTTTCCTTGCAGCGGATTATAACAAAAGGTTAAGTGAGTTGGAGCAATCTGTGCGGAATTATCTAGCCTGGTGTTCCATTAAAAGCGAAAAAGAAGAACTGAACCTTGATACTCGTCAGATCAATCTGACCGAAAAAAGGGTTGAAGAGGCTTGCGATACAGTTGATGAAAGAATATCGGAGACCTATACATTGCTTCTAGCGCCGGAGATGAAAAACCATAAAGATAGAGATTACTCATGGAAGACAATCCGCTGTAAGGGTGGAGATTCGATTACCGTGAGAGCCTCAAAGAAGCTCGAGCAGGAGGGATTATTATACACGCAAATGGGAGGTGATGTATTAAGATATTGGTTAGATAATATACCGTTGTGGAGGGGGGATCATGTCAAGGTTACGGAGCTCGTGGAAGACTTTGCAACATATCTATACCTACCGAAGATAAAAGATAACTCGGTGATTCTAAAGGCAATTAAGGATGGTGTAAACCGTCCGACATGGGCATCAAAAGGCTTCGGATATGCTGAGCTTTATAGCCAGGAGACCGCTGAATATAAGGGTATCAAGGTTGGCGAGCCGATCACACCGAGACTGGATAATAATTGCGTGCTGATAAAACCTCAAGTAGCATTGAAACTGATAAATCATCAATCCAATTTATCTTCCATGCCCGGCATCAGCACAGCTACGACCGCAAAAGAAACCGAAGGAACTAGACAAGTTCCTGGTGCAGAAGAAACTACTACAGGTGTTTCGGTTGCTACCCCTAAAAAGCGCAGATTTCATGGGTCTGTTGTTCTTGACAAACTTCAATTAGGCAGGGATGCATCGCGGATAAATGAAGAAATAATTAGACATCTAAGCAGATATTATGACAGTAAAATTGAGATCACTCTCCACATCAATGCAGAAATCCCAAATGGAATATCGGAGGATGATGTCCGAACTATCACTGAAAACTGCCGGACATTGAGGTTTAAGGATTTTGATTTCGAGCATAATTAACTTTTTTTTTTTCAACTCTAAAAAAGAAAATCGATAGTGTCCGTAATCATCTGTAAAAATGACTCAAGCAATATCATTACTATGCATCTTGCATAAGGTTATGTACATCGGTTGTCATGGAGATAAGCGAAGAACGGGTAAGTGGCAGGCATTACCTGGATATGGAGTTATTAGGTGATGATATCTTGGAGGGGGTTTCTCAAGGCATTTAAGTAGATTAAGGTTTTTTAGAGAATAAAGAGTAGGTGGTTCGCCAAGCCCCTGCCCTAAAGCTCGCAGGGGCTTTGTCAACGATTAAGGGTATTCATCCATCACTAAATCACAATCGAGACCTTTTCAAAGGTCGGTGATTCTCCTCAACACCTGAATGAATTCAGGTTTGTGCCTTTCTGGGATATCTGCTCCATGAAGCAGGGATAGCCACGCAAAGTAGGCAAGCAACAGCGTCAGATCATAACCAAGAAGAAATTACCATTTGATATTAGGGATTTATTGATGTATATGTTTATCAGGATGATGAAATTACAGAAAACTTCGGACAGAGCTGGCAGATCAAGCTTTGGAAGAACTTTTTCTGGTGGGATTACCCTGAAATTCTAATCCTTAAAGGAGTAAATAGTGTCAGGTAGAAGCAGCAAGGTAATTATTGTTTTTCTCATTATTTTTTTGATCTCAATTCAAACAATCAGGGGGGATACCGTCAGCGATCTGAACCAGGTTATCGTCTGGACTTTCAATAATTGGCTTATCGACGAATTGCATGTCGAGGCAGCCGCTTATATAACCCCCCAGTACTGCAAGAGAGGATGGATCAAATGTTGGAATGTGCCCTGGAATGTATTCGCCGATGAAAACCTGGACTTCCAGAGACTTCCGCCGCTTTTAAACGATTACGGCGTATTATTCGAGGGAGGAGTTCAGGTGGCTCAAATATGCCCGGATGCAGGCTGGCCCTGCGATAATGAGTATGATGATGATCATGTTTATCCTTTTCGCATACCGGACCCTGTCTTCGATGATTTTGTTACCAGGAACCCTGAGGGCACCATATACCACCAGCCAAGCAAGGGAGATATTATAAACAATGCTTCCATAGCCAATGAGAATTACCGCGATAATGTCTTGTACTGGGCTTATGAGCAAATCGATGCGAATGTGAATGCGCTTGAGTTCGATGAAATTAATGGTGGTTATAAACTTGGCATTCAGGGCGCAGATATTAACAACTCGAATACTGGTTATGATGATTATGCCATCGGCACGGCAAACTTCGCCACACGACTATCAGTTTTATGTGGTCATGGGATGTTTGACCCGATATCCTGGTTCATGCCTGATGCAAGCGCAAGTTCACGGGTCAATCCCCCCAAAAATGCCTTCGATGATGATCCTGAAACATACTGGAGATCCGCAATTTCGAGCAGCCATTGGATCGAGATAGACTTTGGCAGACTGCGCACTGTCCAGCAGATATACCTGCATCTTTACCCGGAAAACTTGCTTAAGAAGTTTTACATAAAATACTGGGATGATACTACTGGCTGGACTGATTTTATACCCCCAATAAATATTTCAGGTAACATCCAAACTAAACGATCCTTCCTGGTAGAGCCGATTTCCACGACTAAAATCAGATTATTCTCCTCAGATGATGAGGTATATCTTCCCGAAATGCAGATTTTCGGGGAGGGTTTCAGGCAGTTTCTTTTAAGGAAGTATTGCGTGGACGAGGGATGGACTCCTGATGATCCCCGATGGGAAAGTGAAAAGCTTGTTGTCCTCGCTGATTTGAATCAATGCTCTGACGGCACTATGAATACATTCAATTACAGGAAGTATTTGCAATATCACGCCTGGACGGAGAATCCATTCGGCGGTGAAATAACCCCGGATAACTATCTCGAACCGCCAAATCCACTCTTTATGGAGTGGTTCCCCTATTATTATGCCATTTGGCTGGTTTGGCATTTTCTAGCCGATGGTGAGCATGTTAATTACATTCAGAACATATATTTGGAATCCTATTCCTATCAAAGATTGTATCAATCCTTCTGGAAATCCGTTCATGATAGCGTGTTGGAGTATGCAAAAAGTCAGGGCAAAGATATCTATATAACCTACAATGGTTCTTGGCTCTTTCCCCATTATGTCGATTATATGCTGTTTCCCATGGGTAACGGCGGTATATTCCCTGATTACAAAGCGCCATCGCCGACCGACCCGGATAAAACACACCTTGATGGAAAACAGGCACAGATCAATCAATGGAGATTGATAAAGAAGCGCGCTACAGAATATCTAGGCAGGGATGTGCCGGTGGTTCCGTTT
Source organism: uncultured bacterium (assembly GCA_964448115.1). Classification (GTDB taxonomy): domain Bacteria; phylum CAYUVA01; class CAYUVA01; order CAYUVA01; family CAYUVA01; genus CAYUVA01. The sequence goes on from CAYUVA010000001.1 coordinate 23,724, forward strand.
TGCGACTTCTGGCAACTCGGAATGCCTTATGCACATCTTGGAGGAATAGATGAACCCGCTGATGAAAGGGCTGTGTACCTTAGAACTTTCGCAATGGAGATGTATGCCGCTGGGGTATATTTCTGCTTCCCGGTTTTAGTGTGTGAGGAGAATGCCTGGCAGGATTTGATGTCCAATGGCACACCGCTTATCGAGGTTATCAAACAACTGGCTGATTTTTTAAATTCACATAAAGATATATACAAAAATGTGGTCGTAAATGGCGCCGAGGATAGGGTTACAGTAAACGGTGTCGTTCCCTTTAACGGTGAGTGGAATCTGGTCGGCGGTCGTCTAATCTCACCGGTGAATGAATCTAAAGTTACTATATCCTATATGAATTCGGAAGTAGAACCAAAGTCATTTCTGCATGTTATCAACCATGACTGGGACGAGCTGAACCATGTCATGATCCCACAAGAAGATGTGCCGGTTCAGATACCTGTCGAGGGTACCTGCACAGGAGTGAGTATTGTTTCACCTGATTTTCCGTTTTTTGTAATTTACCCTGAGTTCTATTGTGGCGATAATAATGTAAGTTTGACTATTCCTGTTTTAGAATATTATGCTGTAATCATGCTGGATATTCCATGGACCCCAACCCCTACCTACACTTTCACCGCAACAATGACCCCGACCAAGACCCCGACTCCATCCCCTACTGAGACGCCTTCACCCCCGTTCATTCTTACGGCTGGATACATGGGCACATACATAAGCAGTCAACTCGGAGGAACATTGGAGATACTCGCCTGGTGCTCATCGCCTAATGAAATAAGAATTGATGAGGTGGAAATATATTATGAGGGGATACCGACTGGTTTTCTGATACCAGCCTATGTTGATGAGACTTTCTGGCTGCCACCAACACCGATGCCACCCGGAGGTATTCCAGGAAGCTATCTTTATGAGATGGTCGCCAGGGACGAAAATGTGTTAAAGAGCACTCACTGGCCATATCTGAAAGTAAATTAAAAATATTATTCTACCGATAGATTTATCCGATGTTTAACCAGGAAATTTTCCAAAGCTATCCGACATTTGTTTGTATCTATTCGTTCCTACCGTTAGTAATGTCCCCTTTACTTCCTTTTGAAACATGTTAACAAAGCTGCTTCTTCGGGTAATTCTATGTATTTACCTGTTGATGAGGAAATTAAATCCCGTGTTTCGGAAATAGTTCATTCTCTGGATATGGAAATCATCGATATTGCCAGTGAGATGAGACAATTAATAAATATTCGTGAAAGTGGCTCCAGAAAGACATCATTGCAGATAACCCAAACCTTTTAGATTGTCGAGGCGCTCTTCATCTAGAGTATCCGGTTGGTTGGAGTCCATATCCATGGGGACAAGTTCGAGGAACTTTATCTTGACCATGCTATCTGTGCCCCTTAGAGGTTTTATGTTTATATTTCCCCATTCATTGGTTATCTCCATTGTACCAAGGCTCCAATAATTACTTCCGAATTTAGGTGGCACGGTTATGGTATTGTATTGATTGGAATCATCGCCCGCTCTAACCAGGAAGAGGTCCCTAGGTTTAGTCTTTTCGGCGTTTTGTTCGGTAACGATCATCGCCTTGAGAACGAATCTTCCGTTTACGCTCGAGCCACTGATGGATATCTCTGGCGGGTGTTCGTATCGTGGATAGTAGATAAGCTCTCCGCCGGGGATAAAAGACCAATAGTTATCAGTTTGCTCCTGAGCCAATTCCTGCTGCGATACACTATCACCGGTCATCCCTCGCGATGGATGGAGCATCGATGGTAAGGGTTTATCCGAGACAATGAAGGCATCGCTTGGTTTGAGGGTTTCCTGGTTTATCGGGAATCTGAATGGTCGATCTGCCTCACAATAACCGGTTTCTTCGAGTATTTTTTCCAGCACCAGGTACCTTTTTAATAGTTTATTGAATTGATGTACTTTTTCTGGGTATTTCTCTTTCAAGTCGTATTGGGGTATTTCCCCCACAGCGAGGTCATAAAAGTATTCCTCATCAGTATTATCTTTCCTTCCCTTGACATACTTGAAGCGATCATCCCGTAGTCCATAATATTTGCCCCAGGAGAGTATATGTTGGCGCATTTCTGCATCGCTTTGTTTCTCCATCAGATCTACCAGGCTTATCCCCTCGATCCTTGCATCTGGTGGGGGATTAATATTACACAAGTCAAGGATGGTAGGCATTATATCGACTGTTCCCACCAGCGAGTTGATCACTTTACCGCCCTGTACTAGTTTGGGATAGCTGATGATCAGCGGGACATGAATGGCTTCATCTACCACGCTAAAACCGTGCCCCCAGGCACCGTACTCGCCGAGTTCATCGCCATGATCTGCGGTTATTATGATCAAGGTATCATCGAACTGCTCTAACATGCGAAGTGTCAAAAAGATCCTGGCAAGATAAGAATCGGTGTAGTGGATGTCCATATCGAGAACATCCTTGAGGTATTGGATCTCCTCAACAGTATAATAACCGATCTCGTGCCGCTCTTGATCAAACTTGAGATATAACTTTGCCTCATCCAGCCGATTGGTGAGCCAATGTTCGTATCCCTCGCGATAGTAATGCGGGAAATGCGTATCCATGAAGTGCAGGTAAAGGAAGTATTTCTTATCCTTGTTTTTTTCGATCCATTTGATGGTTTCTCTCACCAGTACATCAGCTTCGGAATAATATTTTTCATTTTTCTCCCTGATGAAGTGATACTCGTCGAATAACTTTGCAAGCTCGCTTTCCGGTGTATAAAAAGGATGCACGGTAAGGGAGGCAGTGTAATATCCAGCCTGCTTCAATAGATTTGGCAGGTAAGTCTCTCCCGGGGCTGGATTCTTGAATAATGACCACCAGTGCGGGCTATCTTCGAGGAATGATGGGAAATACAGGGAGGTGAAGATCTGGGGGATAGATTCGATGGTTACCGTTGCCTGGGAGAAGCAGTTCTTGAACAGCACACCTCCTGCGGCAAGGCGATCCATATTAGGCGATGTTTCCCGGTGGTAACCATAGCACGAAAGATGGTCGGCGCGAAGGGCATCGAGAAGGATCAATATTATTCGTCGTGGACCCCCATAGCTGGGGTTCAATACATTAGCGCCAATGAAATAGGCGGCGAATGTTATAATTGCTAGCGATATTAGAATTAAGACTATTTTCTTGTACATTGTAGCTACTCGAATAGTGGATTGGTTAGCAGGTAAATGAATACTTCCTCGATCCTCTTTTCTCGGTTTATCTCGCTTAACATGCTCTCGAACTCCTCGACATATCTTCTTTGCATCTGTGAGATCCTGAAGTTGTCGAGCACTCTTTGTCTGCACTTGGAGCGCAGGTCTGGATTTTCCTTGAACTGTTCAAGCAAGTCGATAACCGCCATAGCGTATTCATCAGCGGGTGCTTTTACTGGAAGCAACCTGCCTAACTCTGGAGTCAAACATTCCCTGGTGCCACCGACATTCGATGATACGACCGCCACGCCGAGGCTCATCGCCTCGAATACGACCAGGGGCAATCCCTCGTAGTCAGAGGTCATCAGGATGCAATCGCAATCGACCATCATCTGTGGCATATCACTTCGCCTCCCTAGAAAATGTATGACCTCTTTCAGTCCAAGTTCATTTGCCCGATCTTTGCATTTTTTCAACAAAGAGCCATCCCCTATCATGGGAAAGATAATATCAGGATTTTTCTTATGTATTTCCTTTGCGACATCGATCCACTTCAGGGGATCTTTTTGGTGGTCGAATCTTCCCACAAAGGCTACTATTGGTATATTTTCCCGCGCTCCAATCAGTTTCCTTAGTATGCCTTTTTCAATCCTGTGTGGATTCCAAGCCTGCTCATCTATACCACAGTAGATAATGGTTAACTCATCAGGCTTGAAACCGAAGCGATTGACCATGTAATCCCTGAGATCTTCAGTAATTACATATCGTCGATGCATGTACTTATGATAGGGTGCCGAGGCATCACACCAATCATGCCCTTCTCGATGTATATGTTGCAAATCGGCGAGGCGAAGGTCCTGGAACTGTCCGTGCCACCTCTCGAAGGCTCGATAGCCCATCGCGGTGTTGCGATTGAAGGCAATATCAATATTGCGAGAGATGAGCAGGTAATCCAAATACCGATCAAATTGGCTGTCATTGTCCAGAAAATCGGGCAGCTTATGTATCTCATCGCATTTCTCCCCGAAGCGTTCCTCCCAGACATGATCCTCAAATCGTTCGATGGCAAGGATAATGCGATAGCCTTCTGCTTTCAGGGCATCGATAATCTCAAGGTCGATGACCTCCGCCCCCCCCATGACCATCCAGGGAATCAAGTAAAGGATATTCGCCTTGGCCGAATCGCCGGATCCATGCCGAAATAGGTTGGGCGTATTGACCCGCCTGTAACCGAGATAATTAACCGGCTTGGTAACCTTTGGATATGCATATAGAAGCTCGTATCCGCGAATCAACCCATCATCGGTCGCAGGCTCAGACAGGGGAGCGAGAATTGGGGGGCGCTGCCTGGTTTTTACCTTGTAGAGCAGCGGATGCCGGGCTTTCATCAGATCCAGCTCATTATCAGCAAGTGCTGTTTGTCCATTATCACCCGCATCCTCACCGGGGAGCCTTAGCCCTGTATAGCCCCTTTCGACCAGTCTAAGCCAGAGATCGTGCATGGCCAGCCTGGCATCAAGCTTAACATCCAATCCACCTTCGGATAGGAACACATCGCGCCTAATCAGGCTATGTTGAGCGATGATGTTGTTCTTGAGCAGCTTATTTACTTCTAATGGCTTGGTCTTCTGCTCATGGATCGGCTGATCTGACTTGGGGCATGGATACAAAAAGGCATGGCTGCGATTGAACAGCATGCGCACCGCAGAGCGCTCAAGGTAACCAGAAGCTATAACAGCGCTGCCATCCAATATGATCATGAACTCGCCATTGCTGGCTAACGCAGCCTGGTTGATAGCCTGGCAATGATTGCTCGATCTCTGGTCGAGGACCTTCGTCCTGATGCCATTATCTGCCAGCCTTTTGTCCGCATCACCAATAACATCCTTAGCATCGAACTCACCCGCTCCACAGGGAGCAAAGACAACCTCGAAGTCGTCGGTCGATTGGGCTAACAGGCTATTGATGGTCTCTGCTACCTGGGCATCATGTCCGCTAAGCGGCACTATGACCGATACCAGCAAGCGCCACCTTAGCTTCAGCTCACGCACCGTACTCGGGTTGTAGATGTCCGGGTCGAGGTTGACCATGATCTTGAATGTATCCCTTTTCTTTTGATCAGCGGTGTGGGTCATGGTTATTCCGTGCCGCCGATGCCTGAACACGGGCACCGGCACCAGCCTCCCCTTGTATCCATGGGTTGACAGCCAGAGCGCATATTCCCAGTCCTCGTAGCCGTACTTCATCTCCGGTGCATACTTGCGGGAAGTATCGAAGACATCCTTATCAATAAGTATGCAGACACTTATATGGTTGTTCCACAACTGATCGTAGGGATTGAACCGGTTGCAGCACCAGACATGAGCCTCATCGCCGAAGCAGCGGTAATGCGAATAAACGAAGTGGACATCCGGGTTGCGCTTCAGTTGATGGAGCATCAGCGGAATTGCCTTCTCGTCGAGCATATCATCGGCATCGAGAAAGAGGAGGTACTTGCCTTTTGCCACCATTGCGCCGTTGTTCCTGGTCTGCGCCAAGCCCTGGTTTCGTTGATGCACCACGCGTACTCTCGGATGGTCGAGCTTATTGAGCACCTTCCTTGTATAGTCATCGGTGGAGCCATCATCGACTACTATGATCTCGATGTTTTTATAAAGCTGGTTTAGCACTGATTGCACCGCTTCGGTTACATACTTTCCGTAGTTGTAGCAGGGTATTATGACCGAGACCAGGTCATCATAAGCTGATATCTTGGCAAGCAGCTCTTGCCTGAGAGCATTCTCATCGGGAAGGGGCATGTCATCTGGGAGGTCCGGTTTCCATTCGATCCATCCGCTGAGTGGATTAGGCGGAATGCCGAAGTTTCTCGTTGGAAGTAGATTCCTTTTTACCCTTCTGAGGTTTCGTTTTGTCCAGCGCTTGAATCCGTCAAGGAGTGCTGGATAATCTCCTTGGGCGATATATGCCTTGAGCCTAGCTCGGCGCTTCTTGTTCAAGCCCTCGCGGTGAAGCAGGTTGGCGAGCTTGCGGACTAGTTTCCTTGATCTTTGATCTGCTCTCATAAGGTTCAGATTGCTGCTTAGTAAATTCTAAAGCCCCAGAACTACTTGAATGTAAAAGATAAATCTTATTCAGTCAAGGAAATATAAAGGCAGAGACAATTTACTTCCACAATCTTAATTTGATTAAGACTCTTTTGATCGGCTTTCGCCATTTTGAGGGGATGAGGTGCTTAATATTATCTTTAAGGCTAACATTATCATCCAGTTTTGCAATTAACTCTTCCACCTGTTTCTTTTTCCTGGAGAGCCTTTCCTGGAGCGTTTTCTTTTCATCCAGCAAGTTATTAATCTGCTCATCCTTCTTCTTTAGCCAGTACTGATTCTCCTGCCAGGCTTTTTCCAGGTTTCTTATCGCCTCGTCCTTGTTCTTGACCTGCTGCTGAAGCCAGGTGCTGTACCTTCTGAAATAGGCAAGCTCCGCTGCTTTGTTGAACATGGTATGTATCCAGGTAACACCTGGTCTGATGAACCACTGGTCTATGCGAAGCAGCCCGCGCGAGCTTTTCATGCCCAGGGCTGCCAGTTGAGCGACCTCCTGCAATGCAAAGTGAGCCGGTCGCCGGGAGTCTCCCCAGATACCGCTCCAATCGCCTTGTAACACTCGTTGGATCTCAAGGTGCGCGCCATGCCAGCATTCCCCGGCTAGCGCAATGTCATTATCGTTGAGCGCCAGCAATCCGGCATGGAATAGAGCATCAACCGTCTTGGTGGCTAGCAGGGGACTGAAACCGGTTGCATCCAGCGAGGCACATCGAAGGAAAAGCTCCCGCGCCTGCCGGCGATGACCGCCAGCCATTGCCAACCTGGCAGCGACATATAGACTCGAAATCCGCCAGCGGATGCCATGCGGATTGTCATCTGCCTTGTCCTGATATTGGACGATCCGCTTGATCATCTCCTGGCGCTGGTCATCTGTAATGCTATCGCCTTCGAGCAGCCTATAAGCCAGCACGGTGAGAGCTGCGCCGGTATCGGCGGAGCCAGGACGGGCTATCTCGAGGGTTCGTTTGGCTATGTCTTCGAGGATATGCGGATTTCGGGATCGCATCCCAATGGAGACGATCGCTCTCACCAGCCATGGATTGTCATAATCGCGCTCGAAGGCGGTGATGTTCACCCCTGGCTTGTCTGAATAGGTCGGATGGGCGCTTTCCCTGTACCGGCGCTTATCAGCACCCACCGGATCCTTCATAAGCACCAGTATCCACCACTCGGCATCATCCTTGGGTTCATCCTCCGTGATGGGGATTTCCTTTATTAGCCTTGCCTTATCCTTCCAGCGCAGATGACCGCCGGCGACCTGGCAATAGGCATGTTCGACCAAGAAGCGCTTCCTTACCTGCCTAAGCAGTTCTTTCCAATCGTAAATATGCAGGTGATCCCTGCTCGGATTATCGCCCTGTTCATCCAGCCACCTATTGGGAACGCTAAGCGCCATGCGACCCGCTGGAGTAAGCACCCGGTGCGCCTCGGCAAGGAAATCCATTGGCTTTTCAAGATGCTCCAGGGTCTCGAACGATGCGAAAAAATCAATGGAACAATCCTCCAGAAAGCCAAGATGGTGCGCATCACCGACCCTGAATTCGAGCCTCCTGTTGCTGGTCGCATAGTTTGCCCTGGCGTACTCGATGGCAAATTCGCTGTTATCGATACCGATGACCTTATCGGCCAAGGTACCGTCATACATGACTGCGCTGCCGTAGCCTAATCCGCAGGCGACATCGAGCACCGTGTCGCCGGGGCGGATGAACTCGCTAGCCAGGCGATAGCGCTCAACATGAGCATCAGCGCGCCTCCCCGGCTCCCTGAGCATGTCTGTATGAAGGTCGCGCTCGGTTTTAAGCGCTTCCAGCAGATACTTGTCAGCAGCCGCTTTGGGTATCTTTTCGAGGAGGATTACCGCCTCGCCCCCCTCATTCTCCAAGGACTGGTAAGATGTTATATTCAGGTACAATGGGTGCTTTCTGAAGCCTGCTTCCATGCATCTTTGCTCCCACCAGGCGCGGTCCTTCACGGTCAAGTGCCACTTGTGATCGCGATCCTGCCTGGTTGCGATAACCAGGAAAACGAACCGGCTGCTGATTCGGCAAAGCTCCTGCAGGGCTACGAGCGCATCATTCTCAGCCAGGTGTTCCAGCATATCGGTGCTGATTACCGTCTCAAAAGCGTTATCGAGATAAGGCAAGTTCAAGACCGATCCTTGGGCAAAAATGCCCGGAGCATATCGATTTATCCCCTCGAGCGCCCTGGCTGAGATATCGATACCGTAAGCATCAACCCCCTTGCCAATCAGTGTTTTGACCAGCACTCCCATCCCACAGCCGACATCAATGAAACGCCCTGCCCCACCACAGCTATTAAGGATTTTTTCGCAGATCGGTTCCGCATCCTGAAATGAGCTTTCTCCCCATCTGTCGGGTAGAGACCAGTATTCATCGTACATTGATTGGTAGTCCCTGTGTTTCATGAAATAATTTTCCCCAATATCAATGGTATGGAAAGAAACGATATCATGAGCTTCAATTATAACAAAGTGTTCGCATCATCTACAATATCCCTGCCCCTTTGTGGCTTATATTGCCCTTAAATTGCATTATCAACTCAAGGTTAGTATAATTGAGTGCCTAAATCGAGGATCTGTAAAGGTGCAAGCAATGAAATGATCAGGCTGGCGATTAAACTCGTGGTAGTAACCCTCTATGTCTATTTCTTGACCGACATAGGTATAAAGCTGCTCGAGCCTGAATATATGCCGGTCTTTTCCCCCTCGGTTACTGCTGCCCAATCACAAACCGCCCAAAAGGATAATGTTACCAAAGAGACCCTACAAATCATACTAGATCGAAACATATTTGGAGTATCAAGTCAATCATCGATCCCCGAAAAGACTCCGCCTGCAATACCGGAAGAGAAAGATCCCTCGCTGGATGATTATGTACAGACCACCGCGCCGCTACTTTTAAGGGCGACTATAATCCTGGAACATGGCGCCAGCTACGCCATAATCCAACAAAAGGGTGGACGCAGGGGCGAGGAGCTGATCTATAAAGAGGGCGATTCCATCCAAGATACGGGAATCATCGTGGAACGGATAATGCGTAACCGAGTGCTGCTTAACAATAAGGGCAACAAGGAATACCTGGAGATCGCGGAGCTAGTCGCTTATTCTCCGCATATCTCTACCACAAGCAAAGACTCGGAGGGCAGATACAGTGTCCGCCAGTTGGATGAGACACACTACATCATCGATCGACAGACCATCAACTACGCCATCTCCAATGTAAATCACTTCATCAACGAGTTTCGCATGGCTCCGCACTTCACCGATGGAGAGCCTGATGGATTCGTTGTGGCCCGCATGAGACGAGGCTCGCTAGTGGAGAAGATGGGGCTGCAACGAGGTGATATAATAAAGGGGATAAATGGCAGGAGCATCACCAGGCCAGAGGATGCCTTCACCATCTACCAGCAGCTTAGGGGTGAAAGCAATATCTACATCGACCTGGTGCGAGACAATCAAAACCTCACCATGTATTATGAGATCAAATAGAACAGACAATAATGGCAAGGCTATAAAGCGGTTATCAGCGGTAATCTTAGGTATTCTTCTTTGCGCGCTGGCATTCAACGATGCTATTTCCGAGCGAACGACTACTGGTACAAATCCATCTGCCGGCGCCCAGAAGCTGATATCCTTCGATTTTTCCAACACCGATATTCTCGCCTTCATCAAGATAGTTAGCGAGCTGACCGGCAAGAACTTCGTGGTCGATGAGCGCGTCAAGGGCAAGGTCAATGTCATCTCGCCGGAGAAGATACCACTATCAGCCGTTTACTCCATATTCCAGTCGGTGCTCTCGGTTCACGGCTATACCGCAGTGCCCATGGGGGATATAGTCAAGATCATCCCCCAGAAGCAGGTCAAGGATACCGGGGTGGAGACCTACACGGGTAGGCTGCCGGACAAGCTGGCACTGGAGGAATATGTTACCCTCATTCGCCGGCTACGATACATAGATGCACAGGAGCTTATCGCCATATTTCGCACCATAATGCCCCCGGAGGCATCCATCATCGCCCATGCGCCGAGCAATACGCTGATCATCACCGATACTCGGGCAAATGTTAGCCGTATGATGATGATCATCGACAACATAGATATCATGGATGCCTTCAACGAGCCGAGGATCTTCGAGCTGAAATACGCGGATGCACAGACGATTGCTGATATCCTTTATTCGCTCTTTAGCGGCGATGATTCTGTTACTGGTAACATAAAAACGAATATACCGGGCAGGCGGGGAAGGCGGGCAACGGTTGCCGGTGGCGCTCAACAATTAGTCATCGTGCCGGAAACCAGGACCAACTCCCTTATCATAAGCGCGGATGCAAACCAGCTTCGGATCATCGAATCGCTCATCCAAAGCCTTGATTCAGAGGTTTCAAAGGATAGAAGCAGCTTCCATGTCTATTATCTTGAGCATGCTGATGCCCAGAACCTCAAGGAGGTGCTCACCCAGCAGGTTACGCAGGTCTCCCATCGTCCTGGAATGCCACCACAGCAATCAAGCGGTCAAAGCCTGTTCAAGGAGGAGGTTGTCATCTCGGCTGACCAGGAGACCAACTCGCTTATCATCACCGCCTCCCCCTATGACTACCAGATCCTCAAGGATGTGATCGCCAAGCTCGATGTCCCCCGCGCCCAGGTGCTCGTGGAGGCGCTTATAGTCGAGCTTACATTAGAGAAATCCCAGGAGATCGGCGTTGAGTGGCGTTCGCTGGAGCAGCCAGAGGCGGGGAAATACACGCCATTCGGAGGCACAACCCTGCCCAGCGGAGCATCAGGGAGCAGCGCGCTCACCGAAGCCATGACAAATCCTTATGCACCACCATCGGGAATGATACTCGGCATTGCAAAGGGAACCTTCACCTTCGGGGGAAAGGAATATGTTAATATAGGAGCTTTAGCTCGCGCTTTCCAGGCTGACTCAGATGTCAATGTCCTCTCCACGCCGCACATCTTGACCTTGGATAACCAGGAAGCGGAGATAATCATCGGCGAGGAGCGACCTTTCCTGCGCTCAACGCAGACCACATCGCTCGATTCTGTGATCCGCACCTATGAGTACAAGGATGTGGGGCTTACCCTCAGAATTACCCCCCACATCAGCCAGTCCCAGTTCGTTAAGCTCGATATATTCCAGGAGATCAAGGACTTCGTGGAGCAGATGGAGGTGGGTGCAATAACTACTACCAAACGGCAGGCAAAGACCACGGTGGTTGTCGAGGACAAGCAGACCGTGGTCATCGGCGGTCTGATCAAGGATAATATCAGCAAGGGGAATGCACTGGTGCCGTGCCTGGGCAAGATCCCGATCATTGGCTGGCTGTTCAAGTCCATGAAGACGCAAAATAAAAAGACCAACCTCATGATATTCATAACCCCGTATATCATCTCCAATCCAGCGCAGCTTGTCCCCATAACCGACAGCAAGCACCAAAAGATGGAGGACCTGCTCAAGGAGCATAGCTCTGATATCCACCTCGAGGATCTCCCCGGCAAGCCGACTCCTACCCCTGATGTGGAGAGTGATGCTCAATGAGCCAAACCGGGCGCCTTGGCGAGATACTGGTCCAACTCGGCTACGCGAAGGAAGCTGATATCAAGCGTGGACTGCACCTGCAAAGGGAGAACGGGCAATATATCGGAAGGTGCCTGATACAGCTAGGTATCATAAACGAGGATCGCTTGCTGGAAGCCCTATCCAGGCAGTTTTCCATGCCCATCTATGATCATCGCAGAGGCAGGAGTGTTTCAGCAGATCCTTCCCTTATAAAAAAGGCTCCCCGCGGCTACCTGAAGCGAAACCGGGTATGTCCAATTAGACAGCAAGACGGCTGCCTGGAGGTGCTCGTAAACGATCCGCTGAACTACCAGGCTCTCGATGACCTTGGGGTCTTGTTTAACAGCCCAATAAGGCCGATACTCGCCGGTGAGCTTATCATCCTGGAGATGATCAATGCTGGCGAGGAGTCATCGACGGGCAGCTCAGAGCAGATCATGGACGAGATCGATGGGCAGGCCTTACAGGACTTCATCTCGGTGCTTGAGGAGCCGGAGGATCTTCTCGATGCCTCGGAGCAAGCGCCTATAATCAAGCTGGTCAACACGGTGCTGAGCCAGGCGGTGCGCCAGAGAGCCAGCGACATCCACATCGAGCCGTTCGAGCGCGAGCTGCTGGTAAGATACCGCATAGATGGCATCCTTTATGACACGTTGCGCATCCCGAGAAGCCTGCACCCAGCGATCTCAAGCCGCGTAAAGGTGATGGCTAACCTCGACATAGCGGAGAAACGCCTGCCACAGGATGGAAGGATCAAGATAAAGATAGCTGAAAAACAGGTCGATATCAGGGTCTCGGTGGTGCCTACCGCCTTTGGCGAGCGGCTGGTGCTCAGGCTGCTCGATACCAGCTCAATCCGTCTTCGATTACGCGAGATCGGGCTTGCTGAGGGTGATTATACAAGGTTCGTAAAGCTGATCCACAAACCCAATGGCATCATCCTGTCAACCGGACCAACCGGCTCCGGTAAGACTACAACGCTCTATGCAGCCTTGCAGGAGATAAACTCGCACGAGCTTAATATCATCACCATCGAAGATCCGATAGAGTATCGCCTGGAGAATGTGGGGCAGATCCAGGTCAACCCTAAGATAAACCTGACCTTCGCGGCTGGCTTAAGGCATATCCTGCGCCAGGATCCTGATGTTATAATGGTCGGCGAGATCAGGGACCGAGAGACCGCGGACATGGCGGTGCAGGCATCATTGACCGGGCACCTGGTTTTCTCCACCCTGCATACCAACGATGCCGCCGGGGCGGTTACCAGGCTTATGGAGATGGACATCGAGCCGTTCCTCATCTCATCATCGCTGCTTGCCGTGATCAGCCAAAGGCTGGTGCGGATCCTATGCGATCACTGCAAGCGTGAGCGCCGGCTTAATGATGAGCAAAAGGCGATCTTCCAAGGCTATAAAATCGAGCCACCGGTTACGGTCTGTGCGCCGGTCGGCTGCGATAAGTGCGCCGGCAAGGGATACTTGGGCAGAACCGGCATCTTCGAGATACTCTATTCCAACGATGATATAAGAGAGCTTATATTGCAGGGAGCCGACGCTGATACAATAAAAAACAAGGCGGTCAGCCTGGGAATGCAGATACTGCGTGCCGACGGGCTGCGCAAGGTCATCGACAAGATAACCTCCTTAGAGGAGGTCATCAGGGTTACCAGGGAGTGAGCATGGAAGGATAACCCGCACCTTGGGTATCCCTTTACCATTGGATCATTTAAATCACTTTTTTATATGCTCGAACATGATGGTTAACTACTCGCCGGGGACATAGGTGTAGGCTCCTTGACTTATTACCACGCTTCCTGGGCGAATAAAAGAAGGGTACGCCTGGCAACCTGGGGTCTATCAGCCACCATTTGCTTACGCTAGCCATGGCGGCGAGAGGGGGATAATCTTCGATAAGCTGGAGCATGGTATCGAGATCTACTTGGATGGTCATCCTTGGGGAATCAGGTTCACCTGCATTGATGCGGAAAACCTGGTGTATATCTTTCCGCATGCGGCTATTCCTGGCACCTTGCAGCCTGGCAATATTCTTCTCGAACCGGTAGCGATCACCTCCTTGGGCGATGAAGGTCCGTGCTGGCTCTACTTGGTTTCGCGGCAATAGATTGTGCCTGTTTAACATCGGATTGACAAAGGATTTCCAGTCGATTATCTCAATGTGATATGAATACTGAGGGTAAAAAGGTAGAGATACTCAATATCGGCAATGAGCTGCTTCGTGGCAATACGGCAAATACCAACGGTTGCTGGCTAGCAAAGCAGCTTTTCATGCGCGGGATACTACCGCGAAGGATTCTGGTGCTCCCCGATGATCAAAGGGTTCTGGCTACCGAGATTCGCAGCGCCGTCTCTCGCGATGTGGAATTGCTAGTAATAAGCGGCGGTCTTGGTCCAACCGATGATGATATAACACTTCGTAGCCTGTCTGTCGCCATCCGTCAGCCGTTGATCCTGAACATGGAGGCTCATGATCAAGTAGCGGCAGCCTACAAGCGCTTCTATGAACAAAAGGCGGTCGATTCGCCGGATATGACCACAAACCGTGCCAAGATGGCATATCTGCCCCAGGGGGCTATTGTGATACCGAACAGCGTCGGCAGCGCACCGGGCGTTCTGCTCAAGCATGAACAGATGTGGATACTGGTTTGCCCTGGCGTGCCACAGGAGATGAAGTCGGTGTTCAGCGAGGGCTTAAAGCAGGTTCCAGATGATTTCTTTCCAGGGACTTGCTTCATTGAGACCACGATAAAATCGGGCTGCAAGGATGAATCGATCCTCGCCGATGCCATAAAGAGAACATTAAGAAAATACCCTGATATAACCATCAAGTCTCTTCCTGCCGGGTTCGCCCCCCAGGCTGACCTTGAGGTCTATGTCAGCCTGTTCGCAGCCAGTGAAGGTGCTGCCCAAAGTAGGCTGCACGAGGTTATTGAAACGCTACGAGTTTATATAAAAGAGCTATGATGATGGCTGAGTCGTCATCAAATCCAGGTGGAGCTTCAGACTATACTCCATTGAGCCTGACCAAGATACTCTTGGCATTATTTCTAGTTATAAATCTGGGACTATGGCTCGCTTACTTCTGGCGCAGCGAGCAGACCAGTAAAGTCATTGCCCTGGTGAACGGCGAGCCGATAATTATGGATCAGCTCATACAAAGAATGAGCCAGGCACCTGAGCCTTCCGTTATAGACGATGCGGAGATAATAAATAAGAATCCTGTCTTGGCAAAATTATACCTCGATAGGCTGATCGATGAAACCCTGATATTACAGGCTGCTGGGGATCTTAACATCACGGTAAGCGATGATGAGCTGGCACGATTTTTAGTATCTTTGGAGTCTCAAGGCGTTGAGCAACTCCATGATAAGCTGGCTGATGATCCTGAAATCATCGATAAAACCAGGCGAAATCTACTACTCTTAAAGACAAGGATGGCTTTGAGCAGAAACCTAGGCAAGATCGGCGACGATGAGCTTAGGAATTACTATCGGCAGCACACCGAAGAGTTCACCGAGCCTGCGATGGTCGATATCAGCATGATCTTCAGCAGGGACTACCAACAGATACGCGAGGCACTCGATAAGCTTTGTGGCGGAGCAGATTTCGAGTACACTGCTCAGGCCTGCGAGGAACTAAGCGAATTGACACACTGGAACCACCTCGGATGGCTGGCAAAGGACGAGGTTACTGCCGGACCGGGTATCGACCTATTCGAGCTTCAGCCAGGAGATGTAAGCAAGATAGTCTTCTCTGAGTTCGGATATCACCTGTTTTACATAAACGACCTCAAGCCGCAGACTGTAAAGCCTTTCGAGCAGGTGCGAAACCAGGTCTATTACCTTGTATCGCAGCAAAAAAGCGATATAATGCTCAAACAGTGGCTCAAGAAAAAAAGAGCCAAATCGAAAATAAGCCTATACCTGGATGATGCACTATGAAAAGAGATAGTAAGCTAGATGCGGCACCGATACTGATTATGCTTGTATTTCTAGCCTCTAGTGCCTATGGCATATTGATCGAAGCCATAGTCGCAATAGTCGGAGATGAGATAATAACCCTGAGCGAGTTCAATGAAAGACTTATGATGAAAACCGCGCAGCTACCGAAGGATATCGAGAGCGGCAAGTACCTTGATGAGATAAAGAAGATAAAAAAGGAGCTGCTCCAAGAGCTAATCGCTGAAAAACTGATCCTTCAAGAGGCAAAGAAAAGCTATATCGAGGTGGATGAAAACTATGTCAAAAACACCATCGAACGGCTCATGAAGGAAAACGATATCACATCCATGGAGCAGTTCGAGCAGGCGCTCTTAACCGAGGGATTCACCCTGGATGAATACAAGAAATTTCTTAATAACCAATATAAGATGTACCGGCTCAGGCAACAATATGTCGAGTCAAAGATCACCATCCTGGATAGTCAGATAGAAAAATACTACCAGGAGCATATCGATGATTATTACCAGCCTAAACAAGCTCACCTTAGACAGATACTGCTGATAATCGATCCTGATGAGCCGCAAAAGGCCAAAAAGCTAGCAGACCAATTATATAGTAAGCTAATCGAGGGAGAGGACTTCGTGCAGTTGGCTAAGGAATACTCCCAGGGACCAAATCCAAAAGATGGCGGAGATATCGGCTTCGTAAAGCTGGATGATATACACGCGGACTATAAAGATGCGATCCTGAAAGCACAATCAAGGGGTTTTACCCCCCCAATCGAGGTTGGCAAGGCGATCAGCATATTCCAGGTGCTTGAGAGCAAGGGTGGGGATGCAAAACCGCTCGCACAGGTCAAGGACAAAATAGAAAATAAGCTCTATAACATGCGTGCTAGAGAGCTTTTCGACCAGTGGATTGAAGAGCTAAAGGGGAAATATTACCTGGAGATCAAATATGATGTTCTTAACATTTAATCTCGATCTCATTCAGCGAGTAGAACCTTTATAAAATCCTGTCATTTCATTGCTCTTAAAAGTTTCAATAGCGTTTAAGATAGCAGTGTCTAAATTAAAGCACTATCGGGAAACTGAAAAGAAATCTATTTTGAAATAATCAAGCAAGGTCATAGTATCATTTTTTTGGGGTAATAAAAAATAAGGCTATTATAGCGATGTATGTTATCAATGTTTTTCAGTGGTCCCGAGTTGGTCGGGATTGCGGTTGCCCTAAATAAAGGGTGGGGGAAAGCCCTATCCCTACATTATGATGACTTTTAACACCATTTGCTATAAGAAAATAATTCTTTTTAGGTTGATATTTTTTAAAGGAATATTTGTAGGTTCAAATAGCATCCTTAAACCATAAATATTATCTTCTGGATAGAAATCTCCATGATTGCCGTCATCCTTCAGGTAATAAGATATTCTAATTGATATGTCATAAATAGCGACATCCACAAAGTGTCATAAACCGCTCCACAGAAATCTCCCTTAGCGCACTTTGAACTGCCTCCATTAGATCTTCTAATCGAAACTGAGGCAATTTATTCACTGCTAAAACCAAATAAGCGCTCTGCATTATCATGTAAAACAAGACTTAACTGTTCTGATAAAAGGCCACATGCTCTCACAAACGCAAGTTCACGTGCAATAACTCTGTCTCTGTATCCTTTCACCAAGCCAAAAGGGTGGTCAGATCCAAATAATACACGCTCCGGTCCAACAATCCCCACGAGCTTCCTAATGACGGTAGCATCCCATACTGTACTTGTATTAAAGTACACCTCGCCAAAGTTATAGAGCCCATGCGCAACTTCTATTACCCCTTTTCCAGAGAAGGGAATGTTCCTTCCGCTGTGACAAAGAAGGATTTTTAGATTTGGAATCTTCCCTAGGGTGTATTTAATACGGTCCACCTTGTCCTGCATATGGGGATGTAACATTAGCGGTACACCCTTCTCAGCAATCTTCTTATACTGCTTCAGGTAAGTGTCTCTATAGCAACGCATTAGATAGGAGTTCTCTTTGAATCCGCATGCACCTTTTTTTAACCAATAATCAATGTCAGCAGAAATAAGTGGAAGGAAGCGAAAGCGGTCTGGATATTTTTGATAGGCTTCATAAATGTAATTAGTCACCTTATTAGGATCAACTTGGTTTGAGGGAAAGGGTAGGATCACAGACTTGCTAATTCCCGCTGAGTCCATAACATTTAATAACCTACTCGTGGTGTTAGAGAATTCAAATTGGGTAGATATTCCTGAATTTGTATTTTGAAAATTTGGTGGAAAGAGTTCTTTGGGACATAAATTAACATGACAGTCGATAATTTTATGTTTATTAATAGGTGTCACCTCGGCTCTCCAATACTTTATTTTTCCTTTTGGTGTTGAATTAACCATCTTCATTCCCATCTTGAGATTGAGCTGAGCCACACTCTCATTTTCACTGAGACTTTTTGCTTCGAGACCGCGGCACTTGGTTTCAGTGAGTAGATGAAGAAACAGAAGAACACCTACGCCCTTACCTCTGTATGTTGAATTGACAATTACTTCTTCTATGAAATAGCTACCGTTCTTCTGATCCTTCTTGTGTAAAGTACCAACAATTTTTCCCTCCAACTCCGCAACTACAACGTGTCCTTGAGGCGATCCGCAATCAGCTTTAAGTCGTCGCAACTTATCTCCTCTCCCAAGGGCAAGTAATTTATATCCATCTTGGTCTAATTGAGCCAATTCAACAATCAAATTGGCTTCATCAGCTCTAGAGAAGCGAGTCTCTACAGCTAGGTTTTTTTTCAGGGAATTCATTTTCGCTTCCTCTAATCTCAAAATGTTTTTTCGTCATATTACCTATTAATTTAATTATTAGTGTCTTCTTGTCAAGTTTTTTTCCAGAGATCATTTTGAGTTAGACAAACAAGACCTTTAATGCTTTAGTTAGCTATAGTTATAAAAAACTCAAAGAGTATGGAGCTCCAAAACGCCGTATCTTTTTTTCAAGTCTCATCTTATGTTCATGACGGTCATGGAAACGCAGCGTCGCCTCGTGGCAAAACTTTATGATGTCATCCCCACGCACAGGAGAAAGCCCCCGTTCGTAGGAAGCAAGCACATTGAACTCATTTGCACCGATCAGTCCCCTATTGTGTGCCATTTGCCAAAGCTGTGAACCATGTGTGTAACCAAGTACCTTGAGTTTCACGGTATCAAGAGGGAGAGAAAGGATAAAATCTAGAGTTCGATTCATGTCTTCAAGTGTCTCCTCTGGAGCACCAAAGATGAAGTTACCCACGGTGAAAATACCCACACTGTTACATGTTTCTATTGCACGAACTATTGTATCTACATTCAAGGGCTTGCAATAGAAACGAAGCACTGATGCGTTGCTAGATTCTAGACCGAAGCTAATAGCTCTCACGCCCGCTTTCCTCATTAGTAAGTACAACTCCTTATCGTGCTCGTTTGCCCAACCACTGAGTGTGATTTCAAGGCGTAGTTTCATTCTAAGAATACGTTCCATAATCTCCTGAACCCGACGCCGATCAAACAGGAAATTATCATCAATGATCGCTACTGTCCGGTAGTTCTGCTGCTGCAAGTAGGACAGTTCATCAACAACTGACTCAACATCTCGGGTACGGTAAAGGTGTCCTGATATGCTAGGCCTAGCACAAAAGGTGCAGCGACCTGCACATCCCCTAGCGGTAAGTAATGTGGTGCAAAACTTGAGGAGTAGTTTGCGAGAAGGGCTAGAACTCTTAAGTAACCTCCGTGCCGGGTATGGAAAATCATCCAAATTTTTGGGCAACAGGTCTTCTGTAGTTGCAGTAATGGTTCCACTGGAAGGAACTACAATGCCGGGTACTGTAGGAAACTCCCCATTTAAAAGTTGCTCCAGCAGTTCAGAAATACGATTTTCGCCTTCGCCTACCATACCATAATCCGCGAATTGTGGAATTGCTTGTCTCAGAGTTATGTCTGGTCCTCCTACTAGTATAATCGCGTCGGATTTCTGCTGTCTAATCCGTGAAACCACAGTCTGACCTGCTTGCCTCGAGTATCCGGCTATGCTAACGCAAAAAATCCAGTTTCTATCTATAAATGAATTCCATACACTTTTCTGATTGAGATCTTCCTCAGTATCAAGAAAACATATTTGTGGAATCCATCCATGCTGGTGGAGACAAGAGCAGAGGTACAGAACACCAATAGGGATACCGAAACGCTTCGACTTATCGATGTCGGGCCAAGGAATGATAAAACCTACTTGTCGCTCACGGACTTTATTCACTTCTAGTAGCTCTGAATCAATCTGTTGGGTTCACTGAATTGTCTAAGTTGCAAAATTTACTTTTAGTCGTTGAATCCTGTAGCATCTTTATCTGTTCTTCAATGTTCATTGCTTTTGTAAAACTACCTACTGTATACATCCGTTCCAGATAAATTTGATTGTCTCTGTCTCGAAAGGAGATATGCTGAGTGAATGTCTTTGCTGAGCATTCCAAGTGTTCAGCCCGAATATGACAGCCTCGCGTCTCCTCTCTCGCTAACGCTGCCGCAATCGCCATCGACAAAACGACTGCTTGGTTGCGAAGTGCAGGATTTGATATACCAAGAAGTGTCTGGGTTGCTAACTCTGCTCTTCGTAAAGACTGAGCTGTGCGTATCAACCCAAGTGAGTCATTTATTGAAGCATGTATAATCTCGTGGAAAGCCGTGACCTGCTTCAAAGAAAGCGAAGTCACTGTTTCAACAGAGTACAGCTGCCTTGAGACTAAGGAGTCTGGAATGCGTACCCCAGCATGGCTAAACTCTAAGCCCATCACATCCGAATGGCATTGAGAACATGCAGAGTAAACACGGCCAGCTCCCCATAGTCCAGACCGGCATTCTCCAATAGCATACAAACCAGGAACTGTTGTTGCCATGTTTCTGTTCACAACCACTCCTCCCATGGTAAAATGGGCAGCGAATTCAACAGGAATGCCGGGCGATCTACGGAGAAGCTCAAACAAAGGAAGAAGAAGATCACGACGATTCCATTTCTTGTTAGGTAATCGTCCCAGCATGTTACTTATACCTTTTCTGATTGTATCAGCCTCCAAGATGGCACGACGATTGGGAACGATTTTATAGTACCCATCAGGCTTGTTTAATCTATCAAAAGCTAGTGCCAGCGAGATAACCTCCTTTGGTGCTCGCTCTTTATGGTGTATTCCGAGCTCAGTCAGTGGCGACGAATCATCTTGTCGACGGAGTTCACCCACTCCGAACACCGTAACGAGAAAGTGAAGATTCAATCTCCACTTCGTTGTCTTTTGTGAAACAGGTAAGAAAGGAACATACTGAATAAATTCCATGTCTGCGATTTGTGCACCTAAACGAGCTGCCGCTCCTATACCTTCCCCACGCGCGAAAGGACTCGCTGTGCTTTTCGAGAAAATACCAGCCCATCCTCCAGTCGCCAGGACAGTATAGGTTGCTACTATAGTAATAAGCGACCGACCAAGTCCCTTAAAAATTGCACCGCCACATAATTCTAGACCGCCTAGTAATTCAAGCAAACAAATATTAGATAAAACAGTAATATAGCGATGCTTTACAACCTCTACAGCGAGTCGCTGACACCACTCCCATCCAAAAAGGAAACCAGCACGACGAAATTCACTTCCATGCTCGTAACTCACTCTTCGAAACTGCAGGCCATACTTTGAGAGTTCGGATTCGACTTCACCACACCGACAGCAGTAGTCCCAAATGTGTTCGTCTCTATTAACCAGGAATCCCTCACAAGCAATGTCTGCTCTAAGGTGAGTGATAGTATCACCAGCATCCACATCGATCACGGTGAAATCAGCTCCCGCGATCCATGATGCTGAGCTTTCCGCAAGGCGACCCTTATGTGTTAAAATCGTTCTAAGTCCAATATTAGCTGCCTTCAGAGCAGCAAGCATTCCTGCAGCACCAGCTCCTACTATCAGAACATCCGTGTCAAAACGATTCACTGAAGTGCTTTCCTCCTCGCAGCAACTACAATTCCAAAGTGACGATGAGGTTGCCTATGCGATGAATCGATACCTGACCAAGAATGCGATAATATGATGGAGCACCTGTCCGGGGGGAAAATATCCTTTGGCTTGATGAGTGGTTGTCTGTCCAAAAATCCACCCCAAATAAAAAAACCGCCGACCATAAGGTTATGCCAACACATTCCAGCAACTTTTAGTTGCTCGGTGATTGACAAATGCTGGAATACATATAGGCAGACAATCATATCGTAAGGTCCTCCTCTGTAACAGCTACTATCTACCACATTTGCTAAATTTGCTTCGAGTCCAAGTTGACAACACAGTTTTACTGATGTCTCGTTGAGATCCACGCAATAAACCTTCCAGCCTAGTCCTTGAAGGTAGGTGGCATTGCTTCCATTACCCGCACCTAGATCTAGACAGCGACCGGGTTTGATAACCTTTGCTAATCTTTTTAAAAAGGGATTTACCTTATGGTTTAAGTAATATCCATCTAATGTGTATGAATTCAGCTCTCTCATTGCTTTAAGCTGGGGGAATTTTGTCCCACTCTTCGAGTAAACTCTGCAAGTGAATAATCCACTTTTCAATAAACTCTGCTGACTGACCAACCGCCTTCCGCGGATCTAAGGTCGATATTACACCCGTTTGAGTTATCCGCTTAGTTCGGGCCGGGAGACACGCGTCTAAAAGGGATCGCTTTATGGAATCACTGGGAGTGCCAAGTAGCGATTTAATGTGAGGTTGCAGATCCTTGGATGGCTCAAGGTGTTTTAGAGCACTGCGATCAACTAACTCAGGCAATAGTGTGAGAACAAAGTCAGTTTCAGAATGACCAGCATGAATGTCTAAATCCTCATATCTTCGCTTAAGGATTGAGTAGGGGGGTTCAGGTATGACTATCTGGACTCCTTCATGACTTAGAGCAATCTGCTGGCGAGCAAGCTGCAGCGTAGGGATATTGCCACCGTGGTGGTTTATCCATAGGAAGCGCTTTAAGCCGTGTAATATAAGAGATTCTGTCAACTCCATAAGCAGTTTGAGTAGAGTCTCTGAGGAAATTGAAATAGTCCCCGGCCAATCGGCATGGTGAAAACTGACCCCAAATGGGATGGCCGGCAGGAGAATTGCTCGGCACTGTTCGCATAATAAACGACATATTACCTCCGCACCCAGATAGTCTGTACCTAGAGGTAGATGAGGACCATGCTGCTCTATTGAGCCTAATGGAAGAACTCCAACTACTTGTTTCTCTTTCTCAAGGATCTCTCGGAGTTGCATGGTTGTTAACTTCGTGAGCTCAATCATCAGTTAAATGACTATCGCTATGTTTCAGGTAAAAACACTGGGGATCTTCGTCCATAACATCTTGCGTTCTTGAGAAAGCAACCGCTCGACACCCGCCACAGAGAGCTACAAGGTCGCATCCATGGCATCGACCTTTAAGGTTATACTTGTTTCGAATCTTCCATAGAAGTTCGGATCCGTACCAGATCTTGAATATCGTGTCTGTCCTCAAATTCCCAATGGGAATCGGTAGCCGTCGACAAGGTAAAACGCTCAAGTCTGGCATGATAGTCATAGCATCCAGACCAATAGAGCAACTCGCCCCCAACTGCAAAGTCGCTGGTAGATGGGACTGAGCCTTTGTGTGATTAGGATCCAGAGCAGCCCAAAGGGGGCGAAACTTGAGGACCTTGAGGTTGCTACCAGAAGCATGGAGAATCTTTGAAGCCTGCCAAATGTCTAAATATGTATTCATAAGCTCGGATGCATTTAATATCTCTGTGCTTAAATGCTCACCTCTGCCGATGGGTACAAGCCGCTCTATGCTGATGCTGTCACAACCATAATCTCTGGCAAGCTCCAAGATGTCTCTTACCTGATGTCTGTTGGATCGGAATAGCGTGAACATGATGCTGGTTGTAACTCCAGCATTTCGTAACGAGTTTAGGGCGGACAGGGCTTTTCTAAAAGTACCATTCCCTCGAATGGCATCGTGTACCTCCTCCGTCGCTCCGTCTAGTGATATTTGGATTCTTCGCAGGTGTGTAAAAGCCCTGCAACTCTTAGCTGTCCAATCGTCTATAAGGATACCGTTCGAGAGAATATCGAAGAAGTCAAGCCATGGCTCATCATCAAGTCTCCTCAAAAGGTCATAAAGGTTTCTGATCAGGAACGGTTCTCCACCAGTCACTGCCACGCGCCCAGGTAAACGCCATTTCATCAAGGCTGTGCTGATGCGAGAAAGTACTAAGTTGAAATCGTCCAAGCTGATCGTGTCTTGATAACCGTCACTATTCTGGTAGCAATGTTTGCAACGAAGATTACAGCTCTCCGTGAGGTGCCATTGAAAGTAAAACCGCCTTTCCATCTATTCCTCTTTTCGCGACATAAGGAGTGCTCTCCATGCCCAAGCAGAACCCTCATCTATGTGATGGCATTGCCAAAGTCCAAATGGTTTTTGAGTTTCACAGAGGAATCGAATTCCAGCTTTACACACTGCTTCCATCTTCAAGCTCGAGTTGTAGTTCAAAGCGAGGATTGCCAATCCAGTGTAAAGTGTCTGGGAACCAATGGGATGACCATTCCAAGGCGCCCAACCGCCATCTGCCTCTCTTTGATCAGCTAGCCAACCTTGGAGTCCTGGAACATCTGGATGGTCTTTATTGAGTGCGAGGATCACATAAGCCGCCTTGTAGTTGGCACATAGTCCTCCCGTGCTTGATTGCAGTTCCTTTTGCCATTCGTCAAGCAACCATATTTGTGTGGTTCGTAGGATCATATTGGGAAAAAGCATTCCTATCAGGCAAGTCACTGGAATCCTTGACATGTCTCGTCTTGACCTACCCCAGGCTCCGTTGCTATGACGGTCACTCTCTAAATTCTCCAAAGCTCGTTGAAGCAAGTCTTGCTCGCCAATCTCCTTGAAAAACGCAGCGCACCATAAAGTATCTACGGTATCTGCCCACCCTCCGTCAGCATGTTGACGCTGGGTAAGAAGATTTGTGATTCTTTGTTGCAAGCATAATGGGATATTGATTCCGCCGAGAGATAGAAGACACGCTAGACGTGCAACCCGGAGTGTTTCTATCTGCTTCCATGTCATCTCCTGTAGTAAATGAAATAAGGCTATCGAAGAACGGTGGATAGCCAAGTCAACGGGATTGGTTAATTCCCTTGGCATCTCAGTTGTATAGACTAATATAAAACTAGACTTGTTAATGGAGCTTTTATGTACACCAATATTATATGTATGTTTGTTAATTGCATCCGTGGCAGTTGGTGCACCCAAAGCACCAGTTACCATTGTTGAAGCTCTCCCAGATTTCCTGAGGGAATAGAAGCCCTTCTTGCTTTTCGAGAACTGGAGTCTCGAACTTGAATTTAGGTTCTTCCTTGACTGCCTCGCTAGTGGCTTGGAGTTCATATTCTTTCATGGTTTTCCTCCTGTCTTGTTTATTAGTATAGCTAATTCTACACTCTTCTTCAATAGTTCCATAAGGTCTCCGACAGCTGAGTTAGGCAAGTTCTTGCACCGTAAACCGAATCTCTCTAGGGCAGACTTAAAGGAGCAAGCTTGCTGGAAACACATAAGGAACTGAAAGGATGTCTCATTTAGCTTGAAGTAGTCCCCAGATGCTGTATTGAAGCACCAGTATTGTTTTTCTCGTAGCGAGAGCTCCTGTAGAATAATATCGTTGCTCAGTTCATAGGTATCATTTGAATTGATGCTTTTCTCTCGCTGGTAGTCTATCTCTTTTTCCATAGTTCTGTCCGAAATTCTCTGTAACTTCGTTATCCTAATATCTAAATACATCATTCAATCTCTCATGTCAAGGGGTAATCTCGTCTTCTGTGATTCAGACAGTAAACGGGGCATAACTTCTTGATATTCATAATGCGCCTGTGTCTGCTTAAAAAATGAACAGGGCAACTTTAATATATAAAAACCAAAACTTGGATCCAGAGCCTCCGATAGCGAAAATGATGGTAAATCGAGATAACAATCCCCAGAAAATCACACACAAATTGAAAAAGTGCCCAGCTCTATGACTTAATGCCTAGAAGACCTGAAAATACCTTGCGACACTAAGATAAAGTAGTGGATACCCTCCCTAGGAAATGTCTTTTGTATCCCTCAACCATTGTCGTCTCTGGAAACCTTCCCTGTTCCTTGAATATCTGCGACTTGTTCCACGGGATATTCCGCGGCTGCTATGATGGCTCTTAGTCTAAGGACAAGTTTTGATTCCTTAGTTGCTAGTATAATGCATTCAATCTTGATGGTTCCAAATTCCGTATCCGCCTGGGGAGATCTTGTAGATGCCTGTTGAATTCCTCCCCTGAGATCATGTATCGCTTCATATTAGGCGTTACTGCTCCCTCCTCGACTCGCTTGGCAACGCCTGCCCTGGTCGCGGCATACTCAGCAAGGTCGCTATCCTGGTAAGGGAAGAAGGTAACCGTCAGCGTGGCTGCATCGAAGTAGTTGAAGTAAAATGTGTCCGCTGCGTACTGATATAACTGCGTCTTCCATCCCCTCCTGTCCACGAAGTGAATCCAGAGCCTGTTTTGCATGTCCATGTAAACCTCGACCCTGCCGAACTCGTAGGGATCGAAATAGTCCCCCGTGTAAATGCCCCAGGTAGAAGGTGGTGTGGAGTAGTCCGGCGGCTCTGTATCCGGCAAATCGAGAAAGATATCGAGCGCCTTTGCTGCCACCTCGCCGGGATCGTGATTATAAGTGTTTAGCATGACTACGACCCCGAAGTCCTTTTCCGGCACCATCCACATGCTGGTCAGGAAACCGTATATCCCGCCATCATGCATGACAACGTGCTCTCCCTTGTAATCGTAGGACATCAAGCCGTAGCCATAATAGTATCCTGGTATCATGCGGGTGAATACATGACCCATGGTCATCTCCCGTACCGATTCTGGGCTGAGCACATCAGCGCCATCAGCCAGGAGCATCTCGAAGAATCGCGCCATATCCTTTGCGGACGAGAAAAGCAAGCCGGGCGGCCATGCCAGTGCGCAATCGTAGCTATCCGGCTCCCAGTATTCGACCTGGTTCCCATGAAATATATGTCCTGTGGCTGAGTCCCTCATGGCAGCCTCGCTTGCATCATAGGTAACATCGATCATCCCACAGGGGGTGAAGATCAGCTCATCCATGGTCTGTTTATATGGCGCGCTGTACATCTCCTCTGCGATAAGCCCCAGCAGGCTATAGCCGAGATTGCTGTAGTTCCAGAGCCTGCCTGGCGGGGACCATAGCGGGAAATTGGGATGCTCGTGGAACCAGCGCGATAAGGCTCCATCGTCGGTATCGCACCAGATCTCTATATAATCAGGGATGCCGGATGTATGCGTCATGCAGTTCCAGACCGATACGCTCGAAGGGTCATCAGGGTCGAGATCGAAGTATGGTACATAGTCGGTTACCGGTCGCTTCACATCTATCAATCCCTGCTCGACCAGGCGCATAATAGCTGCACAAACCAGCATCTTATTGGTGGAGCCGCCTCTGAACAGGGTATCCTCGGTGACCGGATCACTGTCTCCATAGCGCTTGATGCCGACCCCAGCCGAGAATGACAGCTTGCCTTCGATGATCACCGCAATGGAAGCTCCCGGGAAGGAGCTTGCCTGTGCCCTTTGCTTCACATAAGCCAGGAATTCTTCCCACTTGACCTGCCAGGGATCTTCTTGTCCATCATCCCCATCATCCTTTGAGCAAGCGACTAGCAGGGCTATGGCTGCGATCAAAAATACGAGCAACAGCTTAGATAAAGCCTTGGCTGGGTTATTCATTTTGGCTTCGCCGGTTAGAGTTACCATTTGATTTTCCGGTTATATTCTATTCATTGGTGGCAAACAAAATCAAGCTGGTTTCCTGGTCTGGGTTGACATCACCTGGTCAAGGATGGGATAAATTACTGATTTTGAAGTCGAAATAGGCTCGATTGCCCCAGATGTTCCAGGGAAATCAAAAATTCTTGGCAAACTTCAAGAATGAAAAAACTGCTTTAATTACAAGCACTTAGTGGCAATGTTCCACATGGAACATTTTTGTAGGATAGCTGCCTAGCGCTTGGGATTTTTGCCGAGCGCCTTAGCGGTGCGCTGAACGATCGCATTGGTCTCCTTATGCCGCTGGATGATCTCAAGCCCGACGCTTGATCTTGCCAGTGAAAGACAAAGACGGCGCAGTTGTTCTACCTGCCTTAATCTACTAGTTACCGCAGCCGAGCTCATATCAATCTTCATCGAGAATACTCCCCAGATACTCGATGTCATCCTTGTCCTGCCCGCTACCGCGTAGTGATTTCATCAAAATCAATCCCTTTGGAGATAGGATGCTAATAACACCATTCTCCCATTCCACGATTCTTCGCCCATCCCAGGCTGATTTAATCGCTTTGGTTACTGGTAGTACATCTAAAATCAATGTTTCCCCTGAGCCAGGGGCAGCCTTCCAGAAACGGTAGATTATGACCTTACCATTATGGAAGCTCAACCGTGGTGTGCTTTTAGTGTATCCCAGGTCCTGGACAGTTTTACTCAATTCATCAATCGATTTAGGCTCAACCATGATGTCGATGTCCAGCGTTGCTCTCGGCATCGCATATATAGCCATAGCCAATCCCCCGCAAAGAGCATACTCAATCCCTTTTTCATCAAGCCTAGAAATTATGCCTTGCAGCTCATCGATAATATCCATAGTTACCTTGCTTGATTAGAGAATATGAGCCTCTTCTATTAGCCATGATTATACTAAAAATACTACAGAATATATACTCTCCTTAAAGATTTTATGCAGTATGAATATTAGTAGCTCACCAGCGAATGAACCTTGTAGTCCTTGAGCTTGTCTCTCCCCTTTAGAAAGTCCAGCTCAATGACGAACAGTATCTCCACCACCTTGCCACCGAGCTTTTTCACTAGATTAGCAGTAGCAGCCATAGTGCCACCAGTAGCCAACAGGTCATCGATTAGCAATACCTTATCGCCAGGGACAATCGCATCCTCATGTATCTCCAAAGAGGCGGTGCCATATTCGAGGCTATACGATTCCTTTACCGTCTTCCAGGGCAGCTTCCCCGCCTTGCGGGCGACAATTAAGCCAGCACCCAGGTTAAGCGCAACCGGAGCAGCAAAGATAAAGCCCCTGGACTCGATCCCAAGAACCTTAGTGATTCCCGAATCCCGGTGTCGATCGGTAAATAGATCGATCACGGACTTGAATGCATCGTGATCCAATAAAACCGGAGTGATATCCTTGAAGATGATCCCCTCGATGGGGAAATCGGGTACATCCCGGATCAATTTGGCTATCTTTTCCATTCATATCTCCTTGAAAACAAAGGGTTATCTGGCGAATTATCGAATTGTGCGTTCTCCTGGCATCTATGGCTTAGCGATAATCTCCCTTCCACCCACGAATGGACGCAACGCCTTCGGTATCACCACTGATCCATCCTCCTGCTGGTAGTTCTCTAGTATTGCCACAAATGTTCTCCCAACTGCCAGACCAGAGCCATTGAGCGTATGTACCAGCTCGGTTTTCCTTCCATTCGATGGCCTGAAGCGCATCATGCAGCGCCGCGCCTGAAAATCGGTGAAGTTGCTGCACGAGGAGATCTCTCGGTACCTGTTCTGAGAGGGGATCCAGACCTCCAGGTCATAGGTCTTTGCCGCGGAGAAGCCCATGTCCCCGGAGGCGAGCACTACCACCCGGTAGGGTAGATCCAGCCTCTGCAATATATCCTCCGCATCAGCGGTCAAAGACTCCAGCTCATCAAAGCTATAATCCGGATGCGCCAGCTTGACCAGCTCCACCTTGTTGAACTGGTGTTGGCGGATAAGCCCCTTCACATCCTTGCCGTAACTACCTGCCTCGCGACGAAAACAGGGCGTATAGGCGCAATACTTGATGGGCAGATCATCCTCAAGGAGAATCTCGTCTCGATGGATGTTGGTAAGCGGCACCTCGGCGGTAGGGATCAGGTAATATTCGGGATCGATAGTCTTGAACATGTCCCCTTCCAGCTTCGGTATCTGACCGGTTCCGAACATGGATTCATAGTTAGCCAAGAAAGGGGGCAGAACCTCCGTGTAACCATGTTCGGTGGTATGTACATGGAGGAAAAAGTTGATCAACCCCCTCTCCAGCATAGCCCCCATGCCCTTGTACAGGGCGAACCTGGCTCCAGCCAGCTTGGCGGCGCGCTCCATGTCGAGGATGTCCAGAGCCTTGCCAAGCTCGACATGGTCCTTTACATCGAAGTCGAACCTTCTCGGCTCGCCCCAGCGCCTGAGCTCCAGGTTCGATCCCTCGTCTGCGCCAAGCGGTACATCGCCGGAGGGGACATTGGGAATCTTGTACAATAGCTCACTGAAATGCTGCTCGATCTCGCGCAGCTCCCCTTCCAGCTCCTTTAGCTGTTTATTCACCTGGCGCATCATGGCAATCTTGTCTGAGGCATCCTGCTTCGCTTTCTTGAGCGATGCTATCTCCTCGGAGACGAAGTTCCTTTGATGGCGCAGATCCTCGACCTTGCGGAGGGTCTTTTTCCGGTCAGCATTTTGCTGGATGAACTCATCGAGCAATGTCAGGTCGCAACGATGCTGTAGCCTATGTCTCAAGGCTTCGAGGTTCTCCTCTATGTATCTGGGATCGAGCATGGAAAACGCCCCTGTCTATTATTATGTTCTATAATCGTTTCGCAAATTATAGTTACCAGATCAGGGCATTGCAATGCAAGACACAAGATGAGGCGCCCTTGCCATTAAATATGAGGAACTTAATAACGAGAAACAAGAAACGAGGAACGAGGAATGAGAAACAAAACAATTGGAAATTGAAGTGAACCTAAACTATAATGATGTTATATATATATTATAGGAACTTATCATTAGGAGTAAGGAAAAGATATTTGGATCAACCGACAAGAAACCAAGGGAGGAAAGATTCAATGCAAAAGAAATTCAGTCCAGTGAGCCTAGTTTTTTTATCGCTCATGGCTATGATCGTGTTAAACCACCCTGGCTTTGCTCAAGCCCCTGGCACCAGCGCCTCAGCCTCTACGGTCGGGGTTGCGCCGAATGGCTTAAGCGCATCTTCGGCGCAAGACCAGGTGCTTCGACTGGGGAGGGTGAGTACCTTTTCTGGAGATGCTGCCTTTCTCCCCTTCGGCAGCGATACCTGGGAGGATGTTCAGCCTAACCTGCCTGTGCGGGTAGGGGACGAGTTCGCCCTGGGGGACAGAAGCAACCTTGAGATACAGTTCGATGATGGCAGCGCATTAAGGCTCTGGGACGGCACATCAGTGATGATAACCGAGCTTTACACCAATCAAGATGGGACTCGGAATTACACGGTATTGACTGTTGCCTATGGAAGCGTTTATGCAAGCGTGCCTAGGTTGAAGCGAGGCGATTATTATATCATCGAGACACCTGCCTCGCAGATCAGCATGCTAGAAAGATCGCTTGTGCGCATCGAGGTTTACGAGAACGGAGATACCTACATAGAGGTGCATCATGGTAGTGCACAGGTTAGCGGCACAAGAGACACGGTACGACTCAGAACTCGACAGGCGCTGGATGTACCGATGAATGGCAATCCTGGTAGAACTCACTGGTTCAATCCGACACAAAGAGATGATTTTGACCGTTGGAACCAACGAATGGAGAGATACTCTGACAGGGCAAGAAGCTACTCCCATGTCTCTAACGAGATTCCGATGGGGGTCTCGGATCTGGATCGCTATGGCAGATGGGTACTTATCTCCGACTACGGCTGGTGTTGGATACCGGATGTCTCCACCGGGTGGGCGCCATATCGAGACGGCGCCTGGAGGTACATCGAGCCTTTCGGATGGACTTGGGTCTCTTACGAGCCGTGGGGCTGGGTGCCTTATCACTACGGAAGCTGGGTCTATGTCTCCCCCTATGGCTGGTGTTGGGTGCCGGGTAATATCTGGGCGCCGGCATGGGTAGCCTGGTACTGGGGAGCAACTTATGTATATTGGACTCCGTTGCATCCCTGGGATCACTACTGGTATTACCACTATTACACCCGGTATTATTATTACGGCAGGTACCCTTATTGCTATCACTGCTGGCGTGAGCATCGGCGAGGATCCAGCCATCACTATTATCCATTCAAGGGAAGAAGCTACGCGGAGCAGTACAAGATAAAGCATACGCTTGTACAAAAAGAGCCGCTTAACTCCAAGGGCTTCGAGAAGTTCGATGCCAGGACAGTCTTCAAGAGGGAATACTTCAATTCCCCGGTGGTGCCGGTTACGATGGAACGCGTAGTAACTAGACCGATCAAGGCGCCAGGGAAGATCAAGTGGACGGTTGCAGAAGCGCCACAGATAAAGGCTATATCCATGCCCTCAAAGCCGATCTACCAGAGAACAACTGACCTTAGAACCATCCACAAGAAGAAGATTCACGATCCCAGGATACGCAGTAAGCTTTATTACAGCAAGGTAAAGTCATCCACTCACTATGTCTCGCATAGAAAGTACTTATCGACCTATAAAAGCAAGGTTAAAAACCCTTATGTTAGGACTCAGTTCTCGACCAATCGCGTTCGCAGTTCCAAGCATAAGCCTTCCATATCCCGACCATCATCCGCTACCCGAGATGACTCCAAGAAGGTTCGTCCCTCAAAGGGGAGCAGCGAATCCAACAAAAGCCCCATAAGGCAGCGTCCTGCCTTCAGCGGCGAGGGATATGCCTCCCCGTCCAAACCTTCTTCATCGCAAGGGAACCAGAAGCGCCCCCGCTCTTACCTGAAGCCTTCAACATCCAAGAAGCCGAGCACAAAAAGTTACAATAAGCCAGGTTCACATCTTCGCCCAAGAACACGCCCCGCAGACGGACACAGCGGAAAAGCGAAAGAAAAACCAGCACCATCTTCGCCTAGCAATCGGATGAAAGCACCTCCCAAGTCTTCTAAGGATGGCTCCAAGGGGTCGAGTAAATCCAAAGGCTCCAGCAAGAAGAAATCCAAGAGCAAGAGTTCATCCGCTAATAAGCTAAAGAGGTAAGTAAAGTAGCCACCTGGTGGCATGTAATCCCTTAATCCCCATAAATGGTGCGGTATTCCATTCGGTTTGCGCTGGATTGTATTCTTTGTTATACTTACTAGATGGTATATGAACCTTATTAGCAATGAAGATCAATCGATGGAGAATGGGTGAATGAATAAACGCAAAAGAGACGGTTTTACGCTGATTGAGATCATCGTAGTCATTGCCTGTATTGCCCTTCTGGCGGGGATCATCGCTCCATTAGCGTTCAAGAACATCGAGGATGCAAAAAAATCAGCCGCCGAGGCTGATGTCAAGGCAATAGCTTCTGCTATGATGCAGTTCAACAAGGATCTCGGCTTCTGGCCGACCATGGATGCTGCTGGCAACATCAACAGCATTCCGATTCTTTTTTCTACTGCTGATGGTCAGACCCCGCAGTGGCCGGATCCAGGTGAGCCATTGACCGGCGGGGAGCCGCTCGACTGGCACTTGATGCGCAACGGCGGACCTACTGAGGGCGGAGGCAGGTACAAGAACTGGGATGGCTATTCGGGATGGAATGGGGCTTACCTGCACGATGTGCATCTCGATCCCTGGGGACGAAGTTATGTGGTTTACACGGTCGGCTTCTGGGGCGGGGATGACCCTACGGTTTGGAATCGGGTGTGGATCCTCTCTGCGGGACCGGACAATGTGCTGAACATGGACGCAACCTCCAACTCGCCCTACGACTCGGTTCCACCCATATACGATGACATTGGAGTAAGGCTCAAGTAAGCCTGTCCGCCGTTTATTAAGCAGGAAGCACAGATCCATAAGCCGAGCGCTTCGCTTCATATTTGGATAAAAAGTGATCATGTTGCCGATTTCGCGAACCAGTAATCATTGAAACTATCCATTAACCATGGATTCGAGCCAAGAGAGTGCAGAGTATAAAACCCGAGGCAGCTTGGGTGATCTGCTGCTTCAACGGGGAGTAATAAATCAACAACAGCTCAAGATGGCTCTAAGGGAGCAAAAGCGAAGCGGCGAGCTGTTGGGTGATATCCTGGTCAGGCTCGGATTTGCCTCGCGATCCGCCGTCTCCGAGGTATTAGCCGGACAGATCGGAGCCAAGCGGATAGACCTCCGCACCATAAGCATTCCCCGCAAGATGGCTGAGGTGCTTCCGGAGAAGTTCTGCCGCGATCACAAGGTGCTTCCTCTTTCTGTTGCAGGTAATACGATCGCTGTCGCCATGGTAGATCCCTTTGATGTGGTTACCGTGGATGCTATCTCGGATATAACCGGCAAGCTGATCGAGGTCAAGGCTGCCGATGAGGATGAACTGCTCATTTCTATTGATATATTATTCGGCGAATCCCGCGAAGCCGAGCTGTCCATCGAGTCATCGATCCGCGACGCTTTAGGCTCTATCGAAGGAATAAAGGAGGATGCGGATGCGGAGCTGGAGGCGCCGATAATCAGACTGGTAAATCAACTGATATTAAGGGCTGTCAAGAGCGGCGCTACCGATATCCACCTGGAGCCAGAGGAAAAAACCTTTCGAGTGAGATACCGCCAGGATGGCATCCTGATGCAGGGTCCATCGATCCCCAAGCAGCTCCAGCCGGCGGTTACCAGCCGCATCAAGATAATGGCATCGATGAACATCGCCGAGACAAGGCTCCCCCAGGACGGCAGGATCGACTTCAAGTTCGGCAACCGGGAGATCGATTTGCGCGTAGCCACCTACCCGACCGTGTTCGGAGAGGATATCGTGATCCGGGTCCTAGACAAGGAAAAGCTGGCGCTCGGCTTGGAGAACCTCGGCTTCGATCAAGAGAACCTGGCGACCTTCAGGGAGCTGATAAAAAAGCCGAACGGCATTATATTAGTTACCGGACCCACCGGCTCAGGCAAGACTACAACGCTTTACTCCACGCTGCTGGAGATAAACTCCATCGAGCTTAACGTGGTAACCCTGGAGGATCCGGTCGAATACAACCTCCCCTTGATCCGGCAAGCCCAGGTCAATCCCAAGGCGGGCTTGACCTTTCCGGTTGGGCTAAGAGCAATCTTTCGCCAGGACCCAGATGTGATCCTGGTCGGGGAGATCAGGGACAGCGAGACCGCTGAGATGGCGATCAGGGCTGCGTTGACTGGACACCTGGTCTTTTCTACCCTGCACACCAACGATGCCGCGGGGTCGATCAGCCGGCTGTTGGATATGGGAGTTGCCCCTTATTTGCTCACCTCATCGTTGATCGCCTCCATGGCACAGCGCCTGGTTCGCCGAATATGCCCCAAGTGCAAGGATGTCGCACATCCGCCTGCCGAGCTTCTCGCCGAGCTACAGATCCCCGGCGAGCTTCACGGTGCTACCTTCTACAAGGGAAACGGCTGCGATGACTGCAATAAAACAGGCTACCGAGGGCGCATCGGCATCTTTGAGCTTCTTGTCTTGAATAAGAAACTGAACGAGATGATAATGTCCGCTTGCTCAACCCAGGATATTAGAATAGAGGCAAGAAGGGAAGGTATGAAGACCATGCGCGAGGATGGCGTAAAAAAAGCCCTTGCAGGAATTACCACCCTAGAGGAAGTGCTTCGAGTAACCGCCGAGTAGCCAGATCATGCCAACCTATTATTACAATGCGAAGAATGAAGCTGGAGCCACGGTTAGCGGACACCTTAGTGCGATAAATGAGCTTGACCTGGAGGAGCGGCTGCAAAACAGGGGTCTATTCCTTATCTCAGCCAAGCCAGGGAGCGCCAAGCCGCTAGATGTCTCCTTTGAGCGCATAAACCGCAAGGATCTGATCACCTTCACCATACACCTTGCCACCGTCCTTTCCGCTGGCGTACCCATGCTGACCGGCTTGGAAGATCTTTGTAATCAGACCGAGAAGGAAAAGTTTCGCCTGGTCATAGAGGACCTGCTCTACCTGGTACAATCCGGCTTATCGCTATCCGAGGCGTTAGAACGCCATCCAGAGGTATTCTCTGAGCTTTATGTGAACATGGTGCGAGCTGGCGAGGCAACCGGCAATGTTGAGGGAGTGCTCAAGGACCTGGTCAGCTTCTTGGAATGGCAGGAGGAGCTTTCATCCAATATCCTGCAAGCGTTGATATATCCATCGGTGCTGCTTGGCGCCATTAGCATGCTAGTTATATTCTTGTTTACCTTTGTCCTGCCGCGCTTTGTCGAGATCTTCCAAAAGTCGGACATGCCACTGCCGATGATGACAAGAATAGTGCTGGGGATAAGCTCCATCTTCACCTCCTACTGGTATATACTTTTAGTATTGATAATCTCCTCGTTGGCAGGATACCGCTTGTTAAAAGGTAGCGACTGGGGAAGATACTTCATCGATCGCGTGAAGCTAAACCTCCCCATCTTCGGGCAGCTCATCCGCAAGATAGCTCTTTCCCGCTTTAGCCATCACCTCGGCGCCTTGACCAGGGCGGGGGTGGATATAACCCAATCGCTATGGATAGCGGAGAAGGTGATCGGCAACGAGGTGCTCTCACGGGTGATACGAAACGCCCTGGTGCGCTTAAAGGAAGGAGAGAGGCTATCTGTATCGCTATCAGCCAGCGGAGAATTCCCCCCGCTCATATTGAGAATGCTCGCCATCGGGGAGCAAACCGGCTCGTTGGAGATGACCCTGGAGAAGGTCAGTCAATACTATGATCGCGAGGTGCCAGCAACCATCAGAAGGATATTTGCCATTATAGAGCCAGTGATTATAATTGTGCTCGGCTTGGTCATAATCGGCATCGCCATCTCGGTATATGTGCCCTTATACCAGATGGTCAGGCTAATGCCCCAGATGTAAGGCTAAGGAAGGGAGCTATCAAAGGTGGCTAAAAGGGTTCTCGGAATAAGCATTCAGCAGGATAGGCTACATCTGACAGAGGTTCTTACCAGGACACGCAGCCTGAAGATCCTGACCATGATAGAAGAATCCCTCCCAAGAGAGTTCATGCCCAACCAGCTAGTAGATGTGATCGCCGAGCTAGCCAAAAAGCATGGGATCAAAGCAAAATACATCAACATAACCATTCCGCGAAGATTAGTAGAAACCAACCTGATCACGGTCCCGATTATGAGCGCCCGTGAGCTGCGCAATGTCGTGCAGCGTGAGATCGTCAAGATGACCCGAAGCGGGCACAAGGAGTTATCCTACGACTATCAGAAGGTTGACGAGGTCTATGAAAAGGGCATAAGAAAGGCTCGCATCATGATAACGACCACCGAGCAGGAGAACCTGGATGCGAACATGGAATTGATAAGGGAGCTATCAAAAAGACCGGGTTTCATCTCCACCAATTCTTATGCTCTGATGGCTATGTATTACCTCTCCCAGGGTAAGACTTTCCCGCCGGGCAAGATAGCCTTTGCGTATCTTGGCAGCACAAGCTCCCTCGTATGCATATTTCAGGGGCATAATCTACTATTCTCAAGAGAGATCAGGGCCGGCGTGAAGGAAGGGGAAAATGAAGCCCTTGACCATATAGTTTCCGAGATCAAGAGAACATTACTGTACTTCAACCAGATAGACCGCAGCGAGGGGGTGGAAACCTGCCTGATCGCCGGGCGAATACAGGGTCGCGAGAACAAGATTCGAGATGCGGCTGCTGCCATCGATCTGCCGCTGGAGCCTTTTTCCCTCTCCACCCCCAGCATCATCCAACCTCCAAGTGGCACCGGAGAATATCTGTCGATCTCGGATTACACATTGGCAATAGGTTGCGCCTTCTTGGAGGAGCTGCCCTATGCGGTCAATTTTATCCCTTACGAGTATTACGCTAAAAGATACCGTCTGGTCGGTCGCCTGGTCACAGCAGCGCTCATCGCATTCATGGTCATCGTGCTTGCCGGCGGGTATCTCGGCTTGTCCCGGGCGCTTAGCATCCATCAAAGGAACCTTCAATCCCACAATAATATGCTAGGAGTTCTAACCGAGCAGATGAAGGATAATCTTACGCTCCTGGAGGAGATAGAAAAGCTCGAAAAAAAGCGCACTGAACTGGAAAACCTTACCTCCGGCTATCCCGACTATGTAGCCTTCCTCACCGAGATAAGCAGCATAACTCCCCCCAGCATAATCCTTCAAGATCTGACCATATCGAGAAACTCGGATAGCTGGCGAGCAACCATGAGCGGATTCGTCATCGCCCAGGATCAGCCCACTGCACAGAGGATCATACATGAGTATATAGGTCTATTGAAGGCTTCTCCGAGTGTGGTTGGCTTCAAGCTGAGGCAGGCTTCCACTGGCATCAAGGAGAAAAAGAGCCACGGCGGCTTGTCCGTGCTGGATACGGCTTCTGAAAGCGATGATGCAGCTATTGGCGGAACCATCACCTTCGAGATAGAGCTTGCGCTGAAAGGAGCCAAATGAAGCGATCGGATAAAATAGTTACCTCGAGGATACTCATCATACTCGCTTTTATGATCATGGTTTCCTTAGCCATGTATCTGATCGCCTACAAGCCAATACTGCAAAGGATAGCCAAGGTCAAGGACGAGATAGCCTCGGTGCAGCAAAAGATCGAATCGATGCAACGGAAAAACCAGGAAATGGCAGAGCTTACCCATAAACAAAGGGAGGGGTTCAGACAATATCGCATTACGCTTAATAAAAAGGCTCCAAGTAGCATCGAGGTATCGAAATTGCTGGCAGACTTCAGCGAACTGGCGGCGACCTGCGGAGTATATAGCCTGGTTTACGACTACAGCAGCCATAGCAGCACGATTAGCAGCAACCTGGCAGCGCGTGGTTATAAACCAAACCCGCTTCGTGCAGGGCAATCCCAGCAAACAGGAAACTTCAGGGCTGTCTCAATACCAGTCAATACTAGCAGCGACTACCGAGCGCTGATCCGCTTCATAGACAGCCTTAATTCACTGGAAAGGCTGGTTACAATCGATGAGCTATCCATAAGAAGAAATGCGCCGCTGGTTGATGCGTCCCTTGTAATAAAGGCTTACAGCAGCGTTGAGTAATAAAATGCTTAAAAACAAGATATTCCAGTTTGTCATATTCATACTGCTGATCGGAGTAGCATTCTATAACCTGTGGTTCTTTGTGCTCAAGCCCAAAAAGACACCCACCAACCAACCAGCGCCAGTATATAAGGATATCATTAAGCCTCCCCCCAAGAATGCCCGCTCAAGGAACCAGGCAGAGCAGCAAAACCTTACCGATGTTACCGGCGAGTCTAAAAGGGATCTCACCAGCCTTCAATACCTGCGCAACCCTTTCCTAACCCCCAAAGAAGAGGAGCTTTTCCTCGCCGGCGAGTTGCTGCCAGCGAGCAGCGGATCCTCGAACATCCAGCGATCGGCTGCCCTGAGGACAAAAAAGAAACCAAAGCCAACCTACAAGATCACGACCATAATAATATCAGAACAGGACAAATCAGCAGTAATCGATGGCGAGTTTTACAGGCAAGGGGATACAATCGGGGATGAACAGATTACTTTTATCGATAGATATAGTATTATGCTTAGCGACCAAAAGGGAGAAACGAGAACCGTTGAACTATCATACCATAAATAAGGCTCATCGATATTTTCAGATCGGGCTAGTAATGGCTTTTGCCTTTACCATCTCATTCATTGCAGGCTGCAACCGCCATGTAGTCAACATACCTATGGCTGGGGTCCAGCCATCGCCATCTCCGACAAAAGAGGCTACATCGATCCCTCCCCCCCCAGCCGACCTCCAGGAACTCCCCTCCCGGATAACGGTTACCCCCACCACTCCCCCATCCAAGCAGGAAACGCAGCGATACAGCATCTCGGTCAGCGATGCTGATATCAAGGAAGTGCTCATGGTGCTTGCAAAACAGAGCGGGGTGAACATCATAGCCGGCGAGGATGTCTTAGGAAAGGTTACCGTCAACTTCAATAATGTGTCCCTTGCCGAAGCGCTTGAGGCTATCCTTGCTACCAGCGGCTATACATACCTGGTTGATAAAAATATAATCCGCATCGTGCAGGCCAGAACCGCAGTGTTCAAGGTCGATTATATAAGCATGATCAACGCGCAGGGCTTGCAGGGCGCCGGGGGAGTGATAAGCACAGCCGGCGCAGGTGGCGGCATCGGTGGAGGACAAGGACAGGGTAACTTCTGGGCGCAGATAAAATCGGAGCTGCAACAGATACTCACCGAGAAGGGAGCCACTACTGGAAAGATAGTGGTCAACGAGCTTTCCGGGATCATCATGGTCAGCGCCACACAGGAGAAGATAGACAAGGTGGAGCGTTACTTAAAAGCACTAGAAGAATCGCTGCACCGACAGGTGCAGATACAAGCCCGCATCGTGGAGGTAATCCTGGACAATGATTACCGGATGGGCATAAACTGGGATATCCCGGCCATTACACTTGATGGTTTGCACGCCAACACCGCAGCTAGAGCCAAACAGACCCTTTCCCCCGGCGAGGGGATCTTCAACTTCGTGATCACCAACGATCACCTGACCGCGGTTCTCGATGCTATAGCCTCTCAGGGGCAGACCAATACCCTCTCCGCGCCCAAGATACTCGCCATGCAGAACCAGATCGCCTCTATCGATATCACCGAGCAAGTTCCCTACTACGAGACCAGCTTTACCCAGATCGGCGAGACCGCGCAGTACAATGTAGAGGTCAACTTCAAGGACGCCGGCGTCAAGCTGCAGGTCATACCCCAGATAAGCGGAAAGGGCGAGATTATGATGCTGGTCATCCCCGAGATCACCAGCGTTGTCGGCTATACCAAGGCGGTGCACGACCTGGAGCCAGTGCCGATACTGGATCGCAGACAGGTCATGACCTTTGTGCGTGCTAATGACGGCGAGACAGTGGTCATCGGGGGGCTTATTCGGGATAAGGTCTTCGAGGTGATCTCCGAGGTGCCGTTCTTGGGGCGGATACCTGGACTGGGCGCGCTGTTCAGAAACACGAGGCAAGAGACCAAGAAGACCGAGCTGGTCATAATGCTCACCCCGCAGGTGATCACCGCCGAAAAGGCAATCTCAATAAGACGCCTGGATGAGCAAAGCGTTGAAAAACTACAGAGAGCCTTACATTTTGGCGCTCCTGCGGTTTTCAGGTAAACATACTGCATAAAATAACGGAGGTAATTGTTTATGGGAAAATGGGATCTTCCCCCCAAGGGGGGACACATGGACATGGCAAGCGGAATCTACTTCCAAAACATGACCTACCGCCAGATCGAGAGGCGATTAGAGCAAAACGATATCATCATCCTCCCCATCGGGAGCACCGAGGCGCACGGTCCCCATGCCTGCCCCGGCGAGGATACCTTCCTGGTTACCCGCATGGCTGAGCTGGTTGCACAAAGGACCGGCTGCACGGTGGCACAGCCCCTCTGGTACGGCTCCCATCCCTACCATCATGTCGGCATGCCGGGCACTATCATCGTCCCTGAAGACCACTTCTGCGGATACCTAAGGGCAATGATGGCTGGCTTCTGGAACGCCGGCTTCCGCAAGCAGATCCTGCTCAACGGGCACGGACAGGAGTATGTCATTCCAACTGCCATACACCAGTTCGCCAAGATGTACCGAGTACCGGGCATCTTCATCAATCTCAACTGGTACCATGCGGTGCCACAGCACTTTAAGCTGAAAAAAGATGGTGGCAACTACGAGACCAACTTCATCCACGCCGATGAGGTGGAGACGAGCTGGTCCTTGGCTCTGTTCCCGGAGATGATCGACATGAAGGAGGCAGTTGACACCAAGCCACAGGGCTTCTTGCCCGATGGGCACATCGACAAGGCAGGGAATCTGCTTCGGCGCCCGATATGCTGGTACGGGCAGGTCGGCTGCGGACCTATCGAGATCAAGGCTTATCCCGAAGGGTGCGTGGGCAAATCGACCCTCGCCGATGCGAAAAAGGCGATGGAGGGGCTTCAAGCACTGCTCGATTACTTGGTCAAGCTGCACGATGACATAAGGGAGGCGTTTCCACCTGGCGTTTTGCCCCCGGCGGATCAACTCACCGAGCGCAGCAAGGAGGAGCTTGAGGCGGTCTGCAAGAAGCCGCTGAGCAAGGGGTGGAAGAGCATCTACAGCCTTGGATACCCGACATAGGCTTATATTTTCTTTGCCAATCGACCGTTGTAAGGTATTATATCGCTGAGTAGATAGCGGAGGTGCATGTGTCCTGGTGGGCGCTGCGGGCTTCAAACCCGTTGACGGGCATCGGGCGATGTCCGTGGTGGGTTCGATTCCCACGCACCTCCGCCAGAGCATGCTTTTTAAGATAAAGATAAATTTTCAATTTGACAATTGCTCGATAAATAAATATATTATATAAATTGTTAAATATGGATCGCTTAACAGAGTTCAAAAAGGCTCTCGGCTCATCATAGACTTCTTATAACACAATGAATAATAGCCGATTTATCATAAGGCGAAAGCTCGCACTTTAAATATCGAAATTCCCCCTCTTTCATTTTCTTGTACTCTGTGATAAAATTGGTAAATAAATCATAGTGATAGACTATTAAAGGGCAACCAAGGAGACGACAATGGGAGTCGAAGACAAGCAGGGAAAACTGGAGATCCCCAAGGATATACAACAGTTGATCGTGCTAAAAATGCACATCGACAGGTACTTCGAGCGTATATCAAAAGCGGAGGAGAATAAACATCGGGTGGCGCCTCGCATCTTCGAGAAGGTAAAGGCTGAATACGAGGCTAAGGCGACCAAACTGGCTGCTGAGCTGGATAGAAAATTAACCGAGTTCCGAGACCGTATCCATGAGATCGAGAATATCAAAAACAGCTTGGAAAACTGGCTGCACAACTTCGATGAAAGATTCGATGAGATACAACTGAGATACTGGACGGGGGAGCTGGAGGAAGCAAAGTTCCACGAACTCTCTAAGAGATACAAACAAATAAGCGACACGAGACAGAATCAGGTCGATAAGCTAAATGGAATCCTGCAAGCAATGCAAAAAAGCACTGAGCCAAAGGCTGATGAAACCGTATTCTCCCTGTTCGCCGGCGCCTCCAAGGTACCGTTCGGCGGCAAATGTACAGGCTCACCATCAACCGAGGGACCCAACTCAAGACTGATCAAACTAAAGGACATATTCGGCTCCGACTTCGATGGACAGATTATGCCCAAGCTCGAAAAAGACCTGACATTCCCAGCACTATATATCTTCGAGGGACCGTTCCAAGGGCACTACCACCCGCTGGAAGGCAAAAAGGTTACCATAGGTAGAGTACATGACAACGATATCCAGATCGAGCACGATGTCAGCGTCTCCAGGCATCATGCCGAGTTCAGATACGAGGATGGAATATACGAGATCGTTGACCTTAACAGCTCCAATGGAACCCTGGTCAATGGAAGGCTGGTCATCACCCATGAACTAAAGGGCGGAGATGAGATAGTAATCGGCGAGACCAAGCTGTTGTACATCGAAAGCCCAAAGGACGAGAAGTTCAAGAAGCTGCTTAGCGTAAAATAATAATAGGATCCAGGCTGCGAACCAAGGTCGATAAATCTCGGCTGTTTTTCTTCATTTTCATCCCCCTGGTAGCATATTGCTGCATCTTGGAGGATTCACCACAAGTCGATTATTCAGCAATGCTTGCCGAGGCAAGCGACTTACGACGCTTCGTTGATATCGATGGATGCAAGATCCATTACTTGGAGGCAGGAGCAGATAAAAACACCACCCTTATCATAGTGCACGGCTTGGGTGGGGCTGCCATGCTGTATCAACATACGACAAAGAGCATTGGAAGGCATTACAGAACGATTGCGCTCGATCTGCCTGGATACGGTGAGTCAGCCTTTTGCCCGCCGCCGCTCGGCATCGAGGGCTTTGCAGACCTCGTCGCCCAATTCATCGTTAGCTCATGTATAAAAAAGCCGATCCTTCTGGGGCATAGCATGGGGGCTGCCGTGGCAATCGCACTGGCGGCAAGACATCCCCAGCTTGTACATGGCTTGATACTGGTCGATGCAGCCGGAATAAAGCCACCTGCTTATGCAAAAGGTGTTGACAAAAGCTCAAGAATCTTGGGGGGGCTGGTTGATGTTGTCA
The DNA here is from genome assembly GCA_964448115.1 of uncultured bacterium. Classification (GTDB taxonomy): domain Bacteria; phylum CAYUVA01; class CAYUVA01; order CAYUVA01; family CAYUVA01; genus CAYUVA01. Next base: position 67,746 of record CAYUVA010000001.1, read on the forward strand.
TCTCGTTGTTGCCCAAGTCTATCAGCAGGGTCGATCGCCAGGATGTTCGAAGGCTATTATCGTATTCTTTCTACGATACAGGCAAACTGAGCGATGAAGCCGTGGAGATCAAATATCGCAGCTACAACAGTCCATACGGCAGGGAGGTGATCGACGCTGCCGCGGCGAGCCTTGCCAAGTTCGATGCTGCCGATGTTATCACTAACTCGCCCATCACTTCCATCCCAACCCTTATTCTATGGGGAGCTGCTGATTCCTTGCCGGTCGAGCATGCATATTACTTGAACAGCCTTATCCCCAATTCCCGTGTCGAGATCATCCCTGAATGCGGGCATGATCCACCACTTGAGGCTGCCTCTATCTTCGAGGAGCTGGTTATGCAGTTTATCCATGAACAGTGCGAGAGCTCTCTCGAATTATCGGCATCACCTGACAAATGAGAGCAATTGAGTTATATATCCAGTGATCATGAAAAAGCTTCTGCAAGGTTGCGTAATTATCTTAGGTCCCCTTGCTATAGTGGCTGCCATTTACCTCAACTGGAGCAGCGGTTTCGTGCAGCCGCCGCAGCCGGGCGACACCTCGGTAAAGACCCATATTTACGGCATTGATGGCGCCACCTGGTACCTCATGCTCCCCATGATACAGATGGGCAGACTTCCCGCGCTCGCGAAACTTAAACAACATGGCGCCTATGGAAACCTGCGCTCCGAGGAGCCTACACTCAGCCCGGTCATCTGGACAACCATAGCCACCGGCATGGGCAGGGACAAGCATGGCATCATCGATTTCGTGTCCAAGCTGCCCGGTGAGTACAAGTCAACCCCGGTTACCAGAAAGCTGCGCAAGGTGGAGGCGATCTGGAACATATTCAATCATAACAATCGAACCTGCGGGGTAATCAATTGGTGGGCGAGCTGGCCCGCTGAACAGGTCGATGGATTCGTGCTGACTAACAACCTTTTTTACATCCCGGCATTGGAAAACGAGGAGCTTCGGAGTATCTCAAAGGGGCTTGCCTACCCGCCGAGCCTGCTAGATGAGCTTGAGGGGCACTATACAGGTCATCAACAGGAGGCGCAACGGGAGGTTTCAAGGATACTATGGGAAAGCGTCGATATTGAGGCTGCAAACATGCGTGGGGGGGGAGCAAATGCACCACCACCACGATCGGAGGAGTTCATGAGAAACCTTATCACCGCATCGGTGGGAAAATTCGCCCGCATCGAGGTCTCCTTGTATCATATTGCAATTGAACTGATGCACAAGTATGATCCCGACCTGATGGCTATCTACCTGGAGGGGGTCGATGCGGTCTCACATTTCCTGTGGATGTTCATGGAACCCAAGACCCAGCGGGGCAGCTTCGAGGTGAAACAAGACCAGATAGAACGATACGGACATGCCATAATCGAATACTACAGCTTCACCGACAGGATGATATCTGCCCTGATCGAAAACGCTCCCCGGAGAACCAACTTCTTCATAGCATCCGATCACGGCTTCGAGGCGAGATATGACTTTCCGCGCATCTCTCGAATCTATCAATTGAATAATCTCTTTGAGCGCTTGGGACTGCTCGTTTATGATAGCAAAGGCGAGATCGACTGGACAAACACGCAGCTTTTCGACCTGGCACAAAGCGAGTTCTGGGCGGTTACCCGCTCACTGTTTCTAAATGTCAAGGGGAGAGAAAAACATGGCATCATTCCCCCTTCCCAATTCGAGAATAAGCGAAGAGAAATTGCCGCCAGGTTGAGCGCACTTGAAACCATATCGGGTAAATCCGTGTTCCTTTCGGTCCAACTTCCTAGCCAAGCAAAGCCTACTGCCGGCGAGGGGCGCATAGTGGGAGATATCGTGGTAAATATGAACATCAATCTCGACCTGGACGATAAGCTCTCCATAAACGGAGTGAAATACAGCGTCTCCGAGTTCATCTTGCCTCGTCGCTTATCCGGCGATCACCATATCCTCGGCGTATTCCTGGCAGCAGGCAGCAATATAGTAAAAGGGCGATACATTCCAAATATCAGCATAGCAGATGTAACCCCCACCATGCTGGCACTGGCAGGGATGCCCATCGGTGCAGACATGGATGGAAAGGCTGTGCTTTCTATCGCAAAAAATGGATTCCTCGAACGATTCCCCCTCAGATACACCAAGACCTACGAAAAATACAAGAAGAAAGACGATGGCATTACCACTGGCTCGATTATCGATGAACACGCAAAAGATCGACTGCGCGAGCTGGGTTATATCAAATAAACTAAAGGCAATGAAAACGGCGATCAACCAAGCGAAATGGCGCAGCAAGCTCCTTGCATGTTCGATAATTAAGGACAAGACGAGATTCTCCCCATGAGGATATTTCTTGGAAATCCACCCTGGCGAAAGCAGGGGCGTTTGGGGGTAAGAGCCGGCTCCAGGTGGCCCTTCACCATGCCATGCGAACCAGGGCGCACTGTGCCCGGATATGTTCCATTTCCATTTTACCTCGCTTATGCTACAGCTTTGCTCAATCGAGAGGGGATCGATGCCATCCTGGTAGATGCCATCGCCGAGGGATTGGATGACCAGGAATTTATCCAGCGCATCGTCGAGTACTCGCCAGATTTAATCGTCCTTGAGACATCCACGCCTTCGATCAACCCAGATATCGCCCTCTCCGAGCGGATCTACCAGGCATATCCAGCGCCCCAGGCTTACGCGGGACCACATGCGACCTACTTCGCATCCGAGATGCTCAAACAGCATAACTGGCTCAAGTTCGTGCTGCTTGGCGAGTACGAATATACCCTGCTCGAGTTGGCAAAAAAATTAACCACTGCAAAGGATTACTCGCGGATCAATGGCTTGGCTTATAGGGAAGAAGATGGCAAGCCGATGATAAATCCCCGACGTGAGCTAATCCAGGACCTGGACGATCTCCCGTACCCGGCAAGGGATCAGCTACCGATGGAGAACTACCGCGATGAGTTCGCCGAGCTGCCCAACCCAGCGCTTCAGATCTGGGCGAGCCGCGGCTGTCCCTTTAGTTGCATATTCTGCCTCTGGCCATCGGTCATGTATGGCAAGGCACATTATAGAACCAGGAATCCAGTAGAGGTAGCCAAGGAAGTTCAATATTGCATCGAAAGGTATCCAGTAAGGTCGATATTCTTCGATGATGATACTTTCAATATCGGCAAGGAGAGGATATTGACCCTCTGTCGCGAGTTCAAAGCGCGAGATGTAAAACTCCCATGGGCGGTGATGGCGCGAGCAGATACCAGCGATTACCAGACCCTAGAGGCTATGTGCGATGCAGGATTGAAGGCGATAAAATTCGGCGTGGAGTCTGCATCGCAAGATATACTGGAAAGATCCGGCAAGAACCTGAATCTACAAAAGGTAAGGCAGACAGTAGAGATGACCAAACAACTAGGCATAAAGGTACACCTTACATTCACCTTCGGATTGCCCGGCGAGACCCTCGAAACCATAAAGAAAACGGTGGATCTAGCATTGCAATTACAGCCGGATACCGTGCAATTCTCGCTGACCATACCGTTTCCCGGCACCCCTTATTATAATCAGGCGAAAGCTGATGGATTATTGCTTGCCTCTTGTTGGGAGGATTTCGATGGCTCTAACAGGGCAGCAGTCAGGACAGAGAAACTAAGCGGCGATCAACTGGAGCAGGCACTCGAAGATGCTTACCGAAGGTTCAATCGCGCAGCCTTAAGACGTAAGATCATGGCAAACAAGTGGCATTATATAAGGAAGGCTCTCTTCAATCCACTGAGAGCGATAAGATTTCTCCTTGACAATTGATTACTCAATGAGGCGCTCTTTTATCGCTCTATCACTTATTCTTCGCGCCTTTGTGGTTTAAAATCCCTCAAGCCCAAGATACACACCCCATCCGCCTTCGGAAGCCCCCCCTCTTGTTAGAGGGGATCAAGACCCCCACCCTAGCCCTCCCCGTGAACGGGGAGGGAACCTAGTCGGCAGTTTGTTTAATGTCGCTGTATCACTAGCCCTCCCCGGGACCGGGGAGGGAACCTAGTCGGCAGTTTGTTTAATGTCGCTGTATCACTAGCCCTCCCCGTGAACGGGGAGGGAACCTAGTCGGCAGTTTGTTTAATGTCGCTGTATCACTAGCCCTCCCCGTGAACGGGGAGGGAACCTAGTCGGCAGTTTGTTTAATGTCGCTGTATCACTAGCCCTCCCCGGGA
>CAYUVA010000001.1:72065-177279 GCA_964448115.1 uncultured bacterium
GGGAACCTAGTCGGCAGTTTGTTTAATGTCGCTGTATCACTAGCCCTCCCCGGGAACGGGGAGGGAACAGTTTTCCACATGTTCACGGTATGGCAATGCCCATGGGCGGAATGGGCTGTTGGTGTCATTGGACTCTAATTTTCCCAATCGGAATCGCCGGGGTATCTACTCCCGCTGCAGGTTATGAATAACAGCATTGTACTTGTGGTCATTAATGTCAGGATTATCGCTGGGAATGGATTTTAAGGCATCTGTAAAACACCTGGAATGAAGATTATGTCCGAATTTTTTCGGAAATGTGAAATGCTAGGTAATCCTTATTTAATTATATTAAATAAAGATTTTGGTTCATAGTACTAGTCATAGAAGACATACATCAGTTGCGTAACCTATCGGAAATGAAGAATAACAGTAACACCATCGCAAGGGAAACCTGAGCGTAAATTTTTTCATTGCCTGTCTGCAAAGCTCCTGAAATAAGCTATGAATTATTTTTCACAATCACCTAATTTGTTGAAAAACATAAAGAATTTTAAGTTACGCAACTAAAGCCACACGAGTATCATTGGTTTTTTATCAAAGTGGCATAAGCTGTATCAAGCGACATCGTAATTGGCTAAGACTTGCGCAGTTATGCCACTAGTTGCATCAAATTAAGATCCTGCCCCCGGCAGGAATTATATACTTCAGCCTGCTTTTGTGCTGGGAGCACAACTTGTGCAACTGGTTGTCGTGCAAGAAGAACCGACCTTCTTTTCAGTTCCTCTGGTGGCGAATAGGGATAGTTTCTTGGTGCAGTTTCGACTTCCACATGCAGGACATTCTATATCCTGAGTCATGCTTCTAACCAGCTTCTCGAATTCTTGCTTGCAATCATCGCATCTGTATTCGAAGATAGGCATGTTCGCTCATCACCTCATTTTTGTTCTCATATTATTATAACACAATTTTTCATCGGATGTTTCCTCTCGTTCTGTTTTTTTAAGGATTGTCTGATCCACAGATTCTGTTTGGTGTGTTATAATCGAGTTGAAATGACCGAGATGCAGCCATTTGAATATCATAAAATTGGGGGAGTTTACCGGCTTGCCCCAGAATGCATTATACCATCGATAACAGACATTGTTGGTAAGATAGGATATCCCTCCTCGAAGGAGGTCTCCGCTAAGGAACTATCAGTAATCGATGATTTGAGAGCAGAAGCAATTACATTATCCAAGCCGATTGCAATTGTAAGATTCTGTGATTTCAAGCTCACAGACAGGATACTTATTAAAATATCCAATGGTCCGGTATTCCATGCAAAACAGATAGCAGATTCGCTAAAGGATGCTGAGAAATTAGCGCTCTTTACTCTTAGTTTAGGAAAAGAGATATCACATCGTATCTTTGAGCTATCCCAAGAGAGCATTTTGGGTGGCTATATCCTCGATATCATAGCTTCATCAATGGTTGAATCGGCAGCCGATGCTTTACAAGATGCGATAGTAGAAAGGGCAAAGCCGACTATTGTTTATCACACCCTTCGCTTCAGTCCTGGCTACTGCTACTGGAGTGTGAGGGAAACTGAGCCTCTTTTATCGTATATTGACGCGAAGCGTATAGGTATAACCCTCACAGAGGGGGGGATGATGGTTCCAGCGAAGTCTATTTGCGGGATGATCGGTTTCTCTCGTGATCCCGATGCGGTCAGCCTGAATCCCTGTATTACTTGCACAAGAGATGACTGTACTCACCGAAGATAATAAATACGCCTAGAGATAAAATAAGGCTTGGTCTTTTTGGTTTGCTCCTGTTTTGATTTCGATATCCCCAGAGGGATTCGATCCTGCGACCTAATAATCAATAAGATAGAGATTGCTTCGCTTTGCTCGCAATGACAGGGTATGGAACTTCTTGGGGATTTTAAGACAGACTCAAAGGGAGAGGGAGCGAATCAAAGCTCAGAAGGCAAGTATCGCCATTATCGATCCTGTAATTGGCGATCCCTGTAAAGCAGATAAAAAAGATAGCAGGTGGCAGAAAATATACTTACGAATAGCAATGAAATGGCTCGAATGGATCGCTTATAGAACTCTGGCGTCAGTTCGCGCCTAAGCCTCAGATTAGAGCTTATCTCCCAACCGCTGAATCTATTCCCGTTGCGTTTATTTTGGGGAAAAGGATCCAGTTTAGTCCCCGCATGGATGCATATATAGGGCCAGGGATCGCTTATCAACTCGGCATCATCAAACGCCTTTATAGTAAACAGGTAGTGTCCGACAGGCACTTTCGGTAATATCTTCACTGCCCGAGAGAAGACACCGTCTCCTGGCAGCAAGTCCCCATATTCACCCAGGTCATTAAGCCTGCATACCACCTCGTCCTGATAATAGACTCGCACATCAATAATATCATTGCTCCCCTGGGGGTCGAAGACAGCGCATTGAAAAAATAGGATGCCGCCGCTAGCTTGGCTTACTCTCGTTCCTGCGGTGCCAGCGGCTAGTATGGTAGGCTTGCCATGGAAAGCCTCGTAGTGTTTATCCGCAAAGCCGAGATCGATCTGAGGGTAAGGCAATAGATGCTCATAAGAGACCTGCAAGGGAGTCTTTAGATCAATATAATCTTTAATTCTCTTCTTTGACTCGAAGGCTGGTGTTATCAGGTGCTTTTCAAAGCCTTGTCTAAACTGCTCGGCTGAAAGAAGGGGATGGTCGAGTCTTTCAGGGATCTCAAGGTATGGAAAGATTTCATATCCCGAATTTCCAAGCATGTATGCGCTTACCAGGTATGTACCTGCCTTATCACTGGGGGGTATGGCTTTAATGCACGAATAGAAGCCATCACCGGGGATCAGATCGCCATCTTTTCCGCTATCATTGATATCGAGTGAAAGTGGATGATCGAAATAAGCCAGCTTGATATCGTCTTGCGAGATGGGGTGCCCGCGGATTTGTAAGCCTAAGAATAGTGCTCCCCCGAATTCTTTGGTAATTAGACTCTGGTATGCACCGCCACCCAATATTGTAGGAGCAATCCGGCTTTCCATGCACTTTTTTAGGGTATCCTCGAAGGCATCGGGGATCTGCCTTTCGGATAAATTCTGCAAGATATTGTATGTGATGTGTGAGAAAAGTGAGCCTAGTGAGTTGTAATCGGATATCCTCAGTTGATTAGCCCAGTTCTCCAGCCCGCTTATGAATACGATCCCATCAGAGTCCTTGTAGGGGCGCCAGACATTCATCTCCGCCTCGATGCCCTTTGAGTTCCACGAGTTAGGATCATTATTTGCCAGTCTATATATCTCTGGTCGATTTATGCTTTTATTGAAATCAACCTCTTCTAGTTTTTCAGCATGGCGGTGGCAGAAGGATACCAGCATGTCATCGGCGAGGAACTTGTCTCCGAACCACAGGTAACAGCGCCAGAAAGCCCAATGATGTGGATTGAATATGTAAAAATCGGTCTTAGCCGGTCCCCTTGCCCTTTGATCTACCATGGCACCGAGTAAGAAAAGCTCTTCTCGTTGCAACACCGGCGAGCGCCATTCTGTGGTAGTCAGTGATGGATCCATAAAGGTAATCGGATCATCGAAGCTCTTGTAACAGACTAGCTGCGGCGGATCGCCCTCGAAGCGAACCTGGTAGCGACCAGCAGTGCCGCTCAACAAAACAAGGTTGCCACCCCCGAGCACAAAAGACTCAAGAGAATCATAGATATTTCTTGTCCAATAGTTGCTTGGTCCGGGGAAAACGATGGTAGCATAATCTCCGATAGCATCCCCGCGAGAGTGAAGATCCATAATAGAGAGCACCTCAAAGGGTATGTTCAGCATTTCTAGCCACTTGATCAGAGCCACCACCTCCTGATGGGTAGTAGCAGCATAAGGCTTGTAGAATGGCGTCCGGTTAGTTCGCCTAAACGGGCTATCTGCTGGGAGATACATATTCGCACCGCCATAGGGATTATCCACCTGGTATTGGATATCATCGACCACAACAGCCGTAATGGCATCTCTCCCCGGATCGGTTGGGCTAAGCACGAAGTATCCCCTTTTCGGCTCCAGACCAACCGATGCAAGGATTACCTCGTATAAGCCGGGTTGCCAATCTTGGGAGGTCTTGATGGTTACTAGCACCTGGTTATCTTCCCATTCCGTAATTAGCAGCCCGGGGTGCCTTTCCCTTGTGAACTCCTTGAAATATAAGGCACTGGCTGGATCGGTTATCGGGGAAAGTACAAGGGTCATTGACTGGGTAGGGGTCAGTATGTGAACCTTTAGTTCATCGCCGCTAATTAACCAATACGGCTCAATGTAAAATATAGCCTGTTGCGAGCCTTTTGCTATCGAAAAGGTGCCGAGCAGAAGAAGCGATGCAAATATCGTTACCATGGTGGTAAGCTGCTGCATTACCCTTGAGATCATGCCTTGAAATTACACCATATCGAGCAAAAATGCTAATCCGCATTAGGAGAACCTCAGGTTATGCTTGATTATTAAACATCCTGGTATTATCTTAAAATATCCTTAAAAAAGGATGTTGAGCAATGAGCAAGTTAAAATTACTCGCCATATCGCTAGCGATAGCTTCCATGTTTATGTTTATACCGATAGCATCCGGCGCCTACCGTGCCGTCGTGGTTGGCATCGCAGACTATCCCGGGAGCGAAAATGACCTAAATTATGCTGATGACGATGCTGTCGAGTTCAAGAGTATGCTCTTGTCATATCCCCAGTTCTGGCAGTCCAACCGCATCCAAACCCTGATAAACGGTCAAGCTACAAGGGGGAATATTATAAATGCATTGACCAACATGTTTACGCTCGGAAGCGCTGGAGATACCTTTGTATTCTTCCAGTCATCCTTCGGCTCCAGGATCTATGATCAAGCGCCATTCGATGAAGCAGATGGTTATGATGAGACCCTAGTCTGCTACGATCTCGACCTGACCGATGACCAATTCAGCCTGCTAGTACTGGATTACATGCCAGCCGGCGCCCGGCTGCTTGTACTCATCGATGCCTGTCATAGCGGCGGATTTGGGGATCAGGATAAAAACACCGAGATAAAGATCAAAGGGATAGACCGCATAGGCGATATTGATAGAACCTCGCTAATGGATGGAGATGGCTTCATTGATGATCTGCAAAGCGCTTTAACCAAGCGCCTAGGAAAAGATCCTGGAACCATCGCCAACACGGTAACGGTCTCCGCCTGCAAGAATACCCAGGAAAGTTATGAGTTTGGCGGTCTGGAGCATGGCGCCTTTTCTTATTATTTATTGGAAGCTATGAGCAACCTGGTCGCTGATATGCCAGCTAACGGCGGCAATGGCAATGGCGAGGTCTCCGGCGAGGAGTGTTATCATTATCTCAAAGATAGAGTTGCCGACTATGTGTATAACCACGCAGAAGCCCAGCAGGATCCGCAGCTTAGCGATCAGTACTTCGGACAATTGCCGCTGGTTGGAAGCGAGGCGCAGGTAACCTCAACGCCGACCCAGACCTGGACGGGGACACAACCACCAACATTTACCCCAACACCGACCAGGACACCGACAAGCCCATTCACCTTCACGCCAACGCCTACAGCAACGACCGGGCAATATACTTACCTTAGCTGGACTGGAGGCGATCCCGACCCCGGCGACACGGTTACATACACGGTTTACCTCGAAGCAGAGGATGATACGCCGGATAATATAGTTGCTAAGGATGTTACTGAAACCCTCATCGATCCCGGTCATCTGATGGCTGAAACCCTATACTATTGGAAGGTGGTCGCTTTGGACAACCATGGTGCGGTAATGGAGGGAGATCTATGGCACTTTACCACAGGAAAGACAGTCCCAACGGCAACGCCTACACCTGAAGTGCATCCTAGACCACTGATACTGATCGCTGGCTTCTGGGATACGCGCTTGGATAGCTCCACCGGAGGCTACTTGGATGTCATGGCCTATGCATCCTCGCCAAAGACCGGTTTGATAAATCGAGTACATCTCCTCTATGATGGTATCGACACCGGCATACACATACCACGCTATGAGGGCAACCTGTTCTGGCTACAGGATATGCCGATAAATGGAGACCTTGCAGCACAGTCAATCTCGTTACAGATGGAAGCAGAGGATAACTACGCATCGACCAGCCTCTACTGGCCTTATCTCAATGTTATGCAGGATAAATTGAGTAGCTCACCGACATTGTTGGGACAAAAGACTACCGAATCAAGTAGCACCACTAACCAGGCACCGTTCAAGCCAGCAAATCCCAATCCCAGGAACGGCGCCACCGATGTCTATCCCAATCCTTAGTCCAGCAAGACATCCCGATAATATCAGCGATTTGGGGGAGGAGTTTATTTTACAAGATCCCTCATTGGAAACGAGGGTCTAGCTTATAATCATACTACCACGGTATCCTGGGATCAATAACAACACGACTTAAGTTCTCAGGCAAACCCTCATAATGAAGCCTTAAAATGTCTGCATGGTGAGCATTATAAGAAGTAACTAATATCGTGTCCTTTGCTACCCTTACATTTCGGTCCAAAGCCTTAAATAAGCTCTCTGCAAGATGCCAAGCATCCAAACCGGCATTTGGTCGCTGCGGCATGGGTGTAAGCGCTAGCCTAGCGAGAAATGTTTAAGTTAAATTTTTCGTTGAGGACTTGAAAATCAAATAGTTAAGACCACTTTTCTTTGCATCTTTGCGTGATCCTCTTTCCTCGCACCTCGTACCCTGTTAGATATAAGAGCCCTCAAGAGTTGGTTGCGGCTACGATGCCTTAGCTTTTCGGGAGTGCATTCATGCCCCCGCCGTACAAGCCGAAGGGTAAGAGAGGGCTCAAGCATAACCGCCAAAAAACAAAGAACAAAATGACATAAAAAAATAAGAGCTTTTCTATTTGAAGTTTAATCTATAAGAAATTAACCCTAGAAGGTGGTACTATATGAGACCAGGTAGCAAGCTCCCTTCCCGGCAAGATCATCTACCTCTAAAGAAAAGATTCCGCCTGAGTAACTCCGTATCGAAAAGCCCAAGCTATAGACCTGTCTAAGATCTCTGTCCTTATCGTATCGATGGCTTAGACTGAATGCCACATTCCGATACCTTAAGTACAGGTCCGCTCCATAATGGTCGCTATCTTTATAGATGGGGCGGAGCATTATACCTTTACCTTTTCCATACCATCCAAGATAAGGCATCGCATTGCTATCGATATTATACTCGCCAATAAGATAAAAGCCGGGTGGCAAAAGCTCATTGGTAAAGCGATCCTGATAGATGGGGAGGTAGCCAAAGTCGTAATAATCGAAAGGATAAACAGCCCTTGGATTATCATTGAACGAGATGATCATTCTGCCGTGCCAATTGCCCTGTGTTGACTCATTGCCAAGGCTGTAGAGATCCCCTCCAACAGGCTGCTGTGTCAAGAGGTGGCGATAATAACCGGAGAGACCAAAGGTTAATCCTATGCCATCATAAGGAACATATCCCCTGACAACACGAGCCTGGAGAGATGTGTTCCCCTGTGTATCGATGCTCGATCTGAGCAGGTCATTCGAGCTTTGAGTGAAGCGGTGAAAGCTGCCGTGAAGCGCTAATCCATAAGCTTCCTTGTACGTGGTGGAGGTTGTGCTGAATGGATTGCTGTGATTATAAAGCTCATCGTTGTGTATTAGATTGGTGGTCGAATCCCCTGAACGCTTGTACTGGTTCATGGTAAGCGATCTGAGAAATCCCAAGCCGAGCTTGAATTGCTTTTTCGCTGTCATGAATCGCCTGCTTAAGATAAGCTGTTGCTGTTGCCTTCGGTAGGCTTGGCTGATACTAGCATACTTGCCGAAGAAGATCGCCTCCTCATCATCGGTTGAAATATAGCTGCTCTGCGCAAAGAAGTTGCTCACTGCCGACTTGATATCTGTTTCCAACATGGAGAATGCCCAGTTATCGCTAGCGTATCTAAGCAGTCGGGACTTATTCTGCGATGATGCAGTGCCAGCATGCAACATGCCGTCCTGAGACTGTATGATATCGCTATCTGCGTCCCTGAAAGTCCCCTTGATATCGACCATCAGCCGATCATTGCTCTGGGCTTCTATGCAGAATGGTACATATACAAGCTCAAAGTCATTCCCCCGGTACCTTATGGCATTAAAGGATCTCCCTTGTCCCTTTAGCTCGATATTACCCTTGATATCGAAACGAGCGCCGCTTCTATTAAAGGGGAAATAATCGCTGAAAAAGTGGCTCATCAGATCGGTGAGATCCTCATATAGCCCCATGAGACCATGCTCTACCAGGTAATCCTCGATGTCTTGTTCACTCGAATCATTTACAGCCATGGACTCGATTGTCTCCAGGTGCTCTCCCAGCTCCTCCTCCCATTGATCAAGCTCTCTACCGAAGATGATGAACTTGCTGCTCGAAAGATCTCTTGGGTTGAAAAGCATGTATCGCAGCGAACCGCTCGGCGTGTCATAGTGATACTTTATGGATAAAACTCCGCCATCCAGGCTCGGGTTGAAGCCGAGGGGTCCATTATACTGAACGCTCGAAAAGAAGATGTTATCTTTGGAGTAGGTGGTTGTTTGGTAATCATATCCGAAAGCGCCTCGGCTTAAAGGGAAGATGCAAAGGCACACGATCAGGAGCGCAATCACAGGAAGCCTTGTAATGAGGCGTTGGAATCGTTCTTTCATCCTGTAAGCGTCCATTACTTTCGCCCCTTTCCAGGCTCGTAGAGCCTTTACAGAGCCTCAGTGCGCAATTTTTTGTACTCATTTCTCGGATGTTCCCTTTGCCAGTATTAACCGACAGTAAATATGACGGTCAACCCGCAACCCGTGGCAATTCAAGATGTCGCTGGGGGATAAAGCTGTTGATTTTCCTAAGTTATCCAGCTTCATTCCCTATTAATAATATAATGCATTTTGCACAACTTGGCAAATCGGATGGAGCTACTTGTTAACAGATAGTAACTATAGGGGCTAACGCCACCTGAAGATGAACTCGCAGTAGGGATCCCCGCCAGAGAGGACTTTAGGGCGCTCAAGGATTACATCCTTTACGCATTTATCGAAAAAAACAAGATCCCCTTCACAGAAAAGATGACCCAGATCAGGCTCGCCAACCAACTCAACCAGCCTTTGAAACTCACAGGAGACAACCTTGAAGCTAAACAGCTCTTGTTCCACCCTGAGATCATCGATGAGTGCATTGGGGAACTTGGCTACTATATCCTGCAGAAACTTATGCCTTTTGGTATGTGTCATTTGCAGGTATCTTGTGTGATCTAGGGGGGGCACTGCTGTATATAGAAAGAGTACCGATGAAACCTTGATTATCTCCTCCATAATAGCCAAGGCTCTCTCCCTTCCTACCCGCCTGGTAAGAGCCTGAAAAAGCAATATTGCAGGCTTTGCTTGTTGCCGGGTCTTCTTCTCCCCGATAGTAGCTGGTGGAGGAAGCGAAACGAATGGCTCGCCGGCAGCGGATCTTCGCATAAGCTCATAAAACAAGCCGGGCATAGCGCCTAATCCAAGCGCCTTGTCGAGCTTATGCAAAGAGAATAGTGTTGAGCCTAATCGGAAGGTCAGAGGATTGAAGATCAACCTGCTTGAGAGACTCACAACAGTTCCTCCAATCCTTCAGGCATGTACTCCAACAGATCGGTGGCGGTCATGGGGAGCTGTCCATAATCCTCCTCAGCAAGGTCGCCGAGATAGCCGTGCAGGTAAACACCGAATATAGCCGAGTCGAGAGCTGATATCCCCTGGGCGAGCAATCCAGCGATTATCCCAGTCAAGATATCCCCCATGCCACCCTTTGCCATGCCAGGATTGCCAGTTGGATTAAGGTAGCAATCGCCATCCGGGGATGCTATGAGCGTCTGAGCACCTTTGAGCACAAGGATGACTTGCTGGTTCTTTGCGTAATCACGGGCAACCTTAATCCGATTGGACTGGATCTCGGATACGGGCATGCCAGTCAGCCTTGCCATCTCCCCGGGATGAGGAGTCAAGATTAGGGGCGCTTTTTGGGGATCAAGCCTCTCCCAGCGACGATTTATCAAATCATCAAGCTCACTAATGCAATTGAGACCATCCGCATCGACCACGGTCGGCAACTCAATTGTGCTTAACACCTTCTCAACGAATCGCCGTACTGGTTCGCAGGCAGCGATGCCCGGTCCCAGAGCAAGGGCAGTGGCTCGATGCGCGGAATCTATGACCGCATCAGCCGATTGCTCATCGAATGTCCCATCCTTGCCTTGGCTTACCGGAAGGGTCATCACCTCGGTTAGCTTTGACTCCAATATCGGATTCAATGCTTCTGGAACTGCAACGGTAACCAGCCCGGTACCCATCATTGCTGCTGCCTCGGCGGTCATCACCGCAGCGCCGGTGAAGCCAGGGGAGCCGGCTGATATCAGTAGCCTACCAAAGTTCCCCTTATGGCTATCAGCGTGTCGCTTAGCAAGCAATCCCTTGAATTGTTCTTTCTCTACGATCTTTGCTTCGCAGCCAGATTCTGCGATGTACTGCGGGGGAATGCCGATGTCGATTATCACTAGCTCGCCGATGTGCCTTCGGTTAGGATAGCAGTAGTTTCCAACCTTGGGCAGGCCAAATGTGCAGGTAAGATCAGCTTTTACATGAATCCCGATCGGGGATGGCAGATCAGCAGATAAACCAGAGGGAATATCTACCGCTACAACAGGTAGTCCACTGCTGTTTATAAGCTCGATTATATCCACATATCGACCTTTGATTGGCTGATCCAGTCCAGTGCCGAAGATGGCATCTACAATCAGGTCAAATCCACTGAAGTCATTGCTCGCTTTCTTTAGCTCGCTTGCTGTCTTGACGGTTGTCCATTCGCCACCAAGCTTGACATATATATCAAGGTTCCTCTTTGCGTCCTTTGAGATCCCATCAGGTTCAGAAAGTAAAAATACCTTAACGGTTGCTTTGCGCATGTAAAGATGCCTGGCGATGACTAGTCCATCACCGCCATTGTTCCCTTTGCCGCAGATGATGGCGACCGAAAGCCCATTTGCTGGCGACCATCGCTCACAGATAGCATCGGTCATCCCTTTTCCTGCATTCTCCATCAGGATCAAGCCTTCAATCCCCAGATCTACAATGGTTCTTTTGTCCAATGCCTGCATCTGATGGCTGTTCACCAGTTTCATACCTTTTCTCCATTATATAAGTACTTAATGAACTAAACAGCACAAAGGATAACCATTCTCGAAACTTAGATCAAAGTATTGTTCTTGACACGGTTTATGGATATCAATATTATCAATGACACACTGCGCTATGCTGAGCATGTATTAAGAAGATGAGAACAATAAAAAGATACTCCAACCGAAAGCTCTACGATACGGAAACCAGGCAGTATGTAACCTTGAATGACCTGGGCGAGATGTTGCACCATGGCATCGAGTTAATCGTGCTTGATAACGAGACTGGCGAGGACATCACCAATGCAACGCTAGCCAAGGTTCTAGTTCGCCATGAGGCTCAAAAAACCGAGACCTTCGGGCTGGGAAGCATCAAAGGTCTGGTAGCTAAGGGGAGCGATAGCATAGTTGGCTATCTGCAACAACGAATCAAGGAGGGAGCTGATATAGCATCCTCTATCGAGGGCGAGATACGAAAGCAGATCAGAAAGATCATCGAAAAGGGAGAGATGACCGAGGATGATGCCGGGGCATTCTTGAGGGTGGTACAGAAGCGTCTTAATAGTACCCGCTCGGATGTTGAGACCGCGTTGGATGGACAGTACAAGAGCCTGCTTGGAAAGCTCAACCTGGCAAGTAAAGAAGATATTAAATCAATATCAAGCACCCTTGAGCAGGTAAAAGTAGAGCTTCAAAGCCTTAGAGAACGGATAGAAAAGCTGGAAAAAAGCAGGAATTAGATTATAATAATAAAGGGACGCTCATCATTTCCAAGGCTGCGGGCAGGCATTGAGCTTGACTAAGCCTATTGCTTGGTTGAACAGCCGTCGGTCTTGTGAGCGTCCCTGGTTCTTTATTCTATTATTTATTATTTTGGAAGGATAACCTCCTGGAAGATACGATGATCACAATACTAAGCAATAACACCAGCAGAATTGCTCCGATTGTGGTCATACTAGGCAACGGTTCGCCGAGTTCACCTATGGCTCTTAGGCTGATGTCATAGGAATAGTTCAGCCATGCTGAACCGTTCGAGCTTATATAGGTCTCTCCACTGGCTGAGCCATAGAAATCGACAGGGATCGGCGTGTCGCTTCCCGGTGTGTTATGCGTCCACTTGCACCAGATATAGAAGTCATCGCCTGGATTCATCTCAATCTCAGCGGGCAATGATATCTGGTGGTATCCTGCTTCAGCCATGTTGCCAGTTATGGCTGAGCCTAACTGATCGCTGAAGCTACCCCCGCTGTAGGTGCTGTAGATTCGAATCTCGTAATCGCAGTCATTATCCACTGTGCAGAACTCAATCTTCTGAAGTTTTATACTGCGATCGTTTATCTGGAACCTGGTAGCACCGTAGGCGGTCTCGCTGTAATATCCGGTCCATGCAGTGAAACCAAGCTCATCGTTATAAAGCAGGCGATGGGATGAACCAAGTGGTGCCTCGTAGTCAGTAATGCGATAGCCCTCACAAGATGATGAGTCGCTGGCGATGTCGCAGGTGCCCATCTGGATATTTGCCCAGCCGGAGTTCCCCCAGCCAATACCCCAGCTATTTTTGATCTTCCAGTGTCCATTACCCGAACAACCAGCATCATCGAAACCGACACATAGAACTGCATGAGCACCACAGGTAGCATCGGTCGAGGAGCAGATGTGAGAACCAAGCCCGGATAGCTCGCTCGCCATCATGGTGATCACAATAGGTCCATCTCCATCAGAGAGTTCAGCCTTCAAAGTCGAATCTGAATATCCCTGCCCCAAGAATTGGTAGCCGCTTATGCGATACTGCGGTGTGCAATCAAAGCAGGAGCTTCTCTGCGACCAGTTCTGGCAGCTTTCTAGCATAGCGCCCTCGATAATCATCTGGTTAAGAGATACGACTATTGGTCCCGGCAAAGAGCAGTTATTGTGATAGCCGTTGCACATCAGGATGTTGGATTCCGAGTAATCCGGAGACCCCCCGACGAAGTGCTTGATTGTCGCCTCCATGCCTGCTATTGGTGAGAATATCCAGCAGGAGTTGCACGGATTCTGATCCCTTATCGCGGTGCACCATGAGGTGTAATCGTAGGAAGCCTTGGAAGCACCTTTACTGCTTATAGGGGATAGTTTGATCTTAAACGGAAGCGGCTCGTAACCGAAAGACTGGGGATCTTCGAGATATGCCTGGTAGGCTGGATTCATTGGGGGGAACGATATTTGGGGAGTCTGCGCCACTGCGACTGATGTGACCATGATTACTAACAGAAGGGGGAAATATCTTCTATTCATTTAAAAAACCTCCTTTGAGGAAAGTTGACCTTTCTCTAGGCAAAGACAATATATTCACCTGCCTAATCATGGTTAGGTAAAAAGAATCTTCCGTAAAAGTCTGATGAAACCTTAATAAAATTTATAAAATATTTCAACCTTGAATCCTAACTACAGCAACTTTCATACCAGTACATTTTTCATTGTTCATAGATAATAAACCTTTTATTTCAAGTAGTTAGAAAAACAAAAGCAAGCCTTTATTGGAAATATTCTTCATCCTTCCAAGTGAAAGACATAATTTGTCATTTTCAATAAAAAGCTTGGACAAGCACAGGTTTTATTATACTATCGATTTGTATGACTATGAAGTACGATGTTGCAGTCATAGGCGGTGGTGTGGTCGGCAGCGGAGTGGCGCGCGATGCCGCCTTGCGTGGCCTGAAGACCGTGCTAATCGAGAAGAAAGACCTGGCTGGCGGCACCACCGGCGCCTGCATGGGGATGATCCATGGCGGGGTCAGGTACCTGCTGTATGACTACAAGACCACCAAGTTATCCTGCATCGATGCTGGGTATATAGCCAATATGGCGCCATTTTTGATCTTTCGCATCCCCTTTCTCACACCCATCCTCAAGGGAGATCCCATACCGGTTGACATCTATGAGACCTTCTTCGAGGCTTACGATCGCTTTGTCCGCTTAAAAAGCGGCAAGAAGCACACCAGGCTCAACCGAGACGAGGCTTTGTTAATCGAGCCTGGCTTGTCAAGGCAAGTCAAAGCAGCGGTTACGCTCGATGAGTGGGGGATCGATGTCTTCAGGCTATGTGTATTGAATGCCTTGTCTGCTGCACAAGCTGGGGCGAGTATTCTCAACCATCACCAGGTCACCGAGCTGATCAAAGATATGGGCGGTCGAATTATAGGGCTGAAGGCAAAGAACATGATTAATGGCTCTTTCCATGAGATCCGTTGCAAGATGGTGGTCAATGCAGCCGGTCCCTGGGCGCCGAAGATAGCGGATCTTGCCGGCACCAGTCTGAAGCTCCGCCCCGGCAAGGGGGTTAATATATTCTTCGAGAAGCGCCTCAGCAATGTCGCACTCACCGCAACCGCAATAGATGGAAGACAGATAGCGATGATACCGCATGAAAACTCGACCATGCTTGGCTGCACCGATGATGACTTCTACGATGACCTCGATAACCTGACCGTGAACCGAGATGAGATTGAATACCTGCTGCAAGGGATGGAGCGCGTGTTTCCCGCTATCAGGCAGGCGAGGATGATTAGAGCTATGGCAGGCGTCCGCCCTACTCTGTACAAGTGGGGTCCCAACGAGGACAAGCTTTCCCGTGAACACGAACTCTTCGATCACGAGAAGCTCGATGGCGCGCCCGGCTTCGTATCCATAGTCGGCGGCAAGCTGGCGACCTACCGCATAATGGCGCAGGATACAATCGATCTGGTATGCAGGAAGCTAGGTGTCGATGAAAGATGCACCACCCACCTGGTCAAGCTCCCCGGCGCGGAGACAAATGTCGATATCCAGGCGCTGGCAAAGAAATATAAGATATCGCTGTATGCGCTGAAACGGATGTTTTCAAGACACGGTGCTGGAATATTGGATATCCTTCAGATTATCGAGCAGGATCCCACAAACGCACAGATGATCTGTAATTGCGAGCCGGTGCTGAAAGCCGAGATCTTACATTGCATCAAGCACGAGTACGTTTTAACGCTCGATGATATAAGGAGAAGGACGCGGCTCGGCTGCGGTCCCTGCCAGGGGATGGGTTGCGCATACAAGGCAGGGATCATCCTCGGCGAGCAGCTTGGCTGGTCCTGGACCGAGATTAGGGATGAAATCAACAGATTCCTCCAGGAGCGCTGGAAGGGGAGGAGACCCGTGCTGCGGGGCGTTCAATTGAACCAGGAGCAACTTTATCGCCAGAGATACAAAAGGCTGGGGCTTATCGATGAATAGGCTGAGGTACGATATCGCGGTGATCGGAGGCGGCATGGCAGGATTGGTCGCCTCGGCTCGACTGGCAGCGAAGGGTTACAAGGTCTGCTGTATCCGGAAAGGCTTGGGGGCGACGGCAATGAGCTGCGGAAGCATCGATTTCTGCAAACCGGTTAGCCTCCCTGAAGGAAGCCTGGCTGATGATATGATCAACGAGATATCTTCAAATAAATCAAGCATTTATCGAAGGTTGCTTGCAAGGGAACTCCTGGATGACCACAAGGCGTTGAGCGCCTTCCTCGAAAAGATGGTCGATGAAATGGAATCTATGTTCGATGCCTGCGGATTGAGGATGAAAAGGGATGCCTACCTGCTCAATCGATTCGGCTTCATCGAATTCGCTCGCCTTGCCCACGCATCGCTTGCTGTGCCAAAGATAAAGGGTAATGACAAGAGACTACTGGTGATCGCCTCCTTTGCCGGCTTGGATGATTGGAATAAGCAGTTTGCCTTAAGACTAGATGAAGGGAACAGCTCAGTTGATCACAATCCGTTGGCCGACTTAGAGATCAGGGCTATTCAGATCGATCCTGGCTTACACACCGGAAGCAGGGGTGCCACCCCCATGCAATATGCCCGCTTCCTGGAAACAAAGGACGGAATCTCAGGTTTGCTGCGCTCCCTGAAAGATGGTCGAGTTGAGAAAGGCTGCCTGCTCGCCCTGCCCAATTGCATCGGAATCCAAGATACAGCTAGATTGCTGGATGAAATAGATAGCAAGCTGGGAGTTCGCAGCTTCGAGATGCTCGATCCCATCTCGCCGCTGGCTGGCTACAAGCTACAGGCTGCGCTGGAAAGATGCGCCACCCTCAACGGGGTTGCCATAAAAGACGGTTGGGTCAAGGACAAGAGCTTCTCGGCTGATGGTAGGTTGTCATCGATAACTGTGTTTGGGGGAGAGCAGAGATTTACCATCGGCGCTGATCACTTCCTCCTGGCAACTGGCAGCTTCGTTGCATCGAATCTTGAGTTCAACTCCCAATGTAGGGAAAGGATCTTCGGCTTAAGGCTGGTCGATTCTGCGGGTAATCTGCTCAAACCTTACATTGAGCAAGCGACCGAGCGCTTCTTCAATCGAAGCCAGCCGATCTTCCAGGGCGGAATAGCAGTCAATAGTCGCTTGCAGCCCGTGGATGAGCATGGAGTCATCGTAGCGGAGAACCTTTTCGCCTGTGGTGGCACACTTGCCGGCATGGATCACCTAAGCAGGCGTATTGGTCTTGGTGCGACCTATTTGAGCGCCATTCGTGCTGCATCTATGATCGCTGACCATGGCTCCAAGGAAGAATGAGGTACTTTTTTAAGTTCGCATTATCGATCGCTAACCTGGGCGCACACCTAGCATTGCACTTCTTATCTCGCCTGGTAAATCCCCGTTTGACAAGTGTTGACCAATCCGAGCGTTTCCTTGAGCTTTATCGAGCGGACCATATCTGGGCATTGGATGGTGATTGGGCAAAGCTGCGCTATAATGCCATGTCTTGTATCAATTGTAACCTGTGCGACCAGGTGTGCGAGAGCCTGCGAGTTGTATCACTCGATGAGTTTGACGGTCCAAGGGCGATCGCCTCGTCTGCGTTGCGCGATCTGCCTGATATATGGACTGCGGCTGAGTTTCTGCCCTATTGCCTGCGATGTGCGAGGTGCGAGATCGTTTGCCCCCAAGGAGTGCCGATTGCTGACATGGTTAACCTGGCAATGCGAAAGAGCGTTGAGTTGCGAGGTCAGATCCTGGCTGAATTGCGTGCCAGTAAGCTCAAGAACATAAGCGATTATAATAATATCCTAGGCGAGAGGGAGGCGGATTTCGGCTCTTATTTTAAGGAGAAAGCAGAATATGTAGTGATCCTCGGATGCCTATTTCGCACCCGGTTAGCTCCGATCGCAAGACAGGTATTGGCTACGCTTGAAGCTAGAAAGTTAGATTTCATGCTGGTCGATGAGGTCTGCTGCGGCGAGCAATTACAATCTCTAGGCATGGACAATCAATTCTGCTCGATAGATATGAGCATCAACGCATCTTTAACTCGAAGCGACCATAAAGTCATATTTCTATGTCCGCATTGCATGAAAGCATGGTCAAGAAGGATTGGAGAAAGGAACATACAGCTTGAGCTTCATTTCATCAACGAGTTTTTACCATTGGATGCAGCACCTGACACCGCTGCTTTCGACACATATCATCTACATTCCTGCACGCTGCGCAGGCACTTCCCTTTGATCAATCCTTATTCCTCGAACCTTTCCCGATTGTCATCGGGACAAACCTCAAGCGTCCTTCTATGTTGCGGAGGCAATCTCGCGCTGGAGGGGAGTGAACTCTATCTTGGTGATCGAGTAGGGCGGCAGATCCTCGATGCCCTAAAATACAACGAGCAGAATGAGCCTATTACGCTTAACCTCGAATGTCCCGTCTGCTACTATACACTCTGCAAAGTCCAGATTGGAAGCTCTATCAGGTTATCCTACCTGGGATTTCATGAGTAATGATAGCTGTAATATTGGACTAGTTTGATTGAAACTAACAATTGATTTGGATGCTTGGTGTTTCGGACAACGACTCGAATAAATATCTACTCCCGGCAGCGCTGGTATTTCCGCTTATCTGTCTTTTATATTTTCTTCTCATAAGTGTATATCTCAGCCCTGGCCGGAGTGATAGCCTTAGTATTCGGGCTTGTAACCAACCTCACGGTGTCTGGTATAAAGCAGAAAATCTCGATATTATATCAAGTATTTTATCTATTTTTATTAATTATAGCTATCCTCGAAAAGGAGTTCTTCAGAGTTGATAGAATAAGCCAGTCAATCACTTTTTGGGAGTTGGCAATTTACTATTATTTTATTGTTGGTTTTGTTTTTTTATTTTACGAGTGTCAAATAAATTTTTCCCCAAAAATCGCTGACCATCTCGGGATTATCTATAAAAACCCTCAAGATTTGGTTGCGGCTATGCTGCCTTAAGGAGTACCTGGAATATTCGAGCTGCTATTGATAAGATCTCAAGGAACAGTTCGATGCTTGTCTTGTGTAATGAGTAGCAATGAAAGCGATAATGATGTGGTCCAGGACAGATTCGTCAATACTCGTATATGGCGTTTGTCTGTTGTTTGCAGTGTTTGTATATGCCCAAGGCGAAGACCAGGAATATACTATCGCCCTAGGCGCTTACCGGGACGGCTTCTATGACATTGCCCTGCCCCAGTTCGAGGCTTATATCAAGGCACACCCCGAGGGGGAATATGCTGCCAACAGCCATTTCTATATCGGCAAGATCCTGCAAAGCCAATCAAAACACGCCCGAGCCGTCGAGCATTTCCGAAAGGCGCTAGAGAGAAAGCCAGGCGAGGATCTCGCATCCTATGTCATGTTCGAGTTAGGGATATCATCTTTCAAGATGGCTGATTATGCTGCCAGTAAAGATGCTTTCTCTAACATTATATCCCGCTACGGTAGCACAAACATCGCTCAAGATGCCATGTACTGGCTGGCAGAGACCTACAGCGCCGAGGAAAAATACGAGTTCGCTATAAGCGCTTACGATGACCTGGTGAAGAAATTCCCTGCTGGACAGTACACAGCCTATGCGCTGTATTCTGCAGGATGGTGCTATATGAAGCTTGGGAAATATGATAGCGCCAAGAGCTATCTGAACCGGGTATTGAACCAGCATCCCAAGGCTGAGGTGGCAAGGGAATCGAGCTTCTATCTAGCCAAGGCTTACTTCTTAACCGAGGATTACGAGAATACAGAAAAGATGCTCAACTCCATAAAGCCCTATCCTGCCAAATTCAAAGAGGAGCTTCTGTTCATCGAAGCGAGCACCTATTTTCAGTTGAAGCGCTACGATGAATCGCTCAAGGCTATCGATGGATACCTTGCACAGTATCCAAAGGGACGCTTCGGCGAGGAGCTTTTTTTTATCAAGGGCTGGATCGCCTATGAGATGAAACGGTGGAAGCATGCGGTATCTCAATTCAGGATATTTCTCGAGAGATATCCTACCTCTTTGCGCAAGGGCAAAGCAGAGTACTTGAGCGCCAAGTGTTACCAGCAGCTCGGCGATATCAATGCTTCATTAGCTGCTTACCAGAGTGCCCGTGATTGCATTGAGCTACCCAAACAAGTTAAATGCGATATTTTATTTTCCCACGCGATCCTTCTAATGCAGCTTGAAAGAGCTGAGGAGTATGCAAAAATCTTAAGGCAGTTCATCCACAGTTGCCCGCAAAGCGTGCATCTCGGCTATGCCTACTATGCTATCGGCAAGAGCTTATACATCCGAAAAAAGTATGAGCAAGCCATCCCTTACTTTACTCAAGCAGAGCAGGTCAGTGGCGAATATGCCGATGATGCCATCTTCGAGATCGGCAGGTGCCACTTTGCCCAGGGCGATTATTTTAGCGCCTTGTTATCCTTCCAGAAGTATCTGCTCGCTTATCCAAGAGGTGAGATGGCTCAACAGGCGAGACTTTTATCAGCAGAAACCATGTACCAAGGCGGCAGGTATGCAGAAGCAATAGATACATTCTCCTCCATCCTTCCATCGCAAAGAAACAGCGAAAATACACCATTTATCGTTGCCAGGATGTTCGACTCATACGCGAGGTTATCTGATCTCGATGCAATGATAGGGCTGCTCAAGCGTTACCAACCTGTCCTGGCTGGTACTAGCTACCTGATGCCGATGATCACGACCGTTTTTAACCAGCTTATCACCGGCAAAGAGCCCCAGGCGACCAGATCCTTTCTTTATGACTTCATCCTTCCTTATGCGGATGCTGACAGGAAGGCGGATCTTCACCTGTTATACCTTAAACAGCTTGATGATTTGCAGCTTTATAAACTGCTCTTGGAGGAGCTAGATAGATTTCTTGAGACCTATCCGCCCAAGAGTTTCAATTATGAGATGGTTTTCTACTTGCTAGGGCGCCTGGAGAAACATGTTGAGCCGCAGGCTGTAATCTCGTTGCTTCAAGGGCTGATGGATAAAAGACATCCGCTATCTGCCAGGGAATTAGCCACCTTCTACAAGGCAAAGTATATCTATTATTTGGGAGATAAACCCGAAAGTCTGCGGCTGTTTTACAGGATTATCGCCCGCGATCCCACCAGACAGCTTGCACAAAAATGCTTGTTATTTCTAGGACACCTGGAGTACATCGAGGAGAACTACGCAGAGGCTGCATCATTTCTGAATATGTGCGTAAGAGAAAAAGTCCTCCCAGAAGCCAGGCTTTACTTGGCAATTAGTTATAATAATATGAATAGACATGACCTTGCGGTGGGGATACTTGAGGATATAATCGATCAGGGGGCTGAAAACGACCTGATTACCCAGAAGGCGCTGATCGAGTTGGCAGGGATTTATGAGCAAAAACAAGACTGGGAGAAAGCGCTGGATACTTATGATAGATACCTTGAGCGATTTCCTGCTGGGGGTTATCTTGAGTTTGCCAGGAAACGGTTTGACATGCTCAGCAAATATAAAATAAATTCAAATCCAGATGAATATAATGAGACAAAAAATGAGGTCTCCCCGGAAGGCAAGTGATATGAGCAAAGCAGGGTTTGGATATTCTTTTTTGCTTTTGGAACTGATCCTCTTGACCTCAGTCTTCCCTTTATCTATCTCCTGCGAGGAGCGAGTGCAGATAGACCAGGAGACCATCTTCATCCCGGAGATAGTTATAACCGCCAAGACCACCTGGGGCATAGAGGAGCTTGCCCCACCTCGCATCGACATCAAGCCAGCAGAGCTAGCAACCGGAGCCAAGGCAAAGCCTGACATCCTAAGCAAGGAAGCCCTGGAACCACTGGGCTTACCAGTGCAAAAGAGGATCCTGGATGCCAATCGACCCGGTTGCTTCTGCTACAAGGCTAACCTGTTCTCTGCCATGGCCCGCTTCTTCCGCATGGAGAGCCAAACCCTGAAGTTCGGGATATTTCATTTTTTTGCCCAGGATTATGACAGGGCCTTGGAGTTCTTCAAACGAACCGTGGATTACACGGTGAGAGATAAGTACAAGGCTTCTGGGTATTATTGGCTGGGCGAGACAATGATAAAACAAGACAATTACGATGCTGCGGTAAATTACCTCGTGGAAGCAGTAAAATATAACCAAAAGCTTACTTGCGTAAAATATGCCCACCATGCGCTTAGCTGGATTTACTTCCAACAAAAAAAGTATGACCTGGCAATCGACGAGGCGAAAAAGGTGATCCAGTACTCGCAGCATCAGCAGCAGGATCTGGCTTCATTATCCCAGTATATCATCGCTCAAAGCCATTATCTCGAAGATGAATACCACCAGGCGGCCAAGGAGTTCACCCGCTTGATCGAGCGATATCCGGAGGCGACCAATCTTAAGGATAAGGCACAATTCTGGGCTGGAGAAAGCCTCTATAGGGTAGGGGAGTACGGACAGGCGAAGAGCATCTTCGAGATGTTCGTTAGCAACTTCCCGGATAGCCCCCTGGTCGAGCACGCTATATATGGCATCGGCTGGTGCTACATCGGGATGGAAAAGATCGAGCAGGCGATTGAGCAGTTCGAGAAGCTACTTTTGCTTTTTCCAAATGGAGATCTTGCCAAACCCACTCTTTATTGGATAGCGAAGCTGTATGCCGAGATAAACGAGCCGAACAGGGCGCTTGAGAAGCTGACCCAGCTTATAGCCAAGTATCCAGACTTTGATAAAGCTCCCCAGGCGCATCGGGAGATGGGATGGATCTACTTTGAGAACCAGCATTTCTTGGAGGCGAGGAACAACTTCATCTCCCTGGTCGATACCACCGAGGAGGTCGAGCTGGTTGAGGAGGGCTATTTTATGGCAGGGGAGTCCTCGTATAATCTTGGGGACTTCAACGCAGCCGTGCAGTATTACTCGCTGGTGGACTGCAATGTCTCTACCGCGAATATTTGCCAACAATCCCTGTATAAAAGCGGCTGGTGCTACTATCAACTTGGGAAATATGAAAAAGCAAAAAGCATCTTCGATACAATGGCAAAAAAGCACCCCAGCTTCCCCAATATAGACGAGGTTTACTTCTGGCTCGGCGAGGCAGCCTCGAAGCTGGGAGATTTCGCAACCGCATACAGCTCCTACGAGCGGGTAACCAGCCGCTTCAAGGGAACCAGGAGGTATGATGATTCCCTTTTAGGCTTGGGATGGATACACTTCAGCGAGGGGAGATATAACAAGGCAATCGAGCACTTTCGACGATTGATCCGGGATGATCCCGGCAGCAACCTGGTTCCGCTGGCATATTTCAAGATCGGCGAGGCTTATTACAAGATGGGCAGGTATGACCAGGCATTCAAATCATTTGATGAGCTGATCTCGGAGCACCCCAAGAGCGAGATCGCCCAAAGCGCGCTTTTCGCAATGGGAAAACTGGCTATGAAGATGGAGAGATTCGATGCTGCCAGGAACTATTTCCAGAGGTTGATATATACCTTTCCCTCTGGAAGGTTGGTGGATCACGCCAAGTACGAGATAGGTTGGAGCTACTTCAGGCAAACCGAGTACAAGGTTGCCATTGCCGAGTTCGAGGACTTGATAGCCAAGTTCCCGGATAGCCCCTTGATCCCCAAGGCTCTGATGACCATCGCTGAAAGCTATTACAATCGGGAGGAGCTGGATCTTGCCCGGCAATATTACACAAAGGTTATAAAAGAGCATTCCCAATCCCCCAAGGCAAAGGACGCGCTCTATGGCATGGCTATGACCTACTTCAAGGAGAAGAAGGTAGCCGAGCTGATCGAAAAAAGCGCCGAGTTCGATGATGAACTAAGGCAACATAAGCTGGGCGCCTTTCTATGGTATCTGATCGGTGAGGAGGAGTTCGACCAGGGCAACTATGAATCGGCGATAGAGAGCTACAGGAAGGTCAAGGATGAATTTGGAGAAAGTGAGTATGCGGATGATGTTTCGCTGCGCATACCAGCCTGTTATCAGGCAATGGATAACCTCCCCAAAGCCGAAAAGGAGTACGAGGGTTTCATTGCCTCTCACGCAGGCTCGCCCCTTTTGGTCGATGCTTACTTTGCGCTGGGGAAGTGTTTGATGGCTTTGGGTAAATACTCCCCGGCGCTGGAGAGCTTTGAAAAGGTGCTTGAATTCAAGGATTTTCCGATGGTTGCAGAGGCTTACTTCAATATCGCATTATGCCACCAGAAAATGGGGGATATGGACCTGGCGGCGGAAAAATTCCACAAGGTCATACAGGTATCCCCGCGAAACGACGCAGCCTTCAGGGCTTATTTCGAGCTTGGCAATATAAGCCTCGAACAAGGCAAACTCGACAAGGCGCTCGAATACTATGGCAATGCCCTGAAGGCGCCATCCGACCTTCTCAATGCACAGGCACAGTACCAGATCGGTAGAACCTTTTACCAAAAGGGAGACCTGGACAAGGCGATCCTCGAGTTCCTCAAGGTCGATTACCTTTACCCATTACAGAGGATCTGGGTAGAGAAGGCTCAATTCGAGGCTGCAAAGATCTACCAGCAAAAAAAGATGAATCAGAATGCAAAAAAGTTGTATCATAAGATACTGAAGGAATCTGATAATATCGAGCTTAAGAAGCTGGTCGAGGAAAGGCTACGGCAGATAGCTAATACCGGCGGATGAGAATGATTTTAATCATAAGTGCAGGTGAATCCGTGTTATCTGTGCTAACCTGTGTCCATCTGAGGATAAAAATTCGCAGCGAGCAAAAAAAGGAGTCCTAGAATATGTTTGAATGGCTAGATTACTTCCATAAGGGCGGGGTTATCATGTACCCCATTCTTCTTTGTTCCATACTCGCCTTGGCTATAGCGTTTGAGCGTGCATTATACCTGCGGGATAAGGTCCTTCTTCCCTCGGGATTCATCAACGAGATAAAGGATCTAGTTTACCAGCGTAATATCAAACAAGCCCTGCGTTTATGCCAGGATACGCCCAAGCCGCTTGCTCGCATCATCGAGGCTGGCATCTTGAAGCATGAATATAGCCGCGAGGTAATCAAAGAGACATTCGAGAATGCCGGTAAAAACGAGTCGCCTAACCTGGAGAGATTTTTACATGTGCTGGCTACTATTGCTAGCGTGTCCCCGCTATTAGGGC
Organism: uncultured bacterium; assembly: GCA_964448115.1. Classification (GTDB taxonomy): domain Bacteria; phylum CAYUVA01; class CAYUVA01; order CAYUVA01; family CAYUVA01; genus CAYUVA01. The sequence continues at coordinate 96,640 of CAYUVA010000001.1, forward strand.
TTCTCGGCACCGTGGTCGGTATGATACGCGTCTTCGAGGTGATCTCGACACAAGGAGTCGGGGACGCGGGAGCACTGGCTGGAGGGATATCCGAGGCGCTTCTTACTACCGCCGCTGGACTCCTGGTTGCCATACCTACGGTTATTATACACAACTACTTCCAGAAGAAGGCAAACAACCTGATGCTATCCATGGAGAGCATCACGCAAGAGATACTCGATATCATAGCCCCGGAGCACAAGGAATAGAGATGAACTTCAAAAGAGACCAGGAGAGCATAAATCCCCAGATAAACCTCACCCCGCTAATCGATGTGGTACTAATGCTGCTTATATTCTTCATGATCACCACCAGCTTCATCGCCCAACCAGGATTCAGGGTCGATCTCCCGATTGCCGACTCGGATGAGGTACCGGTAAAAAAGGAGATAAGGGTCATCATCACTGAAGATGGCAGTTGCTATGTCAATAATCAGTTGATCGCTGCCGATCAGCTTCAGGAGACCTTGGTGGAATTGAAGAAAGAAAAGGATGTACAAGTGCTTATCCTGAAGGCTGACAGGCGGGTTCCCCACGGGGAGGTAGTCTGCATCATGGAGAAAGCCAAGCTAGCAGGCATCCCGCGCATCGCCATAGCAACCACCCCTCGCACCAAGAAACCCAGATGATATCGTCATCCCCAGCCAACGAACCTAGCTTCTTCATCTTCGAGGATACTCCGACCCTTAAGCGCTTGTTATCCGCACTGGAGAAGATAAGCCGCGCGACCAGCCTGGATGGGATCGCACAGATCGCCCTACACTACCTGCTAGATTTAACGCTCTCAAGCGGAGGAGCAATATACATTTCCAGGCTATTAGCCTTGGAGGATAACACCAGCGATGTGCTTAGATTGGCTGCATTGCAAAACATCCCCCAGGAGCTGAGGAATAATCTTGGAGTACTGGCAAAGCTCGCCATGGATTATGGAAAGATATTGACCTCCCAAGACACGCCCATCATGCATTCCAAGCTCGAGGAGCATGATTTCGTCTGCGTGCCTATAGAGTTCTCTATGGTACAGTATCAGCAGTTTATGGAGGTACTGAAGGAGGCGACCGGCGACTCGCTGCCCCAGGAAAAAAATGGCAGAATAATAGGCATAATTATACTTATCGCCTCGGCTGCATCTTCCCTCAACTTGAGCAATCATGACATGGAACTGCTCGCCAGGTTTGCCAAAAATATCGCCATTATGATGCTCGAATATATTCAGATAGATTTTTATCACGGGGGCTATGAGAATAGTAAAAAACAGGCGAATCGAATCAAGATCCTTAATGAGCTGAGCAATGCGCTTGCCACCCAGTTCGACCTGGATAAGCTGCTGGACATGATCATGCAATTCATCATACAGCATACCAGGTCCCAGCGCGGTTTTTTAATGTTGTTCGATGATAGGGGAGAGCTTCAGATCGAGGTTTCCAGGAACCTGGTCAATGATCCCCTGGCAGATGAATATATTCGCATCTCGCAGAGCATCGTAGATAGGGTGGTCAAGACCGCCAAACCGGTGGTGATAACCAATATAAGCGCTGAGGATACCATGGCTCACCAGGAGTCGGTGATCGACCTTGAGCTTAAATCGGTTATAGCGATCCCCATGTTTGCCAAGGACAAGATGATCGGGATCCTCTATGTTGATAGCAAAATACCCACCTTACCGACCTCAAGAGAGGATATCGACTTTTTAAATACGTTGGCTAGCCAGGCTGCTATCGCCATAGAGAACGCTCGGCTGCACAACCAGCAGCTTGCCCAGCAAAGGATCAGGCAGCAGGTCGAGCACCTCAAGCTGGTCGATCAACGAAAGACAGAATTTTTAAGGACGGTTGCCCACGAGTTGAAGGCTCCCATCTCGGTAATCAGCGAGTACTTGCGGTTGCTAAGCGACCCAACCATGGATGGAGATACAAAACAGCGTTTTCTTGATATTGCACAACAAGAGACTCAACGCATGTCTCTTATGGTGCGAGGACTGCTGGATCTGTTCAAGATAAAATCTGGCAGCAGGGAGCTTGAGATAAGCAGGCTCGACCTTTCAGAGCTTGCTGGGTACACGGTAAACAGGCACGCGGCAGCCGCCAAGAAGAAAAATATCGCCCTGCGTGTTCTGAGCAAAAAGCCTTTTATGGTCAACGCAGACTACGAGCTGCTCTTGCAGGTGCTTTCCAACCTGGTTACCAATGCGATCAAGTATCATCCCGGCAGCGGCTCCGTAGAGATTCTGGCAAGTCATCTCGATGCACTGTCGGCTAAGAGCCTCGGCTTGGAGGAGAATATGCTCCCGGTGGTACTAGTTGAGGTGGCTGATGATGGCATGGGTATCCCCCCTGAAGACATGGAGAGGATCTTCGAGGTATTTCATCGCGTATCGGATCATAAAGCACAAAAGATAAGCGGCATCGGCTTGGGGCTGACCATTGCTAAAAGCATCATCGAGGCGCATGGGGGCAAGATCTGGGTCGAAAGGAACATCGGAAAGGGAAGCAGATTCAAGTTCATAATACCTAGGCAGCCAGTTTCCTTAAAAAAATAAGATATTAGGGAGCCGCTTTCAACTGTTGCCGCGTCGCAACAGTTATTAACTTGGTGGTTAGAACACTCTGATCCCAAGCCGTGAGCGTGAGCGAGCGGTCATATTTTTCGCCACTCCCTAACAGTCGTGGCTCGGATATTTTGTCACCACTTCGTGGCTTGGTTTCCACCTTAATTCGAACGGGGGGCTGGGATCCCCCGACCTGGTCAGGATATTGCCCCCTCGGGCAAGGACTAGATGCCCGTTCACCCGGGCTTGTATATGACAAGCTAATAATATTCGTGAGAGTGGCTTTCTGATGTCCTGATTACGGCTTCAGCTTCCTTGCATAGATATCGCGGTTGCTTTCCTGTGTATCGCTATGGCTCCAGGTGATGATGTAGTTTCCGTTCTCGGCGGCGGCTATCGAGACCTCCTGCTGCCAGCCGGCGATTGATTTCTTGTTGACCAGTATATCCTGACCATTGGCGACTCCATTTGCATCAAAGGCGCGGGCATAGATATCGTAAAGCTCCCCCTCCTGCTCATTCATACTAACCCAGGCGACCATGAAGCTGCCATCTGGCTGCATTGCTACCGCCGGATGCACCTGGTAAGAGGTAGTATAGCTGTTGATCCTGATCTCGCCGCCGTTTTTATTCCCCGAAGCATTGAATCGCTGTCCGAATATGCCGTACTCGCTGCCGTCCTGGGCGTAGCTTTGCCATACCACGACCGCGCTTCCGTCCGCCGCCATAGCAACACCTGGCGAGTCCTGGTAGGAGCTTGTATAGGTGTTCACCTGGAACTCATCGCCGGTGAAGTTTCCGCCGCTATCGAGATACCTTCCGAACACTCCCAGTTCGCTACCATCAGCACCCCTGCTTTCCCATACGATCAGAGCATTTCCATTAGCATCGCAGGCGATCTCCGGCTTGGTCTGGTTGAAAGAGGTGTAAGTATTTACAATAAGTTCGTCCCCGATCCTATTGCCTGCGGAGTCGAATCTCTGCACAAAGATATCGATCTGGGTGGCAGCCTCGTCCTGGGTGCTCTGCTGTGCTGAGCTGGTTTCAAGCACCGCTCCCTCCCAGGCTACGATGAAGTTGCCCTGCTCATCCATGGCGACCGATGGATTGGTTTGGCTGTTTTCCGTGGTCGTATTAACGATGAATTCATCTTGAGCCTTTGCGCCAGCGGGATCGAAAATACAAGCAGCGATCCCATAGCTATCGCCATCCTGATCCAGCGATCTCCAGACCACCACCGACTGTCCATTGGAATTCATTGCGATATCAGGGGTATCCTGTGCCCCCGGCGTGAATTCATTGACCTGCACCTCGTTACCCTGTTTCTTCTTCGAGGAGTTGAAGCGCTGCAAGAAGATCCCCTCCTCGGAGCCATCCTGTCCATAGCTGGTCCAAGCGATGGCAAAGTCGCCCCGGTCGTCCGCTCCCACCGAAGGATCTGCCTGGTTGCCATCAGTATTGGTATTGACCGAAAAGATTACATTGCCTCCGCCATCATCGCTCGAACAGCCGAAAATAAGCGCACAGAGCGCTATCGACACAAGGATACCGATCGTTGTTCTCACTAGAACCTCCTGGTTGGATTTTGTTTGATCTCATCGAGGTGGTAATCTATCATAAAAGATCAGACTTGTGCAATGATATTGTACGCTGAACTGTAAGGAACAAGCAGCCTTAAAAACGAACAAAAGCAAACCATGGAGAGGATGTAAATATGGAACAAGACCAACTGCTCGAAAGCCTTGTTCAAAAAGGAGAGACCAGGATACTTTTTTTCATCCTTGATGGCATCGGAGGGATGTATCCTTCCGAGCTGATGCGGGCAAAAAAACCGAACCTGGATGCCCTTGCCGAGCGATCCCTTTGCGGGGTAATGGATCCTGTATTGCCTGGAATAACTCCCGGCAGCGGACCTGGTCATCTTGCCCTATTCGGATACGATCCCCTCAAGTACGACTTTGGTCGGGGTGTATTATCTGCGCTCGGGGTCGGTTTTGACCTTAAGCCGGATGACCTGGCAGCGCGTATGAATTATGCCACGCTTGACGACAACGGCAATGTGTTGGATCGCAGGGCATACAGACCATCTACCGAGGAAAACCGTCGCCTAACCGAGATGCTGAATTCTAACATCAAGCTCAGGCAAGGCTATGAGTTGTTCTTGGTAACCGAGGCAGAGCACCGGGTGGCGCTGATCATTCGCGGTCCGGGACTTGATTATCGACTAAACGATACGGATCCGCAGAGGACTGGGGTGCCTCCATTGCCCTTGAAGCCAGGATCCCCAGGATCTGAGCTTGCCGCCGAGCTGGTGAATGATTTTCTGGATCAGGCGCACAAACTACTTAAAAATGAACCTCGAATTAACGGTATCCTTCTGCGAGGCTTTGCAAAGCGTCCTGACATACCCTCCCTTGCCGAGCGCTTCAAGCTGCGACCGCTTGCCATAGCGCAGTATCCGATGTACCGCGGGATCTCCCGTCTGCTCGGCATGGAGCTGAGCGAGCCTTACCAGGGCCTTGCCCAGGGATTGCGGATCCTAAAAGATAACTGGGATAGCCACGATTATTTCTTCTTCCATATAAAAAAGACCGATAGCTACGGCGAGGACGGCAACTTCGATGCTAAGGTGAGTATGATAGAGGAGGTGGATAGCTATATCCCCGCTCTTCTGGAGTTAAAGCCTGATGTTTTGGTAATCACGGGCGATCACTCCACGCCCTCGCAGCTCAGATCGCATAGCTGGCATCCGGTGCCGGTGTTGCTGCATAGCAAATGGGCTAGAGTGGATGGCGTGAAACGATTCGATGAGCTATCTTGCCTTGCTGGTGGCATTGGTCGCATGTCGATGCGCCATTTGATGAGCCTGGCATTGGCACATGCGCTTCGGCTCAAGAAATTCGGCGCCTAGGGCTTGGGATCCCCATGGCTCTACTTGAGGCGAAAAGCCTGGTTTACGAGATCAACCAGGACGGGAAATCGATGCGACTGATCGATGATCTCCATTTTAAGCTTAGGCATGGGGAGCTTGTACTAATCAAGGGACCATCGGGTGTGGGCAAGAGCACCCTGCTTCGTCTAATAGCCAGGATGGCGCCCTTGCAGGCTGGTGAGCTTTATCTAAATGGATTAGATAGGCGAAGTGTTTCCGTCTATAAGTGGCGCAGCCTGGTAACAATGATAGCTCAACAGCCGATAATGCTGGAGGGAACGGTGAAGGATAATCTTCTTTTTCCCTGGAGCCTGCGCATCCACTCTCATCACCCAACATCCTCCAGCGAAAGAAAACAGGCTCCAAGCCATGAAATAATGCGCCAGGAGCTTGATGCGCTCGGACTTGATGACATTGACATTTCCCGCAACGCAGCCGAGCTTTCAACAGGCCAGGCTGCACGCATCGCCTTGGTCAGGAGTTTGCTTGCCGATCCGCTCGTGCTGCTGCTCGATGAGCCGACAGCGAACCTGGACGAGGATTCCGCTACACTGGTGATGAGGAGGCTTGAGAGGTTCGTTTCTTCGGGCAAAGGAGCCATAGCGGTGCAACACGCCGAGGTGCCAGTGCAAGGCGCGCATCGGGTGCTCTATCTACGAGAGGGAAAGCTCGTTGAATTATAATAAATTAGAAGGCTTGATCGACATAGGCAACCTGGAGCTTGCCCTTGCTGCCTTGATGATCCTGGTTGCAGCCATAATATCACTGTTGCTTTCTTTGGGGCTGGTTCGCTCGCTGCTCATTGCCACAGCGAGGACGTTTATACAACTGCTGGCGCTTGGTTTCATTCTGCGCTGGCTTTTTACAATGGAGAGAGCCTACATCGTCATTGGGATGATGATCTTCATGTGCATAATGGCAGCCCAGACATCGCTAGCCAGGGTCAAGGCATCGCCAGGGAAGCTCTATTTAAATACCTTTGTCTCCATAATGCTCTCTGGGTTCATATTCAGCTTTTTCCTTTTGGCAGTGATAATAAATGTGGAGCCATGGTATAAAGCCAGGTACCTAATACCGCTGGGCGGCATGGTGATAGGCAACTCGATGAACGGGCTTTCAATTGGCCTGGATCGCCTTTTCAGCGACTTGCGTTCCCGTCGCCATGAGGTCGAGATGATACTTGCTCTGGGTGGAACCAGGTGGGAATCATCGCTGAAGAGCATCAGGAGCGCAGTTGCAGCGGGTATGATACCGACCATCAATGCCATGAGCGCGGTGGGGCTGGTGCATGTCCCCGGCATGATGACCGGCCAGGTGCTCGCCGGCGCAGACCCGATAATCGCCGCCAAGTATCAGATTCTTATCATGCTTACCCTGACCGCAGCCACCGCATTCTCAATGATAATGGCGCTACTGCTCCTTTACCGCCGAGCCTTCAGCGCCGAGGCGATATTCAGGCTTTAGCCTTTTAGTAAGATAGCAAATATTCCCTTGACTGGACAGTTTGACCAATTTATAATGCAGCGTGTCATAAAAGATGTAAACAAGCTTGTAACTTGATAAAGGAGCGATGCAAATGGCTGAAGCGAAACCGAAAAGCCTGGTAACCGGAAGCACCGGCTTCATGGGCACCAGGATGGTAGAGATTCTTCACCAGGCTGGACATGATATCCTGGCGACCGACCTTGCCTGGTGCTATGAGAAGGATGACAAGAAGCGGGGCAGGTTCCCCAGCGTGCTAAAAGAACTTGGCGTGAAGTTTATCGCATCCAATATGACCGATAGCGCATCCTTAAAGGATCTGGTCAAGGATGTTGACTATGTATTTCATATCGCTGCCATATTCAACTACACGGCGCCTTATGAGCTTCTCTACAAGGTTAATGTGGAGGGGACCAGGCACCTGTGCGAGTACCTTTTGCTCTCCAAGAAGCTCAAAAGGCTGGTGCTCTGGGGGGCTGGCGGCGTCTATGGCTTTGTGAAAAAGAAAGACCTCCCCATAACCGAGGATATGCCGCATAATCCGCCCAATGACTATCTCCGCTCCAAGTCAGAGCAGGAGAAACTGGTAATGGAAATGGGGGCTAACAAAGGGCTGCCGTACAGCATCATCAGACCGACCACGGTCTATGGACCCCGAGCGGTCTATGGCGGAGGACAACTAGTGATGATGGCAGCGACCCAGAAGGTGTCCGTTATGCCGATGAACTTCAAGTTCCGCATACCCTTTGTCCATGTCGATGATGTCTGCCGGGCTGCGCTGCACCTGGCGACCAATGACAAGGCAAAGAACGAGGCATACAATCTGAACGATGACAGCCAAATGACCTACATCGACTACTTCAAGTACATGGCTGAGTTGCGGGGCAACAAGTTCGTGCTGCTGCCCTTCCCCGTGTTCCCGGAGCTTATCAAGCCGCTCGCCATTCCTGCGGTTAAGCTGTTCCAGAGCATCCACCGCAAGCTGTCCGAGCTGCCTGCTCCCATCGAGGCACCTAGCCTGGAGTTCCTGGGCAGGGATTTCACCTACAGCAACCAGAAGCTGAAGGACACCGGATATAAGTTCGTCTATCCAGATGCAAGGGATGGCTTGAAGGACACCGTGATCTGGTACGAGAAACATGGGTGGATAAAATAACCAGGGCTTAAGGCAATAGACCTATCGATGAATGTAACCATAATGATGATAACAATCTTACAAGGAGTGATGTAAAATGCCCGAAGCAAAGGCTAAGAACGAAAATATCCCCCTTGCCCCCGATGGCAAGCGATATACCTACGAGACCCTGGCGCTGGCGACCAATGCCGAGCTTGAGGAAGTGATGCGAAAAGGCATCAAGCCGGATATGAAAGAGCTGGTCGGATGGGAGTTCAAGGGCTTCAACAGCCTAAAGCTCACCAAGATACTCGGTTTCCAGAAGTTCAAGAAGGGATTCTACCAGAAGAATGTGGATCAACCGATCGAAGACGGCATCGATGGCTACAATGTCAAGGTGGAGCAGAACAACCTCGGCGAGGAGTGGATCGATGTGATGACAAAGAAGGGGGAATCCTTCAAGCATGGCTGGTTCGATGTATATCCGGTCGATCTAAAGGAGCCTGATAACTACTACCCCAACGCCCTGCTGCTCAACTACGACAGCAAGACCAATCCAACATTAGACCCCAGTCGCGTGCTTCGAGACTACCTGGTGCAGGTCTATCCTGATAACAAGGACTTGTATCTAGGCAAGGCTTATGTAGCATTGGGTCCTATTCGATTTTGCGTATCTTACTTCGTGTTGGAGCGCAACAACAAATCTGCTTTGACTTCAAAGAAATAGCATACCCCACAAGCCATCCACTGTTCGGGCAGGCTTATCCCTCGCGCCTGCCCGATAGGATGGCAACTTTTTTAGTAGGGGCTAGTCACGAATTGCCCCTATCTGGAGTTTGGCGGTTTGGACTTAGATTATTAACCCACCAACTCCAGATCCTCTTCTTCCCCTCCAAGCAGAGTTTATCTCAAAACCCCCAGCATGTCATTGCGAGGAGTCCCGGCAAGTCGGGACGACAAAGCAATCTTCTTTATAATCAATAAGATAGAGATTGCTTCGCTTTGCTCGCAATGACAGGGTATGGAAAAACAACACCTGAATCCATCCGGGTTTTGCGGAGAATCGCCTGCCCTTGAAAAGGTCTCGATTGTGATTGAGGGAAGTTGGACCCTTGACAAGGCATGTCTAATTATGTTAGGGAAGCCTAAGTATGGATCTTCAAACTAGAATAAGGGACATAAGGATGACAAAACAGCACCTGCATTCATCCAGGTTTTGCGGAGAATCGCCTGCCCTTGAAAAGGTCTCGATTGTGATTGAGGGAAGTTGGACCCTTGACAAGGCATGTCTAATTATGTTAGGGAAACCTAAGTATGGGTCTTCAAACTAGAATAAGGGACATAAGGATGACAAAACAACACCTGAATTCATCCAGGTGTTGCGGAGGATCACCGGCCTTTGAAAAGGTCTCGATTGTGATTAAGGGAAGTTGGATCCTTGACGAGGCATGTCTAAATATTTTGCATTTAAGATCGGCTTTAGGGGTGAACTTCTCGGCGGGGCTGATGCCGTGAGTGTCGGGTTTTTTTCAATATCTTGGACAGCAAGATATATGACCTCGATATGTATGGAAGCCTTGCCTCAGAGGACGAGCAACTTGATGGGACCACCATTATCCCAGGTATAGGATCATGTATGGATTAATCAGGATAACGAAATTACAGAAAATGGAAGTCATTTTAGATAGATCAATGATGCTAGGGAACACGAGGCTGAGACCTCAAATAAACTCGTAACAGGAGGAAGTAAAGATGTTTAAAAAACAAAGGTTGTCGAGGAAGCTGTTGGTTTTTTCCTTATTACTGGCAGCGATCGTTCTCCCTCTAATGTTTCTTGGGTGCAGCGATGATGATGACAATGACAATGAAACCAGTTACAACTGGTTGACAAGTCCCTATCTGATCTGCGCGGCTAGAAACCCCGGCGGAGTAGTGTTCGACTTTGTTTTAAATGGTGAAAAAGGCGGTGCGGTAAATCTTGACGAGTATCCAGATTTCGACTGGGACCTTCTGGTTAAGGTCTTCAAATGCGAAAACATCGAAGGAGAGGTGAAGGGATTTCCGTTTGCAGACCTTCATGGTGATGTTGATGTATTAGATGCCGCACTTGGCATTGATGCCAGCAGCCTTGACGATATCGGCACGGGAAACGAAGGCTACAATGCTGTAACCTATGTTTCCTCCGATATCCTGAATGGTTTGGCTGCCGATGAAGCCGGTTTCGATCCCGACAGCGTTCCGGCTGGTGAGACCGGTTATCCTTTGTATAGTGGACCAGACGGCATGAAGGCTCAATATGATAAACTGGTCATAGGAGAAAAGTGGAAAGCAACAGCTAAAACCGGCGATCTGAGCGGTCCCAGTGGCGATGAGAAGGTTTGGGTCATTGAGACCAAGGAGGGACGCCATGTCAAACTGATGTTTGAGGCTTTTCCGGCAAACGGGGAAAAAGGGTATGTTGCCATCAAATGGGATCTAATTGATTAGAGGATTGTTATCTTCACGAGATTGCCCTCAATGCTAGATCACAAAAACCCAATTCCTGCCTTAATTAGAGGAAATTCCCCTTGTGAGGGGAGTTTCCTCTGCATTTATTTTTTGTTAACGAAGATAGGAAGGGAATAGAAATATGTTCGGAAAAAAATTAGCACCGGCGACATTCTTTTACATAATATTCCTAATACTTATGACCACTGATGTTGGATATTCCCAGCCCGTCAAACATAAAATTATCACAGGAACAGTCTATAATGCCCAGACCAATCAGCCTGTTAGTGGTGTTGAATTATATTTCGCGCACTCCGATATCAAGACTGAATCCAATAGAAATGGACATTTCAAACTGGAAGTAAAACTTGTTGGAGGAAAAGGCGCGGGGTATCTCATTATCTATCATCCTGCCTTCAAAAAGGAAGTTATAAAACTTCGTCCCCGAGGGACTTATAAAGACTTGGAAATATTCCTTATTCCAGTAGCACAAATGAAAGTGGTTGTTACCGCTACGAGAAACGAAAAGCAAGTTATGGATATCCCTGCGGCATCTTATGTAATGGAACGTGACGAGGTCACCGAGGAGATAGCTTCGAATCTGACCGACCTTCTCGATAAAACTCCCGGATTTACGCAGATCTGGGAATACCATTCTCCTCTCGTGATGAGAGGACTGAACAGCAAGCGCCTTGTAGTATTGAAGAATGGTAATCGTTGCATCGGCAGCTTTCCCGGTGGATTCATGGGACAGGCGCTGAATGTATATAATGTCGAGCGTATAGAAATTATCCGGGGACCGGCTTCGGTGATGTACGGTACGGGGGCTATCGCAGGTGTGATAAATATTATTTCTCCCGATCCCTTTAAAATAAGGGGATTTCGTACACGGCTTGAGGGAGGCTTCGGCAGCAATAACCTGGAGCGTATCGGACTAGCAGGGTTTAGCTGGGCTAGCAGTAAACTTGCTTGTATGGTGACAGGAAAATGGAGGAAGGCAGATGAATATAAATTCGGGGACCGAACAACGGCAAGGTTCAGTTGGTTTGAAGATAAGGATATCGCTGCCCATGCAGGGTGGAAACTCAACGACAATCACACCTTTTTGCTGGACTTCGATATGCACTTCGGCGGACCCTGGGGGAAGCCGGAAGGATTTAACAACAAAGAAAATTTGAAAGTCTTCAATGAAGAGGAGTCCTGGCACATTGCCCCGAGTTATACAATCGAAGATATAGGGTTATTAAACAAGTTATCCATATCATTATATTATGACAGCAACCACAGGGATTATCATAAGTGCAAATTGACGGAGACCGATATGATAAGCTCGGAGGAGATAGTTGAATACGAATATCCGTATGGCGGTGGAAGTATTTATGCTTCCCTTGCTCCTTTAGAGAACCTCCTTGTCAGCGTGGGTCTTGATGGTTACGCATTTCGGATATCAAGCCCCTCGACCGAATACGATTATATAAAAGATATCACTACTGAAAAACCCGGAGTTAAAAATGCCGGCATAACCTCCGGAGGAATATTCTCCCAGGTTGAATGGGATACCATACCGGAGGAGCTTTCGTTCATTGCCGGACTTCGTTATGACATCGCCGCGGTTACCGAAGGTGATAATCCCGCTGAAGAAGGAGAAAAAACTAGAGAAGAACAGCGCGATGCTGTCAGTGGCAATGTAGGGGTCATCTGGCATCCAATAGAAATGACCAGTCTGACCTTCAATGCAGGCAGAGCTTTCCGCATGCCGAATGCCGCCGAGATGTTTACCAAAACGGTCTCCTGTATAGGCATCAAGGAGGGAAACCCGGATATCGAGCCAGAATATAGCTGGAATTTCGATCTGGGGTTTCGCGGAAATATTAAGAGTCTAGATTTCGATGTTTCGTTGTTTATGATCTTTTTAGATGACCTCATCGCTTTAGAATTAATTGAGGATGAGGACACAGACACCGACTATTATACTTACACGAATGTTTCCAAAGCCAGGATCCTTGGCGGCGAAGCGAGCGTGTCATATTTATTCCATATTGGAAAGGGACATCATGTCGTGCCAAGATTTTCGGCAGTTTACACTTATGGCGCGGATGTAAGCGGGAAGAATTTTCTGGATTCGGGAGGTCCTATACACGGCATACCTCCCCTCCGTTTGCGAGGATCATTGAGGTATGTGGCAAACTTCGGGCAGCTAGCAAGGTTCTTTTTAGAGACGGAGGTTGATCACTCATTCGAGCAAGATCGCGTACCCGAGGACTGCTCAAATTCATGGGGATCCGAACCATCGGATGCATACACGCTATTCGGATTGGCATCGGGATTGGGCTTCCCAAATATTCCAGGAAAACCGTCTATAAATTTAAGAATTAAGAATCTTCTTGATGAGGATTACAAACCGTTTGGCTCATATATCCCGGGAATGGGGATAAACATGAAATTTCTTGTACAGTTAAACTTTCTTATAAAATAGAAGGGAGATAGGTTAGCTATAGAATAACTGAAACAAAGAACAACCGAGAAAGGAGAAATTATGTTGAGAATCAGTCATCAATTATGCCATTTTTCCAAGACATTATCGGTTATGGTTTTGTTGTTGTTTCTCAGCCTGGATATTGCTTTTGCAGCCGAGAAGACGGGGTTGCTTATTATTGCACATGGCTCGCATGATGCCAAGTGGACTAAGCCGATTCTTGAGTTGGAGAAACAGGTGGAGAAGATCCTTTTTGAAAAGGAGGATAATCCTTTCAGCAAGGTAAAAGTCGCTTTTTTAGAGTCGGAGCCATTGATCAGTTCAGTTGCGAATGAGTTTGAGAAATGTAATGTAGGGAAAATCTATGTGATACCGCTTTTTATCGCTCCCTCATGCCACTCCCAATTAGATGTTCCCGCTGTCCTTGGAATATATAGCGAGCCTGGAATGAGGAAGGCTTTGCTGGGGGAGGGGACTGAAATCGTTGATGCGAATGTAAGTTTCGTTCTGGGACCCACGATGAACTTCGGTGATCTTCTTCGAGAAGTCATGCTCGATAGGGTCAAAGAGCTCTCTGAAAACCCGGAATCCGAGGCGGTGGTGATCCTGGCGCATGGCTGTAAATGCTTCAGACCGAAATGGGAGAAAACCTGCCTTAAGGTAGGCGCCTATATATGCGCAAAAACGGGTATTGAATTTTTCGACTACGCTTTTGTCGAGGTGGGACAGGCATTCATGTCTGATGGTCTCCATACAATTTTTCACACCTTGGATAAGTATAAAAGGGTATTGGTTGTTGGGATGTTCCTCGCTATCAGTCCGCAAAAGATCGCAAAGGATACATCTATTAAGGTTGGCAAGTTTGAGATGAAAGGCAAAAAATTCCTTGAGCATGAAGATGTCATATTCTCCAAAAAAGCGATTTTGCCTGATGAACGAGTAGCCAAATGGATCGTGGATACCGCAATAGAGATGACAAAGTAAGGAGGAAAATATGGACAGGATAGCCACCAAGTTATCTATGGTTGCTATTTTTGTGGTAACAATAGCCGGTGCATCGGCAACTGAGATACCCACTCCCGAGATTCATGGCATTATAGCCTTGCAATATCGTGGATATTTCGGCAATGACGATATTGAAGCCGGCTATGTTGTTCCTGCTGATGAATGGTTTGTTCGCTTTGCCACCATAGAGCTTATAGGCAAACTCAGCGAACATATCGAATATAATCTGGAGATGGGCATGGCGAGATGCCCCGCCAGCACTACTACCAGTGTCCGCTTGATGGAGGCAGGCTTCTTTTTTAAACCATTCGACTCTCTCAAGATAGGCATGAAGAAGGGGCATATTTTGCGAGGCTTCGAGCTTCATGACCGTTGCCTGGAGATCCTCACCGCAGAAAAACCTCGCTTTGCTACAGCTTTCGCTCCATGTCATCCCGTTGGTGGAGTCATATTGTTCGACCGCGATTTCGCCGAGAATATGGGATTGGAAGCCGAACTGGCACTCTTGAATGGACCAGCCGGTGGCACAATGGATGATGAGCATGATGTTAATTTCGGGTTGATCTTCCGAACACCATTGCCAGGACTTTCCATAGGCGGATACTACAATGATCTGAGCATCGATTTTGATTTCGATTGCACCAAGCAGAAGGCTAATCGTTCCAGTTTCGGCTTCAATTACGACCATATAGGCATTCACCTACAGGGTATGATTATGGTCGCTAATCGCCCACAATGCGCCCATTATGAGCGAGCCATGCTCCTCTTCGAGCTGGAACCATACATGGGCGAGCAGGTTGAAAGCGCCATCCTGAAACTAAATCGCCTCTAAGGATGAAATGGTAATAGGCATATTTACCAAGATAAATTTCACTAAGGCATCCGGATCAAGGAGTTTACCAAAAATGAGAAAAATTGCCTTCATAGGGATTAGTCTCGGGCTTTTGATATTGATTATTCAAAGCCCGGTATCAGCAAACCTCGAACACCTGCCTATGCAGGCACGGCAGACAGGTCGAACCTCGAACATCGAACCTTTATGTGCTGCCTCAATCAAACACGATAAATTCTTAAAGCTCCTGGAGCATCAAGACCGATTGGCAAAACCAGAGCGCAAATTACGGCGCATCCATGCTTTTTACGACCTATCTGGATGAACTGAACGATGGCAGATTAACCCTCCCCGATTTTGCTGCATCTCCCGATACTGAGCTTATTCTAATTCCCAGCAAAGTCCAAAGTCCAAAGTCTAAAGTCCCAAAAGGTAGTGTTTATGCTTATGAGGCAAAGGTAAATTCACAGGCAGATGATACCATTGCCCCGTTTGTCTTCGATGCTCATCCGAGAAAAATAGATATCCCCATTCACTGCGAAATAAAGGCTGATGTGTTAGATTTTGATAGTGGAGTAAGACAGGAAAGCTTGCAATTATCGGTGTTAGAACAGGTTGTTGATCCAGAGATCATTTCCATCGACTATGGATATAGGTTGACTTTTCAGCCTCCGCAGCCATTCGATAATAACTCAACCATAACAGTTCAGATAGACGCACAGGATAATAGCGGAAACCAGATGCCCCCTTATGTCTTCTCCTTTCGTACCCAAAAGATCCCTGGAGAACCGACACCAACTCCCTCCGCAACACCCACTCCTACTATAACCCCTACTCCAAACCATCCACCTGAAATCTTGCTCGGTGGTTACATGAATACATCGATAAACTCATCTGAGGGGGGAAGGCTCATCTTGATCGCTATCACTTTCGATGATGATGGGCTGGAGGACATAGCTTCGGTGGAGTTGTTCTATGAGGATATCGGAACAGGGCTTTATCTGTATGATGATGGTGGCCATTTTGACTTTGAGCCATTTGATGGTGTTTATGGATTTGTAACTACTATTCCGGCGGGATTATCCCCTGATAGATTCTTGCTTGAAGTCCGAGCAGCCGATGTTTCCGAGTCCATAGCCAGATGGCCCAGGCTGACAACCAACAACTGACGGGCTGACTTGCAAAAAATCTTTTTTATGTCATACAACTCTGAAGAATTGATTTAATTCGCATTATGATGCTGTTAGAAACCGCCTCTTTAATACACTAATTATCCAAAATAATTAAATTTTCTTCTTGTTTTAACAGTGCTGTTCGATATTTTCTGTAATCTCGCCAGCCTGGTTATACCCTACATGAGCCTATTACTGATGTCAAGAGGTAATTTCTTGTTGGTTACGCTCTGACGCTGTTGATTGCCTACTTTGTGTCGCTATCCCTGCTTCATGGAGCAGATACCACCATCGTTGATAGAGCACCTGCGAGATTTTGAGCAGGGGCTTTGAGAAACTATTGCTTTTAATTTAGGAAAACATTCTTAATTTGCTTAGATTCTCTGAATAACCTCTTTTAAGATGGCTTCATTGAAAAGATCTATATCCAGGTAACGCCTGCCACTTGCCTGGATAGCTGCTCGGTTATAAGGCGAACCTTCCTGGTTGACACACCTTTCAAGTACATCTCCTGCAAGGTTACCCCCAAAGCCTTTTCGCTTCTTTGATAGCGCTTAAAAAGCCCAGTCTTGAAGCTACCATCGCGGTCCTGAGGAACCTGCAGCTCCAGAGTTCCTACACGAGTCTTCAATTTTCTTGGCTTATAGCCATTTCTATGCCCTTGTCGAGATTTGCTGCGTTCATACTTCGCTGCTCGTAGATGTTCTCTCATCTCGCTTTCGAGAAGAAGTTGAAGCGCTGTGGTTAATAGTTCCTTTAGAAAACCGGGATCATCGATTAGCGGAGCTTGACTTTCCATCTTGTTAACCATATTTTTTGTATTGGTCATCGTTTATCCTTTCAGTTAGAAAGTTTACCTTATTATCAGGATAACGATGACATTTTCGCCCTCATCCTAACCCTCTCCCTGGGGAGATTGTCTTAACCCTATAAAATGTCATCTCGATTCGATACATTATCTGGATGGCAGGAGACAAGGCTCAAGTCTTATACATCAACCATCTCAGCAGCGTAAGGGAGGTATCGAGCTTCTCCTCTTTACCCGGCTCATAGGGGAGCATGTAAAATCCGCTATCGCTCAGTATCATCTCGGCACAACGAGCGCAAACATTCAGCTCAAAAGACCTACCCAATGTTAATCCTAGCTCCGGCTTGGTAGCGATAAGCACATCCGCTCTGCCAGCAACATCTCCCTTCACCTTCTTTGCTTCGGCGACCTGTGGCTCCAGGGCAACATCCAATGAGAGCGGTCCATCGACCAACATATCGCCTAGCTGCCCGCGGTCTCCCATCTTGGCAACCACGGCAGCATCGGTAGTCGCCTCCATACCGGGATAAACAAGCTCTACTACCGCCAGTAAGGCAACCTTAGGGGCTCTTCCGAGAACCTTATGAGCTAACCTGCCCAGGTTGGTGGTGATGGCAGCCTTTTCTTTCACCCCAGGCTCAGCAGCTCCGTACATATCTCCCAGAAAGAGCAACCTTTCCAGCGAAGATATCTCGTAAACACCGATATGATTAAGGAAGATAGGCTTGCCACCGCTATCTTTGCTATCTAATCCCAGAAAGCCATCCTCCATGGCACGCCAGCCCATCTCTCCGTTGATTATGCAATCAACCTCTCCGGCTTCTCCCTTTTGCCATGCTTTCAATAGAATCTGCCTTACATCAGGCTCGTGGATGATATCTTCTTTGTTTACCTTCAAGTTGATTTTCTTTAGTCTGTCGGCTATCTTTTCCCTATTTCCGACCATCTGCAGGCTTAGCGGGTGTTTATCAAAGACCAGCTTCAGTGCAGCCAGGTCTTGCTCACTGGGGAGTCCTAACATCAACACCTTGAGCTTGGTATCCTTCCCTGTTTTTCTCAGGGCATGTTGAAGTTCCTTAAAAGATCTTATCGTATCGCTCATCATTGCACCCCCTGTTCCTTTAGATATTGAGCTACCACGGCGGCGATAGCCAGGGAGGCTTTCTTATTTCTATGGCTATCGGTTCTAGATACCAGGCTTACTGGCACCTTTGAGCCGACGATCACTCCATGGAACACGGTATCATGGTATAAGACCATCGCCTTAGTGGGAGTATTGCAGACCTCGATAGTGGGAACGACCAGAATGTCAGCGTCACCAGCGACCTGGCTGTCGAGTTGATTGCCATTGCATCTGCCGGTGATGGCAGCTTCATAGCTTAATGGTCCCTCGATTGTTATTCTTTGCTTCAATTCATTATCGAGCCTGTCTATGATCTCAACCGCCTCTTTTGATGAAGGGAAGCGCTGGTTGATACCATCGACAGTAGATATGACAGCGACCTTGGGCTTATCAACGCCGAGGGCGTTTGCTACGGTAACCGCATTTCTTATGATAGCCATTCGCTCCTCGATGGTAGGCTGGGGGATTATTCCCCCGTCAGTTATGTTTAGCAGCTTGTGATAGCTAGGAATTCCGAGTACAGCGCAGTGGCTCATGGTTCCAGTGCCTCGAAGGTCGTATTTCTTGGACAATATTGTCTTGAGCAACAGGCTGGTGCCCAGGAATCCCTTCATAATGATCTGTGCTTGCTCGCTATCAGCAAGTCGGCATGCCTCCTGGGCAGCTCCCTTTTCATCGGGGATATCGACTATCTCCAGATCTGAAGAAGGGATCTGAAGCTCCTCGCAGAGCATCAGTATCTTCGGTTTATCGCCCACCAGGATACCTTTGACCATATTTTCCTTCTGTGCCTCATAGACCGCCTCGATGACATCCTTGTCAGCAGCGGCGGCGACAGCTATCCGTTTTGCACCGTACTTGGCGCCGTTTTCTCGGGCACGCTCCAGTACATCCTCAGCGCTTTTGAGAACCTGTTTCATAGTTCCCCCTTTATTTTCAATTGCTTATCTTTGCCAATCACACTCATCCCAAGTCGGCAATAATGATACAAAGTTTCTCACTTCTTAGCAAGAAGCTCTCCAAAAGGCACCTAGATAAGATCTTGGGAATTAAAGATCTTTAAGGCTTTTTTCATTTCTTCATGAAATAAGATAATTAGGAAATTAAAAATAGAATATCTAAAAAATAGACTTTACAAATGGACCAAAAGGTATTATATTATTACTAGAGATATTCGGCAGGAGAAATTGAAGCTGTATATAAGGGAGAGCAGCGACAATGAATGATTTTTTAAACTGTGAAGCTAGAATCCTAGTTATGGATGACGAGGCGATCATCAGAGAAGTAGTTGTTGAGCTGCTCAAAGAGCTTGGATACGAGGCGACGGCAGTGGAAGACGGGAAGAAATGTCTTGAAGTCTATGATGAAGCAACCGTGAGCGGAAAGCCTTTCGACCTGGTTATACTTGACATGAACGTATCCCAAGGCATGGGTGGCATAGAGACAATCGATCTGCTGCGCAAGATAGATCCTAAGGTCAAGGCGATGGCTTCCAGCGGCTCCTCTTATGACCCGGTCATGGAACAGCCGCATAAGTTTGGATTTCAGGCTGCACTCGAAAAGCCCTTCGACTTGGAGAAGCTAGCCTCAGCAGTAAATGCCGTACTCAAGAAGCATTAGTGCTTCTTCCGCTATTCGACCACCAATTCTGCCACGCTTCCCTTTCCTCTTTGATCTGCTTTTACAACCAGCCTAGCTCTAATGAATTCCCTCAGATCGCTTACATGGGATATAATCCCTACCAGGCGCCCACCCTTGTTCAGCTCCAGCAGAGCATCCATTGCCATATCAAGCGACTCCGCATCCAGGTTGCCGAAACCCTCATCGATGAATATCGTCTCCAGTGAGATCCCGCCGGCATAGCTTTGCACCGACTCTGCCAAGCCTAATGCCAGCGATAACGCAGCCAGGAAGCTCTCGCCACCGCTTAGGGTGCCAACATGGCGATAGCGACCGGTAAAGGCATCGTGTACATCTATATCCAAGCCAGTCTGCCTGCCCCCGCGCATCCTTTCATCGCGTAGGTGAAACCAATAGCGACCATTGCTCATCTTCTTGAGCCTTAATGATGCTAGGTATAGGGCATCATCGAACATGGAGCGCAGAACCCATCGATGAAAGCTCAACCTATGAATATTCTTTCCAGTGGTCGTCTCGTAAAGGCTCTGGATTACCTGGTATCGATCCTGAAGCCTCTTGAGGTCTTTTATCGTCCTGTCGTATTGATGATTGATCTCCTGGTACAGTTTCAGCTTTTCCTCCAGCCTTCCATGTTGTGCATGAAGCCCATCTTCTTTTTCTTTTATTTCTTCAAGCTCACGCTGCAAGGTCTCGATATCCGGCATCGCAATCCCTTTGGCATCGGCTTGAGCCTCTTGATAGGCATCCTTTGCCGAGCGCAGGCTCTGCTCGTAATCCTTGATGGTTGCCTCCAGGTGATCCATCTCAGAAGGAGTGCGTTTGGCTCGTTGATAATCTCTCAACTCAGCGAAGCCAGCCTTTTTAAGCTGGTCAAGGAATCTTTGTCGGTGTTCATCGGCAATCTTGATCCTTTCTTGGCAAGCCTCGATGGCAGCCTGGTATGCTCGTTTACAACCGGCAAACTGACTTTCAGCCTTGGTAGCAGCTTTAAGGGCGATCTCCAATGCATTTTTCATATCTTCCAGTTTACCCTCTGTCTCCTGGATAGCTTGTTGCAGCTTCATTGGCTCCTGCAATGCCCCCGGCAGCACATTCTGTAGCTCCTTTTTGTATTGTTCAACGGTTCCATGCAACTGATCCCTTGCGCTTCGTTGTGTTCTCAATCGCTCATCAAGGGTAGCTACCCGGTCGATGAGCTTGCTGCGTTTTTGCTTAAGCTGCTTTGCCCGTTGAGAAAGTGCTTCCAGGCTTCGATTAGCCTCTTGCGAGGTCTTAAGTTGGTCTTCGATCTCTCCTTTGGTGGTCATCAAATCATCGAGGCTGATCGATTCCTGTTTTGCCAGGTTGCTGATTAGTGCATCAGCCTTGCTTTTAAGCGCTGCCAGGTCGCTTTGAGAGGCAGATAACAGCCTCGATAGCTCCCTTGCTTTTTCCTCTAATTGGTGGACTTTTTGTTTTTGATGTTTGATCTCTTTCTCCGTGGGCAGTTTAAGCTCGCTAGTCGCTGGTTGAGGATGCTCCATGGAGCCGCAGACCGGGCAGGGCTTACCCGGTTGCAGGCTGGCGGCGAGGATGGCAGCCTGCCCGTGTAACCATCGCTGCTCGAGGTCCTCGAGTTCCCTTTTCTCATATTCCAGGTTACCCTCTGCCTTGGCTAGCTGGATCGATATTTTTCTTATCTCCTTCTGCGCAGCGGTGGTCTGCTGGTTAGCCTGGTCGAGCTGTTTTCTCCAATCAATATGTTTTTTTATATCATGGAGCGTTTTTTGGTGAAGTTGTATTGAAGATGCCGCATGCTTTGCTTGATCAACTGCTTGTTGATTATCCTCGAGGCTCTTTTCGGTTTTATCCAATTCCTGCTTAGCCAGCTTGTATTGATCTTCCAGGTGGTTTACCTTTTCTTGATATCCCTTTAGTTCATTCTCGCTTTCCTCGAGGGCTTGTACCCTGGGCAGTGAGTCCCTGAGTCGCATCAGGTAACTATGGGCTTTTTCTCTTTCCTTTTCACGCTCGAGTTGTGCGTTCAGGTTGGATTTTTTCTTTTCCAGGTCTGCTTCAGCGCGCCGAAGCTCCTCCTTGGCAATATTTTTTCTTTTGATTTCCTGCTGTGCCTCCTCATCGCGCTGTTTAAGTGTTGTCTCCTTTTCGTGGAAAGGCAGCGCCAGGCGAGCCAGCTTATATTCCTCTCGTTTCATATCAAGCTCAGCTTTCCTGCTTAGCAGGTACTCATACGACTGTCTTGTTTGGTTTAGCTTATTGAGCAGCTCGATGTCCCTCTGTGCCTTATTCAATCTTTTTTGAGCCACTTTTTCATTATCCTGTAGCTCAACCATTTTGTTCTCATTTTGTTTAATTTTTTCTTTTGTTTGCTCAATAAGCTCTTCTAACATCTGCTTTGATTGCACGCCGGTCTGCTCCAGCAAGGTATCCTTCCTGGTGTCCAGCGTATTCAATTCCCCTTTGAGTGCATTTACCTTGAGCCTCAATTCTTCCTCTATTTTGCGGTACAGCTCGGTATCGAACAAGGATTCCAGTATGTTTTCCCTCTCCCTGGAATCGGCAGTTAAAAAGGCGCGAAATTTGCCCTGGGGGATGATAACAACTTGACGGAACTGGGAGCTATTCAGACCGATGATTTCTTCTATCTTTTCATTCACCTTGTTAACACCATTAGCCAGCAGCTCTACCTCGTAAAATCGATTGGCTTCATGTTCCAGTTGCCATAGTTTCGCCTTTGCAGGCTCGGTCGTGGTTCCGGATCCGCGTAGTTTCTCCCGCTCATACTTCGGACTCCTGGTAACTCGGTAATACTTACCACGCAGTTGAAAGTCCAAGGTTACCTCTGTTATATCATTTGGCTCTGCGTAGTGGCTGCGCATGTCATTCCCTTGCCTGTCGGAGTTTGAACTTTGTCCGGATGCCTCGTCGTATAGAGCGAAACATAAGGCATCGAGGATGGTCGTCTTACCGGAGCCGGTGGGTCCGCATATAAGAAATAAAGTATGGTCTCCCAGCCTAGTGAAGTCTATGACCTGCTCTTCCAGGTATGTGCCAAAGCCCTGTATTTTCAGCACCAACGGGCGCATCTCATGTCTCCTTCTGGATTGCGATGATACGATCCAGTATCCTAGAAAACTCGTCAAGTTCTTCTTTCGATGGCTCGCTATCATGTATCTCGCTGTAGAATTTTCTGAATAATGTCTTAGGATCCAGGCAGACAGTTTCCTTATCCATGCCTGCAATCTGGGCTGCAACCTCCTCCAGCCTTTTTTTTCGGATGCTCAGCGCATTGGGATAGACCTCGCGCAGCCTGCCCATAAGGTCATAACCGGGCAGCTCATCCTTCAGGATAACCTGGATGTAGTCCTCCCTTGCCTGGTCCGATGCACCAGCGGCGAGTATATCCTTAAAGTATCCCTCGATGATGCGGACATCTCGTCGGGGGTTTAGTGTTATCCTCTCTAGGGAATAATCTCCCTTTGCCTTAATCTCGACCAGCGAAACCGACTTCTTATGATGCGCCTCATCGAATGAATATTTCATCAAGGAGCCGCTGTACTGTATATTCTGGTTCCCTCCCACCGATTGTGGGCGATGCAGGTGTCCCAATGCTACATAATCAAAGCCGCCCAAGATGCCGGGATCGACCTGGTCGGCGCCACCGATCATTGTCAAGGGTCTCTCCGAGTCGCAGCTTGTACCTCCCCTAACGAAGGCATGAGTAATCAATACCGAGCGCTTACCAGGCGGATGGCTTTCATTGATAGCACCGATCAGCCTGCCCATAGCCTGGTTGTGATCTTTTATGGCATCATCGCCAAAAAGAATCCTTACCTCTGATGGATCACAGTAGGGTACGGGGTAGAAATATATCTCTCCATGCTTGTCAGTTAATACAATCGGTCTAGTAATTGTTGAAGCGTTGCATGATACATGCAATCTATGTTGCTCGAAGATACGGGAGCCGAAGCCGAGGCGATGTGGGCTGTCGTGATTGCCGGCGATGATGATCACCTCGATATCCAGATCGGATAACAAGCGATACAAGAAGTCATCCAACAGGCTAACAGCCCCAGGTGGTGGGATGGCTCGGTCGTAGATATCGCCAGCTATGAGCAAGCCATCTGCCCTTGTATCCTTTAACAAACCATAAAGCTCATCGAGCAGATAGCCCTGGTCCTCGGTTAGATATATTCCGTGAAATATCCTCCCCAGGTGCCAATCAGCGCTATGAACAATCCGCATAAGGCATTATTGACACAGGGAGATCTTGATTTCAAGCTAACCCAACTTCTTCTTTCTATCTAAAAGGTTGTGAACCTTGTCGGTCAGCTCCTTTTCTGTAAATGGTTTTTGCAGAAAATGTCCCCCGGCGATTATATCCTCCAGCTCTCCGAATCTATCGCTGCTGTAGCCAGACATGTAAAGTATAATAATCTCGGGGAGGATCTCTTTGACAATTCCAGCCAGCTCGCGACCGCTCATCTGGGGCATAACGATATCGGTGAGCATAAGATGTATAGGTTCTTTATATTGGCGAATCAGTTTTAATGCTTCGGCGCCGTATTGAGCTTCGAGAACTTTATATCCCTTTGTTAGCAGGACTGTTTTCACATATTCCCGAACCATGTCCTCATCCTCGACCACCAGGACGGTCTCGTTGCCGCCAATAAGAAGATGGTCCTTGTCCGTGGATATAAGTCTAGTTTTCTTCTCTTTTTCCAGGGGTAGCAGGATCTCGAAGGTAGTACCCCTTCCCAACTGGCTATCAAAGAATATGAATCCCCCCAGTTGTTTGATTATTCCATAAACGGTTGCCAGCCCCAAACCGGTTCCCTTGCCGATCTCTTTGGTTGTGAAGAAAGGCTCGAAGATGTGCCGTCTCACCTCATCGTCCATACCTGTGCCGGTGTCGGTAACTTCTATCTTGACATACCTGCCGGCAGGAATGGTTGCATTGCTCCTTAATTCGGGATTGGAGTATTGCATCTGGGAGGTGGTGATGATCAGCTTACCTCCATTGGGCATAGCATCTCTTGAGTTAATTACCAGGTTCATGATCACCTGCTGCAACTGTCCGGGATCTGCTTTTACGAAACCAATATCGGGATCCAACATGGTAACCAGCTCGATATCCTCTCCAATCACCCTGCGAAACATCTTATCCATATCGATTAGAATCGCATTTATATCTAGTATTTTCATCTGAAGCATCTGCTTTCGACTAAAAGCGAGTAGCTGCCTGGTGAGCGTTGAGGCTCGTTTGGCAGCCTTGGATATCTGCTCGATCTTGTTGCGGTATTTACTGTCCAAATAGCTATCACGAATCATTGAATCTGTATAGCCGAGTATCACGGTTAATAGATTATTAAAATCATGAGCGATTCCGCCGGCGAGCCGTCCCACCGCCTCCATCTTCTGTGATTGGCGTAGTTGTTCCTCCATCTTGCGCTCGCGGCTCATATCTCTTATGACAGCCACATAGTTGACTATGTTACCCTCGGTATCCTTTACGGGAAGGAATGTAACATCAGCCTCGAATGTCGAACCATCTTTTCTTTTATTGCTCATAGTGCCATGCCACAAAGATCCCTTCTCAACGGTTGACCACATCTCTTTGCATATAGTGTCGCCTGCATCTTCTCCCTGAAGCCATTGAGGTATTCTCCCTATAGCCTCCTCTTTGCTGTAGCCACACATATTTTCGAAGGCAGGGTTTACATAGACGATCTTGCCTTGGGCATCGGTAATTATGATAGATTCGGTTAATTGCTCCACCACTGAACTAAGAAGTGCCTGAGTTCGTTCGATCTGTTTGCGTTCGGTGATATCGCGGACAATGATTGTGAAAAAGGTTCCCTTGTTTCGTTTCCATTTGGTGAATGAGAACTCCAGGGGAAACTCGCTGCCGTCGTCCCTGACTCCCACCATTTCCATTTTTGTCTCATAGACATGGGAGCCGCTGGAAGTATCGGCTTGATTCATATCGGTTTTCAATTGTTTCTTAAACAACCTCGATATTACCGAGCCAATCTCCTTTCCAAGCATCATTTCGGCTGGATATCCGAAGATCCTCTGAGCTGCCTTATTCCACAGGATAATAATTCCTTTTTCATCGGTGGTGATTATACCATCGGAGGCGGTTTCCACCACGGAGCGAAACTTCTGTTCGTTATTCTCCAGCGCATGGAGTGTCTCTTTTAGCTCCTCGGTGCGCATGTCCACCAGTCTTTGGGTTGCTATGGCAAAAGAGGTCTGGGCACCAAATGTAATGAGCTGGTTAAGATCATCGAAGGTGAATGGATCATCTGAATCATAACGACAAAGATTCAACAATCCTATCATCTGCTGGTTGAATACGAGAGGTACTGAAATGAGCGAACCTCGGTAGTATGGTTCGTGATTTGTTTCTAGCATCCTTTTGTGAGATGCCAGATCCTTGAATAGACGAGGCTCTCCGCGCATGGCAAGCCTCCCGGACAGGCTCTCTCCGAGGGGGATTACAGTCGAGCTAATACGCTCTTGCTCGATTCCAGCAAAGGCAGCGATCTGAAGGTATTGATTCTCCTCTATCAGTGAAAGAAGGATAGCAACATCGCAAGAGAACAATGCTCTAGCATTGTGGACCGTCCATTGCATCAGCTCATGGGACGTGGAAGCCTTTAAGGCATCCTTTCCCCAGCTCATCCCCTTCTCTTGGTCGATTACTCGCTTGAGCAATGTTCTTCTGTAATCCTTCATTTTTTCATCATTATGTTAAGTTGATTAGGATCTTCATCTGATCGTCCTTATTTGCCAACAAAGGGAGGATTCCATCCCTCACCGCTCGTTGAAGGCTTACCTTGCTTGATATCAATGGTAAGACCTGGATATCTGAGGTGACGATGAGTTTCATCGCCCGCGAGTACTCCTCAGGGGAGTGCCAGACCCAGGAGCCGATGACTCGTCTCTCCATGAGTACTATGTTGTTGAAATGGAAATTGGTCGGCTCAGCAAAGGTGCCTACAATAACGGCTGTTCCTTCGGCTCTGGTCATCTCTACAGCTAAGGAAGCGGTATCTTCGAGCAAGCCGGTCTTGCTTCCACCGCTGCACTCGATGGCTACATCAACTCCCTGTCCGTTGGTCAGCTCCAAGGTCCTATTGAGGGGATCTTCATCAATGGGATTTATAAGATGGTCCACTGCCCCTATCTGGCGTGCGATATCTATCCTTTTCGTGGCGATCTCGCTCATAATAACCATTTTTGCTCCAGCGATCTTTGCATATTGAGCTACTAGTTGTCCAATGGGTCCGCCACCTATCACGGATACCGTATCTCCCTCGTTTACCATTGCTTGGTTCACGGCATGATAGGCAACTCCAGCCGGCTCTCCGAAGGCGACAAACTCCGCTGTAGATCCATTTGGAATTTTTACACAATTAGCTGCTTTTACCACGGAATATTCCGCATGACCGCCATCTCCAATCAAGCCGTAATATGCAAGGGTTACGCAAAGATTGGGTCTGCCTTTTTTACATGCCGGGCACTGGCCACAAGCCAGTATCGGATTGACTGTAACCATGTCCCCTAGTGACAGCCCCTTGACAACGGAGCCGACCTTTTCGATCACTCCGCCGTACTCGTGTCCCATGATCTGGGGTGCACAACTGCCGGTGAGCGGATGCGGCTCAAGAGGTATAAATACAGGTCCGGCAACATATTCATGCACCTCGGAGCCGCAGATGCCAGAGTAGGTAACCTTTATCAACACCTCGTCATCCTTGGGCTCGGGCGCTGGGATCTCATCTACTCGAAGGTCTTTTTTTCCATGCCATCTTAACGCTTTCATAATGTCAACTCCTTATAATTTGATTGTTAACAATCATTAAGTATGCATAGATCATTCCATTCAACGAATGTCATATTAACATTTACTAAAATTACAAAAAGACCTTTGATATCAGTAAGATAATGGTTATTACCTTAGTAATTTAGGATAATCAAATGGCAAAAGGAATGGTTGAAATAAACTATTTTGGTTTTTAATGTGGTTTAATTGAACTATTCGAGCCAATCTTTAAGCAAATTTCATGAAGCATCCCACAAGGATTATTCAAAAATCGAGTTAAGCGGTTGCCAGGTACCCCGAATCATGCTATTGTAGTAATCGATTAAATGGCGAGGTTTAAGGAAAATAACAAGCTACAGGATAGATGATATGCTCATAACCTTTCGTGGCAATACACCTATGATACACGAGAGTTGCTTTATCGAGCCGAGTGCTCGCATCATCGGCGATGTCAACATCGGCGCTAATTCGAGCGTCTGGTTTAACGCGATCGTACGCGGGGATATCAACTACATAAGGATCGGTGAAAATACCAATATCCAGGACGCCTGTATAGTGCATGTAACCTCTGGTCGATTCCCAACCATCATCGGCAATAATGTTACCCTGGGACACGGAGCAATTGTACACGGTAGCCGCATCGGCGATGGAAGCCTCATTTCAATGGGATGCATAGTACTTGATAACTGCGATATTGGAGAGAATGTTATCATCGGCGCCGGTTCTGTGGTTACTGAGGGGAGTCGCATTCCCTCTAATACACTAGTCTTAGGCGCGCCAGCAAGGGTGAAGCGACAGCTTACAGATCGGGATCTACAAAAGCTAAAGAATTACTGGAGCGAGTATGTCTCCTTAAAAGACGAGTACATGGCAGAAGAATATTACAGGAAGTTTCAAAAATGAGTTTACAGATTCCTGATACGCTTATCGAAAGACTCAAGGAGGCGCAAAGGGTCTGCATCATTACCGGCGCCGGCATCTCCGCAGAGAGTGGAGTCCCAACCTTCAGGGGCAAAGACGGCCTATGGAGGCAATACCGAGCCGAGGAGCTGGCTACCCCGCAGGCATTTGCAAGGGATCCGAAACTGGTCTGGGAGTGGTATAACTGGAGGCGGAGCCTGATCTACCCCTTGAAGCCTAATCCAGCCCATGAGGCGGTAACCGCGATGGATAGCCATTACCCAGATTTCTTGTTGATTACACAGAATGTCGATGGATTGCATAGAAAAGCTGGCACCCGACGAATGGTCGAGGTGCACGGCAATATCTGGCGGGTGCGCTGCACAAGGGAAGGGACGATCAGCGAACGCATCCAGCAGGATCTGGGCGAACTGCCACCTGTATGTGAGAAGTGCGGTGCTATCTTGAGACCGGATGTGGTCTGGTTCGGTGAGAGCCTCCCCCTTGAGGCATTGAATAGATCCATCGGTTTTGTGTCCGCCTGTGACTTGATGATCGTAATCGGCACCTCGGCAGTGGTGTATCCGGTCGCCGGGTTTCCCTGGACGGCTAAGCAAAAAGGTGCAACCGTGATCGAGATTAACGCGGAGCAAACGCCGATCACCGAAATTGCCGATTACTCGATGATCGGCAAGGCTGGGGAGATTATGCCGCTTTTGGTCAAAGGGCTAAGCAGAAAGTAGGAATCCATTCTAATGACATTAAGCACTACATCGCATATTAAGACCATCCCCCTAGCTCTATCCCAGAGTAGTTTTTTTCAAAAAGTGAAAGAAGCAATCCGATTTGTCTCTCCAAGCGATGGAGCTCTGGTAACTGAGTCGAAAAATCTCTTTATTTACAATACCTTACAGGGATCCCCCGACTTCGCTTCACTTGCTTCCGCTCCGCTCGGGGTGACACGGTGTACGGGTTTGGAGGCAGGCTGGTTAGGGAGAGGATTAGGATGAGGACAAAATTATCATCTATCTTGAGCTTGACGCTATAATGTCCCGTCCATTGAGCGAGCTTAGCGTATTTGCCTTCTTGTTTATCTTTTTCGGTCTGCTTCTGCTGGTGGAGAACTACACCACGATTTACCCCTTCAGTCGCCTCTGGCCTTTGTTGATCGTATTTCTCGGTTTTGGCTTGCTGCTAGTGTTTTATCGCCGTCGGCGCAGCGATCTCTTTCTGTTGGGGATGGCAAGCTTTATGCTTCAGATAGGGCTGTTCTTCCAGTATCTCAATTTCACGACCTGGAGACAGATGGCAGAACTCTGGCCGTTGTTCATTGGATTTTTGAGCATCTCCTGCCTTTGGGTCGCATTTTACGAACGAGTGATAAAGGTGCTATACTATATAAGTATTGTTTTAGGAATGCTATGCGTATCGTTTATGTTGGTATTCAATATAGACCCTAAGCTCTGGCCGATTACGCTGGTCTTCTTCGGCATCTCACTTTTGATAATAAGGAGATTTGGGATATGAGAAAAAAGGATGTCATTATCGTTGAGCCTTCAGGTGTAGAGGCGAATGTGTTCTCCAAGTACATCAAGCTGCCCCTTATGGGCACAGTTTACCTGGGCACTATCCTTAAAAAGCATGGATTTAATGTCCGCATATTGAACGAGAACATACTGGGAAGGAAGCTGATGGTCGATGAGCTACAGGGTGATTTTCTGCTTTTAAGCCTCTTGACCTCCACTGCTCCTCGTGGATACGAGATCGCCCGCCAGTTCAAGCAGATGAACCGCAATTCCAAGGTGATAATCGGGGGGATACACCCTACATTTATGCCCGATGAGGCGGCTAGATTTGCAGACCATGTCGTGCTCGGCGAGGGGGAAAATATCATCATTGATCTACTCAAGTACGGCAGCGACGAGACCATAATCCAGGGCGAGTTTTTAACAGATCTCGATCAGCTTCCCTTGCCCGATTTTAGCCTGATCGCCAAGGGATTAAGATCAAGCACGCTGCCGGTGATGACCAGCCGCGGCTGCCCCTTCGACTGCAACTTCTGCCTGGTTACGCAGATGTTCGGCAAGCACTATCGCTTCAACTCGGTGGATCATGTGATGGAGGATCTGCGCCAGGTAGATAAGCCGCTGGTATTCTTCTATGATGATAACTTCACCGCCAACCGCAAGCGCAGTTACCAGTTGCTGGAACGCATGGCAAAGGCGAGAAAACAACTGCGCTTCCGCTGGTGGACCGCGCAGGTCAGAGCCGATGTCGCCAAGGATGAGCAGATGGTCAAGCTGATGGCGAGAACCGGCTGCTATCGCGTCTATATCGGCTTCGAGTCCATAAACCCGCAGGCGCTAAAGGAGATGAATAAGAAACAGTCCCCCGAGGAGATAGAGGCTTGCATAAGGACGCTGCACAAACACCGGATACGGGTTCACGGTATGTTCATCTTCGGCAGCGATGCGGATACGCCGGCTACGGTGAAGCAGACGGTGCAGTTCGCCAGGCGTATGCGCATCGACACCGTGCAGTTCATGGTGCTTACGCCGATGCCTGGCACCGAGACCTACCGCCGCATCGAAAGCTCTGGCAAGCTGCTACACAATAACTGGCAGTACTTCGACGGTATGCATGTGGTCTTCGAGCCATCGAATATGGAACCGGATACGCTTCAGAGCATAACCATCGATGCTTATGAGCAGTTCTACTCTTATTTCAGCGTCATGCGCGAGGCGGTATATGAGCTGGTGCAGGCGGGAAGGGAGATAGGAGCCTCCTACTTCACCAGGGTGAAGATACCCGATTTCTCCAACCTTGCACATAAGCTCTTTGCCAAGCATATCGTGAAGCGCTGGCAGAAGCTGAATCTCGATTATATGAGGTATCTGAGCAAGGTAAAGGAGCTTCGTCAATCATTAAGAAACACCACCTCGGCGATAATCAAGGAGAACCTGTAATCCAATCGATTATCAGTTGATAAGATTAGATGAATAACCTGCCGGATCGAATCCTGAACATAATCGAGAAAGCCAAACCACTAGCTAACCACAACCTTAAATATGTGCTGGCAATCTCAAATAATGTTCGCGAACTAATCGAACGACTTGAAAGTAAAGGTGATCGCGAGAAGGTACGGCTGCGCCGCTTGTCTTCAAACTACCGTGAGGAGATGGATGTGGTGGCGGCTGCCGGGGAGACACAAGAAGAGAAACTGCGATTTTTAGCCTGTTATTATTCCATCCAGTTCCTGATTATGAACCTTAATTGCCTTGACTCGCTAAATCTAATGCTTCTGGAGAACAAGGAAAATGTGCAGGCATATACCGAATACCTGGTAAACCTCGAAACCAGCTACAAGGAGCTTATATCAGCCTACATTTCAAAGCTGCTTGAGATATTCTATCCCTACCCGGATGATAATGATTTCGTAATCTGCGTTGTAGGTACCCTGGTCGATCAGGATGATATCGATGTATGGGTCATCGAAGAGCTTGACGATCATCGCGAGGAATTCAATAGGGCGATCGGCAAACTTAGCCAGCAGATGCTGCGCACCGCTACCAGGTTTCATTTCTACATGTCAGAGCATGTCGGTCCCAAGGAGAGGCTGACCACTACTATCGAGGAGTTCGATAAAAGACTAGCCGAGGTGCCGGTCGATGTCATAGCTGTAACCGAGATACTAAGTGCGGTTCCATTGGTCGGCTCTGAAGCGCTTTATGAGAAGCTCAAAAAAAGGATCATCGACCGATATTATTCCTATCACTCGGTGCGTTTCACCCACCATGAAAGGTATCTGCGCGGCATAATCGGCGAGGTGCGCGATTTTCTGGTGCTACAGCCCAGCCCGAACCTCATCAACCTCAAGGATGACGCACTAAGAATGATCAAAGCACTCGTCTTTGCCGGCAAGGTTGTGCATAACATCAAAAAGACCAGGGCTGATGATATTATAGATAGGATCATCCAAAAAGGCGCTTGGAACAACGAACACTTAGCAAAACTAAAGGAAGACCTGGCTTTCTTTCATATCTTTAGGCATCTGTACCAGCTCTTCGTGGTTCAGGATGAACAGATAGACCTGACCGAGCCTGGAACAGAGGATAATCTGCAGGTCATTGCCGAGCGAATGGGATACAGGGACTTCGGATTGATCAAGGCTTACACCCATCTTTTGGTTCACTACTACGAGAGGGTAGAGAAATCCAGCATCTCCGTGAAACAACTAGTGAAGAGCCTCAAGGATGTACTTTATAGACAAAGCGTTTTCAAGACCCTGATCGAAAAACATAAAGAGATTGCCCAGTACGAAGATTCTCCTCGGAACGCAGAGGAATTCGTTAACAAGTTTATCACCTTGCTTGGCACTTTTCGGGGGGTTACCTACTGGGACGATGTGCTAAATGCCTTCGAGGTGGATAATGGCACGGTAAGGCGAATGTTCATCAATGGCTTCTTAGCCATGCATCCGCGTAAACAAAAGGTAGCAGCTCGCATTGCCATGCTCTGCACGCATTATACTTTATCCACCGCGCTGCGCATGGTTATCATGGTTAACGATAGTATCAAGGTTCCGGGATACAAGAAGGTCAGGGATCTACTGAATGAGGCGGTCCTGGAAGCGCTTGCCGACACCCACGACCTGTCGGCTCGCTTTGCCAGGTTATTTGACTACGATCCGCTGCTTGTGCAGAAATACTTGATGATCCTCGACCAATCAAAGCTTAAAAGGCTGGAGGAATTGACCAAACAAGAGGTAGAACAAGAGATAATACACTCTCAGACCAACTTTCTGATTTTATTGAAACTTCACCTGATTAGCAGCAATCACTACAAGTATTTTCTCGATAAGACGGTAAAAAAACACCCGGAGTTTCTGAAAAACATCACCAATACGACCAATATGAAGGCGATCTCCCAGGGAATACTGGGCGAGATATCGAGCACTGATAGCATCGAGAAAAAAAAGGAACTAATCGCTTCATATTTCGATATCGAGTTCACTCGCATCGCCATAGACCTTTTTGATAACGAATCTATCGAGAAGATAAATAAAGAATATACTATCTTAAGCGATAACTATATCCAGACCCTCTTTTTCACCTGTAAGGAAGAGATAAAACGCAGCATGAAGAAGCCATTCAGCACCGCTGATAAACTCTCCCTGTTGGCAGCCGGCGGTCATGCCAGGGGAAACGCCTTTGACGATGATTATGATATCATCGTGCTGTTAGACTCGGAGAACAAAGAGATTAAAGAATACTGCTCCAAGATAGTCATGAAGATGCATACCGAGATGGTCAAGCAAGGCGTAAGACCCCAGTTTCGCTTTGCCGGGCAGTTCGGAAGCTATGTAACATTGCTTTCGGAACTGGAACAGACGCTTAGTGAAGACAGGGAAGACCTCTTCGTTGACCAGTCGCAGGTCCTGGGATCTAGGATGCTTCTTGGAAGCAAGATATTTGCCAAGGAGCTGGAAGATAGGATACTTGAGCCTTACATATACTGCCAATGCGACCAGTACCTGCGATCCATCACCGAGGAGATGGAATATCGCCATGCAAGACCTATCATCCAGGTTGGAGAGCGCGATGAAGATGGACCCTGTATAAATATCAAGGAATGTAAAGGTGGGTTGAGGGATATTGAGCTTCTGCTTCTAAGTTACAAATCTTGCCTTAGATTCTCCGAAAGCATTAGCGAAAAAATCCTGGATTTACTACTCGAGGTGAATCATGAACGCAGAGGCGAAATCAAGATCCTGAAGGCTTTGCTAGGTTTCTTCCGCAAGGTGCGTAATATATATCGCCTGACCATCGGGGCAAGCGACCTGATCCATCAGAATCACCTGCAATTAGTGGCTAACATTATGAACTTCACGACCAAGGGTGGATTGGCGCTAAGTCATACACTTTTCACCGGCTTGAAGGAACGACTAGAGACATCGGCAGAGATAGTAAGGACACTGAATAATGACCTCTACACGCGGCGAGGAGTGCTGGCAAAACGAATGGCAAAGCTAGATACAGGACCTTAGTTTGACCTTTACAATGGATAAGAATGGAGACCGATAATGAGTAATCCTGGAATAGCAGCGGTGTTAAGCCTGATCATCCCTGGAGTGGGACAGTTCTACAACGGCGATTTTCTGCGAGGGATCTTCTGGCTGATAATCACCCCCGGCTTCTGGATTGGAAGCGGTGGGTTACTGGGGTGGATCTGTCATATAATCGCAGCCTTTACCGCCTATAACCGCGCCCAGTGGAAGATATATTTTTAGAGGCTAGTTGAAGATTACCTGAGTTTATTTACCTATCGCTTCCTCGCCTTCGCCTCCTGATGATTCCGGTCTCTTGCCGCCACCGTAGAGCATCTCTGAGAGCTTATACGCTACACTCCGCAACTCCTTAACTGCATTTACTATACGCTCAACATTTTGGCTATCCATAACATCCTTGACCTTCTGCATTGCTTCTTCGATCTCCCTGCGCTCTTCTTCGCTGAGCCTTTGACCATACTCCTCCAGAGACCTTGTAGTAGTATATATCAGAGTCTCCGCTCTATTCTTGGTATCGATTAGCTCCTTTTTCTTCTTGTCTTCCTCGGCATGTGCCAGCGCATCCTCCATTATCGAGTTAACCTCTGACTCAGTAAGACCACTTGAGGCGGTGATGCGCATGGCGTGCTCCCTCCCTGTCCCTAGATCCTTGGCGTGAACATTGACAATTCCATTCGCATCTATGGCGAAGATAACTTCTATCTGCGGTACTCCTCGAGGAGACGGCGGGATGCCTATAAGTTCGAAACGCCCCAGGCTCTTGTTGTGCGCTGCTAGATCCCGCTCGCCTTGGAGAACATGGATCGACACCGCTGACTGGTTATCCTCTGCTGTCGAAAAGATACGGCTTACCTTCACAGGTATGGTCGTATTTCGCTCCACCATCTTGGTGAAAACTCCTCCATAAGTCTCGATCCCCAGCGATAAGGGCGTAACATCTAATAGAAGAACATCCTTAACCTCTCCTGTCAAAACCGCTCCCTGGATGCAAGCTCCTACCGCTACAACCTCATCCGGATTGATACCCTTGATCGGCTCCTTGGTGAAAAACTCGCTAACCTTGCGTTGCACTAATGGCATACGAGTCTGACCCCCTACCAGAATTACGCTATGGATATCTTTTACCTCCAGCCCCACATCCTTTAAGGCTTTGATGCAGGGTTCGATGGTCTTCTCCACCAGGTCCGTGGTCATCTCCTCAAGTTGTTCACGGGTTACCGAGATATGCAGATGCTTGGGACCATCCTCATCAGCGGTGATGAAAGGAAGGTTGATCTCGGTAGTGGTCAGGTTGGATAGCTCGCATTTTGCTTTTTCTGCCCCCTCCTTCAGCCGTTGAAGAGCCATGCGGTCTTCTCTTAGATCGATGCCGCTCTCCTTCTCGAACTCCACGGTAAGAAAATCGATCATTCTTTGATCGAAGTCATCTCCGCCCAAGAATGTATCACCATTGGTGGAGAGTACCTCGAATAGACCTTCACCTATATCAAGGATCGAGATATCGAACGTGCCGCCACCTAGGTCATAGACCGCAATCTTCTGGCTCTCTTTTTTATCCAAGCCATAAGCCAATGCCGCTGCGGTAGGCTCATTTATCACCCTCAGCACATCCAGCCCGGCGATCTTCCCTGCATCCTTGGTCGCCTTTCTTTGGCTATCATCGAAGTAAGCAGGCACCGTGATCACTGCCTCGGTTATGCTCTCGCCCAAGAAGTCCTCTGCGGTCTGCTTTAGTTTCATCAGGATCATTGCAGAGATCTCCTGAGGGGTGTATTCCTTGTCTCGAATGATGATACGGACATCTCCATTCGCAGCTTCTGCAATATTATAAGGGCAGTTCTTGACAAATGATTGCACCTGGGGGTCAGCGAATTTTCGACCCATAAATCGCTTAACGCTGAAGACGGTGTTCTCTGGATTAGTAATCGCCTGTCTTTTGGCGATCTGCCCGACAAGCCGTTCATCCTCATCGGTAATAGCTACCACCGACGGGGTGGTTCTAGAGCCTTCAGCGTTAGGTATTACTATCGGTTCGCCACCCTCCATAACGGCAACACAAGAATTAGTGGTGCCCAGGTCGATTCCTATAACCTTTCCCATCTATCTCTCACCTCCGTGGTCGGAATTATTATCATTTTCATCATTCGGTGCCTCCTTGGGGTTATGGTTCTCAATCTTATGCTCCAACTCCTCCTCAAATAATTCGTCATCGCCAGCTGTATCTTTTGATGCCCGTGATATGATATCGCTAAGGTCTTTCACCGTGCTAGGGGTCATATTTTCTTCTACCTCGGAAAGTTCTTTACTTATCTCCTTTTTTTGGTCGCTCTTGACGCGCTTGGAGACCGAGACAAGGGCGGGCCTGAGTAGCTTGCCGTTTAACAGGTATCCTTTTTGAAAAACCTCGACAATGATATTGTCATCCAACTCGGTAGATTCCACCTGCATCAGCACCTCGTGTCGGTTGGGATCGAACTCTTTCCCCTCATCGGTGAATTCTTCGACGCCGAAGTCCTTCAGTACCTTCAGGAACTGTCCGAGGATCAGCTTCATCCCCTCGACAACGGTATCTATATCCCTAGATTTTAATGTGCTATCAATGCCTCTATATATATTGTCAAGAACGGGCAGGAATCCCTGAAGCACCTCTCTATTTGCCATTGATATATATTCAGTGCGCTCCCTGGCTAGCCTCTTCTTGTAGTTCTCGAATTCTGCCTTGAGCCTGAGCATCTGGTCATAATAGGCTTGTCTCTGGCTTTCCTTTTCCCTTGCCAGCGATTCCAGTCTCCTAAGCTCCTCTGGATTAAAGAATAGCTCATCCTCGCTGATATTGGTAACAGTAATCTTATGCTCGGTTATTTTATCAACCTTTGAGGCTTGTTTTTTCCCATTGCCGCTGTTTTCCTTGCTGATCTCCTGCATGGATTCCTTGATCATCTCATCAGGGGATTCATCGGATGGTATAGTATATCTACCGGATTCAGCTTCGCCCTTATCGTCTTTAGCGATCTCCTCAAGGGAGCTATTTATCATATCATCAGGAGATTCGCCTGCTTCATCTTCAACCTGGTAATATGATTTATCGGGCTTATCTGCTTTATTTTTCCCTGAGTTTTCCTTTTTATCCTTGTCGTCCTTGTCGCTCATTTCAAGATCTCTTGAGTTCCCGATTAACACATCATCCGAAATTGAATATATTATAATAAGATAAAAGACTAGTCAACGGATCATTCAAGGAACAATTCAGCCACCCTCGATCCCAGGATATCTTTATCTCTTCATCCTTTCCTGCTGCTCTCATGGTTCATCATCTGCATATTCACAGCATTATAACCCCTTCCCCTTCATATCTACATTAAAACGATTGATTAAGCAAATCTCCTGGTGAAGATGATGGTTCCAAATTTGCGGTCAGGTATGCTTGTCCCTGTTTTTAAGTTCTCTTCTGAAGCGGATCAGGTTCTTAAAATAAAGATATGAATCACGCCAGAGCTTAACCGTGCTTTGCACATCCAGCCTCCTGGAAAACAGGGTGGGTATCTCCTCTATACGAAGCCCGGCTCGCTCTGCACGCACCATTATCTCCGTGTCCCAGAACCAGTGCTGGTCGCGGCATTGTTTCAGGATAGGCAATATCTTCTCTCTATTGAAGAACTTGCAGCCGGTCTCGGTATCCTTGAGCCTCGTTTTAAGCATGATGCGGGTGAGTTCATGGTATCCCTTGCCGGTTATGAAGCGAAGCAAGGAGTGAAAGTGAAACTTGTAAATGCGCCACGCAGTTGCTATATCAGCTCCATTGAGCACCCTTTGAACCATAAGCGGAATATAGTGCGCCGGGGTCTCCAGATCGATATCGATGAATCCTACTATAGTGCCGCGGGCATCAAGAATCCCATCGGTTACAGCGCCACCTCGCCCGGTATTGCGCTTGTGAAAAATGTAACGCATGTCCTTGTATTGCCCAACCAGAGCCTTGATGATCTCCCGCGTATTATCCTTACTTTTATCATCGACCAAGATAACCTCGTAACTGTAACGGGTCGCATCGAGCACGCTAGTTATCTCTCTAATGCTCTCGGCGAGGATAGGCTCCTCGTTGTAGCAGGCGATTACAAGGGAAAGGTCTTTGGTCATGTCGTTTTATTTGAGGTCGAAGTCGGTCAAAACTTCCTCGGTAGTCAAGGGGATGCCATATATAATGAGTTTAGTTATAGTCTTTAGCGGACCAATGCCTCTGCAATACCAGGAGTCAATCTGAAGCTCAGCATTGCCAGAGCCGGATAATGCACTTGTATAGGTTCGATATGTATCGTTGCGGAAGTAGCCAGCCGGTGTGAAGACCGGTTCGGCTCCTATAACTGTGGTAGTGCCGGCGAAATGATAGGTCTGCCCCTGTCCGTACTCCATGATAGCAACATACTGCCACGAGTCTCCAGGTTGAAAGAAATTCTTTACCAGCAAGCTGCCATTGGTGCCGGCTGCACCATAGTCGATAGGATTATTCCCCACCGTGGTTCGCTTGATCCAGACCGTGCCGGACTCACTTTCCGGGATCAGGTAGGTGAATCCGCCCTGTTCAGGTTGATCCGGGGTTATCGTCTGTAACTTGCGGCATAGCTTGCCATCGACTAGCTCCTCGCCGATAACGCTCTTTATGCTCTCGATGGTTATACCGAAGCTCTTCAGGTTCATCTCCCAGACATCCCCATCATCAAGCGGATAGAAGGGGTGATACCCCTGGCAGTCAGTGCTGAAGCGAAACGAGGTTACCCCCAGCGGACCCATCGGATCCATCGTCCCCGGCCACAGAAATGCGCAGTACCACCTGAAGGTATCGACCGGAACTCCTTCGGGAACATAGAAGGTAAACAGCGGCGCCTCGATGTCTATCCCACCGGGGAGCTGCAAGGGGATGACGGTGAATTCATCCTTGAAGTCAGGGTAAAAATATAGTTTGTCAAAGGCTTCCAGCGCGAGAACGAAATCGAGATCCACCGCTAGCCCATCGTTCTTTACATGACACATGAGTATATGATCCTGCCCCGGCTGGATGCAGTGCTGGTGCATCCAGATCTCTATCTGCGGTGCGCCATATACGCTAGTATAAAGGCTAAGCAGCCCCAGTATTGCTATCGTTAACCCAAGATATCGCATGGCCATTGTATTTGTACCTCTTAACTTTACAGGTTCTTTTACAATTCGTATTCTATATTAGCAGATAGACATCAATATTCCAGCAGCAGATGGAATTGGCAATGCATTTGCGAATCGATCCTTTTGCGGTTGATATTCATCGATTGCAGGCTATAATTCCTTACTTATGAAAGCCATTGGAGACCTCTTCGAGTACTATGGTGCACTTACTCTTAGGTTAATAGCCAGGATACTGCCATATCACTTGCTCCAGCGGTTAGGTAAGTACATCGGGCTGATCGTTTACTATATCTTTCCAGTGCGCAAAAAGATCGTAAAGAGAAACCTCGATATAGCATTTCCTGGATTATCGAATAAGCAACGCAAGCGCATGATCCGAAAAACATATATTAATCTTGTGGTTACCATTCTGGAGGGGCTTAAGATACCTTACCTAGGGGATAGATTCTTTAAAGACATGATCCAGGCAGAGGGCTTCGAGGTGCTCGATGAACTTAAAAAACAGGGAAAGGGAGCTATTTTGGTCGGTGGGCACCTGGGCAACTGGGAGCTTAATGCTGTCTATATCGCACACCTAGGCTATCCATTATCGGTCATAGCCAGGCCATTGCATAATAGCCTTACTGATGCGCTCATTACCAAGATCCGCCATGTCCAGGGGCTTGAGATAATACCGGTAGGGATAGCGGTGAAGAAAGCCCTCAAAAGGCTGCGTGAGAACCGATTTGTCGGCTTTGTAATGGATCAAGACGCCCGAAAGGACGGGGTGTTCATAGAGTTCTTCAATAAACCAGCCTCCACTGCGATTGGCCCCGCTACTTTTGCCTGGCAGACCGACCTCCCTATCGTATTCTGCCATGCTTTTCGTGCCTACAATGGAAAACACCATCTCCAGGTTGACCAGCCTATATTTATGGATAAATCAAGGGATAGGCATGATGAGATCCTGAGGGTAACCAGGCTTTACACGAAACGGCTCGAGGAGGTTATCAAGGAGCATCCCGAACAATACTTCTGGTTCCACAACCGATATCGGACACAGAAAGACTTCAGGCGTGAGGCTTGAGGGGGTAAGAAGTTCGAACCATGTTACCAAACATTAATCCTCATACTGCCCTACTGCATCGAAGAATGGATTCCTCCTGAACACGATGCTAGGTTAATCAGGGCTTTCGTTGAACAACTCGACCTATTAGAACTCAGTTTCATAGAAGGGGTTATTGATGCCTTATATTTTATCAAGGAGTCAGGGGGGATGACTTGCTTGTACTCGGTTAGTGGGTTAAGATATCTTTCGTGGAGACATTTTGTTTTATTGATAGCAATTTTGAGTTGTTCTATGATCATGTCAGTAAAAACATGAGCACCTTGGGGTTCAAGTATAAGTTTCTGAGACAGACTCCAGCAGTAGAGGGCGGTGGGGGGGGAGGGTCTTATTGTACCTATAAGTAAATAGCATCAGGATTTAGGTTTGAGACAAGAAATTAAATGAATATAATCAAAAAAGGTGATACGATGAGAAGAGTTTTTAGCATAGTTTACATAGCTTTGCTCATACTTGGCACCCTTGAGCTAGTCTTCGCCACCAACGATCAGGATCGCATACGGGCTGCCCTGGAGGTTATGACCGGCGATGATATGTTCAAGATTTCCGAAGCCATCAAAGAGCTTATCTCCATAGGTTCTCCAGCAGTCCCTGTACTGATCGAGAACCTCGACCACAAAGCCAGAGATGTCAGAGCCGGCTGCGTTGAGGCGCTAGGCAAAATAAAGGACAAAAGAGCCTACCAGCCACTGGTCGATATGCTACACAAGCTCGGTCCTCACCCCAAGTACGCCGAGACCTTCGCCGATGAGTACATTCGCATCATGACCATCAAGGCACTAGGCGACCTGGGCGTCCCCGATGCTATCGGCGAGCTAGGCAAGGTGCTGGACAGCCCCAACGAGTACGACCGCACCTGGGCGCTAGTATCGATGGTAAAGCTGGGCAACGATGAGGCATATCAAAAACTGCTCGATCAACTGAAAAGCTCCAATCAGGATATCCGCAACATCGTCTGCCAGCAGCTAGGAGAGCTTGGGCGCATCGATGCGGTGCCATATCTTATCAAGATGCTCTCCGACGAGAAATGGTTCGTGCGCGACTCGGCGGTTATCTCGCTAGGGAAACTCGGCGACCCATCAGCGCTTGAAGCCCTGCAAGGGATGCTCGAGGACAAGAATGCCTTCGTCAAGCGAAGCGCCCAAAAAGCCATTGATAGAATAAAACGAGCAAGGCAATGATATTCATTGTGCCTTAGTGCCTTTGTGGTTAAACAACCCTCAAGCCCCAAGACACTTCTGTCAATCTAAGCCGGGGATGATCTTCACCAGGTCATTATAGAGTACTAGCGCGGCAAGGAGCAAAAGGAGGAATATTCCCACCCGCAAGGCTCGCTCCTTGACCTTCAAGCTAATCTTTCGCCTGATTATCGCCTCGATGAGTAGAAAGCAGATGTGCCCGCCATCGAGCACCGGTATCGGGAATAGATTGATAATCGCCAAATTAAGGCTGATCATTGCAATGGTCAATAGATAAACAGTTAGCCCTTCTTTTGCAGCCTCACCGGTGATCTTGGCGATTATGATCGGTCCCCCTATATTCTCTAGCGATTCCTTGCCGCTTAGCAATCGTCCCAGGAAACGGAAGATATCCGTTGTCATCCTGAAGGTGCCCAGGGTCCCTTTTTTCAGCGACTCAACTATGCCATAGCGGACATGGCGTGAGTCCTGGTAATGCCAGATGCCGATGACGACCTTGTCGCGCTTCTCATCATACAAAGGTGTAAGGTTGAGATCGATGACCTGATCATCCCTTTTTATCTTAAGATTTGTTGTCTTATTCGCCCTGGTCTTGAGCACATCAGCCATCTGCAAGAAATGGTGCACTGGCACATGGTTCACCGAAAGCACTACATCCCCTTGTTTGATCCCCGCTTTATGTGCTGGTCCGTCTTTAATAATATCATCGATGCGGGTGCTCATCGGCGGCGAGAAGCCTGGAAACTCGACCTTCTCGATATCTTCCGGGATGGGTATATCATAGGTTGTTATGCTATTATTGTTATCCATTGCCTTGACCTTGAAGACATGGTCTGATTCGAGCGTCCTGAAGCTATTGAAGACCTTTCGCCATGTCTTAACCGGCTGGTCATCGACCGATACGATACGCCAACCAGGCTGCATCCCAGCCTCCATAGCTGGCGAGCCTTCAACGACATAATCGATGACCGGCGGTTCATCGTAGAATACGGGCTGAGCTGTTCCTATTATATAAACTGCAATAAAGATCACCCAGGCGGACAGGAAGTTGAACAGCGGTCCGGCAAAAAAGGTCATAAACTGCACCGGCTTTGTGCGCGAGGTTAGCTCCCAGTCAGCGCCGGTTGTCTCCTCGAAGGGATTTTCTCCGGGTATCTTAACATAGCCCCCGAACGGGATGGCAGAGATGCGGTAGTCGGTTTCACCATACTTGA
This sequence comes from uncultured bacterium, assembly GCA_964448115.1. Lineage (GTDB taxonomy): Bacteria > CAYUVA01 > CAYUVA01 > CAYUVA01 > CAYUVA01 > CAYUVA01. The sequence goes on from CAYUVA010000001.1 coordinate 139,770, forward strand.
ATCCTATCAGGCGTTTGCCGAAGCCGATGGAGAAGACATCGACCCTGGTGCCGGATAGCTTGGCCACGGTAAAATGCCCCAGCTCATGGATAAATATCATAAAGCCCAAGGCTATTATAAAAGCGATAGTAGTAACCATGTTCTATTGCAATTCCTTTAAATTGTATTTAGTTTGATTTATCATCTGCATAACAGCCTGGATATCTTCCACCGGCTGTGGTTGGTGGTCTTGAAGCTGCTTTCTTGTAATCTCGACTATGCGGTTGAAAGGGATCCTGCCGCTCAAGAAACCGTTGACCGCCATGCTATTGGTAGTGCAAAGGGTGATCAGTCCGCTTGTTCCCTTGGAAAAAGCCTCGCTGGCAAGCGAGAGAGTGGAGTGCTTATCGCCCGCTACCGGCTCTAGATATAATGGTATCGGCTTATTAAGATCGATCTCATTGCCAACCGTCGAGCTTGCTCTTAGTGGATAAAACAAGGCATAAGCAACGGACGACCTCATATCCGCAGGGGCGACATGCGAGATCATGACACCATCCTTGAGCAACAACAAAGCGTGGATCAGGCTCTGTGGCTGGATCATTACCTTGATCATGCTCGGCTCCAGGTCGAAAAACAGGCAAGCCTCTATGATCTCGAAGACCTTGTTCATCCAGGTGGCAGAATCTACCGAGATCTTGGGTCCCATCTGCCAGACCGGGTGATCCAGCGCCATTTCGGGAGTGATCTTGTCGAGCGATTCAATCTTTTGATCCTTGAACGGTCCCCCGGAGCCAGTGATGATAATCCCTTTAAGATCCAAAGGATCTATCGACCTTACAAGTTGATGCAATGCACAGATCTCGCTATCCACCGGGATTATGGTGCTGCCCGAACTCGAAGCAGCCTCAAGGAGCAGTCCGCCGGCTAAGAGCATCGCCTCCTTTGATGCAAGGGCAATATCTATCCCTTTCTCGGCAGCCTTGTAGGTCGGCATCAGGGATGCTTGATCCGAGATAGCCATAAACATGAGATCCATCTCGTAGTCATCGATTACCTCTTCAAGTCCCCCCGCACCCTGGTAAAGTTTGCACGAGTCTAGCCGTTCTAGCTCACTTGCATGTTCCTTGGCTGCCTGTTGGGAGGCGATTACGCAGGCTTGGGGCTTGAACTCCTGGGACAGCTCCATGAGTCGTTTCACCCTGGTGTTGGTGGTTATAAAGATAACCTGGAAGTTATCCCTGAATCTTCTTATTACATCGAGCGCAGCCGATCCGATCGCGCCGGTTGCCCCGAAGATACCGATCTTCTTTGGTGTCCTTGTCATTGCAATGCCATGCCTAAATGCCTTTTCTTTTTAGGCGAACATCCCTGTAAAGTCAAACAAGTACTCTAACAAAGCTATTCTGTGCTTCTTGTAAAAATGGTAATTATATGGTATCTAGGAAAAGCAGGGATAAGAGTGCCTGGTTAATACCGCATCTTTGACCATGGGTTGATGATGATAAAAAAAAAGAGTAGAGCGATGATGATCCTTACCATTGGACAGGTTGCCTCATATCAGTTGGTAAACAGACGCTCGAAGGCTCTTATCAATAAGCCTTATCTCATCCTGACATTGGCATTGTGTGTTGCTATCAGCCTTGGCGCGGGTAAAGCTTATACGCAAGGTAGCGACCGCCTGGAGGTTTCCCCTGCCGTTATTACAGTTCCCCCGCAGGTCTCTCGAATCCTGACCTCCTATGATACCAAGGATACGCTTTATACGATGGCTGGCAAATCCGGAGTATGGCAGGTGCTGGTGGATCACGACTTTGAGGATGGACAAATGCCTGGTGGTTGGGAGGTTGTGGATAACAACTCCTTTAACGGTTTCCATTGCTGGGGTATAGACAGCATAATCCCTTACCAGGGGAATTATTGCATGTGGTGTGCAGCCGGCTGCACAGAGGGAGAGCCATCGGATCACTGGGGCGGTAAGTACCCTGCTGGCATGTGGTCTTGGGCTTTTTATGGACCCTTTTCCATGGCAGATGCCCTGGATGGGCAGTTCACCTTCGCGGTCAAGACTTGCGTCAATCTCAGTGAGCCTGCCGATGATGAGTTGTTCTTCTTCGGCACCTCCATAGATGGCAACTATTTCAACGGATCGGTCGCCAGGGTATGCAAAGATTGGCATGTATTCACCCATAAGTTTACCGATCGCGCTGGCGAGCCGCAGGTCTGGTATGGACTGCTCTTCGGCAGCACAAACACGACAGATGGCAGTTGTGGCACCAACCGATGCGGCACATTCATCGACAACATGCAATTGCTTCGTAAGATCCCGGCAACAGCGACCCCGACACCATCTCCAAGTCCAACACCGACAGTAACCCCCACCGCCACCAACACGGTTCCCCCGCCCCAGGCACCGATCATGTACACCATGCCACCCTATACCTCTGGCTATTCAAGGACTGCCAGGTGGTATGACCCTCCGGGGTCATCCGCTTACATGTATTGGGCTGAGTACGATCTCTCCCCAGGTTTCCCGGCGCCATTGAATAGCGGGTGGATATTCACCAGGTATCACACCTTCACCAACCTGCATGACGGAAGCACTTATTACTACAGGGTGCGAGCGAAAAATATTCAAGATGTTATGAGTCCATGGTCAAATACAGCCTCATCAACCCAGGATGCCTCCCCGCCGGAGACCTGGGTCTGGGATACACTTGACCCAGTTTATTATACAATGGATATATACCTACCCTATTCGGCTTATGATGACACTAGCGGTGTCGATCATGTAACCCTGTGGTACAAGAAGGATTACAGCCCCTGGCAGCAGTATAATGGGCATTTCACTGGCTCACCCATCTTCTTCCACTCTGAGGGTAGCGGGCAATATCAGTTCTATACTATCGGGGTCGATATCGTCGGCAACCAGGAGAGCGCTCCCAGCAGTCCTGATGCCTCCACGGTGATAAATGCGGATACGCCGACCACCTCGCCGACCCTGACCCCCTCGCCGACCATCTCGGCGACGCCGACAGGAACGCCAACGGTTACCAATACACCAACCATCACGCCAACACCAAGCCCCACACCAGATGTGCCCGATACTCCCGAGATGTATCCCGAACCACCGTTCACCCGCGGATACAATAACACAGTCTCCTGGAGCGATGAGTCCGAGTCCGGCGCTTATGCCTACTACGCTGAGTGTTATACCATGGATAAAGGCGTGGTGCAGGCTAGCGGATGGATTCCTGAGACCATGTACGAATTCGAGGGCTTGGAGAGCGGCGTTCGCTACTATTACCATGTAAAGGCAAAGCGCAACGAGCTTTATGATACCAACTGGTCGGCTCCCACCTGGTCAACACAGGATGCCTCACAGCCATCGGTAACCATAGAGATACCACAACCAGGGACTTTTCTTCCCGGCGGCGAGAACCTTATCAGTGGCTACGCTGATGATAATATCAGCTCTATAAGCAAGGTGGAGCTTCGCTTCGATGCTAATGAGACCTGGGTGGAAGCAACTGGTCAGGAGAGTTGGAGCTATACCTGGATGCCCCCTTCGGATGGACCTTACACGATAGTGGCAAGATCGACAGATCAGGTTGGCAATCAGAGCGATCCTAGCGCGCCGGTTAATGTAGTAGTCGATTCAACAGCTCCGGCGGTTCAGATTGGCGGCTATGGAACCACATCGCTCTCCTCGCAGGCGGGCGGAGCCTTGAATATGCTAGCTTTTGTTCCCCATCCGGATATCGTTAGCGTGGAGATCTACTTCGATGGAGTCGGCACGGGCATCCTTTTGCGCGATGACGGCAAAGGCGGGGATCTCACCGCTGATGATGGCATATACACCTTTGCCACTCCGCTATATCCTCCACTATCGCCGCTTCAGGCTCTTCTGGAGGTGGTTGCCACAGATTATGCTGGTAACCAGGGGTGGTTTCCCAAGCTGATGGTGAAGCAATAGAAGAAAGTGTCTGGCGCGAAGGGTTGTAAGCACAAGGGCACCAAGGCACTAAGAAGAAGAAACCCTCTTTGGAAGCTACTTTATTTCTTAGTTGGTAATATACCCTTAATTCTTACACAAAGCCTGCCCCGAAGGCTGGGAGTTGATTGCAAGGTAGAGCATACTATAGTGGCTCTTTGACCTGTGATGTGCTTCTGATATTATCAGCCTCGTATTAAAACACCATAAACTAAGGTATGTAAACAAGCAATGGATGCCCTAAACTATAGACCAAGAAGGTTACGTCAAAGCGATCGACTTCGCCGCCTGGTCGCCGAGACAATAGTTACCGTAGAGGATCTCGTCTATCCGCTTTTCGTTATTCCAGGGTCTGAAAAGACCTGCAAGGAGATCCCCTCCATGCCTGGCTGCTTTCATCATACCATTCCATCCCTGGTGGAGGAGGTGATCGAGGTAGAATCTCTGGGTATTCCGGCTGTGATTCTCTTCGGCATTCCCGAGACCAAGGATGATCGCGGCAGCGGTGCCTACCACAAAAATGGCATCGTGCAGCGAGCAGTAAGGGCGATAAAAAGCAAGTGCAAAAGCATTGTGGTCATCGCTGATGTCTGTCTTTGCGAGTACACCTCCCATGGACACTGCGGAGTGGTTGACCAGAGCGGTAATGTGCTTAACGATCCCACCTTGGAGCTCCTTGGCAAGACCGCGCTATCCTTGGCAGAGGCTGGTGTTGATGTTGTTGCGCCCTCGGATATGATGGACGGCAGGGTGGGCTTCATCCGCGAGGTTCTCGATGGTCACGGCTTCATCAACACTGTGATCATGTCTTATGCAGCCAAGTATTGCTCTGCGTTCTATGGACCCTTTAGGGATGCTGCGCACTCTGCCCCGCAGTTCGGGGATAGAAGATCCTACCAGATGGATGCGCCCAATGCTCGCGAGGCACTTCGGGAGATCGAGCTTGATATCGTCGAGGGGGCGGATATCGTGATGGTCAAGCCGGCTCTGGCATACCTCGACATAATAACCAGGGCGCGTGAACAGTTCCCGGTGCCTTTGGCAGCCTACAATGTAAGCGGCGAGTACAGCATGATAAAGGCTGCTGCAAAGATGGGATGGCTGGATGAAAAACAAGCCATGCTGGAAGTGCTCACTGCCATCAAGCGCGCGGGAGCAGACATGATACTCACCTACTTTGCCAAGGAGTTCGCCTTGCTGAAAAAAGGGGTGCAAAACCAGGAATAATCGGACATGGACAAGGCTACCAGACAGCTATTAGATCTCTTTGCTGCCGGCGATAAGCGTGCCCTGGCGCGGATACTGACCTATATTGAGAACGATAATGAACAACTCCCGGATATACTTGAGGCTCTGCACGGTATGTCTAAAGGCTCTCGCATCATAGGCATCACCGGCTCTCCCGGGTCCGGCAAGAGCACCCTGGTCGATAGATTGATAACCCTTTATCGTAACAAGCAAAAGACCATTGGGATCATTGCGGTGGATCCGACAAGCCCGTTTACTGGTGGCGCGCTTCTCGGTGATAGGATAAGAATGAAGCGCCACTTCCTCGATGAGGGGATCTTCATACGCTCAACGGCTTCAAGGCGCTCCCTGGGCGGGTTAGCGCCTGCCACCTACAAGATGACCCTTGCCATGGAGGCATTCGGCTTCGATTATATTATTCTGGAGACCGTCGGTGTCGGGCAATCCGAGGTCGATGTTGTCTATATCGCAGACCTGGTCTGCCTGGTTCTTACCCCATCAATGGGCGATGAGGTTCAGGGTCTCAAGGCTGGCATCATGGAGATCGCAGATATCTTCGTGGTCAACAAGGCTGACCTGGAAGGAACCGAGAGGTTAATTACCGAGCTGAACAGCCTGCTTGAGTTTTCCGAGTCAGAACCTAAGCCCAGCATCGTGCCTACTGTCTCCACCGAAAACAAGGGGATCGCCGAGCTTGAACAAGCCATCAGCGAGTTCATCGAGCTTTTGGCTGTAAGCGATCGCCTGAAAAAGCGCAGGAGAGAGCGGCTGAAAAAGGAGTTCCACGAGGAGATCAAAGGCTTATTAAACGCCATCAGGGTAAAGAGTCTCCAGGAAGATAGTGAACTGGCTGCCCTGGAGGCAAGTGTCCTCAACGATGAGCTTAGCCCATACACAGGAGCTCGACGATTTATTAAAAAGCTAGGTCTTTCATCCTAATATACCAGCTAGGTGCACCAACTAAAGCATCAATCTGCCAACAAGATGCTATAGGATATCACGAACCAGGTTTGCCAGGGCTTTCAGATCGAGCGGTTTAGCGAACCAGTTCTCAATCTTGTAGGTCTCGAATATCCTCAAGGCTTGCGGTGTAGGATGCCTGGTAATCGGGATTATCTTGCATCCTCTTGTAACATTGGTGGAACTAAGTGTCTTGATGACATCAAGTATGTCGGTCTGTGGGATATCCATGTCGAGGATAAGGATAATCGGCTTATAGGCGCCGGCGAGGATGAGCGCTTGGTTTGGGGTCTCCACGTTGATAAATTCCAATCCCAACTTGAGCCTGCTTAGCTCGGTCTTAATTAGCTCTTGGATATGGATATCATCATAAACGATCATTACCCACTTTTCATCGACCAAGTTCTTAAGGCATTCTGGCAGCTTCATATTAGAGGCGATCATGAATTGCCTTAAGGTGTGCGGCTCTATTCTATAGTGCTTCCCTGGAGTGGTAAAAGCAGGTAGTTTTCCATCCCGGATCCACTTCTTGACCGCTTCCACACTGCATTGGCATATCTGGGCGACCTTTTTGGTAGTGAGGAGCTTACTATGGGATTCCTTCATGGCATGATCACAAGGTTGTTAAGCCGGGGTTATTCTACTTGTCCACACAAGCGGTGAACCTATCAATAGCCCCAGCGGTTGTCAATAGCAATTTTGTTATCACAACATCTTCACCTTTATAATAAATAATATACTTTATAGTTAAATTCTTGTCAAACACTTTTTATTCAAGAGTCATGTAGCTGAACACCTAATATATACAAATCCTTACAAGCACCACATAACTTATTAACATGTTCTATGCCCCTTTAAATATGACTTCCATCAAGTTTGTATCGGATTGATTGGAAATTATATAGAATATTCTTATGAACTATTATCCCTTATGTAAAGATATTTTTTTTATTTTTTTAAGACCGATTTTGCCGATTCCTTTGGCACATCAATTGCATACATCTTATATGTAAACCCCCGATCGCTTGGTGAATACCTTAGCAAAGACATAGGGCTTGAGTAGGTAGAGAGAGATTCGAGCCGAGCTCCCCGATTTAGAGAACCTGATAGAAAGGGGAGTTCGGCTGGGGGGCAACAAATTAACCACCCAATGACAATTATTGTCATCGAGGGATCGGCTCTCAAGCGCATCGGGGAGGGTTAGTTTATTTATGCAAATCGTATCTACCAGTAGCCTGCCCGGTAATTTATTTTTTGATTTAAAGATGCTATTATCGAGTACCGGAAACTAAGCATTTAATCTCTTTCAGAAAGGGAGCGTAGATGAAAAAGCAAGGTGGATTATTCAGCGTTCTGGATAGGCACTTTAAGTTAGTCGAGAACAATACGACCATTAGGCAAGAATTCTTCGGCGGAACTACTACATTCATGACCCTTTCCTATATTATCTTCGTGCAGCCGATAATTCTCGGCGCAGCCGGCATGGATAAGGGCGCGGTAATGATGGCGACCTGCATAGGCTCGGCGATCGCTACTTTAATGATGGCTTTTCTAGCAAACTATCCCATAGCCTTGGCGCCTGCAATGGGGCACAATGCTTTCTTCACCTATGTAGCCTGCATGACAATGGGATTCACCTGGCAGCAATCGCTGGCAGCCATTTTTATCTCAGGCATCTTGTTCATCGTTCTTTCTACCATCCAATTCAGGGTAAAGATCATGGAGGCTGTGCCTGGCTGCCTTAAGAACGGCATCGCTGTTGGCATCGGGCTTCTAATCACCTTCGTCGGCTTGCAGTATGGCGGTGTGGTGGTCGCTCACCAGGCTATCCTGGTGCAATTGGGCAACCTGACCAGTCCACCGGTTCTGCTCACCGTGTTCTCCTTGATCATCATCGCTGCTTTGCTGATTTACAAGGTTCCCGGCTCTATCCTTTGGGGGATAATTATCACCGCCATAGTCGGTCTGCCCTTTGGATTGACCCATTACCATGGCATCATACAGAGACCGCCAAGCATCTCACCGACCTTTTTTCAGCTCGACTTCTCCAGGGTCTTCTCTGCTGATTTTCTGATGATCATCTTTGTATTTTTCTTTTTGGATCTGTTCGATACGGTAGGAACTCTCATCGGAGTATCGCAGCAGGCTGGTGTGATGCGAGATGGGAAGCTCCCCAAGGGGCAGCAGGCTCTGCTTTCGGATGCGATCGGCACTTCATGCGGCGCGCTTTTAGGGACTTCCACTATCACAAGCTACATCGAGAGCGCATCCGGGGTGGCGGTCGGCGCCAGGACCGGACTGGCAAATGTCTTTACCAGCATGTGGATGCTGCTGGCGATCTTTTTCTCACCGCTGCTTATGATGGTCGGGGGAGCTTACCAGACGCAAAGCGGAATGAGCCTTTACCCAGCAATAGCCGCCCCGCTTATCATAATCGGTTGTTTCATGATGAAAAATGTAACCAATATCTCTTGGGATGACTATACCGAGGCGATACCAGCATTCTTGACCATCGTGATCATGACACTGTCGGTCAACATCACCGAGGGGATCTCCTTCGGTTTCATCACCTATTCTGCATTAAAGTTGATATCTGGAAGGGGCAGGGAGGTCAACTGGATAATCTATCTATTCGCCGTGCTTTTTATTCTAAGATACATATTTCTTCACTCCTAGCTCTGTTTTACTGTAGATTTGATTGAATTTCATTGCCCATTCCTTAATCTTGTAAATGCAACTATCCTATGATAGTCTTAAAAGTGATAAAAGTCACTCATTAACAAGCAGGTTTTTTAACCAAAGAAATAAATGAAAATGGAAACAGGATTACCAATAAATTTGGCAGATATTCTTCATCATAGATCAGTAGAAAGCACTAGAGTTGAATATAAAAGCACCTGGAATGATAAATCTAAATCCTCAGTAATCCGCACCATCTGTGCTTTTGCTAACGATCTTTATAACCAAAACGGTGGTTATGTGATAATAGGCGTTGTAGAAGACGACAACGGAAATCCAATTTTACCCCCAAAGGGAGTGGAGCAATCAAAACTTGATATTATCCAAAAAGAGATTATAGGTGCTTGTAAAGGATTGCTAGTTCCAGAATATATCCCTTTGATTTTTTTAGCTTCATATACACAACGAGACCTAATAATTATATGGTGTCCTGCTGGAGATAATCGTCCATATTCTGCCCCTAAAAGATCTGGCAAAGGGATGGATTATTATATTAGAAGCGGAAATACAACGATTGAGGCACAGGGTGATCTAAAAAGGCAGTTACTTGAGCAGGCGGCTAAGATACCATTCGATGATCGAAGAAACCATGATGCCAAAGTGGAGGATATTTCATTCTATCTAGTGAAGAAGCACCTTGAGAATGTTAGGAGTTACCTAACTACCGAATTAGAATCCTTTGATAAATTGGGCATTTATCATCGTCTTAGATTGTTGATTAGGATGGATGGGTATGAGGTTCCAAGAAATTTTGCTTTACTATTTTTTAATGAATCACCTGAACAATTTTTCCCGGGAGCATATATTGAGGTTGTACAGTTTGATGATGACGCAGGGGGAGATCTGATTGAAGAAAAACAATTTCGTGGTCCTCTTCCAGAACAAATAAACTCAACACTAAAATATCTGGAAGGCTTGGGCGGTACATTGGTACACAAAATTCCCAATCAAGCAGAAGCGAAAAGGACAGTTCCATACCCCTATGAAGCTATGGAAGAAGCAATTGTCAACGCTGTTTATCATAGAAGCTATGAAGATTCTCAAGAGCCAGTGAAAGTTTATTTGTATCCCAATCGCATGGAAATAACTAGCTACCCCGGACCGGTTTCGGGTATTAAATTAGAGCATCTTGAGCCTAATAGTGCTATGCCCGCGGTACCTGCACGTAATCGACGCATTGGTGAATTATTGAAAGAGCTACGCTTAGCAGAAGGAAGAGGTACAGGTATCCCTAAAATTCACAGGAGAATGGCAGAAAACGGCTCCCCGCAGGCTCGCTTCGATTTCGACGAGAATAGAACCTATTTTAGAGTTATCTTACCTGTACACCCTAAATATCAAACGCTTCATTCGCTCCGTGAGGCTACACACCTCTGGGCAATAGGATACCAAGATAGAGCACTTGAAATATTGAAGAATGCTTTTAACTCGCAGCCGTCCTCTGCCGTGATTGCAAGTCAATTGATTGAATACTTGATGAAACTCGAACAATTGGATGAGGCAAACAAGGTTTTTAATCGATTCAAAGAACAACCAATTGGGGAGCAAAACTCCCAGCCATATTTGGTTTATGCTAAGGAATTGCTTGATCTGGGCATCAGGAAGAAGATGGAAGATCTTCAAAAAAAAGCAAAGGAAGTATTGAACTCGCTGCCTGCTCACCCTGAATCTTATGAAAATATCGTTAGTGAAGCAATATTGCGAAGGAGAACGAGAAATAATAGACAAGCTCACAAGCTCTTCGAGAAAGCCTATGCGCTAAATCCCGACGATCCAAAGCTACTCCATGAATTTGCACAGACCAAAATGGATATTGCCCGTAACTGGCGTTTAAATAAAGATATTAGAAGAAAGCTCACCAGAGAGGCAATTGAACTTTTTAGACAAGTAATTCAACTAACAGATGACAGGATTAGAAAGGCGTGGTGTTGGTATAACCTTGCAAAAGCGCTCAATTGGATGAGGGAACCGGTCAGCAACATAGAAGAAGCCTATAAAGAAGCAATATCTCTTCATCCAGATAATGAAATTATTCTGCAAGCATATAACAATTGGAAGGATGCTAAAGGAAAATCTTCAAAAAAGCCATACTAGAACCAAAATCTAAGGCAATGTAGCCGCAACCAGGTATGCTAATGTAGCATAAAAATAATGACGCGCTAAAATGGTGCATGTTTTGAGGGAAGTAATCTAATCAAACTAATGGAAACTGCTTCTACCTAGCAGGATGTCCAAGCCGTGAAGGAGGGGGGATTCGATGATATTTAGGTTCTCTAGGCATGCCTTGCGGCTGCCAGGAAGGTTGATGATTAAACCCCCACCCCTGCGCTCCCCCCTTGCTGTTTGTCTCATGGCGAATGCTCCTTTTTTTTATTCTAGTGTCGTGGATTTGATTCTATTTTTGATAAAAAATGGATAAAAAAACTTTAGGTGGTGTTGCCTGATTTCACCTATTTTGGGTGGTTGGATCGGTTTTTGTCCTGCTGCGAGTTTTTGCAGGGCAGTAAGAAGTTCGGCATTCTTGGCGTTTCCCTTGAGATAAGGCTCGAACAGCCTCAGAATGGCTGCCGATAGCTTGCTTGCATCATCACCGGCATTGCTCATCAGGTAGGTAATGTTCCAGAGTGCTTTTATGGCAAGGTCTTCGGATTCTTCCGATTCAAGTGCTATCAAACTAAGGGCAATCAATGGAAAGATATCCGAAGGCTCTTTATTGAAAGACAAGACAAGATGATTTACCGCAGGTTCAACCAATCCGAGGCGATATTGCAGGATCGCTATGTGGCTAAGCAGTGTCTGATCGTCTGGGTCGTACTGCTGTGCAGCCCTATAGAATTCAAAAGCGGATTGCGTATCGCCATCGATCAGGCTGCGATCACCGCGCTTGCGCAACACGCGAGCTATCGATTTGATTACTTTATCTATATCGTGATGATGCGCCAGGCTCTTCCGGTACCAGAACTCTGCATCCTCATAATGACCAGCAGACTCGTAAGCCAAAGCAACGCAATACCTGGAATCAGGGGAGCGGAACCTCTGCGCCGCCGACTCAAGTTCTGGAAGCCACTTGATAAAATAATCTGGAAGGTTTGCAGGCGGCATGAATTCATCGAGGCTGCCGCTAAGCAAGAACATCTCCTCGAGAGGCGTTGACAGTAGATCCCGATAAAAATGATTATTGATCAGCGAGGTTGTGATCACGAATCCATTGTTCATATCCCTCTTGATAAGCTCTCTCTGCTGGGCTGTTGGCTTGAGCACCCACCATGTGGCTAAGAAAATAGCAAACATTGCAGCCGCCTTGAGCATGTTTCTCGGGTTGATTGAGCCTATCAGCTCGATAAACCTGACTATTGAAGCGGCAGCGAAGATCATCAAGACCGGCAAGATAACGATACGATACCTGCTTACCACGAAGAAGGCTATTACCGATGCCGAGTAAGTTATTATAAATAAATATAGTATCAACAGATGAGATCGGCGAGGGATGCTTATGATCATTCCAACCACTGCCATCGAGATTATGGCTCCATAATCGAGTGGCGATAGCCTTAATAAAGGTGAAAATAGCTCCATGAAATACCAGCTCATGTTATCGGGCAGCTTGTATGAACCCCAGAATAGCCTGCATTTACGCCACAGCAGCCTGGTGAAATCACGAGGCTTGCTTTTTATCCAAAAAATGCTCTGCCTGAACCAATATCGAGAAGCCTCGGTTGCGCTCAGCTTTCCCCCTAGTTTTTTCTCCAGGACCACGCTGAAGCTGATCCGCTCTACCTGTGGATTTGCCACCATGAATGGCGGGGGACGAAAGGAGCCATCGGCTGTCGGATTGTTTCCGATATAGAAATTCTGTCCCGCCTGTGCGGTGATCAGAACCGGCTCCTTGGCGATTATTGAATTACGGATGCTCGGCAGCGATATGACCATCAGCGCAGAAGCGGCAAAGGCAAAAGCTGGCTTGATCCCTGGGAGCAATCCCCTATTCCAAGCCCCTCTAAATAGAAGCCAGAGAACTACGATAGGCAAGAAGATAAGCAGGTTTCCCCTCACCATGCAGGCAAGCGCTGCGATAAAACCAGCCGCAAATAACAAATACGGCTTAGGCTCAGTGCTGCCATTCCCCGCGCCAGAAACAAGAAGATATAAAAAAAAGGTGGATAAAAAGATGCCCAGGCTGGTCTTTTCGATCATCCCCTCGAACATGACGAATTCGAGGTAGGTTGCGTATATGATCGCTGCTGCGCTTGCGACCCTGGTATTAAGCAGCCGGCTTGCGAGCAGGTAGATTAGCATCCCGGTCGCGCAACCGAGCACTGCCTGGATTATACGAACCATCATGTACGAATGCCCGAAGATACTATATACAAAAGCGAGAAAATAAGGATATAACGGATCTTGATAGAAGACCTCCTTGCCGATCCATCCTTCGCTTAGTATCTTTAGCGCCCAGGAATCATAGCTATAGGGATCGAGAAACAATATATGGAAATAGAGGCTGTTCGACTGACTGACCAGGTATATGATGCGAGGGACTGCCAAGAGCGCGAGGATCACGATCAGCCACCATCTATCTTTCCTGTAAGCCATGATTTCGCTTATGATATCACTAAAAAATGGTAAGTGAAAAATTGATCAGGTGATTCTGGGGTATAGTAAAATATTCTTACCTCTCAGACCGTTGCTTGAAAATATATGAATAAGCGATAATAATGAAACTGAAAGTTAGCTAATCCAAGGAGTGAATGATATGAAAGGTTTCAACATGAACATCCTGAAGCAAGCCAAAGAGATGGCACGCAAGCTGGAGGAAGCCAAGGAGTCGCTAGCAGACATTATCGTCGAGGCATCCTCTGGTGGGGGCATGGTTACAGCATCTACCAATGCTGCCGGCAAACTGGTATCGATCAAGATCGAACCGGAGGTGGTCGATCCCGATGATGTCGAGATGCTGGAGGATCTGATCGTGGCTGCCGTAAGCGAGGCCCTGGAAAAGGCACAGCAGGCAGCAAACCAGGAGATGGCAAAGATAACCGGTGGCATGAATATACCTGGACTCACCTGAAGAATAGAAACGGCAGCAACTATCAAGTAAACAGCTTATTTAACCATTTCTGATGAACTACCCAAGTTCGCTGATCCGGCTGCTCGATGCGCTGAAAAAGCTACCCGGCATAGGAGAAAAAAGTGCCCGAAGGATAGCTTTTTACATCCTTTATCGCCCCATGGAGGAGATCCTGCCCCTGATCGAGGCACTTAAAGATGTCAAGCAGAAGATCGGCTCCTGCCGCAGGTGCTTTAATATAGCCGAAGGGGAGCTTTGCCCGGTATGCTCGGACCATAAGCGAGCGCAATCGGGCACTATTTGCGTGGTCGAGGAGGCATCGGATCTTTTATTGATCGAAGGCACCAATGAATACAAGGGGCTTTATCATGTCCTTGAGGGGGCTATCTCGCCGCTTAAGGGCATCACCCCCCAAGACCTGCGAATAAAGGAGCTGCTTCAAAGGGTGCAAAGCGAGAATATAAAAGAGGTCATTCTGGCCATGGATACTAATGTCGAGGGTGAATCGACCGCTATGTATCTCATGAAGCAGCTAAAGCCGCTCGGCATCAGGGTAACCCGCCTTGCCCAGGGACTACCGTTAGGCAGCGAGCTGGAATATACCGATGCGATAACCATGGCTCGCGCCCTGAAAAGCCGTGTTGAGATGCAATAAACGGAGATAAAACATGAGACTCGCTCGCATCTTATATAACGACAAGGCATCCTATGCGTTGGTGGTAAATGATGGCATTTTGCCATTGGATAGGCTTCTCAAGGGGATTCCTTTAGACCTTAGAACATTTTTATTTAAAGGCTGGAGCGAACGAATACAAAAAGCATTGGAAAAGATCCCTGATTCCTGGCTGAAAGAAAAGGTGATCCCCTTTGATAAAAGCAGGATACTTTGTCCGGTCACGGAGCCGACTAAGATAATCTGCCTTGGCAAGAACTACCTTGAACACGCCAAAGAGACCGGCAGCAAACCCCCTAAGCGCCCGCTTTTGTTCTCCAAGGCAAGCTCAGCGCTATGCTCTGCTTACGATGATATCGTAAAGTGGCACAATGTCATCCTCATGGATTACGAGGTCGAGCTTGGGGTTATCATCGGCAAACAAGCCAAGAACATCAAGGCTGGCGATGCCATGGACCATGTGTTCGGATACACCATCGTCAATGATGTGAGCTGCCGCGAGATGCAAAAGGGAGAAAGACAGTGGTTCAGGGGAAAAAGCCTCGACACTTTCTGTCCGGTAGGTCCCTTTATTGCAACCAGGGAGGAGGTGCCAAACCCCCATAACTTGAGGCTTCAATCCCTGGTAAACGGAGAGGTTCGACAGGATTCGACCACCGCCGAGTTCATCTTCGATATCCCGACCGTAATCGAGGATATATCATCGGTAATGACCCTGATGCCTGGGGATCTGATAGCTACCGGTACACCGTCTGGAGTGGCACTTGGCGATGCGGTAGATCTACTCGATGCGGTTCTATCAGGAGATTACATGGATGCTATCTTGCGAGATGAGACCCTAGCCAGGAAGTACTCGCGCTTCTTGCAGCCGGGCATGACGGTTCGCTGCCAGATCGATGGATTGGGATATCAGGAGAATAGGATAATCGCTGACACGAATGAATAAATGCCCTCTGACAGTCGAAGGTGAAAACTGCTGGCGCAAGGTTAAGGCACGGCGAGCAGCACTTCTACTGAACGGAGAGCGTTACTTCAGGGCTTTTGTTGATGCCTGCAAGTCCGCACAACACAGCATATACATCACCGGCTGGGAGATCCACAGCCGCATCAGGCTGGTAAGAGACGGCAGCGAGACCGAATATCCCATCGAACTAAGGGATTTTTTGAATGACCTGGTGGAACGCAAGCCCGATTTAAGGATATATATCCTTATATGGAATCACTCCATGATCTTCACCCACAAGCGCGAGCTTTTTCCCTGGTATCATCTCGGTTGGCGCACTCATAAACGAGTTAAGCTATTGCTAGATAATCATGTCCCTCTTGGTGGCTCACAGCACAGTAAGATAGTGGTGGTCGATGACAAGGTCGCCTTCTGCGGTGGCTTGGACCTGACCTGGCATCGCTGGGATACCAGTCAGCATCACTTGTACGATGAACGACGGCGGGATCCCAAGGGGCGGCTCTATGGACCCTACCATGATGTGATGCTGGCTGTAGATGGGGAGGCTGCTCATGCGCTCGGTGAGCTGGTGCGAGATCGCTGGAACAAGGCTGGCGGTGGAATCCTGGAGCCACCCTGCCAAAGCGAGGAAGATAACTGGCCATCAAATATAGAAGCGGACTTTGAAAACATCACCATCGCTATTGCAAGAACCGAGCGCTCGGTAAGTGGCAAACAGACGGTCCGCGAGATTGAGGCGCTTTATTTGGACTCCATAGCAGCAGCACAGAACTACATATACATCGAGAATCAATACATCACCTCGCCTTTAATCGCCCAAGCGCTCGAGGCAAGGATCTCGGAGCCTGGTGGACCCGAGGTAGTCATGGTTAGCTCCTACCGATCGCCGAGCTTTTTGGAGCGAACCACATTGGACATCCTGCGTACTCGCTTGATCAAGCGTCTATACTCTGCCGATAAGCAATATCGTCTTCGTGCCCTTGCTCCGGTCATACAACATGACTCCATACAGGCTCATACACTAGTCCATGCCAAGATATTCATAGCCGACGATTGCTTTCTAAGGATCGGCTCATCCAACCTGACCAATCGCTCCATGTCGCTGGATATAGAGTGCGATCTTGCAATCGAGTGCGAGGGGGATCCACAGAAAATCGAGCGGATAAGATACTTGCGTGATAAGATTATCGCAGAACATCTTGGCGCTACTGTATCGCATGTATCCGATACTATAGCCCAAAAAGGCTCTTTAGTTGCCGGCATCGATGCGCTCAGAAATGATCAAGGACATACATTGATGCCAATCTATGATCTGCCGGATCCATTCTTCGAGGCAGTGCTGCCCGAAAAGACCGTTATCGATCCCGAAGAGCCGATCAGCTCCGATATCATCCTGAGGTCTATTATCAAAGAACTAGGGCGCGGGGAGGCATCGATCTATCGTCCATTTTTCTTAAGTGGCGGGCTTTTGGTGGTATTATTGCTACTAATCGGCATCTGGAGCTACACTGATATCAGTCAATTCATCGATCTTAGCAGCATAAGCAGTATTCTGGATCCCTTGCAATATGGCTTTACCGGGTTTGCAGCAGTGGTCGGGACATTCATTCTGGGAGGCTTTCTTCGCATCCCAGTTACCATGTTGATGGTGCTTACCGCCCTTGTCTTCGGTCCCTGGCGAGGGAGTGCGTATTCGTTTATCGGGGCGATGGGGAGCGCACTTATCCTTTACGCTCTGGGCAGGAGCATGCACAAGGATATCATAAGACTCTTAGCAGGGAAATACTTAAGCAGACTCTCTAAAACGATGGGAAGGCAGACGATGTCAATGATAGCGGCACTAAGGGTAGTTCCCATCGCTCCATTCACGCTGGTCAATCTTATTAGCGGAGCGTTCCGGGTAAACATTTTCGCATACACACTGGGCAGTATCATCGGCATGGCGCCGGGGATCCTGATCCTCTCATTTTTCTCGGACCAAGCCCGGCTGGCTGTTCAATTTCCGAGCCTGACCAACATTATTGCCCCGATTGCTATCTTGTTCATTTTCGCCTTGATCGGGGAGATAATTCGAAGATGGCTCAATGAGTCCCTAGAACTGGGTCGATTACGAAGAAAAACAGAAGGCTATTAAAAGGATAAGAGCCTCATGTAAAAGTTTGCTCCTCGGCGAAGTCGCGGGGACTCAAAGAACGCAAAGAAATGATTTTCTTTCTTTTTGCCTTTGTGCCTTAGCGAGACAAACTCCCATGTTGCCTGTCTCATTAACCACCAAAGAATATCCTTCTTGTCTTCGCTTCTAGCGCTAAGCCCTAAGCCTTCCTCTCAATATTGCCTGCGAACCCTGAAAATATGCCTTAATACACGATCCAATGGGATAAGATATGTTCGGCTATAACGATAGATATAGGTAAGGAAAAAGATCCCCTCGAAGACTATGTTTCGCCTTAACTTAACCAATCGCTTAATAATGCCCGTAAGCCATGGAAAGCGAATGGGCAGGTAAAACAACTTCTGTAGATTGACCAGGGCATTGATGTCATCGTTCTTTATTATGCTATCGCTGAAGTATGAGCTGGAAAAATCGTCTAGTGTATAGTTCTCCTTAAGATACCCACGCTTCAGGCAGTAATCCTCAAGCTCTGTGCGGGGATATGGCTGTACTATTGAACTCCACGGATAGTCTATGTTTGCCTGCTGGTTTATTTTTATGGTCTCAAAGGCTTTTTCGAGTGTTTCTCCAGGCAATCCGAGCATATTGAACGAGCCTATCTTGATACCATACTTACGAAGCAATCGAGCGGTGCTAAGTATCTGCTCTCTACTAATTCCCTTTTGAAGCACCTCGTTTCGCAGATGATCGTCTCCGCTCTCGATCCCAAAGTATGCAACATGGCAACCAGATCGAGCCATGGCGACTATTATAGGCTCGGCTATCAGGTTAGCTCTGATAAGGCATGAATACGGCAATCCGACCTTGTTCTTGTATTCATCGAGGAAATCGAAGAGCCACCTCTGATCCAAGCCAAATATCTCGTCATCGAATCGTACCTGCTTAAGCGGATATCGTTTCATAGTCGAGGTTATCATTGCTATAGCCTTATCTACGCTGTGGTGTCGGGTCATCTTACCAAGCCCCTTGTAAAGGCTTCGATAGCGGCTGTTGAAGCAGAAGGTACAATTGTAGGGGCAGCCACGCCCGGTAATGAAATGCTTGGAGGGGCTTTTACATAAAAAGGGATATCTTGAATAATATAGCTCCCTATCCGGCAGGGGGAGGATATCGAGGTCATGCAATAAGGGACGCAGCGGATTTTTTATTACACCATTTCCCGTGTTTACCCATAGATTCCTTATATTATCAATTTTGCCACCGTTATCTATCGCCTCTGCCAGCTCGAGCATCGCATATTCTCCCTCGCCGATACAGATCATATCTATCCCTCGTTGTTCAATTACCTCGGGGAAAAAAGTGGGATGGGGACCACCCATTATGGCTGTGGCAGAGAGTGCCTTCTTGAGCTTAAGCAGCATGGAACATGCCCAGCGGTGCTCACCGGTGGTGCAATAGATGCCGATTATATCTGGATTATAGGCTCTTAGCGTACCAACAATATCATCCTCGCCTCCCTCGATGAAAAGCTCCACATGATGGTTATGCTGTTTCAGCAGGGCGCTAATATACATCGTGCCCATGAACTCGAACCAGAACCGCTGTATGAAGGCGATGCGAGCCATATTGGATTACTTCCCTAGAAAGAGAACACAATTTTGCGCATCATAATTTCCCTGCCTCACCAATAGATCGGGATCCGCGCTGCTCTTGACATAAGATTCGTTTCGCCAACGGGCATCTCCATGTTATTCCCGCTTCCCCTTACATCTCATTCACGCCCCGCATCAAGGGCGGGGTAAACTCCAGCGGGAATCCAGGCTGTTAGCCACGAAGTGACCACATAAATTCTTATCTGAACAACTGGATCACCGGCGATCTAGTTGGGCATATCTATTCTTGCACACATTGCACAAATGCTTCAACCTTGTTTTCATCTCAGATATCCAATACTCTCAAGTTGCCCTTTGACCCGCCTGGTATCGCTATCGAGAATGCCAGAAGGCTTGAACCCAGGAATCATGGGGATATCCACATAGCGAGGCTCGATGCCATAATAATAATCATCATAAAGGTTGGCTAGCCACCTGCCATCCATGTATGAAGGGATAGGCTCTCCCAGTAAATAAAGGATGTTAGGCGCGATGTCCATAATATGCATACCTTCAAGTTGCCTTCCCTGGGCGATCCCTGGTCCATGGGCTAAGAAGATTCCATAAGGCTGATGATAACCGCTGAAGATGTCGCGCATATAACCTTGTTCATCGAGCATCCTTTGACTGGTAACTCCGTAGAGCAAGAAGCCCCCATTCTCCTCGATTACGATATCAGCAGCGTTGTCCAGGCAGGGACCGTGATAGATATCCTCCTTGAATGCGACTGTCCTGAAGTAAGGTTTGCCACTTTTTTTATCCTTTAGAGAAGCCAGGTATTCGGCGACCTGTTTGCGTACTGCCTGGTAATCCTTTGTCTGCACGATGCCATCAGGATACCTATCAGCGAGATTTATCATGAAGCCGTTCTCGACATAAAATGCCAGGAACCCATTTTTTTGTGGGTCATACAGGTTCTTTAGGATATCCCCGACGATGATCTTATGCTTCACCGCGCCGAAGCCATGATCTGACATTACTACAAGGTCAGTCTCTGGCGATAGATTCTCCATAATGCGAAGCAGTATATTGGAGCATCCTCGATAGTAGATATAGATTATATCCTTGAACTGGTTGCGATCCTTTAGTGATGTCTCCTCGAATCCCTCCTCGAAGTAGCGCCAGTAGTGGTGCTGGATGCGATCCAGCGAGGTATAAACCACCCAAAAAAGGTGCCAGGGATGCTCCTCCAATAGGGACATGCTAACCTGGTAACGCTTTATCAGGCTCTCAAAGGTGTAGTTTGCAAAGTGGCGTGGATTCTCTACCGAAAAGCGCACATCAGCCATCTCGAAGCGATAACCCTGTATCAGGCTGGTGATATCGGGCGGATAGTATAGATTGCCCTGTCGATAAAAGGGGAATCCACTTAGGAGTATTCCATTTATCGGGGTAGCTGGACTTGTTGAGGGGATATTGATGGCGATGGTTCTCTTGTCCGAGGTCTCGATAAGCTCCCAGATTGCCTTACACTTTCTGTCATAAGAATTGGTGAAAACCATCTTAATATCACCATTTACGCCCGGCACCGACTTGAAGAAACGATAGATATTATGCTTTCCAGGGTTGACGCCGGTGATAGCCGATGTCCAGGCAGCGGGAGATAATGGCGGCGTGGTTGACTTCAGCCTGCCATAAGCCCCCTTTTCAAGCAGAATCTCAAAGCCAGGGAGCTTGCCCATAGCCACTAGCGGCATAATGATCCTAAAGTCAGCGCCATCGAAGCCGGCGACAATCACCTTATGATTAGGGATAGCCTTCATCGAATGGTCGTCTGAGCAGCCTGCCAACAGAAGAATCGCTATTACCAAGGATGCGATTATAGCGTGATGCCGTGATGTCGTGATACTGTAGCCTTTTCTTAGTCTATGAGACATCGAGCATCCCCAGCCTTCGCTTCACTCTTTCTATCTTGAGCCTAAAGATGGTGATGAAGGCGTTGACGATCTCGCTGCGGGATATCTTTGATAGTCCCTGTACTCGTGCTACATACTCGATCGGCGACTCTACGATCTCGAATCCCGCCTCCTGACAGCGGTAGAGTATCTCGACCAGGAAAGAATATCCATTGGAGAATATACTTTTAAGGTCGATACTCCTGAGCACCTGGGCGCGGTATGCCCTGTACCCGGAGGTGCAGTCGAGCGCATAAAGGTGCAACATCCGCTTGGCGAACAGGTTGGCTCCCTTGCTGATAAATCGGCGATGCCAGGGGAAGTTCACGGTTGCACCCTCGTTGGTGTATCTTGAACCGATGACCACATCCGCCGTGCGCGCAGCCGCTATGATCTTGGGCAGATGTCTTGGTTGGTGCGAGAAGTCAGCATCCATGGTCAGAATTATACAGGCATCATTATCGAGTGCGTAATTGAAGCCTGCGATATGGGCGGTTCCGAGTCCTAGCTTGGCTGGTCGATGGATGGGGCGTATGCTGGGATGTTGTCTGCTCATGGCATCGAGCAGATCTCCGGTGCCATCGGGGGAGTTGTCATCGACCACCACGATTTGAATACCGGGAACTGCATCAAGTATCTCAAGGCAGAGTTTCTCGATATTATCCCGCTCATTGTAAGTCGGGATGACCAGGAATACGGATTCTTGCATTACTTGTTCTTTTTATTGGGGCGTATAATGAGGTCCTTGCCGTCGGTAATCGCTTCCTTAGGTGGTTTGACTGGACCACCGGTAAGCTCTTCGAGGTTCTTGATGGCGGTCTCGTTGGATGGATCGAGCATCAGGGTTCTATAATATTGCTTCTCGGCTTCCTTGAAGTTACCCTGCTTCCTATTGATGTCACCGAGAATGATGTAATAATGCGGGTTCTGCGGTTCGAGATCGATTGCCTTCTGGCAGTTTTGCTTGGCTTTTTCATACAATCGCGGATTCTTCATCTGTGCCTCGGCTAGCCTGGCATAGTAAAGACTCTCATAAGGGTAAAGATCTATTGCCGACTGGAAGAACTCGATGGCTCGGTTATAGTCTCGCTTCTGAAAGCAGCGATTGCCGATGGAGTACTGCAATTTCGCCTTGCTAAGCAGCCGTTTTTGTGTTTTGCTCTCCGCGGTCTCCCCCTTGAAGCCCATCTGCACATCATAATCATCTCGTTTCTTGGGATTGCTAAGGGTGCTATATGCTTCCTGGATGCGGCTGAAGATCTCGTTAACCTTGGGGAGAAGCTCCTTGAACAACTGGTCTGAGAACGCATCGGGGTGGAATTCCCTGGCTAGCTTGTTAAACTGCCTTTTAAGCTCTCCGGGTGAGGCGTTGTGGTTGGTCTCAAGCATCTGGTAGAGATTATCGCTCTTCAGGGCGCGAGCCTTCTTGAGCACCCTTTCGATGCGCTCCTGATCCTCCTCGGAGATCTCTACGCTGGTGCGAAAGGAGATGCTATCGGTATCCTGAGCCGGGATGGTCTTGGGGTGTCGAAGAGTGATAAGCCCCAGCTCCAATAGCCGGTAGATGATCATGGTGATCTGCCCTTTTTTAAGCCCGGAGGTGGCTACCAGTTGGCTGAGGTTGATGAAGCCATCGATGCGGGAGAGGATGAAACCGGCATTGGTGTCCAGGCTTTCCTTCTGGAACTCGCCGCTTTTAACCTTTGTTGTTACCTCGGGCACGCTCTTCATCGATTTGAGCTTATTTTTTATGTCTGCCAGTAAAGAATTGGTATATTCCTTCTCTAGCTGCTTAGCCTCCTCGTGATCCGGATTCTGCTCCAGTGCTTCCTTGATCTTCTCCACAGCCTGGTAGTATTTGCCCAGCTTGAAGGCTTCCTTGGCTTGCTGAACGAGGTCATCCTTCCCGGTAAATGAGATTATGCCTTTGTTATGCGTCTCGGACAGGATCTCGCAGGTTCGCAACAGATCATTTAAGCTTGCCCGGTTTACTTCTTTTATGTTTTTCTTTCCGTTGACCTTGCTCAAAACGAACTGCTGTTCGGTGGGTAGCTCCAGGATCTGTGCTCTTATCTTGGGCGTCAGGTTGATGCGCGGGGTTAGCTCCAGGCTCGGGACCTGTTGCCTTACACGCTCCCAGCGCTGTTTTCTTTTGTTGCAGATCTGTAGCACCTTGTCGATGGAGAATGATAAGGGAACGAAGCCCTTGCTGGGGAGCTGGTTGAGATAAAAAACGAATTCCCCCTCGGTCAGATCGAGTATATTGAGGATGATATCCCTGGCATGGTACTTCATCAGGGCAGCCATTTCATCCATGGTGAGCTTGTCCTTATCAACCAGGATCTTGGCAAGGTTCTTTCCTTTGCTATTGGCTTCCTTGATTATCTTTTTGAATTCCTTGACGGTTAGTTTTCCTTTACGCACCAGGTAGGGACCGAGTTGTTCACTGGGATCTTTTGAGTAGGCGTGGATAATCCTGCCATCTTTGAAAAAGAGGAATCGAGAGGAGCCATTGGAGTTGATGCTCAGGGTGCCGGTGATCGACTTGGACTGCACCCATTCGAGTATCCTTGGTAGTCCGATCTTTTCCAGTTGACCCCGTTTTGCCATAAATTCCCGCCTTCCTGCGGCATGGTGAGCGCCTATGCAATCAATTATTATATTGTCTTATCACTTGCCATGTCAAACAAGAAAATCAGCCTTTATATGTGAAGGATCACCGAGCTTTT
The DNA here is from genome assembly GCA_964448115.1 of uncultured bacterium. GTDB lineage: Bacteria > CAYUVA01 > CAYUVA01 > CAYUVA01 > CAYUVA01 > CAYUVA01. The sequence continues at coordinate 163,781 of CAYUVA010000001.1, forward strand.
TTAGTGGCATGGACGATAGAACTCGCCAAAACATTAGGCTTGTGAGCGATTTTTTGCCTTACCTCACCGTTGAGGACTGAAGGTTGTTTTTCAAATTCTACCCCCGGCTCCTCTTGCCCCTAAGATCAAATAATCCCCTGATGCGAATAGAATAGTGCATCTATGGCTCGATGAGAGGCATGCAGAACCAGCGATAGCATAGGGTTTAGCTTCGGATGACAGCCATTCATCTAGCGTTGATGGCGTGCTAAGCAAGATGCTATCGGTCTCTTGCGACCTTGCTGACTCGAAGATGGCAACCCTGATGATATATTCTTGGATCGGGTAAGGCAAAACTATATCGACAAGATCGCTATCCAGGTTCAGCGATGCCCATTCTGCGACCGCTATTAGGTCATCGTCTATAACCGGGGCGCGCCGGTAATCCCACCGAACCAGCCAGTTGATAGACAAAATGATGGCAATGATGGTGATAAGTGCCTTGGCGATATCGAAGCCATGTACGGGCTTGCTTGTTTCACCGAAGATAAAATCGAGCAATGAAAAAAAGAAGACAGCTATCGAGACAATGCCTAAAAATAGTATCATGAATATAAACTTGGTGGCTACATAGACTGAAAAAAGCCCAAACCAGCGGTGGCACGCAAAGATCGATAGAGAGATTGCCATGGTTGTAAAAATCGGCAACAGAACCCACCAGCATCCCCTTTTTTTACTGTATCCAAGTAATAATACACCAATGAAAAACGGTACTATAAACCAGTGCTCGTCCATGTTCTTCCAATTGAAGGCTATTATAGCGCCCTCATGGCTGAGTATCCCCTTGGCTATGGCGGCACGGCTCGCTAAATGGGTCTTGATGGAGAAAAAAAGGGGGGCTAGGATGATCATTAGGCATGTTATTCTTCCTGCGAGCTTAACCTTCTTTAAGCTCAGAATCACTACAAAAATTGATACCGCGCCGATTAAAAGCCAATGTGGATAAATAAAGGTGGTGCCAAGTGTCAAGATGGAGATGCATATTATCCAGAATCCAATATTGCCTGATTTATCGAGCTTGATAAGACAGATAACTATGCACAATAGCAATAGGATGCAAAGGATCATGGAAAAATAAAAACTATGAAAGCTGAGGCTCATAATAAAGGGACTCTCCAGCAAGGCAAAAATGCCGAGCAACCCGCTGATATCAACCAGGGGGCTTTTGGGCAGAATCGACCTGCACAGTGCGAACCCCGCCATGCAGCTTAAGTATATGGAAAGGAAAAATACGATAGATAAAGCTAGAAAACTGGATATGCCGAGGCTCCTCGACAATATGGCCGTGATGACATGTGCGCCCCAGGAATAATGGTTCATCTCCCCTAGATGCGGCTGGTAGCTGGAGACTAGCTTACCGTTTTTAGCGATGTAATCGACCAGGGCATAGTGATGAACCAGGTCGGAGCTACGATTTATCGGATAAGGCGTAAAATACCCCGGCATCAACAGGTAGCCGAAAACTAGAAGGATGATAATCAGAAAAATTATAATGTCATATAGGCTTATAAAAATGGATGGAAAGCTGATTAACCTTAGCATTCGTAGGATCAATAGCAGCACCAGGAAAGACATTAAGCAAGTTAGGTAAAGCCTGCTTAGATGGGGCGAACCGAAATAATCGAGCATGAAAGTGATGATGCAAAAAATGGACGATAACAAGGCGATGAACAGGCTACTTAAAGAAAAGATATCCAGGTTATCTTTTTGTTCTCCAGTCGCTTGCTTTATGCGCAGGATGCCCAGTAATCGCTTTGCAGCTTGCTTCAGCCTCACAACCGACAAATCGCCCATGCGATGAAGCAACAATAGAAACAGCAATAGTGCTAATGGGGACTTCAGATGAGTGATCGATATGCTTAGCGGTCCCAGTCTATGCTGAAACGGAAGCCGATAGAGCAAGTAGGCAATGAAAATCGTGTAACCAAAAAGCAGCCCCTTGAACCATTTGCTCCTGAAGATACCTATAACCATTATCTCCCTTTAACTACCATCGCTATTTTCGGTGGCCTGCCCTTTGTTTGTAAGGCTGGCATTTACCTCCACACCCACGCTGTTATCCTTTGCAGGGCATAGGTAACCTGAGGCAATGATGACTGACAACAGGATAAGCATTACCGATAGTCTTCTTGCAGCTAGCTCCTTGCTATGCTTCATTATTTTTCTCATGCTTAAGTAACTAATTTTGTTCATGTTTTATACTTCATTTCTTATTCTGTATTCCTATAAGATAAATATAGGTAACCGCCCAGTTGGAAAGCACGGTGACGATCCCGAAGATCACATTTCCTATGCTCATCAACGCCCAGCCGGACATGATATTGCCTACAACGCATCCCTTCGCAATGGCTGCACCTGCCCCAACTAGGAAGCCACCTAATATTGCGACCAGGATCTCATCCGGTGGTTTTTGCAATAGCCGGGCATTACCTGTTAACATTCCGGATGCGAACGCTCCGAGCATTAGGTTTATAACTAGCAAGACCAGCCATAAAACGATCTTCTTTCCCTTGGTGCCTGGAACGGCTTCGGATTGTAGTTCCTGTTTTACCATCCCCACATCTTCCTTTTGATAGATAAACTTGCTCGGCTGATCAGTAAAGAGATTCTGAATCTGGAGCACTCCATGTGTAACCCCAAGGGGATAGTTTCTTCCGCTGTTAGCCGAGGAAACATAAGCGAAAAGAGCCAATATACCAATAGCAACGCCCGTATGCCAGGGCTTCCAGGGCTTAAATAGGATGCGGGTCATCAAAGCATCATTAGATTTGGGATGCTTGTTGCTCCTGGCTGACCTTCGAAGGTGTCGTATTCCCCATATCAGGGTAACCAGTGCGAAGACAACCGCAAGCCATCTATAAGGTATCCCAGTAATTGCCGGCAGACTAACCGCATCGCCGCCCGGCATTGAAACCTTGTATGACATTAGTTTTTCAACCCAACCGCTTATGGGACCGTATTCTACAAAGCTAATACCGACCGGCATGGTTAAAATAGCCACTATGGAGTTAAGATTGCCGGTGGCAGCCTTGAATAAGCAGCCGCTGATACATCCACCGGCTAAAACGGTCCCTGCACCGAAGATTATTCCACCAACCAGGTATGCCCCCCACACTAACGGCTTTGGGTTTAGTTTTATCCATCCCATGGCTTCTCCAAGCGCAAAGCTAAACATTGATACTACAATTAGAACCCATAAACCTGCTACCTTGCGCTTGTCCCTCATCAGGATCACCTCGCTGAAGGCTGATGATCCGCATAGATCTCCCTTTTGAAGGAAAAAACCGAACAGAAAACCGATTGGTGCAGCGGTAATCACCCATAGCCTGGTCAGATAGCTTACCGCCAGGCAGATGACAATATAAACTAGCCCTCCCATGGCGAAAAGCCATCGTTTCCTAATAGTCATAACTAAAGCTCCTTTATTCCAGCCGCTTATTCTTCAAGTAGTTTCTTTATCTGTTCAGTGCTAAGAACCTTGCCTGTGCTTTTCACCTGCCCGTTGATTACCAAGGCGGGCGTCATCATTATTCCCCGGGCGGTTATCTGTTGAATTTCCTTGATCTTCTCAAGCTCGATGTCATCCCTGTTCAGCTCTTTAACCGCCGCTTGTGCATTAGCAAGCAGTTTCTTACACTTGGGGCATCCTACACCCAAAACTTCAACCTTTAGGCTCATTTTTTTCCATCTCCTCGAATAGTTGTTTACATATTTCCATATATCAAGCCGGCAAGAGTCGATAAGACAATTACCAGCAGCATGAATATAACTGTCTTTTTTGTGCCTAAAACGCTTCTTATGACCAGCATATTGGGGAGTGAGACAGCCGGTCCTGCTAGTAGCAGCGCCAGGGCTGGTCCCTTGCCCATCCCGGCTCCTATAAGCCCCTGCAAGATGGGGATCTCGGTCAATGTCGCAAAGTACATGAAGGCACCGATGACCGAAGCGAAAAGATTGGCTGCCAGCGAGTTTCCCCCCACCAATCCAGAAACCCAACTGGATGGAATGAGACCCTCCTGCCCGGGGCGTCCGAGCAGCAGCCCGGCAACTAAGACGCCAGCAAATAGCAGCGGCAGGATCTGGCGAGCAAAGTCCCACGAAGCCCCCAGCCACTCGCCACCCTCACCTTGAGCATGGCTTAGTATGATGGAGGAGGCGATAAATGCAATCGAAAACGGTATCATCGGCTGCTGGGGGGCAAGCACCGATGCTACTATTACAGCAAGACCCGCCAGCGACAGCTTCCACCAGGCAATCTTGAGCCATAAGAAGAGAAATAAGCCGAGCGCTGCACCGGCGATGGCCGTGATACTCCACTTTGCGGCATAGATCGCTGCCCACAAGCCGGCATCGCCCTGCGGCTTGCCCCAGTTGGCGAAGACTAAAATGGCGATAAGTGCTGCAAAATACAGGATATTCTGCCACAAGGGTCGAGAAACCTCAGCCACAACTGCCATTTCTTGCGCATCAGCTCTTTGTTCTTGTTCTTTCCTGAATAATATGCTCATGCAAAGACCGATCACGATGCTGAAAGCAATAGCTCCGATCGCCCTTGCTGCGCCGATCTCCAATCCGAGTATCCTTGCGGTCAGTATTATAGCAAGCACATTTATTGCAGGTCCGGAGTATAGAAATGTCGATGCGGGTCCCAAGCCTGCTCCCATGCGATAAATGCCTGAAAATAAAGGCAATATCGTGCATGAGCAGACAGCTAGCACCGAGCCGGATACCGAGGCTACGCTATAGGCGATCAACTTGTTCGCCCGGGCACCGAGGTACTTCATAACCGACGCCTGGCTCAGAAAAACCGCGATAGCACCAGCGATGAAAAAGGCAGGGATAAGGCAGAGAATAACATGCTCACGGGCATACCACTTGACCAGGTGAAACGCCTCCATAAGCGCCGAGTCGAAGCGTTCCATGCCCACAGGCAAATAAAAACAGGCGATGAAAATTACTACATAAAGCGCCAGTCGTTTCCATTCATCCTTCCAGTCGATCATCATGAGCAGGATCCTCCTTTAATCGGGCTAGATAGCTGAAGCTGCTCTTGTGCCTTTAAGCGCAGGGTTTCCTCAACGCAACTGAATATCCTTAGCAGGCACGGAGCCTTGAGGCCATAATAGATATTTGAGCCTCTGCGATCGGCTTCAATGATGCCCACTGATGATAGAGCTGAAAGGTGCCTAGATACAGTGGACATATCGGCTCCGATCATCTCGGTAAGCTCGCAGACGCATCGTTCACCCTTGGCAAGCTCATCAATAATGAAGAGTCGGGTCGGATGCGCCAGAGCCTTTATTATCTTTGCCCTTGCCTGGTACTTCGCCCTGGTCTTGCTTTCCATTCAATGCACTCCCAAATAATGTTCATTTGGCAATATAGCCAAATGAACATTATTTGTCAACAGGAAAACCAGTATCATATTCTCATCAGATACCAGTGCTGATTGATTGAACTATGGAGATCTATTATAGTTCTTCAAACAGGAAAACTTGGGAGAGAACGAAATGTGGCGATTTTGCTATCCGATTTGTCTTATCCTGCTTTGCATATCGATTGCCTGTGTTGGTTCAGCATTCGGTGGTGCTCTCGACTGCAACAATGCCATCGAGCTGATAAACGGAGCACCCTATACCAATTCCACTTCCATTGGTGCATCTAATGTAGCCGGCTATTCGTGTATCGGCTGGAACGAGCCGGGCAACGAGGTGGTGCATTACATCGAAATCACTGCTGATTCGAGCCTATTTGTCAACCTTCAGTTCACCAATCCGAGCGCTGACCTCGATATATTCTTGCTATCTGAGTGTGATGAGCAATCCTGCCTTCGTTTCGGGGATAACTTCTTATTTTATTCATCAGCATCGCCCGCCACCTACTACATTGTAGTCGATAGCTTCAAGACAGTCATCACAGATTACACCGTAACCGCATATATTTATCAACATACCCCGACTCCGACCGGCACGCCGGGCACAGCCCTGGATTGCTCTGAGCCTATAGCTATGATCTGCGGTGTTCCTTATAATGGTAGCACCATCGAGGCACCTTCCCAGGTACACGGTTATAACTGCATTACATATCCGCAGGGCGGTCCGGAGGTAGTACACAGCGTCAATATTTATAATCAGGCTAGCCTGACTGCCCGTTTGTCCAATGTAACCATGTTTGAGAACCTTGATGTATTCATCCTTGATGCCTGCAATGAAAACGCCTGTCTCGCCTTCGGAGATGGCACCGCCGAAGTGCTCAATGCGCCACCGGGTCTATATTATATTATTGTCGATGGCAGGAATGATGCACTCGGTGAATATACCTTGACCCTAAGCTGTGGCAGCCAGCCAACGCCGACCTATACCCCATTTTACTCTCCAAGCCCGACAGGCACTCCACCCCCAAGTGCAACCCCCACCTACCCGGCAACCGCAACTCCGACCTCCACCCCTGACCATCAGCCCCCTAATGCACCACGCAATCTTACCATTGAAGTCTTTAAACCAGGGATGGTGCTCGAATGGTACGATAACCCAGAGGAGGATCTGGATGGATACAATATCTATCGAGCGCAAGATAATTACCAGGATCTCAATGTTATCTACTGGCGGCATAAGGTATCTCATTTTGAGGACTACACGGTTAGACTAGATACTCGATATTATTATGCAGTGAGTGCGATCGATATATGGGGCAATGAGAGCGAGCTTTCCAATATCGTCTCCGGGATGATAGACGGCACTCCCCCCCAGGCGCCGACCGGCTTGCAGGCATACTACCAGAACAAGGCTATCTATGTAAGCTGGAATCCAAATCAAGAGGATGACCTGCTTGGATATTATCTTTATCGCAGCTTCGAGGATGGCGGTGCCTTCAGCAAGGTAACCGGCATGCTGCCCAATCCATCTTACAGGGATACCAGCTTCCTGCCCGACTCAATCTATTATTACAGGGTTACTGCCCTCGATTTCAACGAGAACGAGAGCGATCCATCCGAGGTGGTCTCGGTGATAACCGATATGGCCGCCCCGCGTATATACATAGCCGGCTACTGGGATACCTACATCGGCAGTGCGGTCGGTGGAGAGCTAAAAATGTACGCTTATGTGGTGGAGCCACCTCAGGTTCATCCGGTTGGACCGATAAGAACCGAGATATACTACCAGGGTGCCCCAACTGGAGTTTTACTGCGCGATGACGGCACACAAGGAGACGGGGCTGAAGGGGATGGAGTTTATACCCTGAGGACTTATGTACCGCCAGGGGCACCAGGGGGACAAATAGAGCTGGAGATCGTATCGATTGATGGCAACGGCAATCATAGCGATCCCTGGCCAGCCCTGACCATACATTGATCAAAGGCATTCTTGTATCATCAGCCTAATATTTTGCTTCAATCTAATTATTTACATTCTCTGGTAGGTGAAATCGTATCTTGACATTTTCAGACAAAACCGATAGCCATCGACCCCCACCATCTAGGTAGTTATAGCCAAAGGCGCACTAGAATGCGATGGAAAACCTCACCAGGAAAGCCAGTAAAGACCTCGCAAACCTTCTTTTGCCTGGACGCGGATACCTGCCAAACAATAGCTTTCACCAGTTGTATGATTTCAAGTCAGACTTTCGTTTCAAATGAGGGAATTTGTAAAATAAACTCCTCCCTAAAAATCGCTGATTTTATCGGGACAAAGATCGCAAAGTAGGAGAGAGCGATACTCTACGGCTTATGGAAGTATGGCCACAGGTTGCCTATATTCCCCGAACGGTCAATGGGGATCATCTGGAATAGCCAATATCCAGGCTCAGGCGTGATGGAATACCGAGGGCAGAATGCTTGGTAGGTAAAGATTCCATCCCCAGGTACCAGGTCGCCGTTTTCACCGTTGTCATTGAGGGTGATATCGAGCGGTTCGTAATTGTAATAAATGCCGATGCCGAGTATATCCTCAATCCCCTGCGGATCAACCGCCAGCGCAACCATCTGCAACACCCCGCCATCAGTAGCCCTCAGCTCGGTAATTCCGTAGCCAGCAAGTACTATAGCAGGGTCAACATCAGCATTCTTGGAGCCAATCCCCATTATAGCCTCCAATTGGGCGACCTCCCAGCTCGTGTGGTATGCCATAGCCTGGCTTTGCTCCTTGGGGTGGATGGTCAGGTAGGGCCAGCGCTCGGATAGGTTGCCCTCGCTGTCTCGACAATACAGCTCGAAGTAGCCGTAAGGCTCATTATGGTAATGGGGAACTTTTACGCCCAATGCCTGCCAGAGATTATCGTTCACCTGCTCCATATAGCGCCCAGTCCAGGCTCCCTCGAACAGGATACTAACCTTCTCAACGGGCGTCTGCCCATCGATTGGTTGTATATATGCAGCGATGTCAACCAGGGCATCATCGCCCAACTCGTAATTGGTGTTAAGGTATCCGGCCATGATGATCTTGGGTCTATCTTGGCTATAAGTATGGGTGGCTGTCCCGGTGGGAGTCGATGTTGGCTCCGGGGTCGGACTTATATATTGCGTATAGGTCGGGGTGGGGGTATAACTCGGTGTATCGTGAGGCAATGGAGTCGCAGCTATGATATTTATTAAATTCATCTGCAAACAATCGTCTTTAGCCCATTTTATTGCTACCGTATCAATATTGCTGACCCTTATCCTATTGAACTGCTGCATCTTTGAAGCATTGGATATTGTCAATACTTCCTCGAAGATGCCGGTATCAAGGTCGGTCTCCTTAAGTTCCATGATGATTCCCTTTGAGTCATTGAAGGAAACAATCCAAACCGGCACGGTTCCACGCTTCTTCAGGTCAATATCCGAGCCATATCCGCGAACCAGAACATCAACTGGCAGCGTGGTAAGATATTCAGGCAAGTCATTCATTGTTGGATACTCGTAAAGCTCCAGGCTATCCAGAGAAGATATCATCTCCGAGTCATAAGGATAGACAATGTAGGCATTATTCGACCCAGGAGCGCCGATGATCAGGTCCTGTCCCGACTTGAAATCGAGCTGTGCATCGCCGGCGACCGAGAATCCGACCTTCTGATAGCGTCTGCTCCCGATAAAGGATGCGCTGGAGTCATCTGCGCTCATCGTGCTTGCCCATTGTATCATGCCCCCTAAATACAGATATGCCTTTCCGGCGTATTTGTAGTATTGGCTGTAGTGCGGTGCTCCGACCAGGAAGTCCTTCACGCCATCGCAATCAACATCCCCAGCGGTGGCTATGGAGTATCCGAACATATCGCCAGCGGATTCGCCGACTATGATGGAATCTGCCTGGTCAGCGCTGCTTATCTGCTCCCAGGCATCGCTGCGACCCAAGTAGATATATACCTTGCCGACCTGCTCATTATTCAGATATCGTCCAGGCGCGCCGATGGCAAAGTCGCTCAAGCCATCGTTATTTATATCGCCAATGTAGCTTAGCGAGTAACCGAAGCGCTGGTCGTGCTCCACGCCGTTTATCGGGTAGTAGCTTAAATGGTAGCTGGGAGCACCTAGGCAAAGGTATATTCGCCCCGGTGATGTGTCAAGATCTGCATCGTAATATCTCGGTGATCCAATGAGGAAATCATCGTAGCCATCTCCATTCACATCGCCGGCATAACCTACAGATTGCCCGAAGCTGGGATCTTTATCAAGAGATGGCAAATAATAAATATTATATATATTATAACTATATCTTGATGGATTATAAGATATAATTGCATAGGTATTGTTTAAGGTGCTCTGCAAATCAAGATCAATATTCTTGAAATTAACAGATGTGGCAACATAGTCCTCCAAACCATCACCGTCGATATCTCCGATGCGAGAGCAGTTTATATAAGAATGCCAGGGAAACTTAAAATATAATAAATCATCAAATCCGCCTGATGTTAACTGATATACATAAATATAGCTCGACGAGTAATCGTCCCTAGTGTAACTGCACAGGAAATCCATATTACTAGTGGGAGTTAAAGATACTGTCTTATAATATTCACTTTCTATCCTATCGAACTGCCCCACATCGACAAGGCCATATAAGGGATCTTTCAGTCCATGAACGATGAAGCTGATTATGCCTGAGCTAGACTTCGAATTGCTTTTATAAACATGATCTTGGCTCTTGTAGAGTTTTTCATCCAAATCAGGTATTATTGTAGGTAGTTGAGTCGGTGTGTAAGTAGGTGTGTGGGTGGGATATTCGAGATGAAAATCAGCGGCTGCGAAACCAAGATCAGTTATAAAATCCCCATCGATATCTCCCAGGGGCATACATTGGTAGCCAAATCCTCTACCTGGTGTAGGAGTCGGTGTATTGGGTCCAGTGCTTTGGGCGTCTTTACCAGCTAGGTCGATCGTGGACATTTCAATCTCTATTTCGCTTTTATAACTAGTCGCTTGGCGGGCAGCAGATGGCAATCCATCATAATAAATCAATGTACAATCAACCGTATCTACCATGGTGTCGTTCGCATACTCAAGCCCGCAGCACGGCGTATAGGAGGGGAACGGCTTCAGCGGAGCTATTGTCATGGTTACCGTTGGCGTAAAGGTGGGTGTTGCGGTGGGAGTTTTAGTAACTTCAGATGGTTGTGGCGTATTCGTGGCTGTTGGGGTGGGTGTATTGGTTGAGCTGGGAGTATTGGTTATCGTGGGAGTGCTTGTCGGCGTGGGGCTTATCATCGAGTCGATCTTGTCAATGGTGAGATATGGCCAAGGATCGCTTTTATTTCCCATGTTATCGATAGCAGTCATCTCGACCAGCCAAGCGCCAGCGCATCCTTGCAAGGCTCCTGGATCAATTTGAAATGCCCTAGAGAAGATCCCATCGTCAGCTATCCCATCTCCGTTATGCCCATCATCATGAAGATACACGCAGATATCTGTCCCTGCAAAACAAGCTTTTACTCCCATAATTGGATTATCCAGGGAGTTTCGTTGAGGAACAGCTTCCATATACAATACGCCGCCATCTTCTATAGATAGCTTGCTGCCAACGAAACCAGCTTCTATAATTTGGGGGCGTTTCCATTGCGGATAAGGATTCGGAATATAAGGATTAGGTGGCTGTAATGGGAAGCCATCGAAGCCGCTAAAGCTGTACTGCTCATCAGCGGTCTGCGCAATATATAAATAAGGCCATGGAACACTTGTATGACCAAGCTTGTTTTCGGCTACCATCTGAAAGAGATGATGTCCAGGACTCATTCCAGCCGGCATCTCTTGCTCCAGCACGAAGCGATCTTGCTCCCAATCATAATCGAATTCAGCCTCTATAGGCAGCCCAGCATAATATATCTTCAGATCAGCATGGTAATTAGAGCTGAGTTTTGCCCTTGCTTTAAGGATTCCGCCGCTCTGTTGGCTGATGCGTGATTCGCCAAGACTGCCATTTTCGATGGTCAAAGGGGGTGTTACCGGCTGATAGTCGGGGATATGATGACCAATGTAATAAGTTCCTGATTTATTTAGAAAGATATTATAACTATCGTTCAAATCGATAAAAAAGAATTCGGAAGGATCATCTAAGTAAACATCTCGAATCTCGGAATCAATAACGATCTCGCGCATATCTGATATATCGAAAAGCCTTCCCGCATAACAATAAAAAGTCAATACTTTATCATTTCTTAAATATGCAGATCGATAACTATAACTAGAATAAGGCTTGTCAGTAGGATATGATGACCTCAAGAAAAGCAAATCACCATCACCGGATGTTTTATAGATCCTTATATTTCCTGAGAAATTCAGAAAATAATTCTTATAAGCGATACTATCAGATGGATCAATAGCTCCATAAATGTTTGCATTTTTCCATTTTTTCAATCCTGCATTATTGCCAAAGGGTTGATATGAAAGTAGATATGAATTTCCTACAAGATATAGGTAATCATGGAAATAAACGGCAAAGGTGTCATTTGGCTTTATGAATATATTCTCAAGTGTAGGTACCAGCGTTGATGGATCATAAATAAAAAGAAAATTACCGCTTTGAATAAATAAATAATCCTTTTGATATGTTGCATGATCGATCTTATATGGTAGTAAAAGATAGTTTATCAAATCAATTGTAAAATTATCATTTATCCTCAAATATATAATATCAGTTCCATTGGTTGTTAAGTATAAATAGCGTCCACTACGATTAACAAATCTATATCCCGGAAGCGATATCTCTAAAGAATTAATATCAAGTCCAATATTCTCATTGTCAATAAATGTAAATTTCAATACATTCTGATCAGATTCTTCAGTATTACTAATATATACATGATATCTACCCCACCTGAAAACATTATCATATTTGAATGTCGGATTAATATCGATCTCAAGAGAAGAACATTCTTCCAGGTTACATTCGAGATCGAATCGGTATAGCTTTATCGAATTATTTTCCGAGGAAACTATCCATTGATCAAATATGCGATCATCTGCTGAGGTTTTGAATGAAAATTGGCACTTTTGCTCTGGCGAGAAAATGTTAGATAGATCATATATCTTCCCTGGGTGAATATATGCATAATTTCCAAGTAAATGTAGGTTAGACGCCGTCCATCTAATAATCCCTTGTGGTTGCGGATTGAACGGATCACTTAGATCAAAAATATTCATAAAAGGATTAAATATCAGTAGGTAATTTTTATATTTCTTTATCAAAATAACATCGCCAGAAATCGGAAATGATGAAACATATTGTGGATTATTCAAGTCGTTTATATCATATATTTTGATAACACTATTGTATTTATGCTCCCCCTCATCTACAATATATAGCCTATTAAAATCTATGAGATGGTCATACCAGATAGTGTCGATAACGCTATGTTCTTTTAATGTATTTTTATCAATATAATAAATGATAAATTGACTATATGTTTTACACGAAGAACATGTTTTAGACCTGGCGCCATACAAAAGATTTCTATCCTTATCAACAAAAATATATCCCTTAAAAGAACTATCACCTAAATAGGAAATATTGTGCAGATCACTTAAATCATATAGAAATATCTTATCATATCCGCATTTTAATATTAAAATATCGTTATAAATCAAATAAGAATCTAAATAATTAGTTTCTATCTCATCTCCTATTATATCAATATATTGCAAATTATAAGGATCAGTAATATCAAAAATTACGATTCGGCTTAGATATTTTGCCTTATATTCAAAAAATAGAAAATTCTCGTATATAACAGGATTGTCGATGCTCCTGTTGAAATATGGTATATGTTCCAACTTCCAGCTACCACAAGCCATTCCCGACAGAAAAAGGACAAGCGTTATCGCTAGTCCGACTGTCCTTAATGATTTGATTTTGCTCATATTATCTATCCCCCTATATGGGTATTTTGCTAATACTCTAGGATGTTCAGGTATGGCCAGAGAAGGCTATCTCTGCCCCAAATATCATGAGCCACTAGCTCGAAAAGAAAAACCCCCGGCAGCACAGTAAAAT
>CAYUVA010000002.1:0-169079 GCA_964448115.1 uncultured bacterium
TTCCTACTGGACAGGTTTATATTTTTTTCTACTGCCTGAAGAAAGATTTCGCTTGAACCGTGTTCATTTGTCTAAAAGGCCGTTGGCAAAACGCCTCGCTATTTGCCTAGGTAGAGGATGTAAATACGAGTGCCCTTCCTGCGGGGGAACGGCATCATGCCACAAGGAATATTTTAGCAGAGATAAAATTTTATATAGGATCCCTGAGAATGTAGCTAATGATGTGCAGAAGGCTCTCGATTTTGGTTTTGATACTATGGTCGCCTCCTTTGATCCCGAAGCGGATAGGCCGCAGCCTCTTATACGGATCTTCGAGCACCTATCGAGCTTAGGCTTGAAGGTTCCCTGGATATTCGATTCATTCTACTTGCCTAGTGCGGAATTTCTTAAGGCTTACGCCAAAGGCACCGCAAGCGGAAGCATTATATCATTATCCCCTCTGTCATTCGATCCCCAGTTACGGCGCCGGTTTGCACACAAGACCTATAGTAATCAGGAATTGCTCGATGTCATTGATCAAATACAGGATCATGGACTTAGAGTTGAAGTATTCCTTTCGCCCAATATCCATGATAGCAATGCAGAATTCAGGGAATCAGCGCATGATTTCATTAACCAAATTAAGAACAAGGCAGGGCTTTATATTGTAACAGCCTCTATGGAGCTTGCTCCTGGCTCTATGATGCACAAAGATCCTGATAAGTATGGTATTTCTATAACCAGGCGAAGATTTTCAGACTTTGTTATGCAGCATAGTCCAGAGATGAAGGATACAACCGGCTTTAAACCGACTGAAAGCTCTCGATATATTTATGCTATCGATGGAAGTTATATCTATCCACATCGAATCTATATAAGTTCCATTTTCTTTCGTACCCTGGCAAAGATGCCAGGATTTTGGCTTCCCTTGTTGATAATTTACAAACTAATCTTTATTTTTATGAAGCTAAAACAGGCATTCCAGCGGTCTTACCATGAAAATGAATAAATAATCATGTCCATCCTCGGCAGTATTTGGAACTCCTTTAGTTATTCCTGGATTGATTTATACTAATAACTAGCCATGAACTGATGTTAAAGAAGCTACACATTCCACTTTTGATATTGATTACAACTCTGGGTGGCTATCTTCGTTTCAAGGGGCTGCTTTTCGATTATCCTTACTTCTTCCATCCCGACGAGAAGACGGTTGTATCATGTGTATATTGGTGGTTGCAGGGACACCCGCTCGCTTTTACCGCATACGGGGCGCTGTGTTATAAGATACCTGGAATCATGCTTTGGGGTGTATCTTGTTTGCTCTACATCAACATCACGGAGGTTTACATATTTTGTCGCCTTTTGGCAATGTTTATTAGCGCTCTTACTATACCTCTGGTCTATATTCTGGGCAAACAATTGGCTTCACAAAATGCAGGACTCATCGCTGCCTTCTTTATGGCTACCAGCGTAATAGCCATCCAGCAAGGGCATTTCTATGTGCCGGAGAATTTGCTTTCCTTTTTTGTGGTAGTCTTTTTTATTATAGCTCATTCGCAGTTCATCCAGGGTAGCCGATTCTATGCTTTCGTCATCGGCATCATGGTCGCCATAGCTGCCAGTGTAAAGATAATCGGGTTATTGTTGATCATACCTGGCATGGTTTACATTATAAGAAAAAGCAGGAATACAACCGCCACCAAAGGTAGTAAAGATTTAAAGAAATACATAGATCATTGTATCTCATTTGCCATACTTATCTCTTCTTATATATTGATCAACCTGGAGTCATTCCTCAAGCCTGAAACATTTCTTTACAATGACAGCCTATTGATGAACCTGCTCATGGGCAGCGGGGTGGTTAAACCCCAGTGGAGCCTTCATTTTCTCGCGGCTGATAGCTTCCTTTATCCGTTTTATAACCTGTATTATTGGGGACTTGGTTTACCATTTGAGATACTGGCTTTCTGTGGTCTTGCATGGGCGATCTCACGCTGGAGAAAGAGCGGAAATCTTGCCATGCTCAGCTTCTTAATTCCATATTTGTATATCTTGTGTTCCAGTTATGCAAAGTTCATACGATACATACTCCCAAGCATCCCCTTGTTATGCGTTTTTACTGGTTGTTTTATTATTGATATGTATAAGATCTTCCGAAGTAAACAAGCCAAATTATATATCTCAATCGCACTACTTGTTGTGGCATCTTTAACTTTCATGTATGCGATCGCCTACTCCTCTATGTATAATGTAGATACTCGCATCGAAGCCATGCAATGGATCTGCAACAACATCCCCGAAGGTTCTAAAATCCTTTTAGAGTCGGACTACTTACATTACTCACCATCCATCTTTCTATTTCACCAACTTCCCGCTGCCCGAAACGAATCGGATATTATCCGGCCCTGTAAATATTATGATCTTGATTTCATCGACTTTGTGAGCCTTTACGAGGCTTCGGCATACTCCAAGCCTCAGGCAGATGGAGTCTTATATAAAGTATGTAGTGCAATTGGGATACAATTATCGATGGAAAAAAATATACGAGCAATTGATGTCTCAGAAATCCTAACTGAGAAGCTAAATTCAGCAGAATATTATATATTGTCTGAAAGAAATTATGGCATCTATCGCTTGCTTCCCGAGCAGTTTCCCATTATACAAAGATTCTATGAAAGGTTGTTCAGCGATGGATTTGATGGTCGATTCGAGTTGATAAAGACTTTTTGGCACAAGCCTGGTTTACTCAACTTTACGATAGATGATGACCCTGCCGAGTTGACCTTTCGGATATTCGATCACCCTACTATATGGGTGTTTAAAAAAAAGAACCCTTGAAGTAATTAGAAATGATTGTAAATGAAAGAAACAAGGCTGGGGGTAAACATATCCTGGCAGTCGGCTTGTTATCTGGTGGTTTGGACAGCGCGTTGGCTGCAAAGATGATGGTGGATGAAGGCGTAACCGTCATTGGTCTCCATTTCAATACCGGCTTTTGCATTAGCGAGGTGCGGCAAACGGTCAGGCGATCAAAGCATAGAGATAAGAGCTATGAAAATATGGCTCTTAAAATAGGAGACGAGCTCGGTATCCCGATCGAGCTACTTGACATATCGCGCGAGTTCTACGACATGCTTCAGGCTCCCAAGCACGGATTCGGCGCTAATGTCAATCCTTGCATCGATTGTCGCATCCTCATGCTGAAAAAAGCAAAGCAGTATCTTAATAGCAATACGAGTAACGGCTTCCTATTCACCGGCGAGGTGGTGGGTCAAAGACCCCTGTCGCAACACAAACAAACACTTCGACTTATCGAGAAGGAAGCCGCAGTGGAGGGCATCTTGTTAAGACCACTATCCGCCAAGCTGCTGAGACCGACCAGGGCGGAACTTGAGGGCTGGATACGGCGGGAGAATATGCTCGATATCAGCGGGAGAAGTCGCAAAAGACAGATGGAACTTTCAAAACTATGGGATTTAACCGGTTTTTTAAGTCCCGGAGGGGGGTGTTGTTTCTTGACCGACCCCGGGTTCGCAAGACGCTACAAGGATTTTCGAGCGCATAATCCTACGGCTAGGTTTGACCATGATGATCTGATGTTATTGGTTACTGGCAGGTATTTACGACTCGATGAGCAAACGAGGCTGATTATCGGGAGGGAGCAAGCGGAGAACAAGGTGCTGGAGAACTATCGGGACAGGTATTGGACCGTGGAAGCGGTCGAATACAAGGGACCGATTGCACTTATCATTGGAGCGCTTGATGATGACAAGGCAAAGATCATCGCTGGGATCATTGCGCGCTATTGCCAATACAAGGGAAGTGAGCCTATTGCAATCAACTTTAGCAGTGGTAAGTCAAACTTTGTTGTATATGCTGCACCACTTGAAGACAAAATTATACATAAATGGTTAATCTAATATGTAGGGCAATTGCGATATATATCTGATAAAGGCAAGGTGGAAGAAATGAACCAAGAATATGATGTAAACCTGAGAATAAACGATGAAAGAATACCGCTTAATCCCTATGTGAAATCGGTATTCATCAAGGTTTTATTAGCTCTGGTCAGCACGTTGAAGAAGATCCCTGAAGAGATCGCCAAGATCGAGATTACCATCAAAAGGTGATCCTCACCCAAAGACATAAAAAAGGAGTCTCACGCAAAGACGCTAAGAAGAGAAAACCCAAAAGACTCAAATAAAGAAACTGATAAGTACAGGGTCATTGTGCATCAGGGCGAAATCTGATATCGATAAGAATAAGAGACTAATAATAAAGGAAAGAGTAAGGGGTTGAACGATAAAGGAGATTACAAAGGAGACCTGAGATGATAAATGTTGGGGTTATCGGCTGTGGATACTGGGGACCGAACCTGATTCGCAACTTCCATAATAACCAAGGCTCAAATGTGAGCCAGATCTGCGATCTTCGAGATAGTCGTTTGAAATTTATTAACCAGCAGTACCCATTAGCCGAGTTGACCAAGGACTATCGAGACATAACCCGCAATCCGAGCATCGATGCTGTTGCCATCGCTACACCGGTAACCACGCACTTCGCCATAGCCGAGGATGCGCTGCTCAACGGCAAGAGCGTTCTTCTTGAGAAGCCGATGACCTACACGGTCAAAGAGGCAGAGCGCCTTATCGAGCTTGCAGAGCAAAAGGGGCTGACCCTGATGATCGATCACACCTTTGTTTACACCGGCGCGGTGCAGAAGATCAAAGAAATCGTGGATAACGGCGAGCTTGGTGAGATCTATTACTTCGACTCGGTGCGCATAAACCTTGGACTCTTTCAGCATGATATAAATGTGGTCTGGGATCTAGCGCCGCATGATTTGTCTATAATGGATTACCTATTGCAAAAAGACTTCATCGACCTTGATATAATCGCAGTGAGCCACCTTTCGGATTCGTTTGAGAACACTGCCTACTTGACGCTTTTCTTCGAGAATAACACCATCGCACATATTCATGTTAATTGGCTGGCGCCGGTCAAGATCCGCAATACCATTATCGGAGGCAGCAAGAAGATGATCGTCTATAATGACATGGAGACCAGCGAGAAGGTGAAGATCTTCGACAGGGGAGTCGATATACAACAAGACGAGACTAGCATATACAAGATGCTCGTTCAGTATAGAGTTGGCGATATGTACGCGCCCAAGCTGAGCCAGGTTGAGGCGCTGACTGTCGAGGTGGAGCATTTTCTCGATTGCATGATAAATAAAACTAAGCCGATAACGGATGGTTATTCGGGGTTGCGAGTTGTCCGCGCCCTGGAGACCGCGCAAAAGAAACTCGATAAGAAAAAGAAGGGATAGCTATATTTATTGAGGTACTAAAATGAACTACTGGACAAGGTTGAGCATTGAATATGCCAATCAAAGATCATATCTTGATGATCTATTAAAAGCATATTCTATAATAATAGAATGAATAATAATTTGTTAATAAAATCTGATAATATCAAAGCTCTAAGATGGCTCTTAGATGATAAAAATCTCAAAGGAAAAATAGATCTTGTATATATAGATCCACCTTTTGCAACTAATAATAACTTTATTATTTCTGATAATAGAGCTTCAACAATAAGTAGTTCAAAATCAGGCATCATCGCATACTCTGACAAAATAATCGGAAAAGATTTTATTTCTTTTCTAAAACAAATAATTATTTTACTAAAACAATTACTCTCAGATAAAGGCTCTATTTATGTGCACACAGATTACAAAATAGGACATTATGTAAAAATAATGATGGATGAAATAATGGGAATTGAAAATTTTAGAAATGATATTACAAGAATAAAATGTAATCCTAAAAATTTTAAAAGAATCGGCTATTGAAATATAAAGGATCTCATACTTTTTTATACGAAAACAGGTAATCCTATCTGGAATGAACCTATAGAGGATTACACGGAAAAGGATCTGGAAAAGTTGTTTCCCAAGGTCGATAAATTCGGCAGAAGATATACCACTGTACCCATTCACGCTCCAGGAGAGACGCAAAATGGCGAATCTTCAAAACCCTTCAAATGCATGATGCCGCCAAAAGGAAGGCACTGGAGAACCGATGTGACAACACTGGAAAAATGGGACAAGCAAGGGCTGCTGGAGTGGTCTTCAACCGGAAATCCAAGAAAAAAGATATACGCAGATGAAAGAGTAGGCAAAAGGGTGCAAGATATCTGGGAGTTTAAGGACCCTCAATACCCCAAATACCCTACCGAGAAAAACCAGGCGCTTTTAGACCTCATTGTAAAGACATCATCTAACGAAGATAGCATCGTTCTTGATTGTTTCTGTGGGTCCGGGAGCACATTAGTATCTGCACATTTAAGCGGAAGAAGATGGATAGGGATCGATAATTCACCCCATGCAATAGAGATCGCAAGGAAAAAACTCGCCTCAATTAAGCTGGATACTTTTAATCCAAAGATTGAGTACGAGTTTATCGAACAAATAGACTATTGAACCTTACATAGTGCCATTCCAGGCGAGGGAAGCCTGCCTTGCGCAAAGACGAAACTTTATGGCGGTTGAGTCGAGGAATCTCATTAAAATCAATACTTTATTATTATTGTTCTTTATTTTCATTAACAAGCTCTTGTAATAAATAACCATACAGGTATCCCCGCGAGCAGGTAACCAGGCTTTCAGAGCCGATGGTATCCATCAGGCATCGAATGAGAATGAGTCCAGGTAACATATAAGGCTCTCTACCTCGTGGAACCGGATAGCGGCGCAATATTTCATTGCAGGTAAGGGGAGAGATGGAATGTATCAATCTATCTATCTCTCTAATAGGGACCTTTATGTTGTTGAACTGAGAGTCGATGTATAATGGCTGCTCTTTAAGCATCGCCACTGCCGTGGTTGCGGTTCCACCGACGATTATCAGCCCGGCTGACACCTTTTTAGATTCCCTGATGGGTTCTATTCCTCTCATTTTATCAAGTAGGTACGACTGCAATTCCAGCCTATGTACCTTTTTTGGAGGATCGGCAGGAAGAAACTCCTCCTTGAGCTTAACCACGCCGAGGTTGGTTGATAACCATTCTTGAGGTTCTGTAGAAGTGCCGAAGATCAGCTCTGTGCTGCCACCACCGATATCGGCAACCAGACAAGAACCTTCAAGGTCGAGCGAGTGCCGGGCAGCCTGGTATGAAAGAGTTGCCTCCTGCTCTGGCTCAATTACCTGTATGCAGATCTTCAGTTCCTTTCGAGCGAGATCCAGGAATTGCTGGCTATTTTTCGCCTCCCGCAGGGCACTTGTGCCCAGAAAGTATCTTCGGTTGACCTTGTATTTATCGAGTTTTTGCACAAATTCATGCAGGGCGTCGAGGCTTTTTTGCATAGCTTGGGGTGTGATTTTCCTATCATGTGAGCAACCTTGGCTTAAGCCGGTTATTATTAAAGCCTCATACGCAATACTTATATAACCACACTCATCTCGCCCTAGGATCATGAGGCGGAATGAATTAGAGCCTAGATCCACGCCCCCCACCAGGAGCTTATCATTATCAATGTGTTGCATAAGCAAAAAAAACGGAGCTTAATAAAGCTCCGTCATATTATCAGTGCATCTGCTATTAACCGTTAATCTACTTAGTAAGTAGCATTGTAGTTGAAGTCTGCGGTCCAGGTTCCAGAGTTATTGCCCTGCAGATACCAATTCCCCTCCATATAGAGTGGACTTTCGCTTATAGTCCCTTCTATTCGCCAATAGCCAGCGAATACAGAGCGAGCGCGCAATTTGTTGCCATCAACAACTCCCTCAAATACGCCTGGATTGCGGGCAGTGTCCCTTAGATAGACGATGCAAGAGCCTTCCTCTTGCTCGGCATTGAGGATCATGTCTCTGTCTATTGGGGGAGAGAAGTGAAAGATCCATTGCCCGTTGATGGCGTTTATACAACTTGCCGGTTCATCCCAAGGGTCAGTTTCGTCTTCCTCGCAAGCGATGAAATATAAGCCCGAAAACAGGATCAGCACTAGGAACGGCACCATATATAAAGGATATCCCTTCAGGTTTTTCAATTTCCCCTCCTTGATATTTTTCATTTTCATGGCAAATAAACGATAACAAGACAAACTGCCTATGTCAAGGCTTAAAAACCTTGTCCATTCCCTCAAATCGAGAACCCTATTCTAGCTCTTCTTCCCCTTGTTCGTCAAGGTCATCCAAGTTCTTGGAGCTGTTGATGAATTCCGGATCAACATAAAGTATCCTGTGACAGTTCCAGCATTGGATGATCTGTTCCCCTTTAAGTAGTGCAGCCCAATCTTGCAGCCGTAATTCCAGGTGGCATCCCATGCAGATTCCATCCACAGCCTTAGAGACCGCGATTCCATCCTGTCTTCTTGAGATCGTATTATAGATGTCGATGAGCGATCTATCCACCTGTTTTTCAAGCTCGGATCTTTGTTTTGCCAAGGTTTCAATCTTGCTTTGGATCTGTTGTTGTTCCTTTTGTTTCTCTGCGTTTAGATGTTCGAATTCTTTAATTGCCTGGGAGATCTGTTTCTCTTTTTCAGTCAATTCTAGTTTCTTTAACTCGTTGTGCTCCATGATAGCGATGATCTCGTCCTCTATGGATTTATTTTTTTCCTTTAGGAACTCGATCTCCTCGCGCAGTGCAAAGTACTCCTTGTTGGTCTTCACCTGGTACAGTTGCTGTTGGTATTTAATTACCTTCTGCTCATTGTCTTCCACCTGATGCTCTTTGTCTTTGCGATCTTTTTCCGCCTTGACAAGGTTTTCCTTTTCCTTTTGGAGACGGTCTTTGAGTCTTTGGATCTCTTGCTCTTTTTGGCTAACTACTTTGGGGATCTTATCTTTCTCTAGGTCAAGGGATTTGAGTTTTGTATCGATTTCTTGGAGGGTTATCAACTTTTTAAGTTGCTGGTTCAATCTCTCCTTCTTGTTTTTATTACTTTCATATCTTCAAAGAAATCCCTTTTTGGAGTTCCATCTATTTGGTACCCCATGGGCCTACCTGGGCTCGAACCAGGCACCTTCCGGTTATGAGCCGGATGCTCTACCTACGATGAGCTATAGGCCCTTCCCGAGTGACTCGTTCGGGTACTGAACATTCTGATTATATAATAGGATGAAATCATGTCAAGTAGGTTTACGAGCCTGAAATGGTGAAGATTAGATAAAATAACCTTATTCACCTTAAAAATGAGATCAATAATCGGATTAAACTCAGCATCCAAATCTTCAGGTAGATTGCGGTTTTGATGTATGAAAACCTCGCAGGTTGTTGGATTTCTTGGTATAATCAAGGGGACGGAATAAACACCGGCAAGGTGATCTTATGATAAATACTTTCGAGACTGTTTACCTAACGATAGATAAGAATATTTCTTGATACTTTTCAAGGTTGATGGAGTCTTATTCTAAAAGAGCCAGGAGTCTTTTCTATAGAGCACTTATCATAATCATAATTGCCTGTGCATTTTTGCGGGCGCTTCATCCAAGCGCGGATCCACCGGTTGACCTTAGCTGGAGCGGCGGCTACTTCGCTGATGAGGGCTTCTGGGTGCATAATGCCAGGAACCAGATCCTCTTCGGCGAGGCGGTAACCAATGACTGGAACGATATGTACCTAAGCCCGATAACCTACTGGCTCGCCTTCATCGCCTTCAAACTATTCGGCATTGGTCTGTGGCAGGCTAGGATCATATCGATTGTGCTGAGCAGTTTTAGCATATTATTGATCGCGCTGGCGCTTTCCTTGAGGCTCTCGGAGCGCACGGCGCTTTATGCTGCCGTGTTCTGGGGATTCTCTTTTGTGCCCATGATGTACGGAAGGCTCTACCTGCTGGAGACTCCGCTGGTATTCTTCATATCCTTGGCGTTGTTTCTTTATTTGATGGGAGAACGATTCCCGCCCGGCTATCTTCTATGCGGAGTCGCCCTTGGCTGTGCTTATAGCATAAAATCCCTGGCGGTCTATCTTATTGTTGCCTCTTTAGCTTCCTTGATCCTCATGTTTATTTCGCAGAGTCAAAGAAGTTTAAAGGATCTACTAAGAAACCTAGGTTTCATTTGCGCTGGTTTCTTGATGATCATTATCCCCTTATACCTATTATTTTATCTGCCTCACTGGGAGCTGGTTAGCGGATACAATCGATATTACCTATCGCAGCAGTCAGCTAGTCTATCTGGCATTGCCAAGGATGTCCTTACTCAGCCTTTTTTCATCTATGCATCGCGCTTTCCGGTGATAACAGCACTGGGAATGGTCGGTCTGATCAGCTTATTCGATAAGCTATATCGCAAAAGGGCTAACACGGTAGAGATATTACTTTTCTGCTGGTTTATCCTGGGTTTTGTTATGCTTTCCATGTTTCACTACCGACCGGTCAGGTACTATCTGCCGATATTTCTTGCCTTGCATATAATGGCTGCTTTAGGCTTGGAGCGCTTGTTCGACCTGTTAGGGGGGGATGTTTTTCAGCGAGTGCTATGGAGTCGCGGCAGGAAAGCGGTTTTATTGGTCATATTCATCATTATAGCGGGCAGCCTGGGCGGTTTTATGCTCCTGGCACCTAGGCTTGGAGTCAGCAAGGATCTGCTCGCCTATGTATATAAGCCTGGATTCTACCTGAGTGGATTTACCTTGGGTTTAGTAGGCTATTATGTTCTTCGATTGGCAGGTAACAAGGATTCGATGCAGCACCAGCGGTTGATCTACATGGCGCTTATAAGTATCTTCGTTATCCATAATGCCTTGCAATATGTAAACTGGGCAAGGGCACCAAAATATACCATTAGAAGCGCATCATTGAAGCTGGAGATGCTGGCTCCTGGTGGTAGAGTGGCTGGACAGTGGGCGCCGCAGCTTTGCATGAACAATCAGCTTCGCTGCTACCCGATGTGGCTCGGATATGTGAATCACGAGGATGCACTGGAGCTTTACGATATTACCCATATCCTTTTATGGAGCTTTAATGACGGCTTGGAGGAAAAGAACTTTCGGATCATGTATCCAAGAGCACTTAAGCAAGGCGAGCTGATAGAGACTTTCATAATAAAACAAAGCGAGGTAAAGCTATATAAGCTCCCAAATAACTAAGGAACAATCGAGTGTGATAATTGTTTACTCATCGAATAGAGGGGATGAAGACGATGATAAGAAAGGGACAACCAAGGAGTTTCTCATTTGTTCTAATCATATTATTGTGCTCAACATCTTTGCTTTATGCGGATAGACCAGGAATCGACAAAGAGCAATACAAGCATTGGATAAGACTTGCCGATCAAGCGCATCAGGAGAGAATGAAGAAGGAGAAAGTGCTGGAGGCTATCGAGCAGTATAAGAAGGCTATCCTGGCAGATCCCACCGAGATGTACCCATATTCGAGGATCGCGGAGCTTTACTACACCCTCGCTTATGCCTACGGTGAGGGTCTCAGCGAGGATGAGCTTCTGGAGCTTTATGGAAAGGGGAAGGAGTATGGATATGCTGGGATCAGGGTGAGTCCAAGATATATCTTCGGCAGCGAGTCGGGCATGAACGATCAGGATATCTTCGAGCGTTTGACCCTCGAAGACATATCGGTCGCCTTCTGGCTCGCATCATGCTGGGGTAGATGGGCGGAGCTGAAAGGCATCATCCAGAGTATAAAGGACATCCCCAAGGTTAAAAACTTGATGGAGAGGATCATGATACTCGATGAGAGTTATTATGCTGGCGGAGTTCATCGCTTCTTCGGATGCTATTACCTGGAAGTTCCTTTTTTCATGGGCAAGAGCAAGGATAAGGCTAAAAAGCACTTCCAGCGCGCCA
Source organism: uncultured bacterium (assembly GCA_964448115.1). Lineage (GTDB taxonomy): Bacteria > CAYUVA01 > CAYUVA01 > CAYUVA01 > CAYUVA01 > CAYUVA01. The sequence goes on from CAYUVA010000002.1 coordinate 11,791, forward strand.
TTGCAATCGATCCCAACTACCTTGAGAACTACATTCTCTACGCTGAGTACTATGTAAAAAAGTATGGTGAAAAGGGCGAATACATGGGGCTGCTCAAGAAGGTGCTATCCCACAAGGTTCCCGAAGATTATTACTATGATGTGGAGAATCGCACTGCAAGGCGCAAGGCTAAGAAGCTGCTCGAATCAATGAAATAAGCGACCAGCGATGATTATGCGGCGGTCTGTGATTCTGTGGCTTGCTATATGGTTGCTCTATGGCTTCTTTACAAAGAGCACCGTCAGCCTGAGCGGCAATGATGCTGCCCGTATGGCTACCGTGCAAGCCCTAGTCGAGCAGGGAACCTTCGCTATCGATGATACTGACTTTTTCTGGACGGTCGATAAGGTAAAGATCGGCCAGCGCTTTTATTCGGGCATCCTTTGCTTCCTCCCCCTGATTACATCAATATTCTATTGTATCCTATATCATTTATTCGGCATTGGCTTCGCTTCCTCCCCGAATGTGGCAATATTTTTATTGACCTGGTTGACCTCGGGAGCCTGCGCATCAGCCATAGCGACCCTACTAATCATGATCACAACAAGAACCATCCCGGCAAGCCTAATAAGAATGCCCTTGTTTTTGTTTTGCATTGCCGGAACATGGATATTCTCTTATGGCACGGTATTTAACAACCATGTTCCGGCAGCCCTTTTCATAATGGCAGGCTGGTATCTGCTGCGAGGGGAAGTGGCTGGCGACATGGAGGTTTCCAATAGCCGCCACCTGGCATCTGGCTTGCTATTAGGCGCCGCGGCGGTAACTGAGATCGTATGCGGGGGTGTCTTTTTATTCCTCACCTTTGTTAGGCAATTGTTTAGTAAAATCAAGCAAAGAAACCCGCTGCCCCTGCTTGCTTTTGTACTTGGCTTGATGATTCCCTTAGCCATAGAGGGCACGGCGAACTTCATTATACATAAAAGCCCGCTGCCGGTCTATTTCCATCCCGGAGGATACGATTACGAGGGGAGCATCCATGCTGCCAATAGCGTCGCTGGCTTGCGAAGAAGCAGCGACCCGATTAACTATGCCATGAACGCCACTATAGGCGAGCGAGGGATATTTTCGCACACTCCATTGCTTCTATTATCGATACCAGGCATTATCATTCTTCTACGCAAGAAGGCAATCGATGGCAACCCATTTGTATCCTCAAAGCGAGGGGCTTTTTTATACATAATCATCGCTGTGGCTGCATCGATGCGTCTTTTCATCATTTTCACCAGCGACTATGGCGGGTGGGCGTATGGCTTCAGGTTCTTCATTCCCATAATCCCTTTCTTGTACATGTTTAGCCTTCCCGTCATTGCGAGCATAATGAAAGCGAGGGTATCATCACTCAGGGTCCTGGGTATTGCTATGGTTATTGTGTTGATATCATGGTCCGTATTATCGGCACTACTGGGAGTTTATAGTCCTTGGATACCATGCTTTGAGGGAGCTGAGCAGGATAACATCTCGGTTATCTACCCGCACCCATGGCGCGGGGCATTGCTGTCGGTCATTTATTCCCACTTCGAGCATCACAACTGGGCACAGCGCATGGCTTATGCGCTGTATCCGGCAAAAAAGAGCGATCTTTACGGATATCTTGGCTTGGTCTATCTGAATAAAGGGAATCTTGGGGAGTCCAGGGTATTTTTCCAGCGCCGGCTGCGAGTCTTGCCGCAAGATCCAATGGCTTTACATTACCTCGAATACATGGATAGTCTTCGTTAGGGGATTGTTGAGAGGCTGTATATACTCTTCTCGATGGGCTTCTCGGCTTCTCGACAGCCAGCTTGATCATGCCGTTTTAATTGGCTACAATAAGATGTTTGGAACAGCTTTAGATAGTCGGTGCTCATGGAAAAAAGAGACTACTACGAAATACTGAATGTCCCCAGGGACGCCAGCGAAGCGGAGATAAAGAAGGCTTACAAGAAACTCGCTTACCAGTACCATCCGGACCGAAATCCCGATGATCCCAGCGCTGAGGAACGCTTCAAGGAGGCATCCGAGGCTTACCAGGTCTTGATCGATCCTGAGAAACGGAGACAGTACGACCTGTATGGTCATGAGGGACTGCGCAACGCTGGATTCTCTGGCTTCAGGGACGCCTCGGATATATTCTCCCAATTCTCGGACATTTTCAGCGATCTCTTCGACTTCGATCCCTTCGGCTTCGGTAGCACAAGGAGAAGGAGAAGGAAACATCCCTCCAGGGGAGAGGATATACAGATCCCCCTTGAGATAGAATTCGATGAGGCGGTTTTTGGTGCTCAAAAGGTCATCGAGATCTCGCGCCGGGTGCTATGCATGCATTGTCATGGCAGCGGAGCCAGGGAAGGCTCGTCGCCGCAGAGGTGCGATGTCTGCGGAGGCACAGGTCAATATGTAAGGCGAGCTGGGTTTATGGCTATTAGCACTCCCTGTCATCACTGCAAAGGCGAAGGCACGGTCATAAGAGATAAGTGCCCCAACTGTCAAGGCAGCGGTCTGGTGCCCAAGGCGGAAAAAGTGGAGGTGAACATACCGGCTGGGGTTGATCAAGGCATGAGGATTCGACTCAGCGGTAAAGGAGATCAACCGCATGGCGGGGGCACTCCCGGCGACCTTTTCCTGGTGATCTCAATCAAGGAACACCCGCTGATAAAGCGCCAAGAGTACAATACTTATGTCGATCTACCCATAACCTTCAGCCAGGCTGCACTAGGTGCAAAAGTTATGGCACCTACTGTTGAGGGAGAACAAGAGCTTCGCATCCCCCCTGGAACCCAGACCGGCAAGGTATTTGTAATGCGCGGCAAGGGCGTACCCTACTTGCGAGGACATGGCAGGGGAGACCATTATGTAAAGATCACGGTAGTTACGCCCCAGAATTTGAGCAAAGAGCAGATCGAGCTATTCAAGAAGCTCGCCGAGACAGAAGATGAGCTTTCAACAATCGGTAGCGGCAAAAGAACCTTCATCGACCATATAAAGGACGCCTTAAGCTGAAGCCATTTGCAGAGTATGGCTCCGCTTTACTATTACGCCGATGAACATAATCATCTCGAGCATCCCCATCAGTATGAAGATCATAGCTGGATACCGTGAATACAGGGTCTTATCGTATTGATCTAGTATGATCTCCTGGCGGATGCTGCCGGTCTCGAAAAGACCGATGGATTCGATTATCCTTCCAGTAGGGTCGATGAAGGCTGAGATGCCAGTGTTTGCAGCCCTGATCAGCGGCACCTTGTTCTCGATGGCGCGAAAAACGACCTGGGAGAGCACCTGTGGCGCTGCCTTGGAGCGCCCAAACCAGGCTTCGTTGGTCAGATTTGCCAGCAGATTTGCTCCCTTTTGGCGACAGGCTGCCGATATACCTGGAAACAGGGCTTCATAGCATATAATATTGCCCATCCTCGCTTTGCCAGCTTGCATAATCACATGCTCGGTGCCAGGCTTGAAGTCACCCTCTCCTGGCACCAGCTTATCGATAAAGAACAGCAGTTCGCGCAAGGGGATATACTCACCAAAAGGAACCAGGTGCATCTTATGATATTTATAAAGTATCCTACCGTTCTTATCGATCAGGTAGGAGCTGTTCTGGTGATCACCGTTTTGTGCAATTGATGCGCTGCCAAACAAGAGCGTAAGGTTCATCGATTCAACGAAGCGAATCATCCTCTGCCTCCTGGCGAAATCCCGCTCGAAACGAAACGGCGTGGCAGCCTCGGGCCAGACGACCAGGGCAGGGACAGCATACCTTTTTTCCACCCCCATCTTGGTCAAAGCTAGATATTTATATAATATTTCGTCCTTGTAGGCTGGGTTCCATTTCTGTTCTTGGGGTATGTTCGCCTGGATGATCAGGCAATCAAAAGCTACCCCCTCATGCTCCATATTATTGATACGATGGATGCTGTAACCGATGCAAAAGATGATCAGAATAGAAGCGATCATCGCCGGCAAATACCTTTGAGAGCCTTTGGTTTTATTGCAGATCAGGCTATATATGCCTGCATTGACTAGCACCACCAGAAACGATATCCCGTGAACACCTAACAGGTCAGCAGGTTGAATGAGGTATCTGAATTTGTATTGCGAGTAACCGAGGCTATTCCAAGGAAAGCCGGTTATCATCCATCCCCTGACCCATTCGAGCAGCACCCAAAGCACGGGGGCATGAATGGTCATCGGCAGATTCAACCTACCTACGCCAAGCCTTAGAAGATATGCGAAAACGGCTGGATATAGGCTCAAATATAGTACAAGCAGCACCATAAAGAAGCCGCTTAAGGGATAGCTTATCCCCCCATAATAGTGCATGGCGATTATCACCCAGTAAACACCGATAATGAAGTAAAAGAAGCCAGCCACGAATCCGAGCCTGAATGCTCTCCACGGCTTTAGGTCTTGAATTGCTGCAAATAAAGGCACTAGAGCGATATATGCCAGGAATCCCCAGCCCGGCTGTGGAAACGCCAAACCGAGCATTATCCCTGATACACAGGCTAAAAATAATGGCCTAATCGCCAGTCTTATTATCCAATGTCTTTTTATGGATGATCTTCTCAAGGTACTTATTGAAGTCGAATTTGGGGCTGTTTTTATGATTATGGCAAAGGATACAAATCTTCCTGTACTCGCATAGCGGACAGTCCTTTATGTACGACTGTGGATTAATGCTCGGCGTTTTGGCATGCTCTGCCCGTGCCCCATGACAAGCCTCGCACTGGACATTTTCAAAGCGCTGGCGGTCGGGATTATCCTTCCAGTAGCCGCTTGGATTCCCGAAGCCGGTTACATGGCACTTGATACATTCAAGATGATCTTGTTTCCCCAGGGAAAGCAGGCTTTGAAACGCCCTTGCATGAGCGGTCCGCTTCCATTGTGCATACTGTGTCTCGTGGCACGGTAAACATGCTTCAGCTCCCGTAAAAGTATAGTTGCCATCGAAGAGAAACGGCTCTTTCATGAGGATGACCTTAGCCGGCTTTGTCATTTCTTCTTGCTGTGCAAGGATCAGATTATGGGGCGTCTCTAAAATTAGGGTCATCAACAACAGGATCGAACTTGGATGCTTCATCAGGCTCATAAGATTCAGAATATCAATGTTATCTCCTTGAAGGCAACCTCGATCGGCTCATGCTTTAGATAAGGTTTCTCATCCTGAGCCTGGTAGTCGAACTGGAAGCGAACCCTTGCTGGATCGTGCTTTAGGAGCTTCTCGCTTAAATTGAACTGGTATGTATACTCCCTGGGCGCCAGATGCAGCCTGATCAGGTATTCATCGTTGATATATACGGTTACATAAAGCCTTTCATTGTCTTTGGATGCGGTCGGTTTAACGGTAAAGGTGAAATACGCTCTCTCTTGTCTCCAGGTGGGGAGCAGCACCTCAGCCGATCTCTCAAGGGTGCGAAAATAACTGCTATTCGAGTCTTGAATGCTCCCTAAAGCCCAACCGTAGGTGAAATAGGCATCGACACCGGGATTACCAGGACGGATCTCTATATCAGACGGCTCAAGATTCACCAAGGTTCGATAAACTATGAGCTGCCTGTCCTCAAGCGCCGGACCCACAAGATCACCTAGTTTATCAAAGTATTGCCTGAAGTTATTCACCGCATTTACAGGCAATACTTGTCTTTGGATTATGATATAGCGAATCTTATATAAACGACAGGCTTCCTTTATGTCCTGAAGGCTCCTGGTCGGCTGTCGCACCGAATATCCGCTCTGCAATGCCAGCAGGTCCTCGATCAAGGGAGCGCGGTGATAATACTTATCGATATAGTCGGGCAGATAGCCGATATGAGTGTGAAGTACCCGTTTTTGATGAACGGTAGCAAAATACTGTGTGCGATTAGATGGGCGCTGCAATAGCGGAATATCGACCACCGTGAAGTCCCCTGGTTCGTTGGCGATCGAATCATAGACCGGATGATGTATCAATCGAGCGGTGGGGTACGGAATCGGAAGGTACTCAAACACAATAAAAAATAGTATCAATAATGGCAGCAAGCGGGCTAAACGCTTCCCCTTCACGCCCCGACTTGTCATTATCCATACCATACCGAGCGCAGCCAGCATGGAGGCGACAAGCATCAATACTGCCATGAATCGAGCTGAAACCCTTATAGCACTCAATATCGGCGCCGACATGATGACTCGAAAGGGAAATGGGATGTACTCCAGGTAGTTCTGCCCTGCAAAACGAGGAGCTGGACCGACAAGAAGGATCAATGAAGCCAGCCCCATTATACCGAAATACCTCACCATCTCAGTTCGGCGCATCTTCAGAATGCCAATTGCAATCAGGGCTATCACCACCCAGCCAATGTATATGCTGAAGCTCTCCTTGTCCTTCTCCAGCATCTGGAGGCTCAGAGATCCGAAAAAGGGGTGCAATGCGCTAGGGATGAACAGTCCGAGAAGATCCGCTCCGGCTGCTAGTTTCACATCTACAAAGTTTCCATAGCGCTCTATGGTGGCGAGCATTTTGCTAACCAAGGGAGCTATGCCAGCAGCTCCGATCAACTCAATGATCACGATCGTGTAGCTGGCATGGTGCAATATGCTCCTGCCTGAGCGACTAAAGCCCAAGTAAAAGAGAGTGTAGATGAGCAAAAGCTGGATGAAAAAGAAATAATAGTATGAGGTAAGGCTTGCGATAAAGGCAAAACAGCCACAATACATAGCCAATAACATTCGGCGATAGGGGCTTTGCAAGGCGGGATTAGCTCCCCTTAACATATCATCCATCGATAAAGCTCGTAACAGGAAATACAAAAAAAACGGTATGGTAAAGGCTACCGCCATATTGAGATGACAGGTGCCACGATACAATAGGTAAGGATTGAAACCATAGATTACACCGGCAATAAAGGCGATCCATTCATTATCCAATAGCAGATCTGCCAGCAAATAAGCGCCATAAGCTGCCAGGAATAGACACCCTAGGAATATAAGGTTGTAGGTCATGGTTAAGCCGATCAGTAAGCCTGGAATGACCGATATTATCGAGAAAAAAGGGACCGTCGTATGGAAGATCAGAGTAACTCCCATGGGGTAATAGGCATAAGTGCAGTAAAAGGGGCTTGAAAACAAATCTAAAAGCGCGGTCTTGAACCACCACATATTCCAGTAGAACATGAAGGTATCGCCATGGTAGTTACCAAAATAACGGGTATCGCTGGGGATTGAACCGTTAATATCGAGGACTAAGGGGTAGGTAAAAAACAGGCAGCACAGGACATAGCCAGCGATTACAAGATACTTATGCATCGATCCCTTCACATGCTATTGGCTATAAGAACCTAGAGATACAGCCTTATTTCGCAGTGCCATTTATACCATAAATACAAGCCGGTTTTCAGGTGGGGGATCTCAGGTTTTCGATTCTCTCCTTGATCTCGTCCCTGATTCGCCGGTACACACCTAAGATCGTCTCTTCATCGCCGTCAGCCTCGGCAGGATCCTCGATGCTCCAATGAATATGCCTTGCACCTCTCGGCACCATCGGGCAGGTCTGCTTGGCATGATCGCAAAGTGTGATCACCACATCCATCTCATCCCAGGGGACCTGATCGATCGTCTTGGAGAACTGGTCGCTGATATCGATTCCGATCTCCTTCATTACGCGCATCGCATAAGGATTCATTCCGTGAGCCTCTATGCCGGCACTGTAGATCTCATAAGTATCAGCCATCATTCTCTTGGCAAATCCCTCAGCCATTTGGCTGCGACAGGAGTTGCCGGTGCACAGGAAAAGCAATCTCTTTCTAGTCATAATGTTTTGTGTTTAATCGACTATTTCTTTGCGTCTTTGCGTGCCCCGCTCCCCGCCTTCCTACTTGAGTAGAAGCGGGATAAGGAATGATGTGGCGATGATCAGTCCCATGAAAGCGAGGAATCCGATCGTGATCCACCATGACTTTTTATTTCCGAAGTTTAGTGTGTATCCATAACCGACTAGCTTCTCCACAAATATGGCTGGATCTTTGGGATTATAATAGATGATGCCCCACTTCCATCCCTCGGAGTCCTTTGAGTATCCCGGATCGACAGTGCCGAGTAGGTTTACTATGCAATCATTGATCCCCTTGTATCGTCGCATGTAGATAACCGTAGCGATGATGACCAATGGAACCGTGCCAATTGTCATCAGCATCAAGCCAGGCTCTCCCGAGGGTGCATCCAAGGCTGCCCGAACAACGATAGTCTGCATATAGGCAAAGATCATCACCATGACAAGACGCATGGCGGTAAGAAAGTTCATATTGAGGCGAATCTTTTTATCAACCAGCAAAAGATACTCCTTGAGGTGTTCTTTGGGCATTGTCGCCTTTGAGTGCACTATTGCCAGTCCAGCGATCAACATAAGCAAGTATACGCCGAGATTAACTATCGATATGGAAAAGACGGAGAAGATATTCTTCTGCGAGTAGCCATCAGGAGCGCCTGCTGCATCGAAGTGTACCGCTATGCGCTGCGACATCTGCGGATAATGTACAACCCCATAAAGCACAGAGGCAATGATACAGGTAAGACATAACACCTCAATCGGTGGATGAAGGTAATCGATTAACCTTCTCTTTGGGGGATTAAGTGAGGTTAGATCAATTTCAGGCAATTCCTCGTTAGGCTTCACCATTCGATGCCAGTAAATCCATAATGCTAATGCAAATAGTGCAGGTATGAAAAGATGAAGCGAGATAGCTAATTCCCTCCTATCTGAGCCTACAAATAAGTAATACAGGGCTACTGCAAAGGATATCGCTATAAAAATCAACCACTTGCGGAAGATTATCGGCTTGGCGGTCTCCCGGTAGTACTGCCTGGAGATCCTGACTCCAAAGAAAGCCTCCCTGCCTCGAAGGACAGGGATGATGCCGAGCAAGATAGCAAGGAACAGATCGATCAAGAGCACGATGTATAGTTCGATAGTAGTACTCATTGCTAAAATTATATACAGGAATTGCATCGTGATCAAAGTATGCTTATTTAGCTATTAAACACGGAAAGCTCCTAGAATCATCGAGGAGGATCTGCTAACATTATGCAGCCATGAAGGAGATCATCGAGAAACTTCTTGAAGAAAGCCTGAAGTCCTGTAAAGAACTGGTTTCCGAGCAGAATATTCCACCAGTGCAGGTTAGCTACCCGGATCCCAAGTTCGGAGATTTTACGACCAACATAGCCATGTTGCTGCCTAAAATACTTAGGCAGTCGCCGATGAAGATCGCCGAGACCATCATTGCCAATCTTCCCCCCTGTGCTGATCTTGATCATGTTGAAGCTGTCAAGCCAGGCTTTATGAACTCTACCATGAAGCCCTCTTTCTGGCACCAGAGCCTCTACCGCATTTTGACCGAAGGTATCCAATACAAGCCGGTTGCCAGTAAGAAGGTGAACCTCGAATTTGTCAGCGCCAATCCAACCGGACCGCTGAACGTGGTAAACGCAAGGGCTGCCTCACTGGGAGATAGTCTTGCCAGGATAATGCGCAAGGTTGGATATAAAGTCGATACCGAGTTCTATGTCAACGATGCTGGACGCCAGGTGATGCTTCTGGGCAATTCGATAAAGGCGCGCTTGGCTCAGCTTTATGGAGACAATATGGAACTACCCGAAGATGGCTACGGTGGTGATTATATAATCGAGATAGCTGAAGCACTTAAACAAAAACTCGACAAGCAATGTAAGACATACATGGAACTATCGGATCAAGAATACTCGGATTTCGGGGTTGAGGCGATAATCGAACAGCAAAGAACCGCGCTTGAGAATTTCGGGGTCATCTTTGATCGCTGGTTCCACGAGCGTTCGCTTTATGCGGGAACTGTGGATAAGGTGCTAAAGATTCTGCAAGAAAAGGGGCTTCTGTACGAGAAAGATGGCGCTTTATGGCTGCGAACGACCCAATACGGAGATGATGAGGACAGGGTACTGAAAAAGAGCGATGGCTATCCGACATACTTCTTGTCAGACATAGCCTACCATTATGATAAATTCATGCGGGGGTACGACCTGGTAATCGACATCTGGGGTCCGGATCATCATGGGCATATAAAGCGCATGAATGCAGCCATCAAGGCACTTGGCTTCGATCCTGCAAAGTTCGAGGTTCTTATCGCACAGCTTGTAACCCTCAAACGCGGCCAAGAGACGGTCAAGATGTCCAAGCGGGGCGGTGAATTCGTTACCCTCGATGAGCTTGTCGAGGAGATAGGTGTTGATGCGGCTCGTTGCTTCTTTTTGATGCGTCGTTTTGATAGCCACCTCGATTTCGATCTTAAGTTGGCAGTTACCCAAAGCTCGGAAAACCCGGTTTACTATCTCCAATACGCCCATGCAAGGATATGTAGTGTATTCGAGAAGGCAAAGAAGAGGGGTTATGAGGTGCCTAAGCCGTCATTGCATAAGCTTGCTTCGCTAGATACTATCCAGGAACTGCGCTTGATTAACCAGGTCAACAGGTTCCCCGAGATAGTTGTCGAGGCGGCATTGTCTTTCGAGCCACATAGGGTAACATTCTATCTGCACGACCTGTGCTCCGAATTCCACAACTACTACAATCACCAGCGCATACTCGTTGATGACCCTATGGAACGGGGGGCAAGGTTGCTTTTACTCTCTGGCTTCAGGCAGACGCTCAAAGAGGGATTGAACCTACTAGGAATAAAGGCACCGGAGAAAATGTAAATCTAAGCGGAGGTTAAACAAATGACCGTATCATATAACCTGAGAGATGATGACCAAGATGGTTACAAGTACACCATGAGGCTCAAATCGAGCCATATCACATTTTTTTTAGTCGGCGGATTGGTCTGCGCATTCCTGATATTCATCCTCGGATACTCCATCGGCAAAAATGTGGGTACCAGGGAGGGATTTATAACCGAACAGCAGGTTGGACTCACCCCAGCCGATAGGGCACAAGGAGCAGGTAAGGCACAGGATAAAGAGAAGGAGTCTCCCTGGCTGGAGACTAAGGTTACCTTGCCTGAAGCGGAGCCGACACTTGATGAATACTGGATCGCATCCACCGATAAGAGACAATCCCCAAAACCGACATCTATTCCCAAGGCTAAGCAAAAGGTGGAGCCAACATCACACCCTGTAAAGAAAGGATCGATGGAACCTACGCCACCAATCCAAGCACAAAAGCAACAAGTAAAGCCCAAATATACCATCCAGGTTGCAGCCGGCAGGAATAAAGAAGGCGCCTACAAACTGAAGCAGGATCTAATTAAAGCCGGTTGGGATAGCTATATAACATTACTGAAACCTCGAAGGGGAGGTGTTATATATCGCATAAGAGTCGGCAAGTACGAGTATCGCGACCAGGCAGAGAAGCAGTTAGTTAAGCTAAAGAAAAACAGGAAATATAGGGACGCATATATTCTGCCTTATCAAAAGGAGCCGGAGTACTAGAAATAAATTGACAATGGTTCTTATTCACTCAAAGGTTGTATAAAATTCTAGCAACCTATCTTTTGATGTCACAAAAATAATGTTAAGCGTTACGGGTATGCCTTATAACTTGAGCAGCACTCCTAGCGCGATCTGGTGCACCTCGACATTGTCTTTCACATCCTCTCTCTCTGCTCCCTCTTCGAGCCGCAGTCGATAATCGAGCGAGAAGTTACGATATTGGTATTCAAGGAAAATGCCGAGTACCGAAAGATCTAACTCAGCACCTAGCAATCCCTGGTATCCGAATCCCATGAAGCTATCACTGCCGCTGATCTTTGTGCCACTTATGGTGGTAGAGACCTTCAACTCGCTCCAGTAGGCTCCAACACCGACCCCTGCATAGGGTACTATCAAAGGCAAAGGAATGCGCAGCTTGGCATTGAGGGTTACCGGTATCAGGCGGTATGTAAGGTCGATCTTCTCTATGCCGGCAACGCCTGGCTTCTCGGTCTTTGTATTCGAGTAGTAATCGACCTCCAGGCTCAGGTATAAAAGCTCGGTGAAGCTCCTGTCCAGCTCGGCGCCGAAGAAGAAACCCTCACTTTTCGTGTCCAGCTTCTCAACTTCCTTTTTTAGATCATCTATCTCTCCAAAGGATAGATAACCGAGCTTGAAGCCGAGAGCTTTGTCAGCATGAGCATCGCCTGCATACATGGCGACAATAAGGCTAAACAAGACAAACAAAAGAACTCTTTTATGCATTAAGTCCTCCCGGTTAGTAACTTTCACCATAAATATACTTCAAAATCATTTACCATTTCAAGATCATCAACAACCGATCGGTCATCCAGATCAGACCTATTTATATCTTATTCTGGTCTCCCCCTCACGGACTACGATAATGGCTGCCTTTCCGAGCACTGGGCAGACATACTCGCAGATGCCGCAGCCATTGCAAAGGTCAGCATCGACCTCCGGCACCATTATCAGATCTCCCCTGCGCCTCTGACCTTTACCTGATTTTGCTCCATACCCGTAGCCGTATCCATATCTGCCCTTATGGTTTGCCGTGTTGTCTAAATGCTCGGCTTCGACCCCCTGGAGTTGATTATTTCGGGGTACCATCTTTATCGCCTTGTCCGGTATGGGGCAGTGCTCCTCGCAGACCACGCAGTTCTTGTCCTCGATGAACGGTATGCATAGATCCTCGATGATTTTAGCCTTGCCGATGTTCCATTTTTTCTTTATCGGCAAGGGTAGCTCTTGAATCGCCCCCGTAGGGCATATCTGGCCACAGAGTGTGCAGTTGTACTCGCAATAGCCGAGCCTCGGTATCAGCACCGGCGACCAGAATCCCTCCACCCCAGAGCTTAAAAGAGCAGGATGGAGCGCGCTGGTAGGACAGATACGCATGCACTCCCCGCAGCGGATACAGGTGTCGAGGAAGCTAGCCTCCGGCAGTGCGCCAGGAGGACGGATAAGGCTATGGGGCAGGTTGTGCTTGATCGGATCCAGCTTCAATGTCGGCACCATTGCCAGGCTCACCGCGCTGGTTACCAGGAACCTGCGCCGCGATAGGTCAACCGCGCCAGTGGATGGAGTCCAGGCAACGCCACGCTTGATGAAGCTGATCGCATCCACCGGGCACTCCTTTTGGCACACTAGGCACATGACACATTCAGCTTGTTTGCATAAGGTGGCATCCTGGTGGTCGATGCAGCCAGTGGGGCACTCGCTGGAACAGAGTCCGCACTGGATGCAATCCTCGGAGCATCGATACCGAAATGGAGAGATCAACGAAATAATCCCCAGTAAGGCTCCCAAGGGGCAAGCATTTGAGCACCACCAGCGCCGCCCTAAAACACCAAGAGTGAAAACTGCTAAAAACAGGATGAAAACAGAAAGCGACTGATTGAAGTGTTGCTGTGGGATAGTGAAAATGTTGCGAAATAAGAAATCATAGATCCCCTCAAAGATACACCCGAGCACGGGGAGATCGCTCAATGCCCACATACCATCCAGAAACAGGTAGCTTGTATAAGGATATATCGATACCGAAAGGCTGCGTACTAGCAGGCTCATCGGGTCCAATAGTAAAAGCAACTGCGTGGAGAATATGGCGGTGATCAGGATAAAGGTTAACAGGGCGAACTTGAGCCAGCGGACATCCACCCTTTTTCTCTTCCTCAAGCCGAGTTTCCCTAGCAAGGAGTCGAATATGTCGATCAGCGTCCCCAGGGGGCAGATCCACCCGCAAAATACCCTCCCGAACAATAATGTGAGAGCTATAATATATAAAGAAGGTAGAAGCAGAGGCTCTACGGTGCGATAGGCAATGGATACTCCGAAAAAGATAAGGGGGCTTATGCGCAGGAAGATATTAAGCGGTTGCTCGATGATATCGACCCCCTTGTATCTGGTCTCCCAAAAGAGCCACAAAAAGACGAAAAGGAGCGAGTACTGGATAATCTTCCTTGGCATAGTATTTCTAATCGAGCATGTTCTATCTAAGCTGCTGCCAGGCTATGCGTAACCCGTTTCACCTTGCCCAGGTCCATCTCCCCCAAGCCGACCTTGTATCCATTTATCAGCCATTGTAGCGTTGCTGTTGGCACTCCCATGATCTTAGCAGCCTGTGCATCAGCGGTAACAACGCTAGGAGAGGCGACCACTGTATTGAGCACCTTTACATCATCGAGGTTGCCGCCGCTTGGACCGTGTGCGATAAGCACCCTGGTCATATCGATCACGGTCAGGTCGCTTTTCACAACCTGGTTAAGATCGGGGAGCTTCTTGTCGATGTCAACATGGATGCTTCCCCTTCTGCCGCCGATGATCCCCATGATGTTCTTCATTCCCAAGGTCAGCCTGGTCAACCCGTGGTGCTTTGCAACCGGCACATTGATAAAGACATCCGCCTCGAGCGCATCCTTGTAGAACTTCCACTTACCAAGTATAAGTTTATCCTTTATCTTCACATCGACAAACTTGCGCTCATCGATAAGGTAGATGCTCACTCTCGAATCATCCAACGACTCGACAGCATCCTTGATCCCGCTATTTACATAGCATCTTCTAGGGTCATTGCATGTATTATCGAAGACTCGCACCTTGCCGGCGCCGGCATCGAGGCAGAGTTTGATCAACTCCTTGACCACCTCTGGGTGCGTGTTTGCAGCCTGATTTGGATTTCGATCCCAGCCGATATTAGGCTTCACTATAACATTATCTCCCTTGGAGACGAAGCGCTTCATGCCGCCGAGGGCATAGATGGCTTTGTCAACAAGTTCTTTGGGTGCCCCGTCCTTGATTACCGCCAACTGGAGGGTCGGATCTGAGAGTAATCGGGTAGTATTAGTATCAAGGGCTGTGATGCCCTGAGCCAATAGCTTGAGCGGCGGGGCTATCATTGCCGATGCGGCAGCGCACAAGCCGAGCTTCAAGAATTCTCTTCTTCGCATCGTAGTCTATTCCCTTTCCTAAGTTAAAGCCATCATTACTTGCTTGTATAATTTAACAACCAATCAACCTGGTCAAATTCCCCTGGTGCTCTTCATTTCCTGCTTAACAGTGCTGGATTCAGATTTAATGCTTTTTGCATCGCTTTATTCGCAGATTTCATATCGCCCATGTCCTTGTAAACCATAGCCAGGTTATAATACAAGAGCCAGTTATCGGCATCGAGGCTGATGCCCTGGTTGAATGTCTCGATAGCCAACTGGTTGCGCCCCCAGCGATTGTAGATGATGCCCAGGTTGCTGTATCCGCTCCCCGCTCGGGGGCGATAGCGTATCGACTCCTTGATCATTCGCTCCGCCTCGGCATAGTATCCCATCTCTGCGAGCGCATTGCCTATGTTGTTGTACTGGTCGGGCATATCGACCGCGTACCTGGCTGCTTGCAGGTAAGTATTCTTGGCTTGCTCCCATAAGCCGGTCTTTCGCATTATCTCCGCCCGTTGTATAAGATAGTGCCCTACAATGGCGCGCATGGTGAAGTCCTTGTAAAGGCTCGCATCCATCAGCCCTCTAAGGGGTATATAATCCGGGAAATACACCAGGTTCTCGTAAACTGAAATGCCCTTTCGCACCCGGAACAAGAACCCTTGGGGCATGATCTGTTCATCCTCGAAGAACTCGCCGACCACGCTCATAAAGGTCGGTGTTGTCGTATGGTCGCTTATGAATCGCATAAGCCCGGACCAGTTCATTCTAGGCAGCCCGCGACGTGTATTAGGGTAGAAGTATCCCTGAGCCTCCATGAACACCAGGTCTTGCCTCCAATTCTGGCAAGATTTCAGGTAAAATGGTATAAAGGTTATATTGTCCCCTTCAAGGAATATAAGCGCCTCCTGGGCTGCCGTATTTATCACATGCTTGCCGAAGTCATAAGCAAGCCAGGCGCGGCTTTTATCTCCATAGTAATAATTGCGGATGATAAGCATCGCAAGAGATAATGAAAGTAAAAAATAAAAAATAACTTTTAGCCTTGGTGCAATTTTTTTTAGCCAGCTTAATATCGACTCTATGAAACACCCTATAAAGAATGCCATACAAAAATAAAACGGCAACAAATATCGATAGACATACCCCATATCAGCGCGATTTCCGTAAAGCAGCATTATAACTACATTCCCCAGGGCTATTATTACAACCGCTATGCCGATTATTTTAAGGCGAAGGATTGCAATTAGCCCACCAGTTATGCCAACAATGAAAAAAACAACACCGAACTCATCGATGTTATAAGCGAGAACCCGCTTGAGCACCTCCAAGATATCGCCAAGGCTCCGGTCCATCATCTTGAAGGCATACTCCTTTTGGCTCATGTAAGATAAGAACCTATCCCAGGTGAAGGGAAACAGCCAATTCATGATGAGTTTTCGCGAGGCTCTTATGGGGATATAAAGATAGACCGATAATCCTAGAATGAAGAAAAAGATGCTGATAATGATATCCCTCAAGCGAGTAGTTCGCAAACTTGGTCCGATGCTTGTCCCTAAGATTATCAAGCCCCCCAGAATGCCCAATAGCGCGTGAAAATGGCTCCCCATTGCCAGGGCGGATATGAAACTAAATGAGTATAGATAGGATAATCTTGGATCTTGCCGATAGTTGATGGCTAAAAGAACAAGCAGGGCAATGAAAAGTATGCTCAGCGTATATACCCGATAAATGGCGCTCTGGCTCCAGGTGGTGCGCCCCAGGATTAGTACAAGCGGGGAGCTTACCGCAACCAGCAGACTGAATTTCAAACGGATCAATATAAGCGCAAGGATGATCGCTGCCCCGCAACCTGCGATCGCCGATGCCAGGTTGGTCGCATAAGCTATATTGCCCAAGGGGAGAAAGATAAACAGCCTTCCTAACATAAGCAATACCGGGAACCCGGTCGGGTGAGGGACGGCTAATAAAAACGCTGCCGCGCTAAGCTCCCCGCTATCTCCAGTGTAAACCTCCGGCGCCAAGGATTTCACAAGATGTTCAAGCAATACTAGCATCAACAGCGCCAGGGATACTGCATGGGTTGAATATATTGAAGGGGAGGTTATATATCCTGTTGAGTGGATGTGTGATTTCTTGACAGCCATCATTAGCTGTATTAATCTTAACAATGATCGAATTGAAAGGCTAATGTTGAACTACCGATTAATGGTAATACATGGGAGAAGAAAGATGAATATGCAAGCAAGTAAAATATACATCATCGCCCTATTGATGGTGCTTGGCTATGTTTTTTCGGTGCAAGCGGGGAACTATCCGTTCACCCACGACCAGATGTATAGCGATATTATGTCGTTTAGAAACGGCAATGGAGCCTTCGATGCCTCGCAGATGACCTACAACGACTACTGTGTTCATGGATTAAGGCTGCTGCAACGGGTTCCTAATTATCAGGAAGACCTGATCGTCTGGATACAAAGCTGTCAGAACCCGGATGGTGGCTTCGGGGAATATCCCGGTGCCACCTCGGATATGACCTCGACCTATTTTGCGATCCATTCACTTAAGGTCTTGGGCGCTAGCGTGCTGGATCCAGAAGCAGCGCGTAACTTCATCGATAGCTGCCAGGTGATGGAAGGGGACTGGAGCTGGCCGGCTGGTGGATATGCATATACCCCCGGCGAGGGAAAGGGCTACTCCATCCTGGAGGCGACCATGTATGCTATCTGGGGTTTGCGCTTCTTGGGGTACCAGCCTCAGAACCTGCAGGCTTTGATCGATTTTATAAATGCACACCAGGTAAACGATGGTGGATTCGGTATAATGCCATTACCATTGGGGAGTTTATTTCCTAGTATGGCCATGAGCTGTTATTGGGGAGCGCTATGCTGCGAGGGATTGAACATGGAACCTCCGGATAAACAGGCATTTATCAACTTCTGCCGCAGCCTGCAACTCGGCGATGGTGGCTTCGAGATCCTAAAGGGAGATGGCAATAGCTACACAATGGCATGTTACTGGGTGATCCATGCACTGAATACTGTCAATTCACTTCCATCTAATCTAATGGGGGCAGTGAACTATATACAGGGCTTGGAGAAACAGACCGGCGGTATCCGATTTGGAAAGGATTACTCCAGTGTGGATCCGATGAGCACCTATATGGGGATCTTCGCCCTGCAACTAATGACCTTCAATGCAAGATATATCAATGCTCATATAAACTACTTCCATGGCTGTCAGAACCAGGACAACGCCTTTGGCCCTTTTTCGGGTGGTGAAAGTGCCATGCCACACAGCTATTATTGCTCACTGGGGCTTTCTTGGCTGGGGGAGACCATATTCCCGCCCACCAGCTATATAAACTGGGTTATGAGTTGCGAGGACAGCTTCGGTCCTTTCCCTGCCGGCTTCGGCTATATGCCAGGAGGTGCAGGACAGGTGAAGTATAGCCATTATGCCTATTTTATTCTTGACAGCTTTGGTCAAGCATCCCAATCAGCCTCCTATGGTTGGGTTGGAGGCTGCCGTGCACCGCTGGATCCTGATGATCCTGAGGGCGAAATGGGTGGATTCACCAGCGATCAGGACGATGATAATCCGAGCCTGGAGGATACATATCATGGTTGCATGGTTTACGATATCGTTAACAAGAATCCTGGGGATATAGAAGGCTTAACTACTTATGTACTAGGTTGCCAGACCGAAAGTGGCGGCTTTGGCTGGGATATGGGCAAATCGCTCGCCTCAATGGAACATACCTTCCACGGCGTGATGTGCCTTAATTTTATAAACGCAGAGGCTGCGGATCCAGAGGGCTTGTTGAACTTCATCATGGGATGCCATAACGAGGATGGTGGATTTTCCTTCAGACCGGGGTATGGCAGCTCCTACCTGGACACCTACTATGCTCTGCGCAGCCTGGAGGTATTGGGTGAGCTAACCGATGATATCGTGCAGGGCGCCACCAACTTTGTCGCCTACTACTGGCCGAACATGGGGCACGGTCCCATGGCTGATTTCATCGGAGCATACATACTATCCAAGGGCTTTACGCCAGAGATTCCGCCGGCAACCCCGATACCATCTCCGACCTTTACGCCTTATGTAACCCCGACACCGACCTATACACCAACTCCAGCACCATCGGTAACCGCAACCGGGACCACACCCCCCTCTCCAACCCCCACAGTAACGCCTACAGCCAATCCATCGCATACATTCACTGCCACCCCAACCCCCACCCATAGCGGAGGTGGACCCAACGCACCGACCATCGATCCTCAGCCGCCATGCAAGAAAGGGACAACTAACACCCTCTCGTGGAGCGATGAGAGTGCCAGCGGTGCGGTGGAGTATCTAATCGAATCGAGCATCGACAACTTCGTCTCCATCCAGGATGAGAGCGGATGGATAACCACCACACAATATACCTTCCGCGACCTGGTCGATGGCTGGACATATCAGTATCGGGTCAAGGCACGCGATGTGAACATGGACGAGAGTCCCTGGTCGGCTGTGGTCGCTGTGAAGCAGGACAATACCCCACCAAAGGTCCTGCTCGGCGGATACTGGGATACAATGTTAAGC
This sequence comes from uncultured bacterium, assembly GCA_964448115.1. Taxonomy (GTDB): domain Bacteria; phylum CAYUVA01; class CAYUVA01; order CAYUVA01; family CAYUVA01; genus CAYUVA01. Next base: position 31,257 of record CAYUVA010000002.1, read on the forward strand.
GGAGCAAGCGGGGGCAAGATCACCATGATGGCTTATGTAACCGACCCTGATGTTGACCTTGTCCGTGTTTACTATGATGGTGCTGATACCGGCTTGCAACTCAACGACAATGGCATCCTCGGCGATGCCAAGGCAGGCGATAACCTTTTCACCTACAGCACCATATTGAGCGGGGGATTGCCCCGGGTTAGCCTACTGCTCCAGTTCGTGGTTTCCGACTGCGCGGGAAACATCGGGCAGTGGCCTTTGTTCTCCATTAGCTTCGATTCGAGTGCTTATGCTACAGGCTTGGGGGAGCGCGAGCTTGCTGAGCTATCCTTTGAGCGGATGTTGGGCGCGATGATAGAGACTGGTCGCCTGCCTGGGGAGCCTGGGGCTAAGGGGGCTGAGCCGATGATCTACCTCGGAGGCTACTGGGATAGCAGTGTTACCTTCGAGGCTGGTGGAACACTGATGCTGATGGTCTATGTGGTCGATGCCCAGAGCGATGTGGCTGCGGTGGAGCTATATTTCGCCGGTCAGCCAACTGGCATTCAACTACTCGACAATGGCATGGGCGGCGACTGGGCTGCCGGAGATAACCTATACACTTTCAAGGCAAATCTAACTGCCGGGGCGCCAGTGGGGGATTATCTGCTCGAGGTTGTCGCCCGTGATGCCAACGGCAACTATAGCGACCTTTTCCCGTACCTGGTGATCAGGTAACCCCGATTACATGAGATTAAGCATAGTGGTCTCGGTACAGGAAGCCTCCTTCGAGGCGGTTGCCTTCAAGGGCGGCTTCACCGACCACATCAAGCGCATCGCTGAGCTAGGCTTCCAGGGAGTGGAACTGGCGGTGCGCAATCCGCTCGAGGTCGATAGAGGGCTGATAATTGAGACCACAAATAAACATAAACTCGATATCTGCGCTATTGGTACCGGGCAGGCTTACGGCGAGGAGGGACTTTCTTTAAGCAGCGCTGAGAAATATATCAGCGATGCTGCTGTGGCGCGCTTGAAAGACCACCTGCGCATGGCAAAATCGATGCGGGCTTTCGTAATCATCGGCTTGATACGAGGCAAGGCTGGTTCAGCATCAAAGAAGCAGGAAGCGATAAATCGTTTCGCTAATGCAATGCGCAGCCTCGACGAGTATGCCAGGGGGCTGGGAGTACAACTGGTAATAGAGCCGATAAATCGCTACGAGACAGACCTTTTGCCCACCGTCTCGGAGTGCCTCGATTTCATAAATGCAAATCAACTCACCAACACCGGCATTCTGCTCGACACCTTCCACGCCAACATAGAGGAGGCGGATATCTATCAAAGCATACTAGATGCGGGCAATAAGCTGTGGCATGTCCATGTTGCCGACTCCAATCGCTGGGCGCCGGGATATGGGCATATAGACTTCCTCGGCATAGTCGATACCCTCAGGGAGATCGGATACCAGGGATACCTATCAGCCGAGATACTCCCCTACCCGGATCCAATAGCAGCAGCCGAGATGACCATCGAGACCATGAGATCGCTACTTGAGCTGTAGCCTTTTTAATCCCTGTATAACCAGCTATCGGAGACGAACAGCTCGTAGGTGGCAATACCCCAGCTATAGGTCGGATAGGGGTGGAGGTGCCTCTTTATTATCCCAAGATTGCGTTCTGCCTCGGATTTAGCCTGCTGATAGAGATCCTGTTTGTTCAACGATTGCTTTGGCTTTGGGCTGGATGGTTCATTGCTTGAGTAATCTCGCTTGAGATTTAATGGCGCTCGCCTCCAGTCATCGTGCCACAGCGGCGGATTGAGTAGCGCTTCGAAACGCCAGTGATATCCGGGATGCACTATAGCGACCGCATGCACCAACTCCCAGCCAGGAGGTCCCTCAACTGCCAAGCCGTATCTCACTCGCGATGAGGGGATCCTGTAGGTAACGCCAGCGCGCACATGGTTATCCATATCCCATTGGTTAGGAAATAGGACATTCACATTCCCCCTAGTATCAAAGTCGTAAATAAAGACATGGCAGTCCCGATTAGCACGAAAGTAGAATGTTATCCGCTCGCCGATGTGGTAAGTGGCTCGGTTAGGTTTATTTGCCCATAGTTTGATCTCGACCGGCAGTGGAGGTATGGGCATGATGCCTATCCTTTGCTCAGCCGGCTCAATCGGAGTAGCATCATAAGGCTCAAGGGCTTGTATCTCAACGCAGCAAAGTACAACGCAAAGCATTACAAGTGTTACTAGTCGTATCCGAGAGCTTCGCATAATCGACCTCCTTCACAGATAATTAGACGATGACAATCAACCAAATGTTTCATTGAGATTCTCCTAAAAGCCGACCGCAAGGTAAGGCCAGAGGTTGGAGTATTCCATACCTCGATAGCCCAGAAACTGTAGCAACAGCTTCACCGATTCTCTACCCGGCGGGAAGTATATTGTATTCCCATAAATGCAGTCCCCAGGCGCCTCATCGTTATGCTTTCCATCATCGATAAGCATAATGCCGGTCCGATAGCCATAGTAGATTATCTCCACTCCAGCGCTCTCGCATCCGTGCCCCAACATGCATACTGGATAAGCACTTCCACCATAGCCCGAATCGATATTGCTAGCTCCATACCCCCCAAGCAGTATCCGCAAAGGCTCTACCGGCGTTGCCGTGCTTGTCGGGGACGGGGTTGAGGTGACAGTCGGGGTGGCACTCGGTGTCATAGATGGAGTCCAGGTAAAAAGTGGAGTTGATGTGGGTATATTGGTAGGGGTTGATGTGGCTGAGGGTGTATTGGTGGGTAGAATCGTATTAGTCCAGGTTGGGGTTTGCGTCTTGGTGTAGTAGGGTGTCAGTGTCATGGTCGGGCTTAGACTTGGCGTTCTTGTAGGACTGCTCGTCTTCGTCGGCGTCCTGCTCGGCGTGGCAGTATCGGTAGGGGTTGGAGAGATGTAAGGCGTTGGAGTATCTGTTGCTGTCGGTGTCTGGCTGGAAGTTGCACTTGGAGATACGGTCGGGGTCTGCGATGCTGTCTGGGTGGGAATGGATGTTGCTGTGCTGGTCGGAGTCTTTGTGAAGGTGAAGGAGGGTGTTACGGTTGGCGAATATGATGGCGTCGAGGAGGGGCTTGATGTCGGAGTCGGCGATGCGGTCGGGGTCATAGTCGGTGTGAAAATGGTAATCTCTACCTCATCAGAGTGGGGTCCAAGCTCGCCATAGATATTGAATGGGATGACAATAAACCAATAGGTGTTGCCGGCTTCAGAGCTTAAATCGGTAAATGGAGAGTCGGTTCCTATCGCCTTGGATATGTAATAGCCATTGCTCCTACCGTTATGCGGAACTGCCCCGGACGGCTCATCGGCTCGATAAACACAATAAGCAAGCCACGGTTTGGTTTCCCAGGTTATCCTAGCCTTGTAGTTCACAACCTCTGCTGAGATCCAGCTCGGAGCCTGCACCGTGTATTCTTGATTCAAAATCGTAATGCTACCGCAATGAACGGTTACGCCGGGGATATTGCCTGTGAATTCGCCCTTTTGCCATGGGCTGAACAGGCTAAGAGTATATTCAGCGTTCTCACCATAGTGCTCGAAGTGAAGGAAATCTACAAACCACCACCCCTTGTCATCTATGATCTTATAACCGCCGTCTGCACCGTTCCCTGGCATGAACGAGTCCTCGGTGAGAACCTCAAACGGGAACATGCCGACATAGCAGTAATATGTAACCGTCCCCTCGGCTGGAGCGCTTCCGTCCTGGTTCTCAACCTGGCAATACGTAATGCCCATAGGCGCCCAGCAGATATCAGGCAGCATGAAGATACCTACTACCACCGTAAGCAAACATGTAATAAAACGCACCATCTACAAGCAGTATATTAGATCAGAAGCTGAATTTCGATTAATCCCAGGCACTATGTCCAAATTGAAGTTCACAAGAGCCTGATTCCCAAATCCAAGCCGAAAATTCGGCTTTATCGCTGTCCGTTGAGTTTCAGGGATTGATCTGATAATCTTGATGGTATAAGGGATAGATAGCTATGCACTCCTTGATCATCAAGGCGCCGGCGCGGATCAACATGCTAGGCAGCGGTGTGGATGGCATTGAGGGCGATTACTACACCCTCACTGGCGCAACCGCTCCCTATTGTACGGTTCACCTCCAGGAGTCGCAGACCTGGGAGATATTCACATTCCTTCAGGGCTATCAGGAGGTGAATCTAGTTCCCGATGTCCCCCTTAGCGGGGGAGCGCTGATTGCTAGATCGGTCCTGCTGGCGCTTATGAGGTACTATCCTCTCATGGAGGACTTCATCAAGACCCCGCTGAAGATAAAGCTGAAGTCCGATATCCCCCGCCAATCGGGACTGGCTGGAAGCACCAGCATGATCGCAGCCATTACGCTCGGAATTAAGCACTGGTTCAGTCTTGATTACGATCATCTTGCCGCGGATATTCAAGAAAAGATCTCCAACAAGCCTGAATTAATGGATGAAAGGACGCTGAATGCCGAGATATTTACTCGCATAGAACGGAACTACATGGGCGTCATGTGCGGATATGCCGATCGCTATATAATTAGCTACGGCGGTCTAGCGCTCATCGGCTATGCCGGCAAGCTGTATCACAAGGAGATCGGGGATGAACCGCCGGCGGTCATGGAGCACCTGCCTGAGATGGAACTCCCTGTGTTCATCATATATAGCGGGCAGCCGCATAGCTCTGGTGATGTGCACGGAAAGCTTAGAGAAATATACATGGAGCATAAAGCAACAATGGATGAAGGCAGCTCTTATATACTGTCTAAAATGCGAAAGATTGGCCAACATGCCCTGCAGGCTAAGGAGCTTCTACTTGCCAATGACTGGCAGTCGCTTGGAGAGCTTATCACGGAGAATCACCGTTATATCAACGAGGTGCTGCATGAATCCGACATACCAGGTGGCGCTGGAGAAACCAATAATATGATCCTGCAAAGGGCAATAAGCATGGGAGCCTATGGAGGGAAGCTGACCGGGGCCGGCGGGGGTGGATCGGTTTTCGTGGTTGTCGATCCCGCTGAATATAACAGCTTTCGCAAGGGAATGATCGAATATCTACGAAACCGAGGGTACTATTCTGCACAGGTTATCCCATTCAAGCTATCAGGCGCCGCCGAGGTGCTCGAATGAAATTAGTTGCTTTAAGATCTCGCTGTATCCTATATTTTATCATATTATTCGCTGGTAGCTGCCTCTTTGGCTGTACCCTTTGTATTCGTAAACCTTCCATAGAGAGACAGGCCTTCGAGACAAGGATACGCGATGGGATCAGCTACTATAAGGGCACTCCCTATCGGTTCGGTGGATGCAGCAAACATGGTATCGATTGCTCGTGCTATGTAATGAAACTTTACGAAAGAGCGGGAATAAGGATCCCGCGCACGGTCGATGCCCAAAAGCGCGGGGGTAAGAAGGTCGGCAGAGATGATCTGAAGTTTGGAGATCTGGTCTTTTTCAAGATAGGTAGAAAGTGGCAGTGCCTCTGGCTTTGCAAAAAGGATGAGAACCATGTCGGGTTGTATATCGGCAATGGCAGGTTCACGCATGCTTCGGTATCAAAGGGAGTTACCGTAAGCAGGCTGGATGTCGGCTACTGGAACGAACGATATTCGGTGGCAAAAAGGTACTTCGATAAATAATACCATGCGATGCGACTATACCCTGAAATTTGAGCTGCCTAGCGGACAGACCTGCCGCAACAGAGCGCTGCAAGGCTCATCAAAATGCGTGTTTCATACCAAGAACAAGCCACCGGAGCTTCGGGACTTCAAGGGGAGAGACCTGACCAATTTTGATCTGCGCGAGGCTGACCTGTGCGGTTGCGACCTGAGCAATGCGATCCTGACTGATATGAGCCTGAAGGGTGCTAATTTAAGGGATGCAAACCTGCAAAATGCCGACCTGAGACGCTGCGACCTGGTCGATTGCATCTTCGACAGGGCTGACATGGCTGGATGCGATCTGAGCGGTGCCAGATTCGTACTCAAGGATTTAATAAAGGGCAAGATCGATAGAGCCATCTACAGAGAACCATCAAAAAGACCTCCCCATTGCCTCCCCGATGGGTACATCTTCGATGATAAGTTCGAGATCCTTGAGCATATCGGCGATGGTAGCTTTGGCTTTGTATATAGGGTGCGAAAGCTGAGGACGAGCAGCATTTATGCGCTTAAGATCCTCAATCCGCAGTGGAATCAGAATGTGAATCTCATGCGACGATTCAAAAGACAACAATATGTCATCACGAAAATAGATCACCCCAATGTGGTCAAGATATATGAGGTCGATCAAGGAGAGGGATGTTATTACCTGCTCATGGAATACCTGGAAGGACGACCGCTTTCGCTTTTGATACAAAGGAAGGAATCGCTGGATAAGATCTCCTTCGAGGGCAAGCTTGGCATATTCCACCAGTCTGTGCTCGCCCTTGAGGCGCTTAGTAAGAACAAGATCCTTCATCGGGATATCAAGCCATCTAACATCTTCATACTCGATGATCTCCGTGTGAAGCTGCTCGATTTTGAGCTGGCAAAGCACCTGGATCTTTCCGGCATCACCTCGCAGCAGGCGCCTGGAACGGTTAAATACTGGTCGCCGGAGCATTGGGATTCGGGGCGACTATACAGCGAGAAGAGCGATATATACAGCCTCGGCTTGAGCATGTATGAGCTATTCACCGGCAGCTTCCCAGTAGAAAAAGAGGATCGACAGTGCCCCTATCGCTGGAGCAGCCAGAGTACTGAACCGATTAGTCCAAGAGAGATAGATTCCTGCATTCCCCAAGAAATATCTGAGATACTGATAAAATGTATTACTAAGGAAAAGGGGAGAAGATACACCAAGACGAGCGTTCTGCTTGACGACCTCGCCCGTTTCATCGATAAAAACAAGCCGAATAAGAAGCCTGAGCCAAAAAAGAAGATATCCATTATCCCCAAGGTAACCAAACCGCTGCAGGAGCTAATTCTGGTAAAAGGAGGCACCTTTAGACCGATGTCAACCGTGAAAGACGAGAGGGGAGTGGATAGGATCATTGTTGTCGAGCTGAAAAGTTTCTACATGGACAAGTACCCGGTTACCAACGAGGAGTATTATCGTTTCCTGACCTCCACGGGAATGAAGCCCCCTAAACACTGGAAGGATGGGATCTATCCTATGGAGCTTAAACATCATCCGGTTGTTTATGTTAGCTATCACCAGGCAAAGGCTTATGCGCAATGGGCTGGAAAAAGGCTACCCAGCGAGTTCGAGTGGGAGCTGGCTGCCTCTGGATACCAAAGATACTCTTATCCATGGGGCAATAACTTTGATCGCCAATACCTCAACTGCGACCATGTAATCGGCTCAACCAGCGAGGTGAAGCGTTTCCCAAAGGGGCAAAGCCCGTTCGGCTGTTACGATATGTGCGGGAATGTATGGGAATGGACTGATACGCACGGAATATTTTTTCGTAATTATCGAATCGTAAAGGGAGGCTCATGGAAGGAAAAGCCGGATGAGGTCTCCATCGCCATCCGCTTCGAGGTTTCTCCTAGGACCCAGACCGACTTCATAGGCTTCAGGTGCGTTCGCGATATCTAGCTGTGAAGAATTGATTGATACTCAGCGTCATCTATGCCCTCTCATCCCGAGCAAATGAGCTTAAGCAAGCAAATGGAAAGGTCGGGGGTGAGGGTCTTTTCCTCTCCCCTATCACTCTATCACCTCTTCTTCGTGCCTTTGTGACTTTGTGGTTCAATAACTTCGCACCTCGCACTTCGTACACCGTTAGCTATAAGAGCTTTCAAGATTTGGTTACGGCTATGCTGCTTTAGGGTTCTGCTATTCGATTTAATTGCAAGAGAGTCTTCCCTTGATATTTTTAGCCGCTGTAATAGAATGATATGTGATTCGGGGCGTAGCGCAGTTGGCTAGCGCACCAGTTTCGGGTACTGGGGGTCGCTGGTTCGAGTCCAGTCGCCCCGACTTATTGTTGACTTAGGGGTCTAAACAATGGATATGCACGGCGACCTGGAATCAATTGATCTTAGCACACTGCTGGAAATACTTTATAAGGGCATGAAGACCGGTGTGCTAACCATCAGGCGAGGGGATGAGACAAAGAAGGTACTTTTCAGAAACGGCGCCATAATCTATGCAACCTCGCAGGACAACGAGTATAAGCTCGGAGAGATCCTGGTGCAAAAGAAGATGGCAGATAAAGAGGATATCTCCAAGGCGCTAGAAGCACAAGCCGATAGCGATATGAAATTCGGTGAGATACTTCTCCAACAGAAGCTTGTCTCTGAGAAAGATCTCGAAAAAGCGCTGAAGCTGCAAGGAGAAAACGAGCTGTTCAACCTGTTCTTATGGAAGAGCGGCCACTATGAGTTCGAGGAGAAGGACATCTCGCAAGAGCAGAGCGTTACCCTGCCAGAGTCAATGGTAAAGCTGATCAAAGAGGGTGCAAAAAGCCTGGATCTATTGCAGAAGATCCGCGCCACCATCGGCTCTACCGAGACAGTGTTAAAACCGGTCCCGAATATAAAGCAGATGCTGAAGGAGATCTCGCTGACCGGCTTCCAGTGGCAGGTGCTATCGGTTATCGATGGCAAAAAGTCGATGAGCCAGGTAGCACAAGAGCTTGATTTACCGCTGGTTGAGACCTACAAGTGCGCGGTGGATCTGCTTAACATGGGATTGCTCATAAGAGACTCCTCGGAGCTTGGCGTTCACTACAACGCCTTCAATAATGCCCTAAAGCTGAGCTTGTTGATCAATGCTTATAACTATATATTCTCTCGCGGATACGGCATCCTTAAACGGAGCGCCACGACCCAAGCAAAGGCACTGGCTGCAAATATACTCAAACAGGGGGCGGAGAAGTATCCTGGAATATACTCGGAAATCTCAATAGACGAGTATGGTTTCCTGGACCTGGAAAGCCTCTATGCCAACATATTCAACACACTAAAGGCAAAGGATCATAATTACATCAGCGAGGCTCTGAACTACCTCTTGATAAATCTCATCACCACCATACGCGATAACCTCGGCGATGACGAGACGGAACGACAGCTCAAGGAGTTCGATAGCCTGATACACGAGATGGCTGAACAAAGTAAACAGGTAGTCGATATATTCTCGCAGCGATTGTCGGATATTACCTCAAAAATACGATCCATACCCTCCAACCTCCAGATCGCCCGCCAGGCAATACATGAAGGGGATGTCAACAAGGCTAAGAACGCACTGGCAGCGGTGCCGGATAACAATCCAGACTTCGACGAGGCAAAAAGACTGCTCAAGCAGATTGAAGCTGATAAAGGAACCAGCCTGGAAACCGAGCAAGAGGTAGAAGAATTTTCTGGCAACTCGGATGATGACCTTTTCGATGTGCTCGACTTCCCTGAAACCCCCGAAGATGATGATGGGTACAAGGAAGAAGAACCTTCAGAAACAGGTGAAACAGAGCATGCCTCCGATCGAGTTGATGAGCTTGATGAGCTATTCGGGGATATGATCGAGGAGGAAGGAGAAAAGGAGGAGGAAGAGAACCAGGTTGTGGATAAAGAGGAAGCAAAGCCTGAAGACGATGATTCCGAGAGCTTCGAGGAAGCGATACTCGCCGAGCTTGAGGCATCGATCTCAAAACAAGATGCTGATGATGATGCTTCTGCCCGAGAAGTACAACCTGAAGATGAGGTTCAGCAACAACAAAAGGAGATTGAGAAAGAGATCATCGGCGAACAGGAATCGGATGACGATAAGCTGGATGAGTTCTTCGAGGAGGAATCGGAGCTTGAGATCGACCCGGCAACAATACTGTTCAACAAAGGAATAACACTATTCAGAAAAAAAGATTTCATGGGTGCTAAAAGGATCTTCGATGAGATCGTGCAGCGCTTCCCCAAGCACGACGAGGCCAAGAAGTACTCTGATATGGCAAACGAGAGAGCCATGTCCCAGTTATTATCCGGCATCGATGCACAAAATGTGAGACCACGCACCATCAAAACCGACTTCAAGAACATAAAAATTACCCCCCAAGAGGGTTACCTTTTATCCCAGCTTGACGGCAATACAACCCTCAAAGAAGCTGCACATCGCGTCGGGATCAAGATGGAATCGCTAATGGCAAGCCTTCTGAAATTCTTCATCAACGATATTGTGGAGATACCAGGGTTAAGAAAGCCTGAACCGCAGCCAGAGCCTTCTGGCAATGTCCAACAGGATGAGGGTAGCCATGTTGGAGCCAAGGAGGTGCAAGACGAGCTGCCCGACTTCGATGATTTCGATGAGGAGGCGATATCTACCGATATCTCAGGCGAGTATAGCAGTCAGGATATCTCAAGCGCTGATCTGGATAATGCTGCCGAGAAAAAAAACACGGGCTCAAAAAGCGCCGAATTCAATATCCAAAAATTAGATGAGCAGGATGATGACCAACAAGGCTACTTGAGGGAGGATGACCTCGACAGCATAGAAAAAGCAGAGATCAAGATACAGGAAAGAAAAATAAGAGCAAAGGTCTATCTTGCACTGAATAAGGCTAAAAACCAGGATCTTTATTCTTTTTTGGGAGTAAAAAAGGGCGCTAGCCCCGAGATCGTTAAGAAAGCTTACCTTATCAAAACCAAGATCTGCAACCCAGATGTATATAAAGGATTGCTTGATAAGGAGCTTATCGCCAAGTGCAAGGAGCTGTTTAAGAAATATACCGAGGCTTACGAGACCCTCAGCGATGAGAAAAAAAGAAGAGAATACGACCGGGATAAAAGGGCACAGCGATCCGAGGAACTTGAAAAGAAAAAAGAGGCTGCCATGTACTTCCAAAAAGGGATGCAAGCCTTTGATGAACAGGACTTCGAGAGGGCTACCCAATACTTCCGGGAGGCAGTTAAACTCTTCCCCATAAACCCGGTATATCATGCAAAGCTGGAGGAGATACGAAGGATAGATAAGAGCAAACGAGGGATAATTAGATACAAGACCGGCTTGATGGAGTTCGAGCAAAAGAACTACGAGGAAGCCATTAAACACCTTAAATCCGCCTTCGAGATAAATCCGACAAAGCACGAATGGTTGCTAAAACTTCTGGAAGCCTACAAGAAGGTTCCTAAACTAAAGGACGAATCCCTTGAGTACTATGAAAAGTGGATAGAAATGGAGCCTACAAATCCGAAGGTTTACCTGGAGTATGGTAGAGCCTTAAAAAGTGTTGGGAAAAAGAAGGAGGCTGGCGAGCAATTCTTCATGGCACTCAAGTGGGACCCACGCAATAAAGAGGCAAAGGAGGCTCTTGGGGAGCTTAAAAAAGAAGGCATCGACATAGTCGCCGAAAAGGAGAAAGAAAAAAGAGAGGCTGAGAGACTCAAGAAAAACCGCGAAAAGGAACGCGAAAAGGAGAAAAAGAAAAAAAGACAATGAAGTCCAAAGCAAAGGTGGCTGTGTTTGGAGGAGCAGCTCCGGGAAACGACATGTTACAGATCGCATACCAGGTGGGGAAACTACTTGCGAAGGCTGATGTTGTCCTTTACTGCGGGGGATTGGGAGGAGTCATGGAGATGGCTGCTAAAGGTGCATCCGATGCCGGCGGAACTACGGTCGGAATTCTACCCACTCCAGGTATCAGCGCTGCCAATCCCTATATAAAGATCCCGGTTGCTACCAATATGGGGCACGCCCGCAACATAATCCTCGCCCACAGCGTAGACGGAGCGATCGCAATAGACGGAGAGTATGGCACTCTATCCGAGATCTCAATTGCCCTTAAGATCGGTATCCCGGTGGTCGCTATCAAGCCACCGGTCAAGGTACCTGGCATCATCGAGGTTGCCTCTCCCTTACAGGCTGTACAAGCACTTCTTGACAAGATAGGTTACTCAACCTAGTTTTTTTATACTTGCCATGGCTATTAAAAGAGTAAGGGTTATTATCGAGGGCTTAGTTCAGGGAGTTGGTTTCAGGTACTTCGTGCAAAGGAAGGCTTTTTCGCTTGGCATTACCGGCTGGGTGCGAAACAGGGCGGACGGAAGGGTCGAGGCGCTGTTCGAGGGTGAAGAGAATGCAGTTGACATCATGCTTGGCGAGGTAAAGAAAGGTCCATCAATGTCGAGAGTATCCAATGTTAGGATCTTTCTTGAACAGCCAAGCAAGGAGTTCGAGAATTTTTATATAAAATACTAACTGGTCCCGATACTTTGAATAAGAATACCCTCACTCAAACTACCGCAGCGCTAGTTCTCAAGGCTATGCGCCCTAAGCAGTGGACCAAGAATCTCTTCGTTTTCGCAGGCATAATCTTCTCATTCAAGTTCACCGAGCCATTGCTTATTTTTAAGACTCTGGCAGCGGCGCTTGTATTCTGTGGAGTCTCCGGGGCTGTATATATCATAAATGATATCTATGATTACGAGAAGGATCGCCGCCATCCAGAGAAGTGCAAGCGACCTATAGCCTCCGGTCGCCTCAGCATCCCTAGAGCCAAGGGTGCTTTTGTATTTGTGCTTCTTTGCTCGATGATTGCTGCCTTGGTACTGGGAACCGGCTTTTTTATTGCCTGCGCCTTCTATTTCTTCATGAACCTTGCATATAGCATGAGGCTCAAGAACTATGTAATCTTCGATGTTCTTATCATATCGATAGGGTTCGTGCTACGAGCCATGGCAGGAGCTTTAGTCATCGATGTCCAGATCAGCGCCTGGCTGCTTGTTTGTACATTATTTCTTGCCTTGTTCTTGGCTCTATGCAAGCGAAGAAATGAACTGGTGCTCATGGAGGAGAGGGCGGTAAAGCATCGCCTTGTGCTTGCCGAATATACGCCGATGTTGGTCGATGCGATGATAATGGTAGCAACCACCGCCACGGTGATGTCATACTCGATCTACACGGTCTCGCCTACCGGTGCGTATCACCTGGGGACGAGGTACATGTACCTGACCATCCCGCTGGTGATCTTCGGCATATTCAGGTATCTCTACCTGGTGCACAGCAAGGGACTGGGCGGAGCACCGGAGCAGGTATTGCTGAAGGATAAGCCGATAATCGCCGATATTATGATGTGGATTACCCTAACCGTCATCCTGCTCATAACCGGCAGGGCATAAGGGAAGAGAAAGGTCAGATGCCAAGCTTGACATCCTCTGCATAGCGCCAAAAAAGGGATTCCATTTCATAAATTATATCGCTTCCATACCGGGCTGCATTTTCTTTTCCATTTTCAACCAATATGCTGGCTAGTTTCTCATCATTGATTATCATCTGACAGGCATCTGCAAGTGAGACGAAATCTCCCGCCGGCACCAGCAAGCCGTTTTGTCCATCAACTATAAGCTCCCTGATGCCGCCAACATCGGAAGCTATAACTGGAACCCCTGCCGCCTGTGCTTCCAGTACTGCCAGCCCAAAGGTTTCCTCAAAGGAGGGATGGGCTAAGATATCAGCCGCTGCCAGGAAATCCACTATATCGCTGCGAAAGCCTGGGAAGTGCACACAAGCCTCCAACCCCCATTGACGAGCAAGTAGTCTTAGTTCATCAGCAAACCCGAGGCTCTCAAGGTGGGTTGAAAACTCCTCCCCAAGAAATACCAGGTGAGCATTGTCTATCTTCTCCCGGATCAGCCTAAAGGCTTTTAGCATGATCATCTGTCCCTTGCCGGGGTGAAGTCTCCCTACATTGAGGATGATCTTTGCCTGTGTTGGGATGCCGAGTTGGCTGCGAATGCGCTCGCCATCTCCTTGATCGAATTGCTTTTCAGGCAAGAAATTTGGAATCGTGTGGATCTTGATATCCGGTGCCTGTTCACGCATAGCCCTCTCAAGTGCCTTTGATACAACTATTATCGATTCTACCTTCCCAAATAGCAGCCGCCGGCTGAGGCTGTAAAAGAACCTCTTATAACCGGTCTTTATGATCGGGAAGGCATGGAGCCAGGCGATGATCTTGGGTGTCCCCCTGAAAGCAAGGGCAGCGCTAGCAAAATATAAGCTGAACATGGATGTAGGGATACAAAGTTGAATGCTGTTTTCACCCAAGTATCGCCTGATCTCAAGGATGCTTCGCATGGCAGGAACTAGGTATGGCATATCCTTCTTCCTGGCTTGCAGGTCAACAATGGCAATGTCATCAACCAATGGAAGTGCCTGGTGGTATAGCTCAGCCTTGAAGGGGAGAATCAGATGGATGCGAAAGCGCTCTCTATCCAATCCCTGTAACAGGTTCAGAAGGGCGATTTCAGCCCCGCCGAGCCTGCCGAAGTCATCAATGAAACAAAGATGCTGATGGATCTTTAGCTCAACTCCTCCCTATCCCCCGCTGTATGCTGGTTGGATGTGCACCTGCTGACCATTAGTCAACGGTTGGCTTGGAGAACTAACCTTTCCATCTATTATTACCAGCACACCTTGGCCGATTATTGGATAGATACGCTCTATGAGGGTCTGAACGGTCGCATCATCAGGTAGCTGGAGCATTTCTGGCAGATCTTGATATTGCTTATCCTTAAGCGCTCCCTCAAGTATGACTCTTATTTTAATCATCCAACTTTTGTAAGATTATTTCATGTAACTTAATGTTTTTAGCAAAACCTAAAATACCAGCCGCAGGGCTGCCTGGATCTTGTCATCGCCCTTGTAGGTATTCGACTCCTCCTTGAGCAGCCCAAATGCTGGGTCATCCTCGCTTGTGTAGATAAGGAACAACTCAAGGTAACTAAGCATAACCAGCCTGCTGCCGATGGTATGTCTTCGCTTCACCTTCTCCCAAGCCTCCTGCTCAGCATCAATAGCGGGATCATAGCTGCTAAAACCATAGAATAGCTCCAGTATGTCCTCGATTATCTCGCCCTTGAACTGTACATACCATCCGTTGGCATCGCTTTCATTATTCCCGATAGTGATATCGTCCTTGAATTCATAATAATCGAGGTCTCCCACTTTCACAGGCTTGCCGTTGAACGATACAAACTCAGCCAGGGCAGCGAACCTTGGAAGCATCAACGATAGATCTACTCCCCAATGGCTGTTTCTCTCCTTGATGGGAGTGGAGTACTTGTTTCCATAGTAGCCAGAGAGTCCAGCCGATATCCTGGTCTCCTCGTATTGGAGATAGGCTCCTAACCTGGCGACTCCGCTTTTCGAGCTGTTGGTATCAAGGCGCACGCCATCAGAGCCTTCGCCATTAACCAGGGCAGCCCTGGCATCGATACCATGCCCCCGGTAGCCCACAAGCACCCCGGAGTCCCATTCTCTGCTCCTTTTATGTACCAGGGGGCGATTTATATCCTCCAGGGCGAATGTATCAAAGATTCCGAAGGGCACGCGCACTATGCCCGCCTGCAAGTAGGCGCCCTGGACAGGGAATCTGTCAAGCTCTATATAGGTATCCTCTGGGGTGAAGCCATCATATTTAAGGCGCTCGTAAGTCCTTGCATGATAGCCGATGCCCTGTAATGCCCTGCCAGCCAGCCTGAAGGCTAGCCTTTCATCAAAAGCATAATCGATATAAAGACGCGCCTGAGTGCGGAAGGTCGATTCGGTTCCTGTCCAGTGCAGGCGACGGTCGTTGATGAAGCTTACATCGATCTCGCCGGTAAGATACAGCTTGCGTTCCTCCAACTGATAACCAGGGGAGCGGGTGAAGGCATCCTGGTAGCAGTAGGATATGTTGCACAAAATGGTTGCGATAAACAGCGCTAAAAGTGATACAGCTTTTTTCATAATTTCCTCGATATTCATCATTTCAGACTGGAAAGCTCGAAGCGCTGGATGCGATGGTTCCATGTATCGGTTACATACAGGTACCCATTATGCAGAGCTATTCCAGTAGGCACATTGAACTGCCCATGAGCTACACCTCTCCTGCCGAACTCAAAGATAAGCTCACCGTTTGAGGTGAACTTCTGAACCTTGTGGTCCTTGGGGGCGCTCACCCAGACATTGCCTTGAGCATCCACATCGAGGTAGCTCTCGCCGTAATCAAGCTCATCTCCACCTTCAAGATCCCACTGGCGAACCAGTTTGCCCTGGCTGTCGAATACTATAACCTGCTTGGTCTTGGTTGAGCAGACATAGATATTGCCATCGATGCCTTGTGCAATGCCTATTGGGCGCTTTAGTTGCTCCTGACCGAAGTCTATTATCTGCTTCCCATCGGCATCAAACTTGCGGATGCGGTTGTTTTCAGTATCAGCAACATAGATGAAGCCATCATTTCCAACCGTTATGCCCCTGGGGGCATAAAATCCTTCCCAACTGGCTATGAGGGTGCCGTTGAAATCGAACTTCTTCACCTTGCCGTTAAAGGTATCGGCAACATAGATAAAGTAATCATCGCTTATAGCAATGCCGCAGGGGTCGTTGAAGTTTTTATCCTTGTTTCCTCTAGTTCCCCAGGCGGTTATGGGAGTGCCGTCCGGCTTGGCTTTTTGTATGCGATAGTTCCTGAAATCAGCCACCAGGATTGTGCCATCGGGCGCGGTATCGATATCACGCGGTTCGCTGAAATTCCCCAGCCTTCTCCCTTTGCCTCCACGGTAGATGTTGACCTTGGCGCCGGGGATGAATGGCACCTCGTCGAAGGATGGCTCTTGCTGCTTAGGCTCCTGGGGGCGATATGGCGTTACCTGTCCCCGTTTCCACATATAATAGTTGCGCCCAGGAAATAGCTCCATCACCTTCTTGTTTTGTTCTGCACCACGATCATAAGCATACAAGACATCATTGGTCAGCCAGGGATCATTGCCGACGAAGACGCTCCCCCAGTCCTGCCAGATGTGTGAAAAAGCGATAAATATGATTGCGTTCTCAATGCCCATTCGCTTCACCTGCTCCAGTGTGTGGGTTGTGATGCCGTTGTAGTTCTTGTAAACGCTACGCATCTTGACGAACAGGTAGCTCTTTAGGTTGTGGCGCACATTGCCGGCGATGAGGATAAGCGCTATTGCAATCGCCAGCCATGGAAGAATCGGCGGCTTGAAACGGCGGCTGCCACCCCTGATCGGTTTGCAGATTGAGCTGTATATCTCGCCTATACGCCATGCCCCGCGAATGGTCAGGATCGTATAAGCCGGCATCGCCTCGTACCAGAACCTAGGTCCATAACAGATGCCGTGATACCACCAGAAAAAGTACCCGGCAGCCAAAAAGAACCATATTCCTAGGAAAATATAATCCCAGCGGTTTCTCGACAGGGTGATGAACGGTATCAATAGAAAGGCGAGCGTCATGTACTCATTCCAGCCGAAGAGGAACTCGATCAGGTTCTGGAGGTTCTTGAGGATGTTATCCAGCCCCTTGATCGGGGAGTGTCCCCCCAGCCAGCCGACACCCTCGCCGAAGCCCAAGTGATCCGCTGCCGAGTACGCCTGCAAGGGAAACAAGATAAAGTCTCCAGTCAAAAGGTAGTTGTAAAGGAAAGTACAAGCCAGCAGCGGTAGGATGGCTAACAAAAACGCCAGGTAAATCTTGAGGTTGCGGCGCAGGTCATGCTTTATGAGATCATAGAAGAAAAGCGCCATGAAGGGAAACGATGCGCCCAAGGAGCTTAGGGCCCGAGCGTTTGCTGCGAAACCGAGCGCGATCCCGGCTAGCACGGCATACAAGATCCGCCTGCGACGCCGAGCTATAATTATCAGATAGATGAAGATGCAAAGAAATGTCATGCAGGCTGGATGCTGCATGAAACTTGCACCCATGAAGATGTAAAACGGAGAACTCAAAGTCAAGAGAGAAGCAAATATGCCCAATGTGCGCCCATAAAGCTCCTGCGCAATAAGAAAGATGAACATCAGCCCTACCGCGCTGACAAATGGCGTAACCAGCCAGGGAATCCCTAACCATACACCGAACATGAGTAAGAACGGCTGTACCCACTGGTACTTGCTATACCACTTGCCGTCGCGGTTCACTATCATCTCAAAGTCGAAGGATCCATGCAGCGGCGGCGCCGGCGCCCAGAGCTTACCCTTGGCGAAGATGCGAGCCTGGTGCAGAGTCGATATCGAATCCTGGACATGAGGGACGCGATCATAGATCTTATCAGCAACCAAACCGAGAATGACAAAGGCTGCCAGGAATAAGGCTATCATGTAAATCGAGCCGAAGATGCGGGAGCTATAAGCGCGCTTGAGAAAGCCATTCACCCCTTGAACGAGATCTCTCAAGCTGGCAGGGACCAAAGCAGTGATTAGCCCCCTGGGTAAGAATAAACCTATTAAACCAAGCAACAGCGAGGCACCTGCCAATGGAAGCACGATGAAAATGACCAGGCGAATGGAATTTCGATAGGTCTCAAGGACTATGCGCGCCAGGTCCCTGATGATCGTGTTCAGCCTGGCATCGTAATTCTTGCAGTTGCGCGGTAATCCGAGTTCGCGCCCCTGGAATCGATACCAGCAGACATCCTTGTCCGGGTTCACCTGGGCGAGCAATCCCTTGTATCCGTCGGTCTTGGCGATGAGCTGAATCTGCGCCCAGCCGAGAATATCCAATTCCATTGCATAATCATTAAAATCCCGCCTCCTGGTCAGAAGCTCACCGCCTCGCTGAACATAAAGCCTGCCATCTTTTGCTTTCCATGCCCCGGAGCGAACCTCCCATAAGCTGTCATCCAAGGTATTGAATCGATCATGGATGATTACATCATGACTCGTTGGATCCATGAGCTTCAGGTTATCAATGTAAACATCCCCTCGTGGTCGAATGAGCCTTATGCCCACCCTCCCTGCGCTCAGCTCGGCATAGTCAACACTCGTAATCTCCCTGCCGTTGATGGAGAATATGTAGTCATTTCCCCTGCATTCGAGGGAGATATGCATCCTATAGTCGGTGAGATAACCCAAGAGGTGGTACGAGATCAGATTTAGCAGGATGATCGGAATGATGAACGCAGCTAGCCGCTTAGCCAATTTCATGCTGACAAAGATATAACCTAAGACTAAAAAGTACAAGGGATATAATTAAGGCAATGCCTTTGAGGATATTTTACTAAAGAGATATTGTATCTTAGGCTGTCCTTTAGAATTGATCTATCCTTTGATTATCGCTAAACATGAAGCGATGGCCATGCGGTTAAGGACTTTTTACATCAAGACCTTCGGGTGCCAGATGAATATGCACGACTCTGAACGGATGCGCGGACTGCTTTCATCCCATGGACTCATGGAGGCGCAGAACTACCAGGAAGCAGATGTCGTGCTGATAAACACCTGCAGCGTGCGTGGAAAATCGGAGCACAAGGTCTATAGCGAACTGGGCAACCTTTGTGCAATGAAAAAGAACCAGCCAGGGAAGGTCCTCGGCGTCTGCGGATGCGTGGCACAGGCTGAGCAAAACAAGCTGCTTGAACGCTTCCCCAAGCTAGACCTTGTAATCGGAACCAAAGGGATACCAAACCTGATCGAGCTTATCGAGCAAGCAGCCAACAATGGTCGACGGGCGGCATTCACCCCGCTACAAGGGAGCAATACCCTGGTGCCAGCAGACACCGTTGCCAGGTATAACCCGGTGGTCTCCTGGGTAACCATCATGGAGGGCTGCGACAACTACTGCTCCTACTGCATCGTTCCTTATGTAAGGGGACGCGAGACGAGCCGGACCATGGATGATATTATCGCCGAGGTAAGATGGCTCGCCTCAAACGGATACAAGGAGGTCGATCTGCTAGGGCAGAATGTCAACTCTTACGGCAACGACCTTGGCGAGCATGGCGTATCCTTCGCTGAGTTGCTAGAGCGACTTAACCAGGTAGAAGGCATCCTGCGCATCCGCTTTTTCACCTCCCACCCCAAGGACCTAAGCGAGGAACTTGCTCGGGCGATGGCTAGATGCGATAAGGTTTGCAACCAGTTGCACCTACCGGCACAGGCAGGCTCGACATCGGTGCTTGAGGCGATGAAGCGCGGTTATACCAGGGAGGATTACCTTGAGAAAATAAGGATGCTGCGCGAGATCATACCCGGTATATCGCTCTCCTCGGACTTCATAGTCGGCTTTCCCGGCGAGAGCGACCATGACTTTCAGCAGACGCTGAGCCTCGTTGAGGAAGTTGATTATGATTATATTTACGCATTTGTTTACTCACCTCGTCCAGGGACCGCCGCTGCCCGGCTTGATGATGATGTCCCTGCTGATATCAAGCGAAAAAGAATAATAAAGCTCCTGGAGCTGCAAAAACGAAGGAATATAGCAGCTCACAACCGCCTGGTAGGTACTATCCAGGAGGTCCTGGTCAACGGCTTCAGCAAGAAGGGCAAGGACAAGTACTGCGGAAGGACGGCTGGCAACCTGAGCGTCAATATCATCGATAAGGTGAATATCGGCGACCTGGTGCAGGTACGAATCATCGAAGCAACTCCTAATTCCCTCATCGCAACCACCAGGCTCTAGGGAAATGCTTACCGAGGGGAATAAGTGTGCCAGGTGGTTGCTATCCGCGCTTTTGACTGCCCTTAGCATTGAGCTTTATCTCGTATTGCTTCTCGCTACCGTTCTTGTTCTATCAGGGGCATATCCCCATCTGTCTGTTCAAGATTTTCTTTTATCGATCCTGGTAATCTTCAAAGTATTTATGATCCCCGCATGGTTATGCTTTATTATCGCATTACTTGCAATCTCCATATTCTGCTGGCTGCGTGGCATCGAAATCAACATTGCAAAGTACAAAATTACAGGCTTCGGCTTGTTTGCCTTTTTTTATCTCATCGGAACCATCTATCTCTCCGCATCGGTGGCAGGGGTCAACTATCCTAGCATCACAAGCCTTGTCATAGTATTTGGGATCTGGACCGTCCTCGCCCTTATCACCATCATAGGGGGCGATAGAAGGCTCATAGTATCTGCGCTGGTAGTGATATGCCTGCTTTGGCTGGGAGGCTTGTGCATCCAATTTGTTGGAGTAAAAAACCGACCCAATAATACGACCGACCTGATCGGAACAAGCGATGCTATTTTCAGCGATCCAGTCATCTCGACCAATGTCATTCTGGCAGGGATAGATGGTGGCACCTGGAAGATCATCCTGCCCATGGCTAGGATGGGGCGCTTGCCAGTCATGGAGCTGCTGATGCACAAGGGAAGCTATGGTGTGCTAGAGAGCATCGAGCCGATGGAGTCCCCCAGGATATGGAACAGCATAGCCACCGGTTTAACCCCTCAAGATCACGGAATCATGGACTTCATGGTCTATCGCATACCGGGGACGAGCAAGTTTATTCGCAATTTTCCACCGCTTTTAAGCATAGTCGAGGCGAGCTATGCATTCCCAGCCATGCCGGCGACCAGCGAGATGAGAAAAGCCCATGCGCTTTGGGACATCGCATCAGCCGCAGGGATAAGCTGTGGGGTAGTTGGGTGGTGGGCGACCTGGCCGGCAAGCAAAATAAATGGATTCATGGTATCAGACCGCATCATCTACTCTCGGTTCAATATGATGGAAGCCGGCGAAGAGCTTAATATGGGACAGACATATCCCCCTGCTCTCTTCGATGACCTCAAGGATAGCCTGTTTACTCCCCTTGAAGTTGCCAGCCACAAGGCTAGGGAATTTCTTTCTGATATCAAAACGGCAGACCTCGATCTAAGCACAAGTTCAATGCATCCCCAGACGCAGTTCCTCATCGGGCTTGCTGGAATGGAGACATACCACCGCATCGGAAATGAGCTTTACCGTCGCTTCAAACCCCGTCTTTTTTGTATCTACTACGAGGGAATAGATAGCGTGAGCCACTTCTTCTACCGCCAGTATGATCCTTCTAGCTTTGGCAACAAACCGGGCGAGTTTACCAGGGAGCAAAGGCTGCTTATCCCGCGCTACTATGCATACCAGGATGCTATACTGGACGAGTTATTGGAAGCGATAGCGCCTAATACAGCAGTTATCCTGTGTAGCGATCACGGCTTCCAGCCAGCCAATCCCCAGGCTGATACTTACTTTTTATTCAGGCGATTTCCCACCCACTCAGGATTGCACCATCCTTATGGCTTTTTTATCGCCGCCGATACAGGAGACATACTTAAAGATGACCAAATCGTCCACGGTGCAAGCATCTATGATATACCGGTAACCGTATTATACCTATTGGGCATCCCTCCTGCTGAGGATATGCCGGGTCGGTTACTAAGGGAGGCGATCAGCGCAGAATATCTCGATAAACATCCACTAAGCCGAATAGCTAGCTACGGCAGGAGGCAAGCGATAATCGACCTCCCCCAGCCAAGCCTTGCGGATGATCAAATCAGAGAACGCCTCAAGGGGCTAGGTTACCTTAAGTAATAAGCATGGAGTAGCGCTCCTTAACCACCTATTTTTTTCTTTGAGTTCTTTGCGTCTTTGCGTGAGATTCCTTTCCTCCCTCACGCCTCATACCTCACGCCTATTACGAGTATGCTCAGAAGGTGGATGCGCCGGTTATGTTGAAGTTCTCCACTCTGATTATGGGGACATAGAACTTGAAGAATCCCTCTGCTTGAACCACCTGTTCCTTGCTCAGCATGGTGGTATTCTTCAGGGCTTCGAGGATATTCTGATTGAAGCGCAGGTTCTTGAGTGCAGCAGTTATTCTGCCATTCTCGATCAGGAATGTGCCATCGCGGGTCATGCCGGTTATGATCGTCTTTTTGAAATCGACCACCTGGTTGTACCAGAAGCGGGTTACCAGAATGCCTTTATCGACCGAGGAGATCATCTCCTCGTAGTTAGAATCGCCGCCAGTCATGACTATATCCATTGGAAATGGTCCCTCAGCGCCACCGCCAGGTATTGCATGTCCGGTATTTTTGGTTTTTGCCTTGCGTGAATAGTAGCTATCCCAGACCGGACCTCCTGCCACGCCCTTGTTTATTAACTCCACTCGCTGCTTGGGGTATCCCTCGAAATCGAACGGCATCCCTTTCAGCGCTGGATGGGAGAAGTCCTCGATGAGGCTGATCTTCTCATTGGCGACCATTTTGCCTAGAGAATCTGCCAGAAAAGACCTTTTCTCATAGAATGCTGCTCCGCCGAAGCCGATCCATATAAGATACAATAGCATATTGGAGGTTGCTCCCGGCTCAAGAATCACGGTATATTTCCCCGGCTCCAAGGGTTTGGCATCGCAGTTCATCACCGCCTTATTTACGGCAGTAGCGGTAAGCGTAGGAATATCAATCTCATCAATATCGAGCGAGTAGGCATTTCCATAGCCGGTGCCTGCTGGCTTCATGGCGGTTACGCTGAAGTTGGCTGCCGTGTAATGGTAATAGGACTCTACACCCAGCGTATTGGCAACTGCGATGATGCTTTCCTCATTTGACAAAATCCCTGCCAGTTTTGCGTCCTTCCCGGCTGCGATCTCGACCGCATGTTTGACCTTTTGCGCTCTATCGGCGGCGGTAAGATTGGCGGTTGACTTTACATAGACCTCGGCATCGAAGTTACGGACTTTTTCGGGGAGGCTGTGGAAATCGGGATCCTCCGGCTGGTTCTTGGTCATCTGGACAGCATCCTGGACGAACTGCTTGAGTCTATCCTTGTGCAGGTCGTTAGTATTAGAGACCAGCACCTTCTTGCCAATAACGGTCCTGAGGACTAGCTGTGCATTGTCGGTAGCTACATTTTGATGGATTATGCTATTGGCAAACCTGGTCAGGTACTCCTTGCCAGAGAATATGACCGCCTCGGTCTGATCTGCCGTAGAAAATGAGAAGATATTCTTGAAGACATCCTTGATCTGTTTTTTATCAATCATATCCAACTCCTACTTGAATATTCCTGAACCTTGCCGGCGAAGTTCCGTGTGCTACCCGCATGGTCTGGGAAGGTTGTCCCTTACCGCAGTTAGGCAATCCCCAAACCTTCCAGTGATCCTTGTTCGCCACTCCATCGCAGCTATTCCAGAACTGGATGGTGATGCCAGTGTATTGTGGATTCTTTATCATATTACCTATTTTGCCGTTTTTTAACTCCCAGCCGATCTCACAGCCAAACTGGAAGTTAGCGCGATAGTGGTCAATGCTCCAGGTTTTATTTACCTCCATATAGATTCCATCATCGATTCCCTCGATTAACTCCTGGAAGCTATGCTCTCCTGGAGCAAGGTTGATATTGGTCATCCTGATTATGGGTATCCTCGACCATCCATCTGCTCTCATGGTGCCATTGGATGTCTTTCCTAGCAGTCCGGCGGTCTCCCTGGAGGTCAACGGTTCGATCAGGATGCCGTTTTTGACTATGTCGAATCGCTGTGCCGGCACCCCCTCGTCATCGTAGCCGAAGGTAGCAAGGGCATGGGGAATAGTAGCATCAGCATAGATGGTTACATGCTCGGAGCCATATTTTAGCTTGCCGAAGTCCTCTATGCGCATGAAGCTCTCCCCGGCGTAATTAGCCTCATAGCCTAATATGCGGTCGAACTCGGCAGGGTGTCCGCAGGACTCGTGAACCTGGAGCACCATCTGGGTAGCATCCAGCACGATATCCTTTCTGCCACTAGGGCATTGTTTTGCTGTCAAAAGCTGATGCGCCTCGCTTGCGATGCGGGGTGCGTGTTCAATCAGGTTAAGCTGATCGATCAGCTCATATCCCCTGCACTCGTAATGCTCTCCAAAGGAGCAAGGGTAGGAGCGCGTCTGGAAGTCGTTATTGCCGATAGCGCTAGCCACCATTCCATGTCCGCTATCAAGGATGACCTGATCGATATGGCTCCCTTCTGTATTGACGAATAGTTGATGCTTGCGGTGGAACTCCATGGATACCTGGGTCAACTGTACTTGGTCCTTCTTCTCGGTGAGTTTGCTATCGATCCTTTTCAGCACGGCTATCTTGTCATCAGCGGGAACCTCGAAGGGATCGATATCGAATGGTGAATGGTAAGAATCATTCACCACCGGCGCCTCAGTGAGCTGCACAGGCTTGGTTCGCACCTTGGCAGATGCCTCTGCGATCTCAACCGCCAACTTGGCAGTAGCATGAACCGAGTCCGGATCCATAAGTGATGAGCTGGCGAAGCCCCAGGCTCCATTCTTAAGCACCCTCAAGCCATAGCCATAACTTACAGTATTACTGAATTTACGCAATACCCCGTTTTTTACCATCAGTTTCTGGAATCGTTCCTCTATGATGCGAATATCGGCGTATTCTGCCTTGAGGAACTTTGTGGTATCAAGGGCTTTTTGTGCTAGTATATCCCAGTCCAACAATTTTATCCTCGCTTTCCAGGGGGATTGTTCATTTTACGGTTCGAGCTTCAACATTGCGAATGCATAATAATTACCACAGGTTCTTTTGTCAATGAAAAGGCTTAGAATTAAGCATAACCTTATTTTATTGTTGGTTTTGTTTTTTATTTTACGAGTGTCAAATAAATTTTCCCCCAAAAGTCGCTGATTTATCGGGATGCCTTGGTTATTTAAATACCCTCCCACCTCAAGCCTCAAACCTATTCTCTCCACTCATCGCTGTAGAGCTTGCCGTCCCTTAGTAGAACCAAGCGCCTTGCACGCTGCATGATCATCTCGTCATGGGTGGAGAACACGAATGTCATCCCGCGTTTCTCGTTAAGTTCCCTCATCATATCCAGCAACGCGCTGCCGGTTGCCGAGTCGAGGTTAGCGGTCGGCTCATCGGCAAGGATAATGTCCGGTTGCGATGCCATAGCTCTTACTATGGCGACCCGCTGTTGCTGTCCCCCGGAAAGCTCCGGCGGTCTCCTGTTCTCCAAGCCTCGCATTCCAACATCCTCCAAAAGTTCCAGTATCCTTTTCTTACGCTCCCTCGAGGGGATGCCCTGAAGCAGCATGATATACTCAGCGTTCTCCATAACACTGAGCACCGGGATCAGATTGTAAGCCTGGAAGATGAATCCAATATGATCCCTGCGGTAATCGCTAAGCTCCCTGCCGGACATCTCGCTTATGGCTTTGCCAGCCAGATAAACCTTGCCCGATGTCGGATAATCCAAACCGCTGATCAGGTTGAGCAGGGTCGATTTCCCAGAGCCGGATGGACCGGCAATGGCGGTGAACTCCCCTTTGTCAATAGCAAGACTCACATCATCCAGCGCTTGAACCTCTACCTTGCCGGTCTGATAGACCTTTGAGCATCTCTCCATCCTGATGACTGTCTTTATATCCTCGCTCATAATTTATTGCCTCTACATGCTCCTTCTCATCGCCCGAGCCGGCGTTATCTTGGCTGCGAATATAGCCGGGTAAAGGGCAATGATGATGGTGAATAAAAACAGGTATATAGGATACTTGATGAATTGATATGCCATGAGAACAGGCTTTATCGGCTCTCTGAAGGTTACCCCGGCGAACTCCAATCCAGAGTAATCAATTCCATAAGCACCGATTAGCCCAGTAACTACAGCGCCTACGATATTGCCAATAATGATGCTAAGCATCGCAAGCACCGCCGCCTCAAAAAGTACTAAAAGCGCCATGCGATAAGCCCTGGTGCCGACCGCCCTTAGCACACCGAACTCGAACATGCGCTCATAGAGCGACATGAATAGTGTGTTCATGATACCTAATGAGACCACAGCAAAAAGAATAAACGAGGTAATGAATATGGAAAACTGCGACATCTGCAATATTGCCTCCAGTTGTGTCATGATATCGTTCCATCCCAATGCCACATTGCCATTCTTCGAGTATTTCTTCCAGAAGGTAAGATTTCTATCTCCCGATAGCTCTATATCGCTGAATTGAAGGGCTATCTCGTGGAATCCATCATCCAGATTGAGCATCTTTTGAGCTTTTTCGATGGGGATAAAAGCCATGCCACCATCCATCTCGCGCACATTGAAGGCAAAGATACCTCCGATGCGGAACATCTCCTGAGTCAGCTCGCCAGTGTATATCTGGGCGCTGGTTATCACTATCTTATCACCGATATCTACCTCCAGCAGATCAGCAAGTTTCCTGCCGATGATTATCTTGCGATGGTCGTTATTAGCCAGATACTTGCCCATGATTATCGCCTCATCGAGCTTGGAGACCTCTGCCTCCTTGATAGGATCGATGCCATATAGAAGTATCGAGCTGACATTTTCTGCCGAGGAGATCATTGCAAAACAGATGCTGCGCGGGGAGTAACTGGAGATAATGTTCTCAGTATCCAGCTCTTCTAATACCTGCTTACCATTGGCGATGATTTTTTCCACTTCATAGGTATCTGTGAAGCCCTGGTAGTGTATTTGTCCTTGTCCTAGGAAGGTCGAAGTAACCGTGCTAATCATGTTCTCTCCCATGCCTATTATCAAAGCATCGACAAAGATTAGCGCAGCCAGTCCGAGACCTATGGCAAGGCAGGCGAGGATGGTTCTCCGCTTATTGCGCAGGGTGTTTCTTAACGCTAGTTTAATCAGCAACAGCAATCGTCAACCACTATCGATTAGGATTGAACTCCCCATCCCTATGATAGAGAAAAATCCTGTCCCCTCCCCCTATATGAGTTTGTCTCAAAATGTCCAAGAAGTCCCATACCATGTCATTGCGAGCAAAGCGAAGCAATCTCTATCTTATTGATTATAAAGAAGATTGCTTCGTCGTCCCGACTTGCCGGGACTCCTCGCAATGACATGTTGGGGGTTTTGAGACAGACTCTATATTGGACGAAGGAAAAGCTAACCATTCTATATGATATCTGCGACTAATTTTTCTGTGGCTTGGAACATGTAATTCTCAATTCAAGATTACTATGTTATATTAACAACACTGCCGATCACTTATACAATATGTATCAGCAAAGAACAATACGAGAAAAGGTTTCCTTTGAGGGGATCGGAATCCATACTGGCGATTGCGCTACGGTCGAAGTACTCCCAGCCGACCTGGACTGGGGAATAAGCATTGAATGCAAGGGAAAAGAACCGAATCGCAACCAACTGTTTCCAGATCTTGTATATGAGGTCGTAAATTCGACAGATATTCTAATTGGCAATAAAACCATTTGCACGGTGGAGCATCTACTCTCAGCCCTTACTGGTCTGGGAATAAGCAATGCAAGGATCGTAATCGATGGAAAAGAGATACCCTATTATGATGGCAGCGCACTTTATTTTATCAATGAGGTGAGAAAGGTCGGAATCATCGACCAGCCAGGATATCTGGAACCGATAATCATTACCGAAGCCATCGAATGTCAACACGAGGATAAAAAGATCATCGCATCTCCCTCTAATGATCTTCATATTGAGTACCATATCGACTTTCCTACAACCTTCATCGGCAGACAGAGTCTCGATATGGTAATCAAGCCAGACAATTATGCTAAACAAATTGCACCAGCAAGATCTTTTATCACCGAGGATCAAGTCCAATCGCTGCTCGATTCAGGCAAAGCCAGGGGGGGAGATATCGAAAGTGCGGTAATACTTGGAAAGACAGGGCTTCTATATGGCAAACAGCTTCGCTTTTTCGATGAGCCGGTGCGCCATAAGATCCTGGATTTAATTGGAGATCTGACTTTGCTTGGAAAACCAGTACAAGGGCATTTCAAGGTGCTAAAAGGAGGTCATGCGTTGCATAACTCGATGGTTAGAGAGATCGCCAGGCGATATCTTTAGCCCAATTTGCCCCGCCTCATGCAATCTTCTGATATAATCAAAACACAAGGTGCAAGAATCGAAGCGACAAGGGGATGTAATTGCCATCTTAGCTATCATCCTCATGGGGGTTAGTGGAGCACTGGGATATTTCTTTTATGGATCGATAGTCCAACAGGGTCCCGGTTTTCCGCTAGATGATGCTTATATCCACCTGGTAATCGGAGGGAATCTTCTGCGGTGGCACCTTGGATTCAATCCAGATGAACCGGCAGCAGCCAGCACCTCCATCCCCTGGAGCTATCTTGTTGGAATGATGGAGAAAGCCTTTGGGGGAAAGGTTTTCATCGCCTTGGTTATTTTCAATGGTATTTTGCTTGGATTGTGCGGTTTTTTAGTGATCTCCATGATCGAGCCTTCGTCTGGTCGTCTGGTTCGTTTTTTAGGCGGTTTGATGACAGTTCTGAGCTGGCGTCTGCTGTGGGCTTGTGGCTCCGGGATGGAGACCATGCTGTTCACTTTGGCTGTGATCTTGGCTGTTTATATTTATCAAAAGTATGACAATATGATCCTGGTTGGATTTACTATGGGACTTTGCGGCATTATTCGTCCCGAGGGTTTATTGGTATTAGGCGCCCTAGTTTTCACTGAGCTGATTAGACACAAATTGAACAAGCCACAATCGAATTATAAAGGATTTGCCAAGCGAATAATGACCATAGCCAGTCTATTTCTAATCATCAACCTGCCGGTTTGGCTCCTAAATTACCTTGCAGGTGGTCATATATTCCCAAATACAATGGGTGCCAAGCTAGGAACTTTCACTAGTCATAGGATTAAGTTCATTTTTCAGTTGCTACTCGATCTACTCCCACTCGGACTGATAACACTTCCAATTGTAGTCCTTGGATTATACACCAAACTCAAAGAGCGCTCTCAGGGGTGGGCTTGCATCCTGTTTTCATCGATATGGATCATTTTACATATCAGCGCATTCTTCATGTTTTTACCGGGCACCTACCAGCATCTGCGTTACCTGATGCCGATATTACCCGCTTATATTTGGCTGCTCTTTTCTGGAATCTCTTATTTCAGTGTCCGGGATACTATCAAATTCGGAGTCATCTTCTTACTTCTGGTATTTAACTTTACAACTGTAATAAACGGAGCGCTTGTTTATGCCTCCAATCTGCGTAATGTAAATGAGCTTCAAGTCAGGGCTGCTTTATGGATCGACCATCACCTACCGGCGACTGAAATTATCGCAGCCGATGATATCGGAGCCTTGGGATACTATACCGATAACTACATACTGGATCTGAGAGGATTACTTGGGCAAGGGGTAAATGCAACCTTTGATAAACCTTTACAAATCTCGGCTATGCTTTCACAGAAGAATGTATCTTATCTGTGTATCTATCCTGAATTTCATACCGAGCTATTGGACATGCTACCTAGGAAGGTTCTTGTTGCAACCTGGCAGGTCGAGAACAACAGCATTTCCGCAGGCAAAAAGCTCTGTATGTTTAGTCTTGAGTAACTAAAAAAGGTCTGCCAGATAAGTCTGAGAATCAAGTTATCGTCCTTTTATTAGCATCTCAGCAATGGTTTGATATTGCTTTTTGATGTGTATTTATAATAGCATTATATCATGGAATAAAGAAATGATATCGTTATTATGAGAGAAACGATCTGCTATGGAGAATTCAAACAATCTTGATCGATACTTCGAGCTGTTCCAGGATATATTGGAGGATCATAGCTCAGGCTCTAGCATCCTTATGAAAAAGATTTTACAGAGCCTGTGGAAGGTGATCTGGAATGCCAAGGTCAATCCCAAGGAGAACCTTATTGAGGTAATAAACTTTCTTACCGCAAAGCTGACCAAAGCACTGCCGCAGATGGCGCCGATTTACTACCTGAAGGACAAACTGGAACAGATCTATTCTACTGTAAAGCACTATGATAAAGCTGTCGATGAATTCCTGGTATTCATTGAGGAATACAGTAAACGACTATCCAACATAGGTCGAAATATAGGAGAAAACTTCATCGAGACGGCACAAAAGCTAGATTCAATAATGACCATAAGCTACTCCGGCACCGTCTTCGAGGTACTGGCTTACTGCAAAAGAAACAATGGCTTCAATGGCAAGGTTTTTTGTGCAGAGTCCAGACCTGTCCTGGAAGGAAGGATAATGGCAGAGAAACTCACCAATCTTGAAATTCAAACCACCCTTATTACTGATGCCTCCATAGCCAAGTATATCTCAGAATGCCAGGCGGTTCTCATAGGTGCCGATCGCATGGAGCCAGGCAAGATAATAAATAAGACAGGCTCGCTCCCCTTGGCTATCTGCGCTAACTACTTCGTGGTGCCAGTTTATGTTTTGGTTACTGAAGATAAGATCCTGACCAGTAATCTCGTGGTTGATGAAACCGAGCATCCGATAAAAGAGGTCTGGGAGAATCCACCAGATGGGATACAGATAAGAAACCACTACTTTGAGGCTGTTCCCTTCAATCTAATCGATTTTATCGCCTGTGAAAGGGGAATCCTTAATCCATCAAAGCTGCTAATGGATCTCTCATAATTGTCTGGTTGGTTAGTTTCTGGTTGATTAGTTTCTGGTTGAATAGTTGTTTAGTTGTTTAGTTTCTAATTGATTAGGTGCTTAGTTGAATAATTAGCTGGTGGCTGTGGTTGACTAGTTTGAGAACAAAGAAGCTCCCCCAAGCAGGTACTTGATATCCTCGTCTGTATAGATAAAGCCAGCTCCTATATAGATATTATCTTGCTTTGTTTGCAGGAAATCGTCCCATCCGAAGTGAATAAAGAAATTGCGGTGCGGATATATGCGGCTATCAAGTCTTAAATGAGCCTCCATGTCCTCCCTGCCGAAGTCGAAGCCGTCTAGTGAAACCATCCAATGACCAGCAAACAAATTAAGATCGACCCCAAAACCGCCTGTGGACTCGATCAATCCCCCACGCAGCGTAAAATAGCCGAACTCCTTTGCCAGTTGAGCAGTGATCTTGAAGCGGCTCTCCACCTTGTGCTGATGGGTGTATTCGGTAACCTCAGATCCATCGATGGTGGTGGTAGTTGTAATTTCGGTATCCTTTACATACCCGAAGGGATCATCGACCACCTCGAGCAGGAAATACTTGTCCTCTCTGGGGAGAAACTTGAGGGTTACATAGCTCTTTATCTCCTCAGCATCGGTAAAGTACTCGGATCTGAAGCCGAGGTCGGTTCGAAAGCGCTCCAGCCTACCGAATAGTCGCTTGGCTGTGCCCAGGGTCTCATCGAGGCTATCCATTGTGCTGTTCAGCTTGCGCACCGTGTAGTCATCGTTGATCAGTTTTCCTATGGTCCCCTCACCCTGGTCTATCTTGCTGGCAACGCTCTTTACCTTTGAGACTGTATCCTTTAACTCGGCGGCAGCGACCTTGACATCATCGACCGCCTTGCCCACCTTGTCTTGATTCTCGGTTATTATTCGATCCAGCTTTTCAGAGATATTATCTAATTTAGCGAGTAATTCTGGAAGATTGGCTCGCAGATCCGCTGAGATAACCTCGATATTTCCGATGGAATTATCAACCTTTTCTCTATTAGCTCCTATAGCATCGCGAAGCTCACCGGAGATTGCTCGAATATTTTCCATTGCCTCTACAAAGTCTTGTCTGCTCGATTCCACGGTTACATCGAGGTTCCTTGCGGCATTCTCGATATGTTCTATTATGCTAGCGAGTGATGCCTGTCCTTCCTGGGTGCCGATGGTCAGCCTCAGGCTCTCGGTGATCGCCTTTATGTCCTTGCCAAGGCTGTTCATCGAATCGACCATCATATCGATGCTGATCGGCTCAATGCCATTGATACTATCCCCCTCGCCGAGTATCCTTCCATCGGGCTTTCCTGGACTAATTTCTATATACTTTTCACCCATCAATCCAAGTGATGCTATGGTGGCAGTAGCGCCCTCTCTTATAGCTACATCCGGCAGGATTCTCATAGTAACAATTGGAATAGATTCCTCGAGCACGATGTTTATCACCTCGCCGCTTCGCACCCCGGAGACACGCACCTGGGCGCCTACTTCAAGCCCGATTACAGTGGGGAATTTGACGGACAAGTTATACCCCTCCTTCTTCCAGGGGGGTTGCAGGTAGCCGACCTGGACGGCAAGATAAGCGAAGACAGCAATGGCGATGATCACTAGCGCGCCTACTTTTGCTTCTGATTTCAACTTTCCTCTCTACTGGTTGCGATTTTTATAGGTCCCTCGGCTTTACCGTGGATAAACTGCTGGACAATCGGATTGGATGAATTCCTGATCTCATCGGGAGTGCCAATCTGTACGATCTTTCCCTGGTAGAGCATTCCGATGCGATCCGCTATCTTGTAAGCGCTCACCATGTCGTGGGTTATAGCAACACCGGTTACCTTCAGCCTATTATTTAGGCTCAGGATCAAGTTGTTGATCACATCTGCCATTATGGGATCAAGCCCGGTGGTAGGTTCATCGTATAGCAATATCTCTGGCTCCATAGCTATTGCCCTGGCTAAACTAACCCGTTTTTTCATGCCACCAGATAGCTCGGAAGGCCAAAGATCGAGCACATCTTCTTTCAATCCAACCATCGATAGCTTCTGAGCTGCTATATCTCTTATCTTGGATCTCTTCATTCGGGTATGGTTCTTCAATCCAAAGCCTATGTTTTCCCAGACCTTTAGCGAGTCGAACAGGGCAGCGTACTGGAAGAGCATGCCGAAGAGCTTGCGTATCTCGTTCAACCTCTTTTCGTTCCTGGTATCCAGCCTTTCCCCCTTTATATAGATATCTCCTTCATCAGGAGTAATGAGACCGATTATATTCTTGATGAGAACACTCTTTCCAACACCGCTTTGCCCTATAATGACAACGGTCTCTCCCTGATTTACTTGTAGGTCGCAACCATCGAGCACTACATTTTTGCCGAAGCTCTTCTTCAAGCCCACGACCTTTATCATAGGTTGAGCAATATTTTCTTGCATGGTCTATCAAATGGTCTAGTATATTCTCTATATTCTGAAAAGACAAATAGTAACTTTGAGCGATCAGAGTTTCTATGGTGAGAAAATAATCAAATAAATATATACATTCATTTCAGAAATGAATTAATGTATTTTTATTGATTTTTCATCAATTGACTATTCATTAAGCACATAATGCGCTCCTCTTCCCTTGCCAACCAGCCTTAGAATCCCTTTTTCCTTCATTCTTCTTAATAAAGCCGATGCTTGTTGACGAGTCAGATTACATAATTCCATGGCTTCCTTGCAGGAAACTTGATTGCTCATGCAGACCACCGCCTCGAGCAGATCTCCATCACTTATTGCCCCCTTGGACTCACCTTTGAACTCTACTTCAAGCGATTCACCACTTTTTATCAGTTCCAGTAAGCACTCTGGTGTCATGATTCGTTTTTTCTCCTTTCTAAAATGGATAACCTAGCGACAGGTAAAATTCGCCCGCCGATTCGCCCGACTCGCGTCTGGTCTTGGCAGCATATTCGATCGATAGCGGTCCAATCGGCGTTACATAGCGCAACCCGCCACCGATAGAGCTTCTCAGATCACCAAGATCATAATCCCACGAATCAAGCCATGCATTCCCCGTATCATAGAAGACCACTCCCTCTAAGCTCTGCCAAATAGGAAACCGAAGCTCTAGTTTCATTACCAACGAGGATTTGCCACCTAAAGGATCTCCACTTTCATCGTCCTTGGGTCCGAGCATATCCCTCTCGTAGCCGCGCACCGTGTTATATCCCCCCAAGAAGAATAGCTCGCTTATCGGTGGCTCTTGATCGTTTTTGAAGGCATCCACCGAGCCGAGACTAATTGATCCCGCAAGGGTGATCAGGTTAAAAGCACTCACAAAGTGCGAATGTGAGATCTCAAGGCTGTAAAAATCGGTGTCTGATCCTAGAAAAGAAGCTGCCAGTCCACAGGCGGCTGAGGATCTGAAGCCATTTGTCGGTCTGAAGGGGTCATTGCGCGTATCCACAATGTAGATCGGTTTCAGCTTGCCTATATTAGCATGTTCATTGATGCCGTCATTTTCAATGATGGTCTCTGCAAGATCGTAATACTTCACCCGCTCCAGGTTGTATATCAAGTTTATGCTCGTTTTCATCCCTAGTTTGCGATAGAAGGTGATCTTTCCCCCTATTGATTCCGCAGAGTAGCTCTCATGAATATCGTCCTGGTAATATAGGTCGGCGCGAAACCTAAAAGGTCTGCCTAGAAACCATCTATCAGCATAAGATAATGCGAAACACTGCTTGTATTTCCCCAATATAGCCTCGCTTCCAACATAATGACCTCCACCAAATAGATTCCTGTTTGCCAAGCTTAGATATCCTCTCAAGCCCTCATCGCTGTTAATATCAACTCCAAGGTCAAGCACCAAAGATTTACGCTCCTTGAGCTTGATTAGAACATCCATCTTGCCAGGTCTCTCTATTGATGGTATTCCCTCGATCATTACGCCGGAAAACAATCCAGTATCATACAACTTCTCTTGATTTTCATGCAGTACTTCAGCATGAAAACGATCCCCATGGTTAAAGGAAAGTTCACGGTCGATCACATGCGCTTTAGTCTTGAAGTTTCCCTGGTGTATTACCTTTTCAATGGTATATAAGGCTCCCTGCTCAATAACCATGTTAAGATCAATTATATTAGGATCCAGGCGGGGATACTTGATAGCCTGCACAGCCACATCCGCATATCCGGCCTGCAAATAATGGGAGATAACTGCTTTCGCCGCCTTATCGACTCGCTCCTCAGTATAATAAGATCTGGTTTTCAACCCGGTTATGGCAAGCAGTTCATCATCTGAAAAAGCACTGTTACCGAGCATTCCAATATTACTAAAAGTGTATTGACTCCCCTCCATTATCTTAAGGTAAATGTCGGTGAAGTTTCCCCGCCGGTTTTGTTTAAGCCCTATAAGCGAAACATTTGCATCCAGGTATCCATGTTGGTGATACATCGCTTCGATTGTTTCCATATCTTGCTTTAGCTTATCCATGCTGAAACCTGCCTTGGATAATGACAAGAATCCTCGATCCATCACCGACATCTGATCTCGTATCTCGTGGTGGGTAAATTCCTGTAACCCCGTAATTTCGAGGTTTCGTGCCGTAGTCCGCATCCCCCTGGTTATTTTATAGGTCAATGTAACCTCTTGCTCTTGGCTGCGAGCAATATCTGCCTCCACCTTGGGCTGATGATAGCCCTCGGCTTTTAATTCATCGATTATTTTTTCTTTATTTTCAAGGATCTTTGTCGAAAATTCCTTCTGTCCAATTGACCAATCGAGCTTATCTTTCAATTTACGGGCTTGCAGCCAGCCGACACCCTTGAGCTTAACTTTTACCTTGGGACCTCTTTTTACAGGGATTGTAATATCCACAAGGGTTTGATCCTGGTTGAACACTAAAATTGGCTCCTTGAGCTGGGCAGCAAAGTAATCGCCTTCCAAATAAAGCTGTCTCATTGTTGCAAGATCGTCCTGAAATTGCTCCTTATCGAACCGATAATTTCTCTTGGTCTTTATCTTAAGGTTGAACTTTATATTATTGCAGGGAAGCTCCCCATGGACCTTGAAGCTGTTTATCATGGTCGGCTCGCCAAGCTCCAGGCTAAATTTCAAGTGATAATATCCGCTGCCACCAAGCGGCACCAGTTCATGGGTTACTTTGGCTTTGGGGAATCCTCGATTTTGGTAGTAATTTGCAAGCTCTTTTTCTGCCCGTTTCGCCTTCTGTTGGTCATATTCATCGTATATCTTAAATCTGGCTATCTTTAGCAGCTCGCTTTTTAGGGCAGCCTTTTTATTCTTGAAGCTAATTTTTCTTATCAACATCTTTTTCGATAGCTCGAAGCGCAATGTTAAACCGGCATCTTCTTTAATTGCATAAGCCTTGATATCGCGGAAAAGACCCTTCATATACAGGAGTCTTATCGACCTTCGGAGCTTGCTGGGGGTTAGCATGTCCCCTTGGTGGATCTCTATCAGCTCGAGAAGTTCCTGGTTATTTATATCAAGGTCGCTGATCAACTCTATTTTCTCGACCCTCCATCCCCAGTATTGATCCTGAGTATTCGCGGTCACAATGCTAGCGCAAAAAAGAATTGTTATTACGATATTGCTGCATAATAGTGCAGCCTTACTCGAACTCGAAATGGAAGCGCGGTCCCATGGTAAGGGATCCATCCACATCACGACCTCCTGATATCCAAAGGTTATCGCCGACTTGATATTCCAATTTCACCAGGTCATTATCCCCGCTTAAGTCCTTGGTATAAGATAACCGAAGCCCCTTACCAAGTTGATGAGCAATGATTATCGCAGACGAATCCGAGCTGCTGGAGCCGCCCAACCAATCGCTTTGAATCTTGACCTCATCGACCCCCATCACTTTGCTGACCTGTTTTCCCATCGCATCCTCCAACTGATCGCTTAGCAGGCTTAGTGCCTTTGCTTCCAGGTCATTGCCCGAGGAGCCGCTGCCTGAGCCTGAAGCGCTTGCAGATGCCGTATCGCTGGAGCCTAGGGCGCTACCGGTGGTAATCAAAGAGAAAACCCCCGCCTCGCTCAGGGGGGGATCGCTGCGAGCATCGATGGCAAAGTTATTTGTTCTACCGCTGATGCCTATGAATACCTCGTAATCTGATAGGTTGCTACTCAGTCGAATATCGAAATAGGGGTCTAATATCCTTGGGTCATAAAAGTCGATGCTTGCATAATCTACTGTGAATTGGTTTCCCTTAAATAAAAGCTGTCCGCTTGGAATATCGATCTTCCCCGAGAACTCCGGTGAGCCTAAAGTGCCACTTATCTCCATGCTCCCTTGAAGTTCCAATCTACCGAGATTGTTATTTATAAGAACATCTTCGGGGAATTCAGCCAGGATCTCAAGTTGCAATCCATCAAGAAACCCGGGGAGTTTGCCCCTTGGTGAATATCTTTTTCCGCCGAAGCTCTTTACAATTGAAGCGAGTTCAACATCCTTTACATACCGCGCTGAGATCACATCGATCTTACCGCTTAATATCATGGAATCGAGCATCCCGTAACAATCAAGATCAGCATCGAATAATGCACTGTATGTTCCAGGAACTGACATGGGAATATTAGCTAGTGAAAGGTGCAGATCCACCAAGTCCGGCCTCAAGCCCCTCAGCTTGATCTCTCCGCCGAGATCTATCCTCCCTTCACCCATATTGGCAAGGCAGTTGTTTATATCAACGCCCTCGGCATCGAAATCGAGACGACAGTTCATGTTCCTGAGCGGCTTTGATATAGCCGGCATCTGCATATAGCCATCGATGATCTTTGCCCTGCCCTTGATCACGGGCTTCCTAATAATTCCATCAATAACCAGTCCAGCGATGAAGCGTCCACGACTGTCGGTTATATGCCTGGTTAGGTTCTGCATCAAGCCGAGATCCACCATGCCGACAGCCTTAGCGGTGATATTCTGATCCGCAGCCAGGCGCCCGGATAATAACAGGTCGATCCCTTGACCCTTCAGTTCAACCGGTTCAAGCAGATAGCTCTCCTCGGTTATCTTTAGCACCATTGGAGCATTGTTGCTGAACTCGATGGGCGGTATATCTACCTTCATTTGATCAATGCTAAGTTTTCCCTTGTATGTATTTCTATCCCCAATATTGCCGATGAAACCCATTACTCCATTGAGCTTGATAGATCTCGCATTCATTGAGTCAGAACCTAGAAAATTGACCAGCGGAGCAAGCTCGATATCTTGTATCTTTGCAGCCATCTTCAAGTGTTTGTCCAGGGGATTGAAGCTACCTTGGGCAAAGAGGTCTTCATCGAATAATAGTGCCTTGAAGACGATATTATTATCGCTGGTCTCCAGCTTGATCATTTGCCTGCCTAGCAAAGAGCCGAGCAGACTGCTATTTTTCATATCGAGCAAAGCGTAGGATATATAACTTCTCTTTTTAGCCAGCGGATCGTCCTCATCGAGCAGTTTGATATCCAAGTTAGATGAGAACTCCAACGGCTTCCCCTTCAGCTCAAGCTTTTTAAATACAATTGCCTTCTTGCTCAGCTTGCCCTCAATTTCAAGCTGATCTACCCTATATTCAGCATAGCCAGCGTTCTTGGCTTGAGCGGTTATCGTGCCCTCGAAGTAAGGGAAGCGACCCTTGAGATCAATATTGCCATCCAGCGAACCGAATAGTGCCTCAACCCCGAAGATCCCAGCCACAGCCCCGATATCTTGCAAACTAGCAGAACCATGAAGGTCAACCTCGCCATCCAACGATATCCTGCCTGACAGATCTAACTTATTGGCAAGCAACTCTGCCCTGCATCTTTTTATTCTAACATGATCAGGGCTTATAGTCAGGTTTATATCCGCATTGGGTGCAGCATATCCGCCGATATATATCCCATCCATCTGGAACAACTTTACGCTCAAGTGCCCCTGGGAGCGCCATGGTTTATCGAGCATTCCCTGCATGTCTAGGCTAATATCCGCATAACTGGATAGGTATTCACCCTTTTGGATCAGACACTTTAGCGCAGCCGGCAAGTTGAGCTGTCTGATATCAGCCACCGCCCGGTAACTGGAGAATTGCGATGAGTTATCAAGCATAAGATCAATATCGAAATAGCCATCATCGGGGAGGTATCCCTGCAACAACAGGGTCGTCTGCTCAAGGCTAGATGCGCCCTGGAAATCAACACCCTGCATTTGAAGATTCTCAATCTGAAAAAATGGCAGCGATCCCCTGTATTCCAAAGTAGGACTTGCGAGTTTGCCCCGGATCAGCATGTGAATAGATATATCCCCCTGGATGCCAAGCGGTGGGTAAACCACCTCTGCGATACGATCAATCCTGGAATCGAAATCGAGCGCCATGTTGATATAGGGCTCCTTTTCAATATCGGTGATATTCCCTTCTGCGCTTAGGGCAAGATGCGGACTTTTCAGGGAGAGTTCCCTAATATAAAGGTTGCCTTGGGTGTAGCGCCATGAAATCTTGAACTTATCAACTAACAAGGGGCGACGCCTGTAAACCACCATCCCTCTACCGGTCTCCAGGGTACCCTCGCTTAATGATTCAATCAGGCTCAAATCAGCGCTGATGTCCATATCAGCGAGATCGATGTCCAGTCCAGTAGCCTGATCCCGACACAACAGCTTCCCGTCATTTATGGTGATGCTTTTAAGGAGAATATTTGCCGAGCTTGAACCCTTGGAGGGGGATAATGCCTTATCCTGCCTTTGGATCACAGGAGAGGCTAGTTTACCATCAGCAGCCGAAATTAGCTTAATGGTGGGGCTGGACAACTTTACATGCTCGAATATTATCTTGCCGCTTAAAAAACCGGTGAACTCTGCATTCGCCTTAAGATCCCTGCATTTGAAGAATATTTCACCGGTGTCCGGATAGCGGATCTCAACACCAGAAAGACCGATCTTGCCAGTTATCAAGCTGATGGAGAGCCTATCGATGTTTAAGTCGAGACCTGCGTTCTCTCTTATCTCCTTCAAGAGTTTATCTTTTATTTTCTCTTGAACAGCGCTGCTATGGAAGGCTAGCAAGGGGAGCAGAATCGCAGCCACCAGAATGTTGCCGATCACCAATGCGAGTTTTCCCTTGATAAACATCCTCTTGGCTGCCTTGGATTGAACTAAAAATCAACGGTAACTAGCAAGACATTCTAGCATAGTTCCACCGTATGCAGAAGCAATCGATGTTGATATATTAGCCTTTTATCTTAAAAATGCAAAATAATTAAAATAAGCTCAATCCAGCGATCTCAAGACCAGTCCACTGAGCAGCTTGGGATAGAAGTCGGTTGATTTCTGGGGCATCTTCTCACCCATGCTGGCTATCTGCTGAACCTGCTCGATCCTGGTCGGATTTAGCAGAAAGCATACCTGGTATCTTCCCTCTGCCACTTCATTAAGCGCCTCTTTTGCCTCCCGATAGAATGCTATGCTTTGGCCCTCTTCTTTGAGATCCCTATCTATTTTTAGTATTCCTTCTATGATAAGCCCATGAAGCAGGGCGACATCGAGGTTTCGGTACAAATCAGAGACATCGGGCATAAGCTCTTCGAGGGGAGTGCTATCCTTCAGGGTCAAAAGATACAGCTTGTCGCTGCCCATGTACATGGCGAAAACCTTCTGTTTTTCACCAAGCTGAGCCATCTTCTTAAGCACCAGGTCATAAGGGAGATCCAGCTTTTGAATGTAGAAAAATCGATCCAGATCCCTGATGAATCGATCCTTGTTGAATCTCTTGATCTTCTTGACAGCGCGGTGGGTAGGAAGGATCACCAGTCCGGGATCATCCATATTGACCAGGGTCATCATCACATAATCGAACGGCTCGTCTCCGCTGTAGGAATCGCCGAGTTGTTCCCTTCTTTCCATCGCATAGTTGAGCGCGGTCTCGTAGCGGTGATGACCATCGGCGATGAACAGTTCACTTTCTTTCACCACCTCCTGGAACATGCTTATCTTCTGCTCATCGGAGATGACCCATAGTCGGTTCTGTATTCCATCATCGAAGTAGAAATCGGACAGCGGAGCCTCTTTGGTGATCTCCTCGATCAGCTTCAACGAGTTGCCCGGTTCATCCTTGAATAGCGAGAATATCTGACCGAAGTTGGCATTGGTGGCTCTCATCAGCTTTAGCCTGTCCTCCTTTGGCCCGCTTAGGGTTCGTTCATGGGGATGGATGCCCTTGCCTGGCTCCATGAGCTTAACCGCGCAAATGATGCCGCGCCTCACCTTCTTGCCGTGCTCCGGCGCGGTGAAGACCTGCTCGTAAAGGTACAAGCTGGGATCCTTGTCCCGGACCAGTATCTCGTTCTCCATCCAAGACTGTAGATACTCGGCAGCTCTGGTATATCTATTGTTTTCCTCGTTGTCATCCTTGTTTATCTTTCCGAGTATCAATCGCACAACATTATTCTGGTGCCT
This sequence comes from uncultured bacterium, assembly GCA_964448115.1. Classification (GTDB taxonomy): domain Bacteria; phylum CAYUVA01; class CAYUVA01; order CAYUVA01; family CAYUVA01; genus CAYUVA01. The sequence goes on from CAYUVA010000002.1 coordinate 72,808, forward strand.
TTGATACAAGGTTTCCTGTAGTGATGGCGTGATCTTGTCATAAGGCGGAGCCACCACCTGGGATATGTCTCCTACTTTATCCGGGTTGTATCTGATCCCCTGAAAAGGTTTTATCTCCATAACAAACTCCTTATAGTTATTTATATTATTTTATCCTAATATTTACAGGCTGATCAACATTAGCCCCCATCCCTCGCCAATGTATGTAACTAAAGCCTAAAGTCCAAAGCCTATTTAATCAGCTTTTCCTGTGCTGCCTTGAGGCTGGAGCCTGGGTTAAACTCGTAGCCGAGATCCTTTAGCGCCTGCTCCAGCACGCTTAGGGCTATGAGCACATCAAAGGAGACCGCATAGCCGAGGTGTGCGATGCGGAAGATCTTTCCCTTGACATCAGCCTGTCCGCCGGCGATACCGACTCCATACACATCGCGCATCCGCTTCACCAGCACACCGCTATCTATCGACTGTGGAGACCAGACGGTGGTTACGATATCAGCCGGCGCCTCGGAGAATAGCTTCAAGCCGAGTGCCTCCACCCCGGCTCGACAAGCATTTGCCAGGTAACGATGCCGCTCCCAGAGGTTCTCGATCCCCTCTTCTCTAATCATCCGGGTAGCCACTACCAGCCCCTTCATCAGTGCGACCGAGCCTGTATAAGGATCCTGGTTCTTTGCATGACTTTTTCTGTATTTGGGCAGATTGAAGTAATACCTAGGCGACCTCGATTGCTCGATGACTTCCCATGCCTTGGGGCTAATCGCCAAAAAGCCCAATCCGGGAGGGAGCATCAAGCCCTTCTGGCTGCCGCTGACGCAGATATCGACATGCCAGTCATCGTGGCAATACTTTTGTCCACCAAGCCCGCTTATTGCATCAACTACATGCAGCGTGCTTGTATCCTTGAGTAATTCACCTATCTTATCTATCGGCGATGTGGTTCCAGTGGAGGTCTCCACCAACGTAGTATATACCGCTTTTGCATCAGGCACTTCCTTCAGTGCACCAGCGATCTGGTCAGCAGTAACCGGAACACCCCACTTTTGTTTGATCACAAGCGGCTCGCCACCGTAGGTCTTGACCAACTGAACCCATCTCTCGCCGAACTTGCCACCCTCGACAACTATCGCCTTGTCTCCTTGGCTGATCACATTGGAGACGGCGGCTTCCATGGCGCCGGTGCCGGTAGAGGACATGATCACCACATCCCCACTGGTCTGAAACACATATTTCAACCCTTGAATAGCCTCTGCGATCAGTTTTTCATACTGCGGTGTACGGTGGTGCAATACTGGTTCACCGATTGCAGCTAGAACTTCCGGCGGTACCTGTGTTGGTCCCGGGGTCAATAGTATGGATTTTTTCATGCTTGCAACCTCCTTAACCTTTCTTTCTAGTTAGCTAATTATTTAAACGAAAGCTTATGTCATTTATATATTTTAATCACTGGGATTGAACAACTCTTTGGGGAATTCATATCCCTCCTCGATCACCTTCTCGACGAACTTGGGGATGTAGCCGGTGGTCTCAAAGTAGCCCTCGACCATGCCGGTCTTCCTGTTCATTCCGGTCTTTTTGTATCTATATATATCCTGCATGGTATATTGATCGTTCTTGTATGATGTCAGCTCTGCGATTTGGGTAACTTTCCTTGAGCCATCCACGAACCTGGTCAGATGCACGATCACATTGATCGCCGAGGCTATCTGCCGCCTCACCGTGGATACCGGGAATGTGCTGTTACCCATCAAAGCCATGGTCTCTAAACGTGTAAGCAAGTCCATCGGCGAGTTGGCATGTGCGGTGGTAAGAGAGCCATCGTGCCCGGTGTTCATCGCTTGCAGCATATCGAGCGTCTCTCCCATTCGACATTCTCCGACTATGATGCGATCCGGCCTCATGCGAAGCGAGTTTCTAAACAGCTCCCTGATCGATATCTCCCCCTTGCCCTCTATGTTAGCCGGTCTCGATTCCAGCCTGATCACATGTTCCTGGCGCATCTGTAGTTCTGCCGAGTCCTCTATGGTTATTATGCGCTCATCGTTTGGGATGAAGGAACTTAGGATATTTAGCAGTGTGGTCTTGCCAGAGGATGTCTTCCCAGAGGTAACTATATTCTGGCGGGTAAGGACGCAGTGGCGCAGAAACTCGACCATCTTGGGACTTACGGAGCCGAGCCTGATAAGATCATCCATATCAAGAACGGTAGGCAGGAACTTGCGGATGGTTATTATAGGTCCGGTGAGCGATATTGGGGGGATGATTATATGCACCCTGGATCCATCGGGGAGCCGCGCATCGACCAGCGGGGAGCTTTCATCGATGCGCCGACCTATGGGGCTGATGATGCGCTCTATGATAGCCATTATGGAGTTGTTGGAGATGAACATCTTGTCAGTGCGGCAAAGAACGCCGTTTTTCTCGATATAGATCTCGTCTCGGCTGTTGACCATTATCTCAGAGACCTCTGGATCATCGATGAACTCCTCCAGGGGACCCAAGCCGAGGGTTTCGTTGTAAACATCGGTAACCAGCGACTCCTTATCGACCCAGCTTGGAATATCGGGTGAAAGCTCGCGCAGAATCTGGAAAAGGGTGCTTTTAACCCTCGCCATAAGCAGCTTATCTTTGGTCTTTCTTATGACTGTCTTTTTCAGGTCAAGGTATTCGAGGAGGCGATCGTGCATCTCCTTTTTTATACGCAATAAAAGAAGGATCTGTCTTTTACTCAAGGGCATGGATTCTCTTGTCAAAGGCTGACTGGATTGCGGTTCCATGCTTTTATTATCCTTCATTGGTTTCATATCTCGTTGATGTAAAAAGATTCACTACCGCCGAAGACATATAAAAACTTAGCTTTTAGATGAATCTTTGTCAAGGTGAGTTAAACATACGACAGCCGAGTGGATAGATTATGGCAACGATCTAGAGATTTAATATCAATACCAGAGCTCCCGTAAGACTACAGCCTGAATAATTTTAGATAGGCGATCCCTAGACATTTTTTGCCAATCTGAAACAGGTACATTTACCTAAGGGGGCACCATACTCCGAGCCGTGCAGAGATGGTGATGAATATCAATTTACTCATACTCTCACACGAAATATGGCGGTTATGGAGACGGAAGTAACCCGCCAGATGTGGACGGACTTAAAAGCTGTACAATCAACATTGCCAAACCATCCGACAGATACAGGCTCAGGCTCAGGCATGAACAATCCGGTTGAAAACCTTACATGGTACAAGGCAATCCTTTTATGCAGTCTTCTTTCGGTTCAGAACGCCTACACCAGATGCTATTACACAGATGCCCGCTTTACGAATCCGATAACCTCATCGAATTATCAGACTTATATGGTGTTTAGGCTTGAGCAATATTATGAAGATGGTTCACAAATGCACAACTAATTTGTCGTACACCCATCCACCAAAGGTAGCTGAAAAAATAAGCACCCAATCAGATGATCGATTATCATTTTGTGCTATGCTTGAGCTCTATGAATGAAATTACTGAACAATGATAAACGATCTATGGAGGCTAAAATGGAAAACGAACTACCGATCATCTATCGTGCCAAGCAAGAGAATGACCTTATCCTGGAGATGGCTGATATAAATGTTTGTCCTGAGGGTATCAAAGCGATGCGGCAGAAAGGGATATCTTATGTGGTCAGGCTGCGGGGTCTATCCTTCAAGGCAGCAAATGTGCTCAAACAAGAGATGCTGGCGCTTGATGCAGAGGCTGCCGTATCCAGGTGGGTTATAGGCGCTGCCTGTGAGAGATCGGATGTATTGCTCATGGCAACGAAAAAACAGCTACTTAGATTGATCCAAAGATTGCCATACCAGCCATTCGGACTATCCAATCTCGCTAGCATCATAGAACAGGCTTTGCAGAACTTTGATAAGCACGATTTCACCATAAAATGTACCCATGGCAACCTTCAACTGGCAGAGAGAACCCATATCATGGGTATCTTGAACATCACACCTGATTCCTTCTCTGATGGAGGTAAATTCTATAATCACAATGAGGCGGTTATACAGGCTGAGAAAATGATCGCCGAGGGGGCAGATATTATTGACATCGGAGGTGAATCGACTCGTCCCGGCGCAGAACCTGTCGGTATCGAAGAAGAGATGCGCCGAGTGATACCAGTCATTGAGCGGATCAGGGAAAAACATGGCTGCATTATCTCCATAGACACCCAGAATGCAAAAACAGCCGAGGCAGCCATAGAAGCCGGGGCTGATATCGTAAACGATGTCTCCGCTTTGCGCAAAGATCCCCTTATGGCAACAATAGTTGCAAAGCATGGCGTCCCAGTTGTCTTGATGCATATACTCGGCACTCCTAAAGATATGCAGGAAAATATTCATTATGAGATGCTCCTGGAGGATATCTTCGACTTTCTGCACGATCGAGCACACCACGCTATCTCGGCAGGTATCGATCCAAGCAATATAATCATCGATCCTGGCATCGGCTTTGGCAAGACTGTAGAGCACAACCTCCAGATAATCCGCAACCTGGACTGGTTCAAAAGCCTCGGCTACCCGATACTGCTCGGTGTCTCACGAAAATCATTCATCGGAAGGCTTACCGGCGCCGAGGTAAATGACAGACTTTATGGTACCATTGCTGCCTCTGTACTAGGTATCGCCAACGGAGCCAATATCATGCGAGTACATGATGTGGCAGCAGCTAGGCAGGCTGTTACTATCACAGATGCAGTGCTGCAAAGCGGGATACCCCGCAAGACCTATTCAAGCGATGAATTCTTCCCAAGGGGCAAAGAGAAATATTGATCCCAAGAGCGCTATTCGGAACTCTCCGACAAAGCGACAAGTGCATTTAAAATAAGTTGCTCATCTCCAGGAAGCAAGGTTCTTACATCGAGCATGAACTTATCATCGCTGATAAAACCGACAATGGGATACTGAAAAGTGCGCAGGGAGCGACTTAACTCGGTTGCGGTCATCTTTTTATGGATGATTACCAGGCGATACGAGTCAAGCTCCAGCGGAGATGATCCCCCACCTATAGCTGATTTTCCAGGTTCTATATGTATATCGTATTGATCCTTGAGCGGTTCTAGAACCTTAAGTAGCCGATCCCCCTTTTTCATAAGCTCGTCTAAGGAGGCTCTTATCATGGATATAACAGGGATGTCCGAGTCTTTGGATGTTAGGTAAGCGAGTATCAACTCCTGGAGAGCGAAATATGTGTATTTATCGACCCTTAGTGCTCTATACAATTGGTTGCGTTTCATCATCGAGATTTGTTCTTTTCCCCCGCTAATGATTCCTGCCTGACAGCCACCTAATAGCTTATCACCGCTGAAGGTTACGATATCCGCTCCCTGCTTGTGAGCTAAAGCCGGCGTCATCTCTCGTTGATCCACTTTGGTTATGGTCTCGGCGAGTCTTCCACTGCCTAAATCGTAGATAAGCATGAGCTTGAGGGATTTTGCTAGTTGGCTAAGTTGATCAAGGCTTACCTGTTCGGTGAATCCTTGTATATTAAAATTGCTCTGGTGCACCTTCAGTATAGCTGCTGTCTCTGATGTTATGGCATTCTCGTAATCCGAAAGCCTGGTTTTGTTAGTAGTCCCAACCTCAATCATCTTGGCACCACTTTTTTTAAGCACCTCCGGGATGCGAAAGCTGTCGCCTATCTCAACAAGCTCGCCGCGAGAGATGATGATTTCCCTGCCGTTTGCCAGTGTATCGAGCGCTAACAGCACCGCTGCGGCGTTGTTATTGACCACAAGTGCGTCTTCGGATGCGCAAATCTCGGATAACAGCTCATGAATGATGCCCCCCCTAGTTCCTCTTTCGCCGCTATCCAGGTCATATTCCAGATTAATATAGCCTGCCAGTATTTCGACCAGCCTCTCGGCGATTCGCTGTGCTAAAGGCGCCCTGCCCAGGTTGGTGTGGATAATTACCCCGCTTCCATTCACTACCCGTTTTAGCAAAGATCGTTCTTTAGCTTCCAGCCTATCAATGACTCTTGAACGCACTAGTTCAATTGCCCCTTGTCGATCAAGGTCTCCATGAATCCCATTTGACACCTGTTCCCGGTACTTTTGAATGACCTCTCTGATCAGCCTCACCACCATTGAATGGGGCAGGCTGTATCGATCAGGCAGGCTGCTTAAAATCGCATCAACCGACGGTATGTAAGCTGAAGGCTTCATTTACATATAATTATTGCTCCTCAAGCTGGATGTTTATCGGATCCATTACTTTAATCGTTCCACCCTTGATGACCCTGGCGAAGATCCCCTCCTTAGGCATTACGCAGTTGCCGACCTGGTAGAATATGGGGCATGGCTGGCTGCATTCCTTGCCTTTTTGTGTAACCTCAAGCACTGCATCTTCACCTATCTTCAGCCTTGCTCCAATCATTAAGCTAAGCAAGTCTATGCCCTGGGTTGTAATATTCTCGCCTAGGTCGCCAGGCTTAACATCAGCACCGCTTTTCAGCATCTTCTGGATGCTTTCCCACGCCAGGAGGCTTACCTGCCTTATCCCCCCTTCAGCGTGAGCATCACCTTGAACTCCCTGATCGGCGACCAGATGCGCGGATTTTTTATTCCCCTTTTTGGTATGCTTTTTCGTGCTAATAGAGATCGCTTTAATAATTGGTTTCACTTACTGACTCCATCTTATTAGGATCGCTTAGATTTATTATCTTGTATGGATTTCTCCGGGGAATATTGATAGTCTTTTCCATCATAAGTTTACCTTGCTTAAAGACTTGTATCTTATGCTCCCCTGCTCGTAGCCTTTGCAGTTTTATCATTCCCTTGGGATTGCTGTTGCCAATAAGTAGTCCATCAACATAGATAGTAGCATCTTTAATCCCTGTAATAATCATAAAATCGGTAAAAACAGGCTTGTACCAATCCATGATGTAATCGCCATAGAAATTTATCAAGACAGCGGTTAACAATAGAATAAATAAAGACAAGATCAGGGCAAACTTCAAGCCATAGGATCTGTCTTTATTGCTCAATAGCTCAAGGCTGCCCCTTGGTGGTCGATATTTTCTTTTGTCCTCCTCGGTTATATCCACCAGCTCGATCAATCCCGAATTATTCATGGAGCTTGGTTTTTGCATACCAGCTTCTGTTTTTAGCTTTTCTTTGGTTGCCTTTTCAATAATAGGCTCAAGGGCACTGGAATCATATATTTGCTTTATTGGAGTAACCTCATTAGCAACTACATTATCTTTGGCTTTTCCTTGTTCCTCCTTCATCAATTCAGATAACGCATCATCTATCATAAGCTCCTGTAGCGCTTTGCGTTTAGGGATTCTCAGCTCCAGTTTTCCTCCGAATATATCGTTATCCAGCACGCTTTTCATCAACATGGATAAATAGAGGGAATCGCTTCCTAGATTATAGTCCTTGGAGACCTTATAAAGGTCATTGTAAAGTTGCTTAACCGTCTGGTATCTCTTGTTGGGGTCTCTATCGAGCGCCTTAAGGACAGCCTCTTCGAGCAACTCAGGTATGTTTTCATCATAGGTTCTCAGCGGTTCGATCTTTCCAGCCCTGACTGCCTCCAAGGTTGCTACATCTGATTTTCGCCAGAATAGCCGCCTTCCGGTCAGAAGCTCGTAGAGTATTATTCCGAGTGAGTATATATCGCTTCTATGGTCAATCTCTTTACCCCAGGCTTGTTCTGGAGACATGTAGGCAAGTTTACCCTTGAGGTATCCAGCCTGGGTCGGCTTTTTCCCCATGAATGCTTTTGCAATCCCGAAATCAGCCAGTTTTATCTCTCCCTCCCTGGACAAGAGGATGTTCTGTGGGGAGACATCGCGATGCACCACCCCTTCCTTCATCTCGCCTGATAAACGGAACTCATGGGCATAAGATAGCGCATTGCAAACCTCTGTAGCGATGAAAAGAACCATGCCAAATGGGAGCAGCAAGCCATGCTTTAGGATTCGAGCTTGCAGTGAGGCGAGATCGAGTCCATCTACATACTCCATGGCAATAAAATAACTGCCCTCTATATTGCCAAAGTCGATGACCTGGGTGATATTATGGTGATTCAAGCGCGAGGAGAGCCTTGCTTCCTCCTTGAACATTTCCAGGAATTCCTCATCCTCGAGCAGGTGATCATGGATTCGTTTAATGACCACCTGTTTGCTGAAGCCTAGGTCTCCCTGATATTCGGCAAGGTATATCTCTGCCATACCCCCAATGGCAATCCGCCTGAGCAACCTATATTTACCAAATACCTGGACGCCCAGATCACCAGCCCCCTTACCCATGAAACTCACCTGAAATGACTTGAAGGTTACAAATTATCAGCAGCATAGAAAATGACACCCCTTAATCAATCTTACATCACTGCTTATCATAGTACTAAAATGCAGCATTTTCAAAATACCTGTCGCCAGGCGCAAAGTTAACTTGCCAAAGCAAAGATATCGGAGTCTATGTAGAGATGGCTACTATAGAGATCATCAAGCAGTGCTATGCTATCAATTCATCAGGAAGTTAATTCTGTTTCGTTGCCTGGAACCTATTGAATTAGGTCTAATGTTCTATTTCTTCGTGCAAGCTATCTTGTCGCCGCGTGAATATCCTATTCCTTGGGATACATGGCTTCTATCTCCTTGGCATATCTCTCCATGATCACGTTGCGTTTCGGCTTCATGGTCGGCGTGAGCAAGCCGTTTTCAATGGAGAACTCAGGCACTATGGTGAAGCGCTTTATGGTCTCGTAGGAGGCAAGGTCTTTATTGAACTTCTGGATGACTGACTCGATGAAATTAAGTATCTGCTGGTTGCTCCACAAGTCCTCGAAACTCTCGAATTGGATTCCCTTTTCTTTGGCATACTCGATCATATTGTCCTTGTCCAGTGTAATAAGGGCTGTAAGATATTTTCTCTTGTCGCCGATGACCACCACCTGGTTGATGTACTTCGAGGTTGCTAGCATTCCCTCGATCGGAGCTGGTGCAATATTCTTACCACCAGCGGTTATAATCAAATCCTTCTTTCGTCCGGTGATGCGCAAAAAGCCCTCGGAGTCGATCTCACCAAGGTCTCCGGTTCGCTGCCACCCATCCTCAAGGAGGGTTTCTGCGGTTTCTTCTGGCATCTTGTAGTACTCCTTCATCACATTGCGTCCCCGATAGAGCACCTCACCATCCTCGTCAGTCTTCATCTCGATTCCCGGTCCAGTGGGACCAACCCATCCAAAGCGATAATTATCGATGCGGTTAACATTGGTAAACGAGGTATTCTCTGTCATGCCGATCCCTTCGAGGATCAGTATTCCGGCTGCATGGAAGAATTTAGCAATATCGGGGTTCAAGGGAGCTGCACCGCTGATACAGAATTCTACCCTGCCGCCTAAAGCTGCCTGGAGCTTGCTGAAGACCAGCTTGGTCGCTAGCTTGTACTTCAATCCTAAAAGCCCGGGTATTTGCTTTTTTTGCAGCTTGAGATCGCTTACCTGGTTGCCCACGCTTACAGCCCAGCGGAATATCTTAAGCGCAAGTCCCCCCTTGCTCTCTGCACCGCTTAGCACCTTGGAGTAAACCTTCTCGTATATTCGGGGGACGCTTACGAAGAAGTGCGGTTTTGCCACCTTGATATCATCGACCACTGTCTCGATGCTGCGCGCCAGCGTGGTGGGAACGCCGCTAAGTAAGCAAAAGTAAACCGCCAGGCGAGCAAATACATGAGCCAGGGGAAGGAATAGGAAGGTCTCATGATGATCCTGGATACTCACACAGGCAAGCGCTGACTGGGTAGTGAAGGTTAGGTTGTCATGGGTCAAGACCGCTCCCTTGGGGACTCCAGTAGTCCCTGATGTGTAAACGATAGCCGCCACATCGCTGGAAACCACATCATCTGCTATCTCCTTGAGCTTCTGGTCGCTCACATCCTCACCCAGTTTCAAAAACTCATCAAAGCTTAGCACATAATCATCATCACCCTCGTATTGCCCCTCGAAAAGGATGACCTTGCGTATATTGGGTATCTCATCTCTTATCTGGAGTATCTTGTCCAGTTGTTCCTTGTTTTCAGCGAATAGCACGACCGCATCCGAGTGGTTCACGATATACTTGATATCCTTGGGGAGCAAGGAATGATAGATTCCGACCACGACAGCGCCGATCTTCACCGTGCCCTGATCGGCAAGGATCCACCTGTAGCAGGTGTAGCTGAGTATATTGACCTTGTCGTCCTTGTTCACCCCCAGAGCAATAAGGCTCTTTGCCAACTGATCCACCTGGTCGTAAAACTGGGACCAGGTTACCGATTCCAACTGATCAGGAGTAACGAACCACCGATAGGCGATCTTGTTAGGATACTTATCCACTGTCGCCTTGACCATCGAATTTACATTCTTAAAGTCGATAAACGCCATCATGACCTCCGCTGTTTAATATCCACCATTATAAGATATTCCTTATTGAGGATTAAAGATATTTTCCAAAATGTAAAATGTCAATAAGAAAGGTTAAATTTTATAACAAACTTTGATTTCACCCTTCTTCATCAGGCAGATAGAAATAGAATATTGATCCTTTGCCCGGTTCACTATTTGCCCAGACTTTTCCCCCGTGTTTTTCGATGATACGTTTGACTATTGCCAGCCCGACACCGGTGCCCTCAATTATTGGTTGTTCACTCAAGCGCTTGAAAACATCGAATATCTTCTCGTGGAAACTCATATCGAAACCGATGCCGTTATCTTTTACAAAGTAAACCTTTTGTCCATCGATGATCTCACTGCCAACTTCTATGGTTGGATCCTGGTTCTGGTAGGTATATTTTATGGAGTTAGAGAGCAGATTTGCCAGCACTTGATATATCATCGAGACATCGCCGTAAGCATCAGGCATCTGGTTAACTACGAATCGTACCTTTGTCTTGTAGCCCTCGATATCCTCGAATGCAGTGCGGAATAACATCTGCATATCGATCTTTGTATGTTTCAGCTTTTTCCTTCCAAGCCTGGAAAAGGCGAGCAGATCATCGATAAGTTTTCCCATTTTATTGGTATTTTCGCTTATCTTATCAAGCAGATTAGCAGCCTCGGGAGTCAGCATATCATGGTATCTCTCGGTCAGTATATGGGCATACCCATTTATCGTGCGCAACGGGGTTCTCAGATCGTGAGAGATGGAGTATGAGAACGAATCTAGTTCTTCCATGCTTTCTTGAAGCTGAATATTGCGCTGTGATAGATCTTCATTGAGTCTTCTTATCGCCTCCTCAGCCCGCTTTCTCTCGGTAATGTTCCTGGCGATGCCCAATATTGCCGGCTTTCCCTTGTATTCAAAAGGAGTAGCCACCACCTCGACATCGATTATAGAGCCATCAAATCTTACGAATTTCTCCTCAGCTAATGCAGCACTCTTACCGGTAGTCAGCATAGTCTTTACCCGGTTTAACACCATTTCTTTATAATCTGGATGCACGAAATCTAAAACTGGCATCCCGATCATTTGATCTGTTGATTCCGCCCCCATAAGCTCTGCTCCCTGCTGATTGCCCAGGATCAGTTTACCCTCGGAATGGATGAATACAGCGTCCGGAAATATCTCGAACAAGGTTCTATATAAGTCCTCGCTCTGTTTAAGCCTTTCCTCTGCTTGCTTGCGGGAGGTGATGTCCCTTATTACAGCGAGAATCATATCCCGTTTGTCTATCTGTGCTCTTTGTAAGCTCACATCCACCCAGATGGTCTCTCCGCTTTTATTATAAGCCTTTAGCTCGAATACCTGTGGTTCTTGGCTCAATGCCAATTCGATTTTATTTCTCAACTCAGGGCAGTTGTATGGGTAAGATGTTCCCATTTCTTTTATAAAGCGAAAATCATAGAACTCCTGATGTGAATATCCAAACAGTTCCACCGCCTTTTGGTTACATTCTACAATCCTCCTTTTTTGGGGATCGTAAAGAAAAATGGCATCATTGGCTGCGTTGAATATGGTGTGATACCTTTGTTCTGATTCCAGCAAGGTTTCAGCCATGCGTAGGCGCTGCGCGTTCTCAATCTTGAGTCGTTCATTTATGGCGGCGAGCTCGGCTGTGCGCTCACTTACACGCTTTTCAAGGTATGCCTGGGTCTGTCTCAGTTCCTCCATAACCCTTTTTTGTTCTGTTATATCAATAGCGGTCGCCGCCATGTATCTGGGTTTGCCATCTTCATCATGTATAACCACGCCGCTCATTAACATTGGGAACTCGTGTCCATCTTTATTGACATGCCAGATCTCAGTAGCATCATAGCTGCCACGGCTACGAAGCTGTTTATTGAGCCTCTCCACTGTCTTCATTTGGGCACGAGAGTGAAAGATACTCAGATTCTTGCCGATTAGCTCATCACTTGAATAACCATGTATGCGGGCGAAATACTCATTAACATAGAGTAGATTTCCGTCCATATCTGAGATAGCCACGCCGAAGAGGGCATTATCGGAGATCTTCTTGAATTTCTGTAGCTCCTCGAAGTACCTCTTTCGCCAGGTAATATCCCTGCCCAGTGCGATGGAGCCTATGATATTCCCCTCTTTGTCAGTCAGGCTTCTCGAATGCCATGCGATTATCTTCGTATCCCCATTCTTGCATATAATCTTTGTCTCCAGATCCTCTACCACTTGCCCCTTATTGATGATAGCCATTGCCTTGGAGAATATCTCCCTGCGGTATTCGGGATCAGGATAGAGCCACTCCCAGATCTTATCATGCCCGACTACTTCCTCTTTTGAGTAGCCGCTGATCTGCTCGGCAGCGCGATTCCAGATGATAACATTGGCATTAGTATCGAGCACATCCATCCAGACATTGGCGTTCTCGATTACCGTCTCCCTGATCTGATCGAGCCTTTCCTGCTGCAACAGGCGATGCTTGAGTTCCTTGTTGAGCTTCTCTTTCTCCTTGAGTTGCTCACTCAGGCTAGCGACCTGTTGCTTGAGGGATTCTACAGTACCTGCAGTATGCTCGTTCTTGCTTTGATTGCCTTTACTCATCGAGTCTTAGACCCTCAATGCCGTTTCAATAACCACCTTTGATAAAAAGACCTGACAAATACTATCCTTTTCACTTAAGCCTAATATAAAATATTCTTTATTCATTTTCAAGTTTATATGAAGTCCAGCTTGCTGCCAGAGGGAGTGATGAATACATCGATTAGAAATCAATGTTTCATTCCAAGCCCTTCCGGCAGCCACAATTTACTAATTCATTAGTTGTAAAACATGCACATTTTAGATCCCTGTGCACTATAATGGTGCATGTTTATGATGCACATACAAACGAAACAGGGGGTTAGTATGAATAAAATGCCCATGAATCCTGCATTCTCTCTTTGCAACAAGGTTGGCATAACAGTTGCAATATTCATAAGCGACAATAGCCTAACCTTCCAATTCGACGCCGGTTGCCAAAAGGGTGACCGGCGTTAACTTTTTACCAGACAACAGCCAACCGATAATTTTTTTTCAAACCCCTTTACTTTAATATAATACTTTGCTAAATTATTGTCAATAATAAATTTTCTAAAACAGCCAAGAGTCTTTAGACATGATGAAAAAAACTCGATATCTCATGATCTTGAGGTTTTCCCATAAATCTGTTATATTTATTCCTAAATAGGGAATAGTAAAAATGAATCGAATATTCAATGTCATACTCCCATTGATGCTTTTAATGATGGTTATTTTTACTCTACCTGTTATTGGTATTCCCTACCACTCATCAGCTAACACAATGGTTGAGGGGATTGGATACTGGTGGGTCAAGCATCCGGCTTATCCCACCGAGATAATGATCATACCAGGAGACAATGACTGGGTGATGCATTACCTCGATGAGGGAGAAAACAGCCAGTTTCATCAAAGGGTTCAAGCCTGGGAACAAAGATACGGTCATAGGGGCTATCCATTCTGGATGACAAGAAAGGTTAGAGAGCAACTCGGAATGCCTCCTGAGCCTGATATTGTCGATATTCCTTCGCTCCCATGTTCTGGTAAAATAATCTTTCCGGTTGATGGCGGCTGGCGTTGCTTAACCGATGACAGCCGAGCAAGCAGTAAATCTAAGGGTGAGGATTACATAAAAGTCAGAGTCTATGATTGGGCATCACAGGGCGCTAGTTGCCCAGTTTGTGCTGATGGAAGCCTCCCCGCCCCGGATAATATCGCTGATGTTGTTATCGGGATCTGTTTTGCCAACACAGGGTCCTGGACATTTCCCCACCATAGCGAAATATGCCTTAATTGCTGCGATGGTGTAGAGCCGATACCTTTTACAGCCACTTATCCTACTTTAGATCATGTTTCATTGCTCGATGTCAGGGTCCAAGCAGTTGATTATGATGTTTATTATCCCGATGAGCCTCCGGGTACTCCTACCCCCACGCCAACCAAGGCACACGCCTGTTGGAGCCATCGCTCGCATTACAATGTGCCTGCTGGGGGACTAAGCAAAGCCTGGCGTAACCTGAATTTCAATCTCTCGCCACCCTGTTTTGATCCATTGCCTAATATTACCTGTCGGGCTACTCCTAAAATAAAGGTGGAATACGAGGTTTGGTATGAGGATAACGGGATTGATGACCCTCAATGGATAGAACATCCTAACTCTGGTCAGTGGTACAATACCTTCACCTTCGTATGGAGCGAGGTACAAGATCGAGCCGGCATTCAAAAAAGCGAGCTTCATATAAGTTCTGACACCACCTTCAATATGTCTGATGAGAAGATCTACACCATACCAGGCAACGGCACCCAACAGACGGTCGCATCTGGTGATACTTTAACTTCGGGTAGTTGGTATTTTGCGGTACGCACCAGGGATAATACAGGGCACTGGAGCAATTACAGGCATGCTGACCATACTAAATTCAACTTCGATATCACTCCACCTTATCACACCAGCCCGACCATATTGCTTGGCGGTAATGAGATGACAGAGGATCAGCAGCTCTATGACTGGGGTAATGGCGATGCTTATATCCACATGGTCAACTCTGTGGATGATCACAGCGGTTTGGCATATTTTCAGTATGATATCGATGATGACCCATCTGATCAGCCGCAATATAATGACTGGGCCGATAACATAACCGTCTCTTTCCCGAATTGGATGGATGATACTGGATATTACACTATCTGGGTGCGCATTGTCGATAATTTAGGTAATGATGCTGTTTACTCGGATTACATTTACTGTGATACCTCGGATCCTTCAGTATCTAAGCCCTATTTTGCCGGCGCCATTGACCTGAACGCTATTGTGTTCTTTTCCAGCCCCTATGATGAAGGATCCGGCGTAAAGGAGGTCTATTACGAGATCCTTGAGGATGATATCCTTGAATATTGGGGAATCACAGGTGCCGATGGCAATATCAGCCTTAATGTCGGTTATCATGGCAGAACCTACAAGGCTATGATGCGCCCCAAGGATAATTCGGGGCGCCAGGGAAACGAGGTATGGAGCGATCCGGTTACACTCAATTGGATACCAGCTCAGCCGAGTGATACTTTTGTCAGCTATATCGATAATGGAGTGGCAATATCCTGGACTGATAATTCGACAAACGAGACCAACTTCAGACCAGAGAAAGGATTAGTCGGCATGGGTTGGTTTGAGATCGGGCAACCGACCGCATCCAGCTATGATTATTTCTGGCAAAGCGATGATAAGGATCGCAGATTTCGGTTTAGGGTTCGTGCCTATCGAAACTATGGTGGCGGTGAATTCTACAGCGATTATGACAACTACCTCGGTTGGTTTTATGGACCCCCTTCAGCGCCGACACAGCGAGATCCGGAGCCAGAGCCAACCGCTATCAATTGGCTCTGGTGGGACAATTCCCTGCACGAGAGCGGATTTCGCATTGAGGTAGATGGACTAGGCGAAGCGACCGTCGCCGGCAACGAGACAAGCTACCGGTGGGACGGGCTGGAGCCGGATCATCAATATACTGCCACAATATTTGCTTATATGCACCATGTTGGACAATACCCCGGGGATAGCAACCCTTCAGAGTCTAAAACGGTTAATACGCTAGCGAATATACCCCAGGCGCCGCTGGTGCAGAATGTGCCCCAGCAATACGAGACCCTTCTGGTCGATGTCCTCAATGCTGATCCAGCCAATCCCCCATACACAAAGTATTGTATTCTGTGCGATGAAGAGGGCAAGTATGCTGATCAAAACGGAACCCTTCAGACCTATCCCACCTGGCATACGATATCTGAGTGGAATACGATTGGAGCAAAGGTTAGAGGACTAGCGCCTAATAAGCTTTATCATATTAAGACCAAGGCGAGTAACCAGGAAGGAGTCCAGACCGACCCCAGCGAACCCGCTTCAGCTTATACAGCCTGCCAGGTGCCTGGATTCATCGAGGTAAAAGAGCATATCAACTATCCGGATACGCAGATGACCTTCACTATCGACCCCAAGAGCAATCCGCTTGACAAGAATACCACTTATGTGGTGCGTGTCGAGATCTCACCATCAGAATTCCGCTATGTGAACAAGAACCAGGGAGTGCTTCAGTTTGAGAATGAACATACGGACCTAAACAGCACTAGGGGTAGCCATAGCGAATTCGGTGGATTCAGCGGCTTCAGGCTTATCGGATTACAGCCCAATCATCTCTATACCTTCTTTGTCAAGGCGTATAACTTCGAGGATCTCAATACTTCCTACAGCCTTTGCCTGGATAGCTCATGCTATGATTGGACTTACGCAGCCATCCCTGGCGCACCGCTGGCTTATAATTATCCATCAGATCCCACCAGGCTTAATGTACTAGTGATTCATGGCACCGGCAATCCAGCAGACACCCAATATACTATCCAATTCGAGCAAGATGCCATCGGCACCAAGTATGTCGATTATAGCGGCTACCTGGTCGGAGAGATGACCTGGGGGGACAGGACCACCTGGGGCGGTGATTCGGGTATCGATGTGCTTGGATTAGAGCCTGCGACCACCTATCGCATAAGCTGTTTTGCCAGAAACCGTATTGGCGATATAAGCGGGGAGAGCCAAGAAACCTACCAAACAACCACCTTCTTCACAGCAACGCCGACGGTAACTTCGACCGAGATTCCCACAGCCACGCCATCAGCCATACCAACTAGCACACCGAGCAACACACCTACCGGCAACCCAACCTTTACGGCAACCGCCCTCCCCAGCAACACGCCGAGCATGACGCCAAGCGTAACTCCCTCAGCAACTCCTAGCGCCACGCCGACTTCGTCAGCGACTCTTACGCCCACCGCTACCGAGACAGCAACGATGACAGCGACACCCTCCAACACCCCCAGCGCTACGCCGAGCCTGACCCCAACTGATACTCCCACCAACACGCCAACCCAGACCGCTACCGACCTGCCCACAGCCACCATGACAGCGACCCCATCGGCGACCTTGACCTCTACGCCATCTGCCACGCCCACCCATACTTTAACCGGCACCCCGACCGCACTCCCCACCAGCACCCCGACTGCCACGGAGACAGACCTCCCCACGGCAACCAACACGCCAACTGCCATACCAAGCACCACCCCCACCAACACGCCGAGTAACATTCCATCAACAACTCCGAGCCTTACTCCTACCAACACTAAGACCGCTACTCCGACCTTCACGAATACGAGCGTCCCCACCAGCACTCCGAGCTTTACACCAACGCTGACCGCAACTACCTCGCCGTCATCGACCAGCACCGCCTCACCTACATCGACTGTATCATCCACTCCCACAACCACACCTTCGCAAACGCCTACCCCCACGGAGACCCCTTGCTGGATGGATGATCCCTTGGAATACCCACCAGGCAACGACACGCCAGAGAATGCAATCTTTATCGATACCGGTGGCAGTTCCATTCAGCAACTCTTCTGCACCGAGTCAGACAGCGACTGGCACAAGTTCATGGCATCGACCTCCATGCTATATACATTCTGGACTTCCGACCTAGGGAACTCGGTGAGGACGCGACTGCGCCTATATGATTCGAGCGGATATTTGCTTTTACTGGATGCAACGCCACTACCGGGTCAGGGCGAGGTGCAAGCGCAGATGACTTATGCTCCAAGCGGGATCTATTACTTGGAGATGCTTCCAGCTCAAGGCTCTGTCTGGGGGCATGGCGCCGATTACAACCTGCAGGTCAAGGGAATCACGTTCACCCCGACCATAACCCCAACCCTAACGCCGACACTTACAAGCACTCTGGTGCCGACCTTAACGCCATCAACGACCCCAACCCTAACGCCCACCAGCACACTAACACCAACCGGAGCGCCAACTTCCACACCAACCCGCTCCCCATCGCTAACTCCGACAAACACTGCCACCCCCTCAACGACGCAAACTCGAACCCCCACCTTGACTCCCACCAACACCGAGACTCAGACACCGACAGGCACGCCAACCACAACCGGGAGCGCAACACCGACCAACACGCGTACCTTAACCCCGACTTCGACTCCAAGCCATACCCCTACTCTCACTCCCAGTGCTACCGAAACTGCAACACCGACAAACACGATGACGCCGACCGCCACCATGACCCCCTGCAAGGATGTCGATATATGGGAGCCGGATAACAGCCCTCTGAATCCGCCTGAGATCGGGGCAGAACAGGGCGAGACCCTGCATTATTTCTGCCCGCCACCACCTGGTGATATCGATTGGTCATACTTCACATCATCAGCTAACACCTCTTATATACTGGCGACTTATGATCTCGGTACTGATGCAGATACTTACATGTATTTATATGATGGATTCCTGAATTACATAGATGAAAGCGACAACAACACCAGTACTGGCGGCAGAGAATCGACCATCCGCTTCACCGCGCCGATAAACTGGTTCTATTATGTCAAGATAACCAGCGCTGATGGCAAATGGGGCACAGATGCCTATTATATGTACCGCGTCTTAGCCATGACCGCTACGCCTACACCCACTTTCGTTCCTACCTTGACTCCAAGCAACACGCCCACCTCAACTCCATCCCCATTACCTACCCAGACTCCGACTGCAACTCCAAGCGCAACTATGACCACAGTCCCGACCGCCACCCATACGCGCACGCCGACTTACACCCCAACAGCCACGCCGAGTGCAACCATGACCGATGTTCCCACCAACACGCCGACTGCAACCTCAACACTAACTCCCACCTTTATACCAAGCTCCACCGTCACAGCTACCCCAACCATAACCGCCACCACCGCTCCCAGCTCGACCCCGACCAGTACCCAAACCACGCTACCAACCAGCACCCCCAGCCCAACCCCCACTGGATCGTTCACCGCCACCGATACGCCGACCCTGACGCCAAGCGCCACCGCGAGCAATACGCCGAGCATTACGCCCACCTTGACCGTCACCGCTACGCCGAGTGCAACCTTCACCGTTGGTCCAGCCCCGATAATCACACCTGAGCCACCATTCACCGCCGGCACTTGCAATACAGTCTGGTGGAGCGATCAGAGCTCCTATAACGCTGGCGGTTATTATATAGAGGCTGATTTGAACGGCGATTTCACCAGCATAATCGGAGCTTCGGGATGGATCGAGGACTTGAATTACATGTTCTGTAGCCTTTTGGACGGGAAGGCCTACTACTACAGGGTAAAATTCAGGGATATATGGCTGAACGAGAGCGACTGGTCGATGCCGACCTGGTCTAGACAGGATGCATCGGCACCGATTACAAGTGTTCTGTCGCTGCCCGATATGGTGCGAGAGCAGATCCTTGAGATGCCTTTTGAGGCTTATGATATAGTATCTGGTGTGAACCACATCAACCTTTATTACAGGCACGATGCTAAGGGTGATTGGTTGCGATATGATGGCAAGTATTCGCTATCCCCTATTTTCTTTGATATCGATCAGGCACAAGGCTGGGGCAGCTATGAATATTACACGGTCGGAATTGACAATGTCGGCAATGCTGAGGCTGCACCGCTAGTGCCCGATGCCAACACCGTTTTCATACCGCCGGATACAGCAACGCCGACAACTACGCCGAGCGCCACCTTCACCGCTACACCCACAAATACAGCAACCCCCACAGCCACGCCAACATCGACTGATATTCCTACCTTGACTCCAACCAGATCGCCTACTGGAACCGCCACAGATATCCCCTCGCATACACCGACTCCCACAGCCACTCCAAGTAAGACCTTCACTGCAACACCGAGCGACACTCCGACCATCATCCCCACGGTTACCGAGACGCCGATCCCATCGACCACACCAACGCTAACGCCATCTGCAACACCGACCTGCCCCCCGACATTAACTCCGAGTCTTACGCCGACCGCCACCGAGGTCATTCCGCCTCGCATAATAGCCGGTGGTTATATGAGCACAGTTATCGACTCCGCTTATGGGGGGAGACTTTACCTATATATCGTTGCTCAGGATCGCTATGGCCATGCAGCAGCCACGGTCGAGGTTTACATGGACGGAGTCGGACTGGGCGTGTATTTACCTATCTTGGATGAGGCTAGCGGTTTATTCGGTTTCCAGGGATTGCCTGTTGCTGCCGGGACTCCAGCCGGGTCGCTATTGCTTGAGTATCTTGCCCGGGACGATCACCACATACCCAGTGCGTTGTTCCCATACTTAGTGATTAAGGAGTGATGAATTCGCGCCTGGAAGGAGTTTGTCCAAGAATCCCCAAAATCTGTCATTCCGAGTTCTAGTCTGGCTTGCGCCAGGCTCAAGAGCGTTAGTCTGTATCTTCTTGACTGTTTAGGCTCATTTTGAGTGGTGAAGGATGTTTATCTTCACAAAAGATTTCCATTGCCAAATCCAAGTCGAGAATTTGGGTAAAGAGACATCTGCTTGGGATGAATGATTAAACTGTAGTATAATCTTTCCCGATATGGAGTCTATTCAACTTGGGATCACCGATCTGACCTTGATGCTCATGGTGGCTTCCATAGTCGCCGTGCTGGTAAAATATATACGATTTCCCTATACAGTCGCACTGGTCATAGTCGGCTTTTTAATCGGCTTTTCTCCATATTTCGAGGCTTTCCACCTCAGCCGAGACATCATCCTGCTTGTTTTTCTACCTCCCCTTTTATTCGAGGGCACGCTCAATATGGATCTCGAGATGCTAAGACAAAGGGGTTTATTGGTTGGATTGCTTGCCTTTTTAGGAACCTTTTTAGGTGCTGGTCTGATAGGGTTGATCATTCATTTTTTTCTAGGGATTGACTGGATATATGCCTTTTTGATGGGAGCAATACTCTCCCCGACCGATCCAGTTAGCGTACTGGCGACCTTTAAGGAGCTTGGTATTGCCAAGGGGCTTTCCACCATCATAGAGGGCGAGTCGGTATTCAATGATGGTGTCGGCGTGGTTATGTATGTAATATTAGTCGATCTGATTGCCGGCAAAGATATCACAACCACTGGTATGATCATTGAGTTCTTCAAGGAGGTTTCCCTGGGAGCGATCGTCGGTGTTAGCATCGGCTACATTGTATATAAGATTTTGGGGCGTATCGAGGATCACCTGGTGGAGGTTATGATCTCCTTTCTACTGGCTTATGGCGTTTACATCGCAGCCGAGAGATTACACGCCTCCGGAGTGATAGCAGTGGTATTGTCCGGCTTGATTATTGGAAACTATGGCAGGTTATTCTCCATGTCTCCACAGACCAGGATGAGCCTGAACCATTTCTGGGAGACGGCAGGCTTCATCTTGAACTCGTTATTGTTTTTGCTTATCGGGATCCAACTCGATTCTCATCATCTGCTATCTCGGTTACCTAAGATCATAGTCATATTCTTGGGGCTGTTATTGGTGCGATCCCTCGTAGTTTATAGCATTATCATGCTTTCAAGTTTTTTGGGACAGAAGCTCCCCGCTGCCTGGAAGCATGTAATCAATTGGGGTGGCTTGCGGGGGAGCATCCCGATAGCACTGGCACTCGGGCTGGAGCCGAAGTTTGAGAGCCGTGATGAGTTCGTAAGTATAATATTCGGGGTGGTACTACTATCGATGCTTGTACAGGGATTATCCCTCAAGCTAATGATGAAAAGGCTCGGACTTATCACGCTCGAACCGGAAAGGAAGCAATACGAATATTACCTTGCCCGAATTGTCGGCTTAAACGCTGCCTTGAAGGAGCTGGAGGAGATGTTCAGAGATGGGGAGGTTTCAGAGGAAAACTATAATAAGATACATAACAATCTTACCGCGACAAAAGATAAACTTAAGACCGAGTTCAAGAGCTTAGCCACTGAATTCCAATCGCTTAAGACCTCCGAGTTGGAAAGGGCGCTACGAAGGGTTTATTTAGCAAAGCGTTCAGCGATAAATGATGTCTTTCGTCGTGGATTGATCTCGGAGCAGACCTTCCATGAGCTAAGTATGAACATTGCAGCGATCTTGGAAAGCGGGATGGAAGAATTCTACAAGGAAGAAATGGAGCTACTGAATGAAGATGAGGAATAGTTTTTTTTTATCAGTCGCTGTTTGTATGGCGGTTTGTTGTATTCTCCTAAAGGGGGAGGGCATGGCAAAGAACATTTCTTTTGAAATACCGGTCGATTTCGACATGAACCAGTCGCTTTTAGGCGATGAAGACTTGGGCATTCATCTTGATCGTTATCCAAAGGGCACCTATGGTGAGAGCTGGTTCGCCTGGCTTTATTGCGATGATGGTAGAGCCTTTTTCATCATGTTCTCGCTCTCTCGCCTGGGGAAACTTGGTAGCAATCTGAGGGTCGATGCTACCTATTATGATCCACAAGGGAACTGTCATAAATCCAATCAGAGCTTCAAGCTGGAGGATCTCAAGGCTTATAAAACAAAGGTGATGATGGGGCATAACTACATCCAGAAGACAAATGAGGTATATTACTGGTACATCAAGGACGTTGATTTTGAGCTAAAGTTCAACCTGAACAACCTTTCACCAGCAATAATGCCTGGTAAAGGAACGCTTAACTTCGAGAATGATGAATTCTGGACTCTGAGTCTGGTCAATACGGGGGCGAAGCTCAATGGAGTACTAAGGTTCAAGGGTGAAAAGGTGGATATTGATGGTTACGCCTATGTTGATCATGTCTGGTGCACAGCCATGCCACCATCGTTCTTGCGCTCCTGGTATCGCTTTCGGGTAATGAACCAGGATGTCGCCGTGTTTATAAACGATATGCACTTCAAGGAGAAATTCAGCTCCGACGATGCCAGGCTTATGCAGGTGCGATTGGGCAATAAAAACATCATCCTATCCAATAGGTTCCATAAAGACTATGAGCTAGCCAACTTCGGAGAGCGGGAATATAAATATCCGCGTAGGGCTATTATCACCGATATAAGGGACGAATACGAAATCCGCATCCAGTTCACCCAGCGTCGCGTCCTGGGGGAACTGGACATGCTTGAGTTGTTCCCCGGGGTGATAAGATGGGCGGTAAAGACCTTCTTCACCAAGCTGTGGGCATTTCGCTTCGTTTATGATTTCGAGCTTAGCCTTGAGTGTGAGGGGGAGAGTTACCAATTCAGTGGCACCTGTCCCGGCGACCACCAGTTTTATTACTAATGTTGTTCACTTAAGAATACTGAAATTGTTAGGATTTATTGAAGCAATTCGCCCTCTCCCCAGCCCTCCTCCAGAGGGCGAGGGAGTCGATCCCCTCTCCGCTAGGAGAGGGTCTGTAAGATGTAAAGTAAACGATGTTAGTTATTTTGTTGATCTTTAACCATGAGAATTAACAACGATAATAGAAACAGCTTCCTGGTTTATATATGCCTTTTTGCCATCATGTTGTTTCATCTTGCCAACAATATAGTTTGGCACAAGGTGGATACCAGCCTTCCGGTCTCCGACGCCGGCTTCCATATCGGCACTTGCTACAAGATGTACCATACGATAAAAGATCCGCAAAGCACCCTCTGGGACATTGCCAAGGTCGATATCTACTATCCGCCGCTGTTATATCTGAGCGCATCCGGCTTCATGTTTATGTTTGGTACCGATATGGATTTGATATTGATAAGCCTCAGCCTGTTCTTTCTAATCTTGATTGCCTCAGCTTACCTTCTTGGAGCACAGTGCTCAGGAGCCTGGGGGGGATTGCTCGCTGCCTTTGTAACCTCGATGGTGCCCAGGCTTTATGGATACTCACGCCAATCACTCACCGAGATACCTTATACAGCCTTTACTTTACTTGCCATTTATTTTTTATATAAATCCGATGGATTCAGCTCCCGCAGATACAGCATCTTGGCTGGTTTCGCCATTGGGCTTGCCATGCTTTCCAAGTGGTCGTGCATTTTTTTCCTTTGGTTTCCGGTTGCTTACAGTTTATATCTTGCGATTACTCGTCGGCATCCCAGGTTGCCAAGCAAAGCTAATTTGCTACAAGCACTATTTGCTACCCTATTATTCGGTGTGCTGTCTTATTTTATATACATATCCTATCCTTCTTACCTTCTCATTTATATCGTTGCTGGTTGGGCTTTATTCGGCTTTTTCGCGTTGCTGGGAAGCGGTTCGATTATTAACAGCCTATCGAGCCTGCTTATAGGCTTCAACCTGACATCATTTTTTTACCTTCCCAACCTTGCAGAGCTGGTTCGCATCAATCTATTCGCCTTCACGCTTCCATCATGGGTAGCAGGCATGGAGGTTCATTGGTATCATCCCCGGTCCTTAACTTATTATTCTAGGGTCATAATGCACCCCTCTTTTTCATATTTTCTAGGCGCTCTAGTGCTTGTCAGTCTTGGGCTGTTCATACTCAGGCGTCTCGGATATATCGCTATCAAATGCCCTGTGTCCATAACAACAAGGTACTGGTGGACGGTGTTAGGAGCAATTATCGGCTCTTATCCGCTTTTAACCTTGGCTAACAACAAGTCGTTCAGGTATTTTGTCCCCGTCTTTCCCGTAATTGTAACCTGGCTTTGCTATCAGGTTTTATGTTCCTTGAGACCCAAACATAAGAGAGTTTTTATCCCAATAATGATCTTATTTTTGCTGGTGCAGTTTTATGCCTATAGCTGGGGCATACCGGATAGCCGATACAGCGTGTTCAATGTGGCTCGCAATATAATCTTCAAACCAGATTACGGCATGTGGGGAGTGCATCCACCGAGCCGCGGAGAACAACATACATTGCCGAGCTTCATCGATGAGCTGATAGAGCGCTCAGAGGATTACTCAGGTGAGGTTTCACTTTGCTCCATGTGCGACAGCTACGAGTACAATCCTGGGACCATTAGCATGTATCTCTTCAAGTTCAATGCCGATATCTTCCACATTGTGCTCAGTGGTCATTATCACAAGCCTATATATCAAGCACTGCTTGAGGATTGTACATTCATCGTAACCCTGGATCGCCTTCCCCGCAACCGACTGGCAGATACCGATTGGAGCAAAGCCTGGCGATTTATCTCAGACGATCCCCTGCGCCAGTTTGCCCGAGACTTCCAGGTGGTCAAGCGATTTGGCAGCCAGGAGGGCTTCGGCGTCATTTTATTTCAGTATGGTTTATCATTGCCATATCTTATCGATCTCGGTGAGTACTCTCCCCTGGAGGGCAATCTAGCCTCCAACATGGGTGAACCTGCATCTTATGAGGGCAGAGACTACAGGCGCATACTAACCAACTCCAGCATTTACATCCCGCCGCTTCCTCTGCCTGTCGGATGTATTGAGTTAAAAACCCTTAGCTTCATCGATCACGCACAGCAACATAAGTTAATCATGCAGCTTTCAGGGGATGGATCTGATTTGAGCATAACAAAAGAAGTTACACTTATTCCAGGCAGCCATATTTATAAGATTAAGCTCCAAGCTCCCATCAGGCTTTCCGATATTGAGCTTAAGGCGCCAATAAATCGGGAGATTTACCTGGATTGGGTGGGGTTATACCCATAGCAGGCGGCTGTCAACACTTCCACCTGATGCCAAGTTCTCGCATCATCTGGAAATATGAGGCACCACTTTGAAAAATATCGGGAAACAGCTATATTACTACAAACCTTTGCTGATAAAAGGAGATGACATGGAAAAGGCAACCATTGAACATATCGCTATGTACCAGGGCAAAGAAGTCGAGCTTGCCGGGTGGCTATACAACAAGCGTAGTAGCGGCAAGATACAGTTCCTGCAGCTTCGCGATGGAACCGGCATAATCCAATGCGTGGTAGCACGAAGCGATGTTACAGATAAGGTATTCGAGGATGCGCAAAAGCTCACCCAGGAATCATCTTTCTATGCCAGGGGAACCATCAAGGCTGATCCACGATCACCGATAGGCTACGAGATGTTGGTCAAAGACATCGAGATCATTCAGATCGCAAAGGATTACCCCATCACCCCCAAGGAACATGGCATTGAGTTCCTCCTTGAGAGACGCCATCTCTGGCTGCGCTCCAGGAGACAATTCGCCGTGCTCAGGATAAGGGCAGAGGTGATCAGCGCTATCAGGGATTACCTCGATAACAATGGCTTTATCCTGATGGATACCCCCATCTTCACCCCGGCAGCCTGTGAGGGCACGACCACACTTTTTAGTACCAAGTATTTTGAAGAGGATACCGCATACCTTAGTCAAAGCGGTCAACTGTACAATGAAGCTACGGCAATGGCTTTTCGCAAGGTCTATTGCTTCGGACCTACCTTCAGAGCCGAGAAGTCCAAGACCCGCAAGCACCTGATCGAGTTTTGGATGGTGGAGCCGGAGATCGCCTTCGCCGACCTTTATGATGTGATGGATATCTGCGAAGACCTCACTATCTATATCATCGAGCGAGTGCTTGAGAATCGTCGCATGGAACTACAGATACTCCAACGAGATACCTCCAAGCTGGAGGCAATAAAGAAGCCATTTCCCAGGATCACATACCAGGAAGCGGTCGATATTATCAAAAAAGCGGGAAGGGACTTCGAGGATGGTAATGACTTCGGCGCACCGGATGAGGAAATACTGGGAAATACATTCGAGCGCCCGGTCTTCGTGCATCGATTCCCCGCTGCCATAAAGGCATTCTACATGAAGCGAGCACCGGAGGACGAGAGCCTTGTGCTTGGCTGCGATATGATAGCCCCCGAAGGATACGGTGAGCTTATCGGCGGCAGTCAAAGAGAGGATGACCTGGAAACCCTAGAGAAAAGAATAATAGAGCACAAACTTCCCCGGCAAGCCTTTGAGTGGTTCCTTGACCTGCGCCGATACGGTACTGTTCCACATTCAGGATTCGGCATGGGGCTGGAGAGAACCGTTGCATGGATTGCCGGCGTCGAGCACATACGAGAGACCATCCCATTTCCCAGAATGCTTTACCGTATGTATCCTTAGATTGTGATTCATTAGTACCTTCGTGGCTTTGCGGTTATAATATATGATATATACGAAAATGGAGCTTGATCATATTTAGGTTAGGGGAGTGAACCGATGAAGGTTGACCTGGCTGGATTCAATATTGATATGCAGATCTTACGGGATATAGATACGCTATTGGATAACATCCAGCATGAGTTATCTCGGCTTGGCGAATCGAGCGATTCCCTTAGAAAACAGCGCTCCAAAATGCAGGAGTTGCTTCAGGCAGTTGATTCCTATCAAAGTAAAACCCATTATACTCCAGAGACGCTCTCAGCCTCCTATGCCCGCATCAGTCGAGATCCAGCTTCTATCCCCGAACTTAGAGAAATAGCCAGGGAACAGGTCGAACAAGCCCGGAAATCCAACCGTAACATAGTCTTCGGCATGGGGCATCATTCCATAGCAGAACATGCGGTCTTCAACTTCGATATAATGGGGATCTCCCGGCTAGCCATCGAGGCTCTGCAATCGCACCGCCTGGCTAGCTACACCGAAAAATCGCAAAGATACATCACTCTCCGGGGCGACTATCTTGTTCCTTATGAGTTTCAAGGCGATGGGAGAGAGCTGTTCGAGCAAACGGTAAAAAAGCAAAATCAGCTCTATGCCCTTGCCTTGCCTGTGCTTGAAGAACATCAAAGAAAACGGAATACGGTGCTTGCCAAAACAAAGAGCGGCATGAGAACTATCGAGGGCTGGGCAAAGGAGGATGCTCGTTATGCGCTATCATTGGCTACCCAGACGCAGGTGGGAATGACCGCTAATGCACGAACCGTCGAGTACATGATACGAAGGATGCGATACCATCCCCTCGATGAGGTGCGACAGCTCGGTGAGCAACTTTACGGTCAGGTAAGAAAGGTCGCACCATCACTGATACTATTAACAGATCCCGAGCAATTCAAGCAACAGTTCAATGCCGAGATCGATGACAGCTTCATCTGCGATGCTCCTTCCGAGACCAAGGCAATGGTGGCTGGAGAATTATCTAGCCTGCCTAAGTTGAAAAATGAAACCATCGAGGAGGTTAGACTTATAGACTTCGATAGGCTTGCCGATCGTAAAGTCGCAGCAGCCATTATCTTCAATAACAGCGACATTAGTTATTATGATGCCCTGGAGATGGTGGATGCCATGGGAGCTGAAAAGATCATCCACCAAGCGCTGGCTAGATTATCGAAGCATGATGCTCCTTTTCGTGAATTCGAGCTTCCCTGGTTTCTCTACGAGCTGGTGGTCAGTGCCACCTGTTTTGCACAACTGAAAAGACACCGAATGATGACCCTGTTGGCTCAGGGCTATGACACCTCTTTAGCCATAAAGATACCGCCAGCAGTGGTTGAGGCTGGGTTGGCTCAACGCTTCATCGATAATGCACATGAGACTGAGCAGGCTTACTATAAACTGGCGGAGATCCATCCCCAGGCTGCGGAATATATACTCACCAATGGGCATAGAAGACGGGTAGTGGTGGGCGCCAATGCCAGGGAGCTATACCATATTGCCCGGCTCAGGATGGATAGTTACGCCCAGTGGGATATCCGCGCCATAAGCTCGCAGATGCTCGCCGAGGCGAAGAAGGTCGCCCCGACAACCATGATGCTCGCTTGTGGAAAGGATAACTTCGATGAGCTGAAGAAGAGACTTTACGAGCAATGTTAAGCCTGGAAAATCAATCTGTGCCTTTGTTCTCTCATTGATTTTATAGCCCAGAAAGGGTAATTTATTTATAGATAGATGTCGCAAAGAATAAACATGTTGGTGATCTTCTCGTTTTTTACCATTGCATTGCTGTGCTTTCCCTGTTTTGCTGAGATCGTAAGCTATATAGATGACAACGGCATTATTAGAATCGAGAACACTAGCCCCAGAACACCAGATAGTGGAAAGAGAAGTTGCATAAGACAATTTACTCCACAGATCAACCAGGATGGTCTTGCGCAATATGCTTCGATTATCGATGAGATCTGCACTCGCTACGAGATAGATGATGACCTGGTCAAGGCGATAATCCAGATCGAGTCCAATTATTGCTATGATGCCATCTCACCCAAGGGCGCAATTGGATTGATGCAACTGATGCCGGCCACGGCTGCCCGTTTCGGCGTGGAGGATATCTACGATCCCAGCCAGAACATCGAGGGAGGGGTCAAGTATCTGTTGTATCTTATCAAGTTTTTCAAGGGAGACATCGACCTGGTATTGGCTGCATATAATGCAGGGGAGCATAAGGTTCTGGAGCACAACGGCATCCCTCCCTTCGAGGAGACCAATCGATTCGTGCAGAGGGTGCTCGCTATATACCATAAGTTGTCGGGAAGCGGTTCGCTCACGCCGGAGATACTAGTTTTCCGTGATGCAAACGGAGTAATAAACATGGTCAACATGGAAGCGAAGAACTATCGAAAAAGATAAATCCATGAACCTACCCCACCAATAAAAATATGCTATACTCACCTCGTAAACAATGAGGTCGAGTATGTCAGTTAAATTCAATGGACTCCCCGATAATCAATGGAAACTGCTTGAAACATGCTTGCCGCCTGAGCCCGAAAAGCGCTCCAGGTTGAACCTTACCTTTAAGATATAATATAATGTAATGGCAAGGGTAATCATAATCCAGAGTCGCTGAAGGGGTGATAGAAAGCTCATGCTTACACGCGAAGAAATAATAAGGATGGTCAAAGCCAAAGAGAGCCTTGCCGGAATCACTATCTCCAATGTGAACCTGCGCGGTGCGGATCTCAAGGGCGCGGATCTGCGCAAGGCGAACTTGAGTCATAATCAGATGGCAGGAGCAAACCTGTATGGTGCCAATCTCTCCAATGCCAACCTGGAGGGCGCTAACCTTCAGGATGCCATCCTGGAGTCTGCCATCCTGGTCGGTGCCAACCTTAGCGAAGCCAACCTTAAAAACGCGGTCTTTACCGATGCCAATCTGTCCCATGCAAGGCTCTACCAGGCGGATCTCAGCGGTGCGGATCTTGAGTCCGCGGAGCTTAATAATGCCGAGCTGGTCGCCGCTGACCTTTCTAAAGCCAATCTGAAGGGATGCTCGAGCAAGGAAGCCAGCTTTGCCAAGGCAAACCTCAGCGGGTGCGTCTTTGAGTCCTCAAATGCTATGAGCG
Source organism: uncultured bacterium (assembly GCA_964448115.1). GTDB lineage: Bacteria > CAYUVA01 > CAYUVA01 > CAYUVA01 > CAYUVA01 > CAYUVA01. The sequence goes on from CAYUVA010000002.1 coordinate 103,326, forward strand.
CCGATTTCAGGGATTGCCGAGGCGCAAATGCCCAATTCTTAAGCACTACCTTGATAAACTGCAACTTCGTAAATGCGGATCTAAAAGGGGCAATATTCAGCTTCGCCGACGCCAAGGGGGCTAACTTCACCCAGAGCAGGCTGCCCGGTGCCCAGTTCGACTCGGCAAAGCTCGGTTCCCTGCGGGAGAGCTGGATGTCCCTGGATGCAGCCAGATTCAACAAGGCGGAGCTTGTCGAGGCTAACTTCAGCTTAGCGGATCTCGAAGAGGTCGATTTTCAGTACGCGGATCTCACCAAGTGCGATTTCACCAGGGCGCAACTAGCCGGGGCGCTGCTTGACGGCGCCAAGTTGGAAGGAGCCATATTCAAGGGGGCTGACCTGACTGGCACCATCCTGGAATCGACCATGTCCAAGACAAAGGAGAAGGTCAGAAGGATTGAGAGCGACCTGGCTATCGGCGCCGAATTCAGGGATATCAGCTATCTATCAAAGGCAAAAGATCCCCGAGCAGCCAAAGTTATGGAAGATCCCTTTGATTTAGGACTCCCCAAAGCCGATGAGCAGGAGTTGCTTGTTAAAGGCTCATTCCCTGATGTCCTTGATCCCAAGTCGGCTGCCGAGTACCTGCGGCTATCGCTGGAGGATATAGAATACCTGGTTAGCAAGAAGCTGATCCCATACAGTATAATCAGGAACAAGATCCTCTTTTCGAGGCGGATGTTACTAAGCTGGCTCGAAGAAAGAACCAGCAAATTCAAGATCGACTAAGGGATAATAAAGGCACGGAATGGACAAGCAAAAACTCTTCAACCTCGATTTAGATGACCTGATGGTTACCGATCTTCTGGAGTATATGCACTCCATTGATGCCACGGATCTGTTTATCGTCTCTGGCAATCCGCCAGTCTTTCGTGTTGATGGCGAGCTGTTTATAGAAAAAAAGCTGCCCAAGCTGGGTCCGATGGACAGCAAGCGCCTTATCTACAGCCTTCTCAAGGAGAATCAACGCAAGAAATTCGAGAAGGAACTGGAGCTTGACCTGAGCTTCTCCTACAAGGGCTATGGCAGGTTCAGAGCCAATGTCTATCTGCAAAAGGGAACACTATCATGTGCTATTAGGCTGTTGCCCAACAAGATCATCCCGCTTGAGTATCTCGGTCTCCCCTCGAAGATCGAGCATTTCATCGAGAAATCGAGCGGCTTGATCCTGGTAACCGGTGCCACCGGCTCTGGTAAATCGACAACTTTGGCTTCCTTTATCGACCGCATCAATGAAAAATACGCCAGGCATATCATCACCGTGGAAGATCCCATCGAGTATGTGCATGTAAACAAGAAATCGGTCATCGAACAGCGCGAGGTGCATGCGGATACGCTATCCTTTCACAATGCGCTCAAGTATATCCTGCGCCAGAATCCCGATGTGGTTGTCATCGGCGAGATGCGCGATGCTGAGACGGTTGAGGCTGCGCTGAACATCGCCGACACAGGGCACCTGACCTTCGCCACCTTACATACATCGAACGCCGCCCAGACCATAAACCGCATAATCGATATATTCAGAGCTGATAAGCAGGCTCAGATACGAACCCAGCTCTCCTTCGTGCTGGAGGGAATAATATGCCAGAAGCTTATCGCTAAGCAGCATACAAGGGGCAGAGTGCTCGCCTGCGAGGTTATGATGGTTACTCCGGGAATACGAAACATGATAAGAACCCAAAAGGTCGAACAGATCTACTCGGAGATACAGGTATCCTCCAAATATGGCTCTCAGACGCTCAATGAATCCCTGGTGAACCTTTATATGAGGGGTCTGATCTCCTACCAGAGAGCCAAAGCCTACGCAGATCCGGACAGGCTAGAAGAGCTGGAAAGGATGCTGGAGGAGGTCAGAAACATAAGGATCGATCGCACCAAACGACCTGCCGTTGCCAAGCGCCAAGCACAGGCAGTACCACCAGAATCGGCTTACAAAGAAACCAAAAAATCTAAGGAACAAGATGCAACCCAACCACCGAAAAAGTTATCCCTGAATCAATCAACAAGGGGCGAACTACCGATCGATAAAGAAAATAAAGAAAAGAATGCCGAGGGATCGCAAGTAATCAAGATAGAGCCAAAGCGGATAAAAAAAATAACCAACTCAGGAAAGGAAAAGGAAAAGTAGTGATATGGATCCTTCAGTTTATGCGATCTATAAATGGTTTGACCAAATACGGAATTATAGGTAATCGTTTTGTACTATGAAAGAAAAAACATTGGGACATATCTTCGAGAGGCTAGTTGAGGTCATGGATGCGCTCCGCGATGAAGGGGGTTGTCCATGGGATAGAGAGCAGACCAGGCAGAGCCTGAAACCGTATCTCATCGAGGAAGCCTACGAGGTGCTTGAAGCTATTGATGATGGAGATGTGGAGGGGATGAAGGAGGAGCTTGGAGACCTTTTATTCCAGGTGCTCTTCCATGCCCGAATAGCCAAGGAGAAAGGTGAATTCAACATCGCCGATGTGCTTGAAGCCAACTATGAAAAGATGATTCGCCGCCATCCGCATGTCTTCGAGCAAAGCAATGCCGAGACGGCACAAGAAGTATTGCGCCAGTGGGAGGATATAAAGGAGAACGAGAAGGGTGGACGATCGAATGCTGGCAGCGCGGTTGATGGACTGCCCAAGAATTTACCCGCCTTGCTCTTGGCTCATCGTGTGCAGGACAAGGCTGCCCGAGTCGGATTCGACTGGGAGGAACCAAGACAGATCATGGATAAGATCCACGAGGAGCTTGCCGAATTCGCTGAGGCGATTGAGAATTCGGATCCGAAAAGAACAGAAGAAGAGCTTGGGGATCTTCTCTTCAGTGTCGTAAACATTGCACGAAGGCTACATATAAACCCGGAGGATAGCCTGCGCAGCACGGTGCAGCGCTTCATAGACCGCTTCAAGCAAGTAGAGCGGGAAGCGCTCGAACAGGGCAAACGACTGGAGGATATGACCTTAGATCAAATGGATAAGCTCTGGGAGCAAGCAAAGAAAAGGCTTAAGTGATTCAATTGATGGTATCGGCTTATTCTATCACCTCAAGCTCAAGCGTGCTTGCACCGAATACAGCGCCGGGAAGCTCGACCTTTTGTATGGCAGATAAGACCTGGTAGCGAAATGGCTGCTGTGGAGTATCCTTGCTTCCTTGGCTCATCACTGATAGCAGGGATGTGGGCAGCAAGGGATGCGATAGCCCTTTGATCGATAAACTGGTGCGCTCTTTGAAAAGCACGATCAACAGGTTATCGCTGGAGGGTCGCTGATTGATATCCTCGATGAGATCGGGCAAATCCTGTACATCCAGGTCTCCACAATGATTTCTCTGTCTCCATGCCTGATAGTTCTGGCTGTCCATGATGCCGATCATGATATTCCCCGGTTTCAGCTTGCAAGGCAATGCTACCGGTAGTCGGCGGATGATCTGTTTTCCATCGTAACCAAGCAGCTCCATGTTGAGCATCACCGTGCTGCCAGCTTTTTTTGCAGAAGCATCGAGGTAACAGCGATTGAGCCTAAGTATCTCCTTCTTTTCTTTAACCTCAAGCTCGATCTTCACCGAATTTAGCTTCACTGGCTTGAATGGATTTGCGTAAAGCTCGATTATCGGCTTGACCATGCATACCGCCACCGCTGAGGCGTCACCTTCAACTATATGATCGTCTATCTGAAGGCGCTGTTTTTGCTGCTCGATAGTAGCCTCAAGATGGTACTTGACGCTCATGAAACCGACGCTACGAGCATTTTTATGGATTGTGCTCTTGATCAGCAGCATAAGCAGCCATGGGGTGAAGACCTGGTGTCGGGCTACCTTGTAATGGAATGATTTAGTGGAGCTGTCTGCGCCCTTGAGCTTGATCTCGATATGGACCATCTCAGGGAATACGCCCAATCTGCCGGCGATGCCTGGAGTCCTGTCTTGAGTGATAATCCCGATCACCTTTTGCGGCGATGCGTGCTTGAAGCCTATGGAATAGCGGGGTATAACCGTGTGAACAGAGGCTGAGATCAGGGGGAACTCCATCTCCCCCCAGCCGCCCATGTTGTGTCCAAAGGCTAGGATATTTCCCTCCTCGGATACATAAGTCAGGGTTCCGATGGCAGCCATTAGCGCATCTCCGCTGATGAATAATGCTCCCACTGCGCTACCAGGCTTTGGCTCAAAATCATCGACCAACGGGAGATCGCCGCCTGTTGAAGGAGCTGATCTCGAAGTTAAAGGCATTCTCAGGTTACCCTTAAGCTCATTTACCACCGAGGTGCTCAATCCGCTGGCAGAGAAAGCCAGCGGTAAGGCTGAATCATCTCCCGAGCCAAGCATGTTCGCGATCCTGGTACTTATTACCTGGGCAAGCTCTTGAGGAGTCTTATCCAGTTGCATATCCCGCCAAAAGGTGGTCATAGCTGTATTTGCCCCCGTCATTTGTGTTTCTTTATCGAGGATCTGCAGCATCTCTTCAATCGGTGTAATACCGTGAATGGGGTAGAGAGACCATGGAAAGGCGCTGGAGATAGCGCCGATGAGCCTTCCATCGATATATACCGGGCTACCGCTCATGCCCTGGATGCCGGAGGTTATCTCGGTTATGCCATCGGGACCTCCGCTTATGCTCCCCAGAATTATAGCATCCTGGGAGACATTGCCGTAAACCACATCGATTATCTCGACATCGAAGGTGGTGATGATATCGTTCTTGAAGACAGTGTAGCCGATCCCTTTCATGCCCGGTTTGACTTGATCCAATGGCATGATCTCGGTGGGGCTAATCCCCAAGGCAGGCAAAGCCAAGGCTATCAGGAGTATTGCCATGATTTGTAAATGAAACTTGCTGCCAGTCATAATAGGGAGATAATACTCCATTTGTAGTTGTTTATCTATTGGAAGAAAGGTCTTTTTTATTGTTACTCCTCATGACACAGGATTTGTGTCGCCAACTGGTGGCTAGGATAAGAAAGTCGCATTCGGAAGTATGCTCCTACAAATATAGCAATGTATATCTGCGAGATCCTATTTTCTTTCCTTCCTCAATCCTAAAGTCTAAAGACTTTTCCATGGTGCCTTGGTGGTTCAACCACTCTCCAGAGCACCCGGTATAATTCCTACTACTCTGCGGATGCCTGGGAGAGCTGCTCCTCGAAGCGATGGATCTCGGTGGTCTTCTCTTTTCGCAGCGCAAATACGATTCCACCGACGATGCCAACTACCAGCCTCATACCATAGTCGATCCACGAAAAGGCTACCGCAGTCGCTTTAGTTGCTTTATAATTCTGCAAGAAAAGATAAAAAGCGTTTTCTCTCACCCCTATTCCCCCTATAGAGATGGGGATCATAAGCAGAACGGTTACCATGGGAATTATGATGAAGAAGGGGAATAAGCCAACTGAAAGCATATCTTCAGGGAAGGCTTTGGATATAAAATAATAATGGATGATGAAGTTGGTCTGTAACAGGAAGGCATACAGGAATGCCAGGCTCAATGATGCCTTGTGGTTGCGATACTGTCCAAGCGCGAAGTTGAACTGCTGTGCCTTTTTACGGACCTTGTTGAGCACCGGCAGGTTGAAGAGCTTGTCCCATACCCTCACCGCTGGGGCTGCTATAAGCGCCGCCCCCCCCAGAAGAACGAGCGCGAAGAACAAGGCAACCAATATGGCGATGGTCTTGCCTCCATAGAAGGCGCTTGAGATGCTCAAAGCCACAGCCGCGAAGGTGAACAGGGCGACTAAGCCGCTGAGCCGTTCAACTAGAATAGTGGTAGCAGCGGTTACCGGATCCAGCCTGTAGCCTTTCACCGTGTCGTATATTCTGCTTATATCGCCAGAGATGGAGCCGGGCAGTATATTGTTGAAGAATGTCCCTACCAGCAGCGAGTTGACCAGGAATCCGATGCCCGGCTGAATCCCCTGGATGCGAAGTAAAACCCTCCATCGAAGCGCCGATAGCAACATCCCCACCGCATGAAGAGAAAAGGCGGCCATCACCCACCTGAAATCTACCTGCTTGAAAGCTTCAAGTATTATAGCAAGGGGAACTCCGCGCAGAATATAGTATATCAACGCTGCGCTTATGAGAATACGAACTATCTTTTTCACCAATGGTTCCCTGGGGATTTCTTAGGACTAATTAACCCGTCCAGGTGAGGTTTTTGTGTTCATGTACTGTTGGATCTTGAATTCCATCTGATCCTTTATATGTAGCTTCATCTTTTTAAGCCGTTTTTTTGTAATCTGATCCTCGGAGGTCTCATAAATTACGCGCTCAAGCCTTTGCAGCTCTGCATCGTACTTGCGATGCTCATCATATAGCTTCTTGAACTCCGGATCGCTCTTAAAAAGAATCTGCTTTACCTCATCACGGGTCATTGACATACTTATACCCCCTGTAGGTGATTAACATGAAGGTTCCTTTTATTGGGCAGGATCGAATTGATATTACTCTATTCATTATCCTTTATTATCTCTATACATTATCACCATGAAAAAGTCAAATAGTTCCTAAGTAAATTTTGTTATACCTTAAATATAATTACCAGTTTACTATTTATGCCCTAAACCGAAAGGAGCCATGCCATGAACGATGCCATGAAAGAAAAGAAGGTTACACTCCATGCCCTGAGCACCTGTGTTTACTTCAAGCGCACCAAGAGCCGGATATCAAGGAATACGGAAGCTGCTACTGCGATACAACCAAGGCAAGGTCCCTCACTCCTATGTGCCGTAGAGACTCCCAGAGGGTAAAATCTATACAGGTTGATGTTTTACTCTCGTCAACGGCGATACTTTATCGCAAGGCATATAGTATCTTTGATCGTCCTTTGGATGCGCATCTTGCTTGCGCCCTGCTTGCGATCGTAGCGGAGGGTGAATGGGATCTCTGTAATTCGAGCCTTAATGGCTTTTGATTTGAGCAAAAGCTCCAACATGCATGCGAACCCATTCTCGGTAACTATATCATCTCCATATTTTTGCTGAAGAAGCCGAAGCAGCCGATATGAGTATGCCCGGTACCCGCAGGTAAAGTCCCTTGTCTCAGTGATGCCGGTCAATATTTTAAGAAGCAGACTAGAGCCGCGACTCAGCATTCTCCGGTGCCATGGAACGCCGATCTCGCGACCTTTGCCTGCAAAACGGCTAGCTATAACTAGATCGAAACCCTGATTGAGCTTCGCAATCAGGTCAAGCGAATACCTGGGATCATGTGTATTATCAGCATCCATCGCTATAACCGCATCCCTTTCAGTAAGGATCTCAAGGCAATGTTTCAAGCCGGTTCTCATTGCAGCGCCGAGGCCTCGATTAACCTTGTGTTCAAGGATTGTCAGCTTACTTTGGTCTGCCCATGTTCGAAGCAAACGCAAGGACCCATCGGTACTGCCATCATCAACCGCTATTATATGGAGATCTATGTCATCTTTAAGTTTTGCCATATTGGAGAGCAACTGGCAAATACCCTCGGATTCGTTATATACGGGGAGTAAGTAGTAGATCATGACTGTGGAAGGAATGGCTTGGTAAGTGCCTGAATGAATATCTCCATTGTCGGGCTATTAAAGCCGCAGGTGATAAGGGTCAAAAACATTATTAGAACCAGATCAGCCAGAAGCACCGGCAGGATGCTTAATACAAGATATAATGACTTTTTTCCCTCCGAGAGATCACCTCGTCCGGTAAGATAAAGATACACAAGGCTAAATGGATATAATGCACTGAACCAGGCGAGAAAGTTAACCAGGGGTACTTCCATGAAAAATCCCTCCAGCCTACCAGCCCATGTCCACAAGCCCATCCGCGAGGCTAAGGGATCGAGCTGGAGGTCGAAGAACAAGCCTATCATGGTGGGCAAAAGCGCGTAAATGAAGATATTCCTCTTGATGCCTGGTCTTAGTTGTGCGATCTCCTCTGCGATGAATGTAACCATATAAAAGACACTGCACCAACCGATCAGGGTGGCGAGTGGAGCGTGTACTCCGGGTAAGTAAACATAATAGCCCTGCTCGTTAAAGAAACCCATCTGGATGCCACCAGACTCAAGCAAAAGCCCATAGATACCGCTTATTATGAAAATATTCAGCCAGCGGCGATATCCCTTGACTGTAAGTGCGTGTAAAGCGAATATGCCTGCAAACAGGATATTACTTATCTCGAAAACAAGCTTGAACTCCTGTCTGTCAAGCGTTGCGTGCTTTGGTAGCGAGAGAAGAATAATATAAAGGATTGCTATGCCTAAAAAAATACTGGCTAGCTTCAGGTATCTTTGCTTATTATTCGCCCCTTCAAAGCGCAGGTAGTAGTAATACAATGCCCAGAATAGCGGAAAGATCACCGCGAGGCTATAGGAGCTTATCTCAGCGGGGAGCCTTGCTGAGTATAGATAGACTAAACTTAGACCGTTAAAGATCAAGAAAATAACTGGAAACTTGTACCAGATCTCTTTGAATATAGCTTTTAGCATCATCAATGACGAAGACTATACAACAATTTTCTCAAATTGTACAGCCTAATCGATATCGCTATACTGTTCTGAAGAATTGATGGATCTGAAAAGAACGAACCGAGAGCATTAACAAACTCTGGGAGTCAGACTTGCATACCTCATAAGGATACGCTTCGATGGTTTTCGTTAAAAATAGGATGGTTATGGTTCGGTTAAACATAGACAGCATATTCTCTTGAGCTGAAGTCATCGTGAAAAACCCAGCAAAAGGCATTTGCCTGGTGGGAAACTACCATCCGTGTATAATATACTGAAGAAAGGATAACACGATGATAGAAAAAATATCCGATCAGGTCAGATCCAACCAGGATACCCTTTTCGAGCTGTTCAAGGAGCTGGTCAATATCCCCAGCCCATCGGGCGATAAAGTAGGGTTAACAAAGGTTGCCTCGATAATAGGGCAACGACTGCAAGACCTGGGATTCGAGGGAGATATTTTTCCTTATGATTGCAAGCACAACTGCATAAGATTCAGTAAAGGCAAGCTAGATAAATGCCTGTTGCTCATCGGTCATATCGATACCGTCTTTGGTCCTGACCATAGCTCTTTCAGGGGATTGAGCGAGGATGATATCCGATTTTACGGCACTGGGGTCAGCGACATGAAGGATGGATCGGCAGCGGTCATCGTCGCATTGCACGCGCTGGATCAGCTCGCTCTAAGCCCCAAGCGACCCATAACTGTTATCTTCAATGGCGATGAGGAGATCGGCTCGGTCGGCTCAAGAGAGATAATCGAAGGGACAGCGCGCTCGGCAGCTTATGCGCTGATACTGGAGAGCGCCCGGCAGGACGGCTCGCTTGTGGTCGGCAGGCGAGGAGCAGTCAGGTACACCCTAGAGGTCGAGGGAGTGGCAGCCCACAGCGGAGAGGATTTTACAAGGGGTGCCAATTCAATAGTGGAGCTGGCTCATCATATCATCGCTTTGCACGAGCTATCCGATCCAGGCAAGGGTAGCACGGTCAACATCGGCAAGGTGAGCGGCGGCGGAAAGGTCAATATCGTGCCCGATCATGCCATAGCTGAAATAGATGTGCGCATGGATTCATTGGCTGAACTAGAGAGGATAATAACCGCCATAGAACGCCAGGTATCAATGAAATATATAAGCGGAACAAAGGTATGGCTAAAGGGCGGCAAACAAAGACCCCCTTGGGAAAAGGGACTGCCCGGCACCTTGAGATTATACGAGATGGCAAAAGAGATCGCTCAGCGCCTGGGATTCGATATCAGCCAGAATTTCTCCGGGGGCGGCTCCGATGGCAATTTCACTGCCGCGCTAGGTGTGGCTACATTGGATGGACTCGGTCCTGTCGGCTGGAATTACCATACCGCCTCTGAATATGTGGAAAAGGGATCATTTCTCCCTCGAACCAGCCTTTTGGCAGGGTTAATCTATCGCCTGGCTTATGAATAATGGTCTATTCAGCGGTCTGCCTAGCCCTCGCTTTTGCCTTGAGGTATGTCCTTAAATATAACCTGTTATCCTGAAGAGTCATGCTTCCCGCAAACAGCCCATAATCGTCTAGAACTTCCAAATAGCGCTCCATGGGCTTGATATTCGGCAGGGTATAATCGAGATCTTTGCCAGCAAATCTTTGTCCCATCGACGCCAGGTCATTAAGGGATTTTAAGCTGTTGCGTAGATTCTCAACCAATTCAGGTAGATCGACCAGGATCATCATAGTGCCGTCTATCTTGAGGAATTCACCCATCTCGATATAGTTTTTGCTCATCGGCAGTTGCCTTGCTTCGCCGCTGGCGGAGTTTATCACCTCTTTGATTGAATCAAGGTTCCTCGAAATGATGAGAGAGCGCTTGCAAAAGGCGAATGTCGGGGTCAAGCCGGGCAATGGGATAGGCATGGTCAGCATGAAAAGCTTTGCTTCTTTGTATGAACGCTCGCTGACCGAGAGCTGCAATAGTCCACCGGTCAGTTCAGTGACCATTCCACAAAGGCTATGAAGCAGAACCTTGAGGCTTTTTTCCATGGATTGCTCGTCCTTGAGATCGATGATGGTAACAGTGCTCGACTTGGACAGGCTGCTCAGGACAGGCAAGCCCACAAATGCGATCTCGTTGCCGATGGAGCCGATGAAGTCCTCGATGATATCCATTTCTCTCGGTAAGCCAAGATATTCGGCTGCTATGTCCGAGATATCAAGCGGCTTATAGTCTTCCCCTTCCGAGATCCGCATCGCTCGATTTATCCACTCCTGAATCTGATAAACCAGTTCCTTGAGGTTACCAAAACGCTTATCATGAAACAGGAAGGACTCGGCAGGGGCGAAATTGACCAAACGAAGCTTCGCATTTGCCGGCGCAAGGAAACGCCCTAAAGCCAGCGAATGGTAATCCTCCCTGAGCGGCATATTCCACACCAATAACAGGTCGTGCTTTTGGCACTTCAGGGTTACTCGCACAGCATCCATTATAAAAAGCTCATCTATCAAATCCTGGTAAAGCTCGATCTCCGAGTCGGTGTATCTCTCTTCGGGCAAGTGGGAGATAATGCGATCAGCTAGCTCTCGTAGTGCTACTAGATTTACGAAGATCTCGGCGGTCGGCTGAGCCGGCAATCCCGGCAAGGTCTTTGTATAAATCGGGGAGTCTATCAGTTTATCATCAGGTGGCATGGAAAGGATGTCGAGCGCTTCGAGCATACTTGCTACCGCTACCAGGTTTCCCATGGAGGCTATGTACATCTCTTGGCCGGTTTGATCGGATTTTAGGGTGATAAGCTCCGCGCTACCCCGTGAGTAAACATTTTCCTTGTAAACACCAAAGGCGTCCTGAAAATATTCCTTGAGCCTGCTAATGCTCTCCTGGATGTTCTCTTTTGCATGCTCGCTGATGGAGATGATAGCCGGCTTATTGCCGATCGGGACTATTGCCAGTAGGTTTCTTTTGCCTAAAATATCGATTAGTTCATCATTTTCCACTTCCTCAAGTAGCCTGCCCAAGCGACCGCTTTCATCATATTGAGCTGCATCTTGTAGGTTGGTTTTGATCTTGTCTGCGATATTACCGTTTTTGGTTATCCTTGCTACATCTGGAATATTTAGGAAAAAGTATGTTTGCCGAGGCAGGTACTGTAATGCTGAGACCTTGGGCGGTTTTTCCTTAAGGACGGTAAGATATAGTGTTCCGCCGATTAACGATAGCAGGCAAATAATGATAAGTATGATAAGCGCTCTTCTCAAGATGAAGACCTCCTTGCCTTATGGTGATAGTCTATGATTATCAACAATGCGGATCACAAGCATATAATTTATACTATTCGGGGAAAAGAATCATGATAGCCAGGAACAACAGGATAACGAACATAATGACCAGGACAACTAATAAAAGCAGGTTATCCTCCTTTTTGGGTGGCAGGTCTTTTGAGATGGTGCGGCTGCTCTTAGAGCCTTGATGCACCGCCTTCGCTCCCTTTGTCGGCGCCCACTGGCTCTTTATTGTAAGCTCTTCCTCTTGCCCCTTGTTCAATTTCTCCGAGATTGCGTCTATTATGCCATTAAAGGTATCTATCTCGAAGACGAGGCGGTACTTGCCGATGGTTATCTCATCGCCATTAAGTATCTGTTCGCTTATTACCGGTTGTTCGTTCTTGAAGGTGGTTCCCCTGCCGCTCCAGTCGGTAATGACATAGTTATTGCCGACCTTCTTAACCACCGCTTGTTTGCGAGAAACCTTGCCGCTGGGGAGAATTATATCGTTCTTTTCTCCCCTGCCGATGGAGATCTCTTTATCACCCAGCTCCAACTCTTGGAGCATCTTCTCACCATCATAAACCTTAATCTTAGACATAGCCCACCCTTTTGCTATTGGAAAGGATAAATCATGCTGTCATTAAAGTCAAAGGGAACTTAGGATAATCTAATAATTCCGGCATACCCATCATGCCTTTTTTCTCAATCATATTCAATGTTAGATATTACCATGATCCCATGCAGATTCTGCCTTGCAGGAAGGTACCCAGGATCGATGGATAATGCTTGTCTGAAAAGCTCGAGTGCCTTCGCGCTATTTCCCCTTTTTCCATAACAGACACCAAGAAGATTCAATACGGGGGCTGTTGGCTGACTTTCTGCCAGGTATCTCTCAATGTATCTTGTAGCCTGCTTAATCCTCTCCTGGGTCAACAGCTCGGTTGCCAGGTTTATAAGGGCAGGGCTGAAGGTCGGCTCTACCTCTAGGGCACGGCTGAAATACTTAATCGCCCGTCTTTTATCCCCCATTTCGTTGAAGATGACTCCCAGGTTATTCAGCGCCCGAAAGTGCCTGGCATTGCACCTAAGCGCCCTGCGGTAGTTCTTGATTGAACGCCTATGGGCACCGATCTCTCCATAGAAGCAACCCAGGTTATAGTAACAATCAGCATCCTCGGACTGAAGCTCAAGGGCTTGATCTGCCCATCGGATAGCCTCCTTTATCTTCCCTTTACGGTATGCCAGCAGGCTGAAGATCTTGTAAGCACGCGGATTATCGGGCACAAGCGACAGAGAAAGACATAAATCAGCCTCAAGGTCATCTAGCTTATCATCAGGCACATGAGCAAGGTCCTTGCGATTAGGATCGATCAGGAAGTAAGCGAAGCGAGAGATTATATCCCTGAATTCATTGCCTGATTTTATATACACCATGCTGCTATTATCCCAGTAAACAAGTATGAAGTCCTTGTTCTGAGCCAAAGCATCTTGAATGGCGGAGTTGTCCTTATCGTTCCGTGAGTATTCACAGACTGCCAGGCGAACATTGTATTGCTCCAGGAACGGCGCAAGCGGTAGTCGTCCAGTTGCAAGAGCCTCGTATTCCTTTAGTATCCTCTCGCCGTAAAGAAGGGATCGCCCATCGACGAAGACCTTGCACTGGGGATAAAGAGAATAAAGCAGGTAACCGCCCCAGTGATACGGATTTACCATGTTGCCCGATATGCCATTTTGCTTGATAAACTCGGCAGCCTGGACAGGAAATACGCCCTCCCTTATCCCAATACCGAAGCGATAGCCATCCTGAGCCAGCGGAATGATGACACTTAGGGCGATTAGCAAAGCAGTGCCAAAGACATAGCATTTCCTTTGAATATTCATATTTAGTCTTAGCTTTCCTAACCTGCCAATAGCACCCTGCAGGTTACTCACCAACGATGGGGTGTTGAGCAATAGAAACAATGCTATGTGGCGCCTTGAATAGTAAGCCATATAGGCGGTCAGAAGGTAGATAAACAGGTCAACGAAGCTCACCCTAGAAAAGGAAACAAGAAAACTTATCGCCCATAGTATAAGGAAAATCCAGAAGGGTGCATAGCTCCAGGATAACTCGCTAGGCATCCATTCCTGTATCTGCGCGGTGTATAGCTTACCACCATACAGCGTGATAGGGTAAAGGATGCTCTTGACTCCATTGGGATTTAACATTAGCAAAGGAATCGAGATCAAAGTGGAGCCGGTAACCATGGCTAATGCCCTTTTATCCATCGGTTGTGAATAGGCGCTTCGATCCAATATCCTGCCCATAATATGCATGGCAATAAGAAGGTATGCGAAGATGAAGCTGGCATGCAGATTAACCCAAAGCACCATCAATACTGGGAACAGTAGGCAAATACTTCCGAGGGCAGGTTTTTTATTATTCGTAAGCAGGCAATATGTAAGCAGGCAATGCAGAAGGCATATCAATATCAACGAAAAGACCTCTGGTCGCGGAGAGAAACGGCTCCGGGCGCCCAATATCATAAGTATCATGGCAAAGGAACTGACGATGAACCTGCCACTGCGTAAGCGGACAGTAAGAAGTACCAGCACTAGACACAACATAGCGCCGACGGTGCCGAGCGCTGTCAATCCAGGCACACCCAGTAGGCTATGTGTCAAATACAGGATGACCTGGGAGAGCCACTGGTGATTTATCCAAGTTCGTTGTCCGGTCACGAAGGAAAAGGGGTCTTGTTGGGGGATTGACCGAGTATTTATGATGAGCTCGCCGGATTTAATGTGCATGAAGGTGTCGTAAGTCTGCACCTGGTAGAGGGTCATCGCAACTGTAAACAGAAGCAAAGATAGTACTAGGTACAGGTTTTCTTGGCTTTTAAGGCGTTTTCGTATGTCGAAAAACACACCCATAAGGACTAGTATAACTTTAACTGCGGAAATATCTATTCGAGAAAAACATTCCCAGCCAACTAGACTTCACTCAAGGTAACGAATAAAATAGCTTTGCTAAAGTAAAACAAGAATCCTTAATTTTTTTATGATAGAATATCTAGGTGGTTGGGGTTACCTGGTACCGATATTATTAGTGGTAATCGGTCTTCTTCTCGTTTTCATAAAGGACAGGCTGCTTGTTTTGTGTTTAATAGCCTGCTCGATAATAACTACTATATGCATCAATATCATGGCTTACCCGCTTGGATTGGTCGATCCATTGAGGTTGAGGAACATCTTTATATTCGAGCTTTTTTATGAAAACACGGTTAATCAGGTTATTTTCTGTTCAGCCTCTATTGTGATATTGATTGTTTTTTGGGCGCTTTTTATTATCAGAAGGGCGCATTCTAAGTGTTTTTCTGTCTCATTATTTGCCATTGTTATTGGACAGGTGCTGCTAGTCTTTGATATTCCCACATCCGGTTATCTAATGTTGATCTGTGGATCGATCTCTGTATTGGTCTTGTTGTTTATATATATCAATCCTCCTGGCAGTTCAAGAGCTGTCTCCAGTCCTCTAATTTATCGTTGGATATTTATCGCATTATTGCTCATCGTATTTGGCTTAGGCATATTCTTTCGTTTATATAGACTCACAGAGATACCTAATGGCTTGTGCGATGATGCTGCTACTCATGGAATTTTCGCCTCCAAGTTCGCCGATGGTTTAATATTGCCCCAGATATACTACGGCATAAAAGAGGGCGCTTTTATGGTTTTTGCTGGTTATGTATTCAAGCTGTTCGGCTCCAGCTATTTCAATCTGCGCCTTTCAGCCTCAATACTAGGGATGCTCAATTTGATCGTATTTTATCTACTACTAAGGGTCATATTCACAAGATGGTTTGCGCTAGCTGGAACTTTTATTATGTCAGTTTACAGCTTCCATGTAACCTTTTCACGCTTTGGGCTTAGGATCATTATGATACCGCTGTGCGTAACCATTTTTTTATTTTTCTTTTTCAAGGCGATAAATACACAACGGCTTATTTACTTTATCTTAAGCGGGTTGTCTCTACCCTTGGGTTTGTATGTCTATACCGGCTACAAGTTCGTCCCGTTTTTAGGACTACTAAGCTTCATCATAGTTATTGTCCTGAAAGGGAACTTTTTGCGGGCAAGCTGGTGGAAGCTGATACTTATGTTCATTGCCATAGCAGCGGTGGTGTATCCGATCGCGGCAAATTATTACTTCAATCCCAATACGGACATGCACTTTTTTTCCTGGCGAGAGAAGGAACAGACCGTGCTAGGGCGAAAAGACATGCTCGATTCGCTTGTTGATAACCTGTTAATAATATTAAAGAATTTTCACTATCGAATGCACCCGGGACCCTGGTACCGACATAAGGGTGGCATAATGGATCCTGTCTTGGCTGTGCTTTTCACTATTGGTCTGATCTATTGCCTTCGTTATTTGCTTCGCTGGGAGAATGCGATATTATTTTCATGGCTGGTAATCCCTTTAGCCTTTGCTTCGTTACTCACCGCAGTTGAGCCAAGACGCTTAGCTTTTATCATTCCCATCATCATTATCCTCGCTGTGCAAGGGCTGAGATTGATCATCAGCATCTATCCCAGGCTGCAAAGGTTGCCTGGTGTCCTTATCTTAATAGTTGTTCTGCTTTTTATGGGATATCTTGAGTATCAGACCTTGTTTGTTGAGATTGCCAACTGTCGCTTCTGGCCAGAGATGGAATTCCGTGATCTGATAAGTAACCGGATTGCTGAAAATTATAAAGATCATGTAATCTTCGTTCCAGGCGAACATCTCAAGCACGCTCAGGCGACCTTTTTATTATATAATCAAGCCAAGACCGATGAATATAAACGCAATGTTCACCTGATCCATCAATTCGGTCAGATCCTCCCCTTTACTCCCGACATCGACATGGATGTGCTGCTTATAAGCGATGCCAGAAGCGACTTCGACAGCTTCTTCTATTCGCTCAAGGCTCTTTATCCCGGCGCCCAGATCGAGTCCCTCAAGGACACACGAGGGAAGGTAAGCCTTAAAATAGCATACATTCCACTGACTGATATCGTCAACACCTTTGGCTTATTGCGAAAGGCTTTAACTGAAAATGGGATTACTACCCAGCGAAGCACAAAGATCGATCTAGCCGGATTATCAGGTGATGCCTTGAGAAGTAAGGTGGTATGGGAGGGTTCTTTATTCTCACCTGGCGAGTGTATTATGGAACTGAACGCCAGGCTTGCAGGCGAACTTGAGGTCTCCATTGATAATTATCGCTATCAAGTTAGTGCTCCTACAGCGGCTGATAGCCTTAAACTAAGCCATCCCCTCTCTTATGGGCTTCACGATATCAGGCTGGTTTATGAATTTAGCCAAGAGGCTGCTGATTGCCAGGTAACCATCTTGGGCGATGAGCTGGGCAAGCGGATAGATCTTATGTCCATGCTTTACACCTTCCCAGCCAGCCATAGCGAGCTTAGGGCGGCGCCGGTTAAGCGCTATGATTGTGATTTTGTCCACCTCGCAAGCACATCCAGGCTAAATGTTGATAATAGACCTTGTAATATCGGCGATTTTCTGGTCGATGATCAGGGCTATATATGGTTTGCAGACAAGCATTCGCTTAATGTACATAAAATCAACATGGAAGGAGATTTCCTCGATCGCATACGCAGCCAAACAGATCCAGAGGGTAGTTTCTCTCCTGATTTCCAAATAGGCATGGACGATGATGGTTTCCTGCGGATCTCCGACCCCTTCAAACGAAGAGTCGCAATTGTTGATCCTACGACCAAGGAAGAAAAGGTCATTCAAACCCCCTTCATCCCTTTGCGCAACAGCATAGCAGTAAGCAGCGATGGGAATTCAGTTGTCTCCTACCCTCACATGAGATGCATAAGAACTTTTGACAAAAATGGTAAAGTGATAAAGGAGCTAGCGCTTTGCGGCAAGGTAGATTCGGTGCGATTATTTAAGCCATTTACGCTGGCATTCAACAAGGTCGATGAGCTATACATCTTCGATTTAGGAAATAATCACCTGATAACCCTGGACGAGGATTACAAGGTACGCTCGTATTTTTATGCTGGCGCCAATATGAACGAGGTGTTTCATATTGCAGTGGACTGGGATGGTTGGATATACCTTGTATCCGAGGTGAACTGGAAGGTTTATGTCTTCGATGGTGAGGGTAACTTGGTTGTAACCGAGCGATTTCCTGGTGCATATTTCAGTGCTCCAGGGGCTAGGCATCTAGTCAACCTTCGCATCAACCACCACTTACGAAGGATATATGTTTGCTTCAACTCGCGATTCATCGCCGAGTTCAAGAAGGTGTGTCGATAGGTGCTAAAAACTGGCGATTGGCAGTTGTTGGCAGCCAGGTTGACACGAGACATTATTATGAATTAATATTATCAACATTTATAATCTACTATCATTCCTTTCTTTTTACAATTATGCCTCTTAATTATTATGATCTTCCGTTGATCTGTTTGATCTCGATGGCAAAAACTCCTATATTTCCATACTGGAAAGGGTATTGATAATAATGCTGCTTGAAGGCGTACTGAAAAAGATATTCGGCACTAAGCACGAGCGGGATATAAAGCGAATGCAACCGCTGGTGGATGAAATAAACCAACTATACGACCAGTACGACCGGCTGTCCGACTTCGACCTGCGCAAGAAAAGCATTGAACTTAAGCGCCGAATGCGTGCTGGTGAAGCGCATGAGGATATGATCCCGCAGGCATTCTCCGCGGTCAGGGAAACCTCCAAACGCACCATTGGAATGAGGCACTATGATGTGCAGCTTATCGGCGGAATCGTGCTCTTTCAGGGCAAGATCGCCGAGATGAAGACTGGCGAAGGCAAGACACTGGTGGCAACGCTCCCTTGCTACCTGGAGGGCTTAACTAATCGGGGGGTGCATCTGGTTACGGTCAACGATTATCTTGCAAGGCGAGATCGCGACTGGATGGGACCAATCTATGAATTCCTCGGCTTAAGAGTCGGTGCAATACAGAATCAAGACTCCGATGAACAAAGAAAGATCGCCTATAACTGCAATATCACCTTCGGCACTAACAATGAGTTCGGCTTCGATTACCTGCGAGATAACATGAAATTCAGTCTTAGCGACTATGTACAGCAGACCGGGCATAACTATGCAATCATCGACGAGGTTGACAGCATCTTGATCGACGAGGCGAGAACCCCGCTGATCATAAGCGGTCCTGCCGAGGAATCGACCGATAAGTATGTAGTCGCCGATCGCATCATCCCAAAGCTAAAAGAAAATATAGACTACAAGAAGGAGGAGAAGCATAACTCTGTCTTTCTGACCGAAGAGGGCGTGGTCAAGACCGAGAAGCTCATGGGCATCGATAATCTTTACCACCCTTCCAACATCGAGTGGCTGCACCATGTCGAGCAGGCGCTGAAGGCTCACTCCATGTTCAAGCGCGATGTGCACTATGTGGTGAAGAACCGAGAAGTAATAATCGTTGATGAGTTCACCGGTCGCCTGATGCCGGGAAGGCGATACAGCGATGGGCTTCACCAGGCGCTGGAGGCAAAGGAAAAAATACCGATCCAGAACGAAAATCAGACCTTGGCTACTATAACATTGCAGAACTACTTCAGGATGTACGACAAGCTTGCCGGCATGACCGGCACCGCAGATACCGAGGCTGCCGAGTTCAAGGAGATATACAAGCTCGATGTGGTGGTCATCCCCACCAACCGCCCCCTGATCAGAAATAACTACCCGGATGTCATCTATAAGACCAAAGATGAGAAGTACCGAGCTGTTATCAAAGAGATTATGGATATGAATAGCAAGGGGAGACCATGTCTAGTGGGCACCATAAGCATCGAGACCTCGGAGCTGCTATCATCAATGCTAAAGAAAAAGCGCATCCCCCACGAGGTGCTCAACGCCAAACACCACGAGCGAGAGGCAAAGATCGTAGCCAAAGCCGGGCAGGAGGGGGCTGTAACCATCGCAACCAATATGGCTGGTAGGGGTACTGATATCATACTCGGACCGGGGGTGGCTAAAAAAGGCGGTCTGCATATAATCGGCACCGAGCGCCACGAAGCCAGACGCATCGATAACCAGTTGCGCGGTCGCGCTGGTAGGCAAGGAGACCCCGGCTCATCACGATTCTTCTTATCACTTGAGGACGACCTGGTGCGCATTTTCGCCTCGGATACCATTCAGGGGATAATGAACAAGATCTGGGCTCAGGAGGATATGCCCCTGGAACACAGCCTGCTCACCCGCTCCATAGAGAAGGCACAGGGTAAGGTCGAGATGCAGAACTTCGAGATTAGAAAGAATCTTCTCAAGTTTGATGATGTAATGAACAAACAGCGCGAGGTGGTCTATGAGCGCAGGAAGACCATACTTGATGCCCAAGACCTCAAAGAAGAGCTGATGCGCAATATCGATGAGTACCTGGAGATAGTCATCGATAAATATACCGATGCAAAGTATCCCGAAGATTGGGATTGGGAAGGGCTGGATATAGAGATGTTCTCCCGCTTCGGTGTACACTTCAAGCCATCGGAGGATGAGATAGTCAATTATACCCGCGATGTGCTTGCTGAGGATATACGCGATATGATCATCAGGCTATATGAGGAGAGAAAAACGAAGATTGGTGAAAAGGAGTTCAACAAGATCATCCGCTTCTTTTTGCTTCGTACACTCGATATCCAGTGGAAGGATCACCTGCTGGCAATGGATCACCTCAAGGAGGGGATCGGGCTTAGAGGATATGGACAGATCGATCCTCTGCTCGCCTATAAGAAGGAGGGCTTCGAGCTGTTTATGGATATGAACGACCGCTTCGTCTCCGATAGCCTGAGACAGATATTCACCATTAAAGTAGATGAGGATATAGTGCTCACTGATCGTCCTGCAACCCAGGAGTTTATCTACAGCGCCCCGTCCCTCGAAGATGCGCCCAAGCATAAACAGGCAAAAAGCAAGAAAATAGGCAGAAATGAGCCTTGTCCCTGCGGAAGCGGCAAGAAATACAAGCACTGCTGCGGAAGGACATGAAGACCTTGACTTTTTTCACTAAATAAACACGCCGAGATGCTCAAGGCGAGTAGATCGCCAAGCACACCTTGGAGCCATGTATTTCAAGTATATTCTTGGTTGATAAAGGCAATCTTTTATCGCAATTATAATAAGTGATTATCGAACCACCAGGCGCTAACAAGCTTTGGGCTTGTTGGATTATATTTTCCATATCCCCTACTGCTCGCATGGTAATGCACTTAAAGCAGGATATGCCTTGTTGCTGGTCAATAAACTCCTCGAGGCGCATCATCTTAATATCCACATTCTCCAACCCGCACAGGCGCTTGATATGGCACAGAAAGGCATATCTTTTTTCCCTCGGCTCCAGGAGTGTAAAGCTCTTTTTATCAAAGACAACTGCCAACGGCAAGGCTGGGAATCCTCCTCCGCTGCCGATGTCAAGGATATCCTCAGCGGCGAGAAATTCCTCCACCTTGCAGAGATAGAGCGACTCGTACAACAGGGTATCTACCAACTCCTCGAAGCTCCTGATCCCGCACAGGTTGATTTTCTTATTCCAGCGCAAAAGCTCATTGAGGTAGGTTAGCAGATGCTGTTCGGCACTAGTGGATGCCCTCAAACCGGCTCTGCGCAGGATAGCCTCTATAAGCTCAACTTTCGCCTCGCCGCCTGTGGTTCCCTTTGCCATAATGAGTTGTCGATATTACAATCGCCTATATGGATGTTAGGATGAATGATCATAACAAGTCAAAACCTGGTGTTACTATTATCCTTGTGGTGATCATATTCCTGTGCGCTCTTTTTTGCAGGCTTTGGTTTCTAAAGGTCTTCATGCCCTATCACTGGGAGGGTTTCGCCTTTTACCCGGTCGATGCGCTGGCGAGCAAGGTCTCTGCATCACGCATCCTTGCCGGGGCTTACGACTCTCCGCCGGTGCGCCCGCCATTTACCGAGTACTCGCTGGCGTTGATCCGATACCTGCTTGGTACATCGAATAAGACATTGAAGCTGGTCTATGCGGTGATAGGTTCGTTGATACCGGTGTTATGTTTTTTCTTAGCAAGGAGGATCTTCGACAACATCCCCTATAAAGAAAGGGGTGGCAGCGAAGCTGACCGGGTGTGTATCCCAAGCCATGGACACACCCCTAAATCCCCTCTTGATAGAGGGGACTTTTTTAACCGCGACCTGGCAGCGGTGTTGGCTGGTGGGCTATGCTCTTTGTCATTTGGGCTGTTGGTCAATATCTCCTCGGTCAACAGCGAGCTTTGGTATATCCTTCAAACCTTAAGCCTTATGCTTCTATGGCTGTGGATGGAGCAGGGGCTTACCTGGTTTAAGGTAGTGCTTTTGGGAGCATTGGTTAGCCTGATGCTGCTTACCAGGGGGGAGGCTATACTTTGGTTTCTATTCCTGGCTGCGCTGCTTTTAATGAAGCGAGATCGGCCGCTTGAGGCAAGGCTGGGAATTGTGGGTATATATTTCGCTGTGGTCTGCATACTGCTTACGCCCTGGACTTACCGCAACTACAAGTATTTCCACGCATTGAACCAGCAGCGTGGCAAGAAGGTCTTCCCTGAGTTCGTGCCTATAACCATTTATGGACCGCTGAACTTCGCCAAGGCTAATTCGCCGTTTTTTCTCCCTTATTTCGACCGCCGAACCCACGGGAGCAATATGTCCCCTTCTGACAACCGCTATGATATGGATGATCCCTATATTCAGCAGCTTTTGCTTTACGGCTATAGAATCGGCTTGCGACACATATTCGAGCATCCCATAAGAACAGTGGCGGTGAATATCAGAAAGCTCTATTGTTCCTTCCAGGTCTATACTTATGGCTTCGCACCCTACAATATTCCGTTCGGTTTGCGCGGCTTCTATCGCTCAGCGGATATCTTCGTAGCCGAGAGTCGGTGGGGCTTGTGGGTGCTGTGGGGGCTAACCAATCTGGGGTGCCTTGTTTGGGCAGCGGTCAAGCATAGGCAAAGGTTTATACTACCGCTTTTCTTGCTCATCGAGACGATCATCACGGTTGTCTTATTCTTCGGCTATGTCCGGCTCGGCTTGATATTGCTGCCGATCACCCTGCTTTGCGTAGCCTATGCAGCATCTCGAATCCTGGCCATTATATCGCCGAGGGCGCTGCAACCTTACCTTGCCGTCATGGCAGCCGTAATGTTCCTGCTGATCTCCGCTGCTGGGTATCTTTTCGACTCCAATCGCATAGCCATTCGTTACCAGTCCGAGTTTTTCAACCAGGCGCACAACCTGTTCGAGACAAGGCAATACCGTCAGGCGTTTGAGCAATACAAAGCAGGCTTCGATAAAATGGCTAAGGCGAGAGCATATATCTACAATCCGATCGAGATATCCACCGTTCATTCAAGGATGGGAGAGTGTGCGGTGAATATCGGCTTGTATGAGCAAGCCGAGAAGTACCTGTTGCAGGCGATTGAGCTGGATTCGATAAACGGTTTGGCACACCTTCGTCTCGGCGAGCTTTATTATAAGCATCTTAACCAGCCTGACAAAGCCTTGTGGTATTTGAATGAGCATATTCGGCTCTATCCAAACCATCCCTACAATAGCCATGTTCGAAGAATGATAGTCGATATCCTGACCAGGGAGGAAAGTGGTACCGTGGTACCGTGATACCGGAATTAATGGAGGATGTTATCATAGAACCGCGGTATCACTTTCTCTTTGTGCCTTTATGCCTTTGTGGTTTAAGAGCCATCAGCCCTTTTCTACGGTATCGCGATATCACGGTATCACTTCCTTTTTGCGTCTTTGTGTGATATTGCTAAACTATCCATCATCAATGAAAAGGAGATTTTATGAAAAATTACAACATCGCATTAGTCGGCGCTACTGGGCTGGTGGGCAGAATGCTATTAGAACTGTTGGAGACGCGCCAATTCCCCGTCAATCGAATCAAGCTGCTGGCAGGGGAGCGCTCAGCCAACACGGTATTAAATTTCAATGGCGCAGCCACACTGGTTAACAAGCTCAGCGAGGACTCCTTTGAGGGTATAGACCTTGCCTTCTTCACCGCTGGACGCATGGTTAGCGCAGATTACATCCCGAATGCGGTTATGGCTGGTGCGGTGGTCATCGATAATTCGTCCCAGTTCAGGATGGATCCCGCAGTACCGTTGGTTGTTCCGGAGGTCAATCCAGAGGCGCTTGAAAAACACAAGGGTATCATCGCCAATCCCAACTGCTCGACCATTCAAATGCTGGTCGCTCTTAAACCGCTGCACGATGCAGCGCGAATTAAAAGGATAGTGGCTACCACGTTTCAATCCGTCTCCGGGGCGGGCAAATCGGCTATAGACGAGCTTCTAACCCAGATTTACATGATCATGGAAGAAAGAGAAAAAGAGCACCAGGTCTCCGTTTTCCCCCACCAGATCGCCTTCAATTGCATCCCACATATCGGTGATTTCGACTCCCAGGGCAATACCTTCGAGGAGAACAAGATGATAAACGAGACGCAAAAGATACTCGATCCCGATATCCGCGTGTGCGCTACCTGCGTTCGAGTGCCGGTGATGATAGGGCACTGTGAGGCGGTGAATATCGAGACCGAGAACAAGATAACCGCCGAAGAGGCAAGGGAGATCCTAGCAAATGCGCCCGGCGTAGCGGTGATAGATGATGTGGATAGCAATGAATATCCGCTGCCTGTTGACTGTGTTAGTAAAGATGATGTCCTTGTCGGTAGAATTAGAGAGGATGAAAGTATTGAAAATGGCTTGACCCTTTGGATTGTTTCTGATAATTTAATAAAGGGAGCAGCTCTCAATGCAGTGCAGATAGCTGAGACAATGCTGAGAAAGGGGCTGGTTTAGTGAAAAAGCTGTTTCCGATCGCCTTCATCGTCATACTGGGAGCGGTACTTTACTTCGGGCTGCTGCAAGGGCAGAAGGAGCTACAGGATCAACACCAACAATACCAGAAAGGAGTTGCTGAGCAGGTCTCTGATTCTGCCCGATACTCCAATATAAAAACCAACCTTATCAGCATTCGCCGAGCCATCTCCGCATTCAGGGCGTTAAAGGGAAGATACCCTGCCAACCTCGATGAGCTAGTCGATGAGGGATTATTGGATCATAAGCCGCAGTGCCCTTACGGCGCTGGGTACGACTACGACCCGGATACAGGAGAGGTTAAGAGCATAAGACACCCTGAGTTATAACTAGGGAGAATTACACCAGCGACAAATTCCTACAATTCTTTTGCTTATTAGCACATATACTGCATAAAAGGGGAAAAGTATGGCTAAGGACGGGTTTGAAAAAATACCAGCAATAGCGCTTGAGGTAGCTGATCTTGACCGACTGATAAAGCTGCTGATTCAGCGAGGATACACAGTGATTGCGCCGCGGCTCAAAAATGGCGCTATCGTTTATGCCAACATTGCCGGCTTGGAGGATCTGCCCATCGGATACAGGGATCGCCAGCAACCGGGCATATACCGCCTAGAAAACGAGAACAACGGTCTATACTTCGGCTATACTACGCCTGCCAACTCGCCGAAGTACTTCCTGCATCCGCCGCAGGCTGTATTATGGGAAGCACACAGTAATGGCAAGGGATTCAAGATCGAACCGCCTGCAAAACCAGCGGAGAAGTACGCCTTCATCGGCGTCCGTCCCTGCGACCTGGCGGCGATCCGGCTATATGATCGAATATTCGATGGCAGTGATCATAGCGACCCGATCTATAATCAGAGACGAAAGGATTGCCTCATAGTAGCGGTCAACTGCACCCAGCCCGGCGAGCACTGCTTTTGCGCATCTATGGGATCAGGTCCCGTTGCTGAGGATGGCTTCGATATCGTCCTGACCGAGATCGTACAGGAAGATAAACATTTTTTCATTGCCGATTTAGGGAGCCAAAAAGGTTCGGAGCTTGTCGGCGAGCTTGATTGTACAAAGGCGGATGCTGATAAGCTCAAGACAGCCGCCGAGCTGCTGGAAGCTGCGGCTCATAATATGGGCAAGGTCTTCGATGCCAAGGCGGCGCGGGAGCTTTTTCCCAAGGGCTTTGAGAACCCCCATTGGGAGGAGGTTATAAAAAGGTGCCTGGTCTGCGGAAACTGCACCATGGTCTGTCCCACCTGCTTCTGTAGCACGGTGGTTGACAGAACCTCGCTCGATCTAAAAAGCGCACAACGCATCCGCTGCTGGGATTCCTGCTTCAATATCGATTTTACCTATATTCACGGAGGTTACACGCGTTCGAGCAGGGCATCCCGCTATCGTCAGTGGTGCACGCATAAGCTGTCAACCATGCACCAGCAATTCGGGCAAAATGGCTGTGTCGGCTGCGGGCGCTGCATCACCTGGTGCCCGGTCGGCATCGACATAACAAAGGAAGCTGAGGCTGTCCTGGAGAATATAAAATGACCTCTACTAAGGAGAGCAATCAAATGGAAGAGTTCGAGAAGATACTGTCCGATCACCCCTTCTTCAGGGGCATGAACGAGAGATTGATCAAGCTGTTGGTCGGCTGCGCCACGGAGAGCAGCTATAAGGCTGGCGATTATATCTACAAGGAGGGAGATGATGCCAATCAATTCCTTCTCATTCAGCGCGGGATAGTTGCAATAGAGATATTCGTCCCCAACAGAGGCTCCATAACCATCCAGACCATCGGCGATGGAGACATACTCGGCTGGTCATGGCTTTTTCCCCCTTATACCAGGCGCTTTGATGCAAGGGCAATCGAGCACACGACTGCCATAGAACTGGATGGTGTCTGCCTGAGGGGGAAAGTACAGAATGACTTTGAGCTAGGCTATGAGCTGCTATCTCGCTTCAGCAGGATCGTGGTGGAGCGCCTCCAGGCGACCAGGCTCCAGTTGCTCGACCTTTACGGACCCAACTATCGATAGGATAACTATTATGGCTGTTGCACAGAATCAAGCATCTATAGGTGTGTCCCATCTGATCAGCCATTTCAAGAAAGAGACCAAGGACACCTTTACCATAAGGCTAAAAGCGCAGAAGCGGTTCAGATTCCTGCCCGGTCAGTTCAATATGCTCTACATGTTCGGAGTCGGCGAGGTGCCCATCTCCATAAGTGGAGATGCGCAGGACCAATCGACAATAGTGCATACCATAAGGGCTTACGGATCGGTAACCGGCGCTATGCTGAATGGCTTGAAGACAGGGGATTTCATCGGGCTTAGGGGACCGTTCGGCAACTCCTGGCCTATCGAAGAGCTGAAAGGGCATGATGTTTTTCTGGCTGCCGGTGGCATCGGCTTGGCGCCGCTGAGACCGGTGCTGTACCACTGCCTGAATAACCGAGCCGACTTTGGACGCATCACGCTCATCTATGGCGAGCGTAGCCCCAATGCCTTGCTTTATCGCAAGGAGCTGGAGAGCTGGAGGGGAAGATTTGACATGGATGTGCAGGTTACGGTGGATCACGCCGGCGCTGACTGGCGCGGGAATGTCGGCGTGGTTACCACCCTGCTCGAAAAGATAACCCTCAACCCCAAAGGCACAATCGCCTTAGTCTGCGGACCCGAAGTGATGATGCACTACACGGTGTTGGAGCTTAAGAAACAGGGTCTTAACGATGAGCAGGTCTATATCTCAATGGAGCGGAACATGAAGTGTGCAACCGGCTTCTGCGGGCACTGCCAGATGGGTCCCATCTTTGTATGCAAGGATGGACCGGTCTTCAGATATGACCAGATGCGGGAACTGTACAGAAAAAGGGAGCTGTAGCATGGCAAAGAAGACCAGGAAACCTAAACTGGCGGTTTACAAGTTCGCCTCCTGCGATGGCTGCCAGCTTAGCCTCCTCGACTGCGAGGATGAGCTTCTCGATGTGGCTGAGCTGATCGATATCGCCAACTTCCCCGAGGGATTCCGCGAGGTGAAGAAAGGTCCTTACGACATGACACTGATCGAAGGCTCGATAACCACGCCATCTGATGCGGAGAGGATACACAAGGTAAGGCGAAACAGCAAGATCTTGATCACCATCGGAGCCTGCGCTACCGCGGGGGGCATCCAGGCACTGCGCAACTTCAAGGATGTCAAGGACTTCACCAAGGCTGTCTATGCACGACCCGACTACATTGAGACGCTCAAGAGATCGACACCGATAAGCGATCATGTGCGCGTTGACTATGAGCTGAGAGGTTGCCCCATCAACAAGCATCAGCTCCTGGAGGCGATCGGCGCCCTGCTCATGGGAAGAAGACCGCATCTCCCCAACTACAGCCTGTGTATGGAGTGCAAGCAAAAGGGGAATATCTGTATCATGGTCGCCCAGGGCATAACCTGCTTAGGACCGGTAACCCAGGCTGGCTGCGGCGCCATCTGCCCCAGCTACAACCGCGGCTGCTATAGCTGCTTCGGTCCCAAGGAGAAGCCGAATACGACCAGCCTGAGCAAATGGTGGAAGGAGAAGCTCGGTGTCCACGACGATGAGTTACTCAGGGCATATCGCCTGTTCAACGCTTATGCCGAGCCGTTCAGAAAGGAGAGCGAGTCCTATGAGTAAAAGGAGAACCATCAAGGTTGATTACCTGGCGCGGGTGGAGGGAGAAGGTGGACTGCTGGTCAAGATAAAGGATGACAAGGTCGAGGATGTTAAGCTGAACATCTTCGAGCCACCCCGCTTCTTCGAGGCTTTCCTCAAGGGGCGTATGTATCACGAGGCGCCGGATATTACAGCACGAATCTGCGGTATCTGCCCCATCGCATACATGACCAGCTCCAGCGTGGCTATGGAATCTGCATTCAAGGTGAAGCTGCATCCCCAGGTCAGAGCCTTGCGCAGGCTAATCTACCTCGGCGAGTGGATCGAGAGCCATGCGCTGCATGTATATATGCTCCATGCGCCGGATTTCCTTGGCTACCAGGATGCTGTCGCTATGGCAAAAGAGCATCCCGATGCGGTGAAACAGGGACTAGCGCTCAAGAAGCTGGGCAATGACATCATGATCCTGATCGGCGGCAGGGAGATACACCCTATAAACTGGCGTGTGGGAGGATTCTACAAGCTGCCCGAAAAAAAGGAGCTTGAATCGCTGCTCGAAAGGCTGAAATGGGGAGTCGAGGCTGCCATCAAGACCGCGCATCTGGTCGCCGGCTTCGAATTCCCCGACTTTGAGCAGGATTACGAGCTTGTTGCCCTGCATCACCCCCATGAGTACGCCATCTTCGAGGGAAGGCTGATCTCAAGCAAGGGCTTGGACATCGAGATCAGCGACTTCGAGAAACATGTATTTGAGGAGCATGTTCCCCAATCGACCTCGCTTCACGCCTATATCAAGGGGCGTGGGGCATACATGGTCGGTCCCATGGCGCGATTCAACCTCAACTTCGAGCAGCTTTTTCCAGCAGCAAAGGAAACTGCTAATAAGCTCAACTGCCTGCCCGAAGTGAAGAATCCCTTCCAAAGCATCATCGTGCGCAGCATCGAGATGATCCATGCCTGCGAGGAGTCAATAAGCATCATCGAGCAATATGAACCGCCGGATGAGCCTTATGCGGAGTGCACCCCGGTGGTCGCCACCGCTTATGGCATAAGCGAGGCGCCGCGCGGGATCTGCTGGCACAGGTACAAGATCGACAACCAGGGGCTAATCATCGATGCACGCATCGTGCCACCGACCTCGCAGAACCAGAAGGTGATGGAGAGCGACCTGCTCCACTTCGTGCGCCAAAACCTGGGGCTGGATCAGGAGAGGCTCACCTGGCTTTGCGAACAGGTTATCCGCAACTACGACCCTTGCATCTCATGCTCATGCCACTTTTTAAGGCTGAAGATAGAGAGGCTATAACAAAAACCTAAAAGGAGATAGCATGACGGGTAAGATACTGGTTCTCGGAGTCGGCAACCAACATCGCGGGGACGATGGAGCTGGGATCGCCGTTGCCAGCAAGCTGAAGGCTCTAGATTTGCCCAACACGATCGTACAGCCTAGCTTCGGCGAAGGGACCGAGCTTATGGAAGCCTGGAAGGGGTACGGCATCGTGTTTTTGGTCGATGCGGTTCGCTCTGGCGTGGAGCCGGGAGCTATCCACTACTTCGAGGCGAATAAGCAGACCATCCCCAGCCGCTTCTTCAGCTACTCCACACACGACTTCAGCGTGGCTGAGGCTATCGAGATGGCTAGAGCCTTAGGCGAGCTGCCCAAAGAGGTGTTCGTCTTCGGCATCGAGGGGAGGCAATTCGAGCACGGGAACGAGCTGTGCAGCGAGGTTAAAGACTCGGTAAATAAGGTCGCTTCTATGATCCAAGGGAGGATTATGAAAATTGCTAAACTCATGAAAGGGGTTTGATGGTTATGCACGAGATACACCTGCTCAAGGACTTGCTTAAAAAGGTTGAGAGCATAGCAGCCGAGAATCATGCGAGCAAGGTTAGCGAGGTTCGCATCAAGCTCGGCGCCCTGAGCCATATCTCGCCGGAGCATCTAAAGGAGCACTTCCTACGAGAGAGCGAAGGAGGAATAGCCGAGGGAGCCAAACTTGTTGTAATAGAGGATACAGACCAAAACTCACCGCAGGCGATGGATATTCTGCTCGACAGCATCGAGGTGGCGGATTGATCGTAAACGAACAGAAAGGGGGAGTAAAAGGTAATCGGCGCGGAAACAAAGCGGTCCTCATGCCAGATTCATGTGCGCGGGGTCGTGCAAGGTGTCGGGTTCAGACCCTTTATCTATAGGCTTGCGAAAAGGATCGGCTTGACTGGGGCGGTGTATAACGACTCCAGCGGCGTAACCATAATCGCCCAGGGTATATCAGAGAAGATCGACCGCCTCATCGAGCTTATCCAGCATGAGCATCCCCCTCTGGCTCGCATCGATGATATCGAGATCGCCGCGGTTGAGCAGCCGATTAACTACCAGGGCTTTCATATTCAAAAAAGCGATACAGACGGCACAATCGAAGCGGTCATAGCACCCGATATAGCTACCTGTCCGCGCTGCCTCGGGGATATATTCGATCCCGGTAATCGGCGCTATCTTTATCCGTTCACCAACTGCACCGACTGCGGTCCTCGCTACAGCATCATCCTGGACCTCCCTTATGATCGCAGCAATACGACAATGCGGGGCTTTCAGATGTGCGAACGCTGCCAGGCGGAGTATCACGATCCTATTGATCGACGCTTCCACGCCCAGCCGAACGCATGCCCTGATTGCGGACCTTATGTCAGCCTCTGGGATAGGCAAGGCAAAACGCTGGCTGTAAGGCATGATGCTATTGTCGCCGCCTGCAAGGCGATCAAGCAGGGGGCAATCGTGGCTGTCAAGGGATTAGGCGGATTTCAACTCGTAGCCGATGCTAGCAATGACGAGGCGGTGACCAGGCTGCGTGAGCTTAAACAGCGCGAACAGAAGCCGTTTGCGGTGATGTTTCCCTCGATGAATGTTCTGCTTGATTATTGCATACTCACTCGGCTGCAAAGTGGACTGCTTCTGGGCAGGGAAAGCCCGATAGTGCTGGCGCATAAGAGGTCAGCGGGTAAAAAATTATCATCCCAGATCGCACCTGGTAACCCATATCTCGGCGTTATGCTCCCTTATACACCTTTGCACCATATATTGATGCACCTGCTCGGCATTGCGGTGGTGGCTACCAGTGGCAATATCTCCCATGAGCCGATCTGCATTGATGAGCACGAAGCGCTGAGCCGATTGGGGGGCATAGCGGACCTGTTCCTGGCACATAATCGCCCCATTGCCCGCCATGTCGATGACTCTGTAGTGCGAGTAATCGCTGGTCAGCCGATGATCCTTCGCAGGGCGCGCGGTTATGCTCCTTTGCCGATACAGGTGAACTTGGAGGTTAAAGCGGTAGCACTCGGTGCCCACCTGAAGAACACGGTCGCCGTTTCAATGGGTAAGGATGCCTTCATAAGCCAGCATATCGGGGATCTGGAGACCGAGCAGGCGTTCCAAGCCTTCAAGCGAACGATCGCAGACCTGATCATTCTGAACCGTTGCCAGCCAGAGGTTGTTCTCTGCGATGCGCATCCCGACTATCTTTCGACCGTACATGCGCGCTCGATGGAACTACCTGTGGTCGCCGTGCAGCACCATCACGCCCACATACTTGCCTGCATGGCGGAGAATGGCTTGCAGCCGCCCTGCCTTGGCATTGCCTGGGATGGCACCGGCTACGGCGGTGATGGCACGATCTGGGGCGGTGAATTCCTGCGCATCAATAGCAATGGCGACTACGAGCGGGTGGCGCATTTAAGGCATTTTCCCCTACCTGGCGCAGAGCTAGCTATAAAGGAGCCGCGCAGAGCAGCCCTGGGATTGATCTACCAATTGGTAGGTTTATATCCCATCTATTATTCTCGGTTGCATCGCTTCCTGGCTTCTGCCTTCACCAACACAGAGCTTTCTATATTGCTTACCATGCTGAAAAAACGCATAAACTCCCCGCTCACCAGCAGCATAGGCAGGCTCTTTGATGCGGTAGCTGCCCTGTGCCGGCTTCGTTATATCAACAGCTTCGAGGGGCAGGCTGCCATGGAGCTTGAACATGCCATTGAGCAGGTGCAAACTACCGAGGCTTATAACATCAACATCGATGCTGGCAACACAGGCACGATCATCGACCATGCGCCCTTGATACAGGGCATACTTGATGATCTTGGCGATTGTGTACCGATAAGCATTATAAGTGCCCGATTTCACAATACCCTGATAGCCGCCGCGGTGCAGCTTGCCGAGAGGGTAGGCTTGCAATACGTAGCGCTGAGCGGAGGCTGCTTCCAGAACCGCTACCTTAGCCAGCGGATGATTGCAGCGCTGCAAGGTGCCGGCTTCAAGGTCTTCACCCATCGCTTGGTACCTACCAATGACGGGGGCATTTCTTTGGGTCAGCTTGCATATCTAGCTTATAAAGGAAAGGAAGGATAGCATGTGCCTCGCAATACCGGGCAGGATAATCGAGATCGCTGATCTTGAGCCACTTACTCGCAGCGGCAAGGTCAGCTTCGAGGGGATGATCAAAACGGTAAATCTCTCCTTTGTCCCTGATGCGAAAGTTGGGGATTATGTCATCGTGCATGCTGGTTTTGCCATAAGCATCCTCGATGAGGTGGCTGCTATGCAGACCCTGCAACTGCTGGGGGATATGCCCCTGGATGAGACGGAGCCTTGATATGCGATTTGTGTCCGAGTTCAGGGATGGCGAGAAGGCAAAGCGCCTGGTCCAATCCATAAATGCCCTCGCCACTTTTGATTGCACTATAATGGAGATCTGCGGCGGACAAACCCACACCATACTCCGCTATGGGATAGATACCCTATTGCAGCGCAATATAACCCTGGTGCACGGACCCGGCTGTCCGGTCTGCGTAACCTCGCCGCAGCTTATCGACCAAGCTCAGCAGGTCGCACGCCAACCCGGGGTCATCTTCTGCTCTTATGGCGATATGCTGCGTGTCCCAGGCTCAGATGGCGACCTTCTAGCAGCCAGGGCAGATGGCGCCGATATCCGGGTGGTGTACTCGCCCTTGGATGCACTCGAGGTAGCCATAAGGAATCCTGGAGCGCAGGTGGTCTTTTTTTCCATCGGCTTCGAGACCACCGCGCCGATGAGCGCAATGACCCTGCTCAAGGCACGGCGGCTTGGAGTATCGAATTTCTCGATAATATGTGCTCACTACCTGGTCATGCCGGCAATGGAGGCGATCCTCGATTCGGATCGATCGGTGATCGATGGTTTCCTCGCTGCAGGTCATGTCTGTACAATTACCGGTTATCACGGTTATCAACGGCTGAGCGAGCGTTATGGAGTGCCAATCGTGGTTACCGGCTTCGAGCCGGTCGATATTTTGCTCGGCATAGAGGCTTGCCTGCGTTGTCTAGCCGAGGATAAGCCGCTGGTGGTAAATAGATATGCTCGATCAGTCAAGGCGGATGGCAACCGCCAGGCACTCAATGCAATAAACAGGGTATTCTCAGTTACAGACCGCAGTTGGCGCGGCATCGGGCTCATACCCGATAGCGGGCTGCAACTGCGCGAGGAATTCGCCAGATTCGATGCTTTAGACAGGTTTGACTTGGATAAAAAGACCAATGAGATAAAAAGCGGATGTATTGCTGGCGAGGTGCTAATGGGGATAAAGAAGCCTGTTGAATGCTCTCTCTTTGGCGTAAAGTGCGATCCTCGCAACCCATTGGGCGCGCCGATGGTCTCAGCGGAGGGCGCCTGCGCAGCCTACTTCAAATATAAAAAAAGATGATTGAGCTGGCGGTTGATGGCTATGGTTTAGGTTGATTGCATTATAACAACCAAGGCGAAAAGTAAACAGGAGTCAAATCGTGGTACCATGAATTAGTGA
Organism: uncultured bacterium; assembly: GCA_964448115.1. Lineage (GTDB taxonomy): Bacteria > CAYUVA01 > CAYUVA01 > CAYUVA01 > CAYUVA01 > CAYUVA01. The sequence goes on from CAYUVA010000002.1 coordinate 137,449, forward strand.
TACAGTAAAGAGTTGATGACTGAGGGAGTTACAATGGAATTAGGATAGGAGAAAATGAGTAAAGAAAAGAAATTAGATATCTCATGCCCGATGCCAGTAGGCAGCTATACACGGATAACCCTGGCTCATGGCGGGGGCGGAAGGCTGACCCGGGACCTGATCCAAAGGCTCTTTAAACCGCTATTCAACAACCGCCACCTCAGCGAAGACCATGATGGGGCTGAGTTCAACATCGATGATGCGCGCCTTGCGTTCACCACTGATTCTTATGTCGTACAACCGCTATACTTCCCTGGCGGAGACATCGGCAGCCTTAGCGTCCATGGCACCATAAACGATCTTGCGATGTGTGGAGCCAAGCCGCTCTATATCTCAGCCGGCTTAATCATAGAGGAGGGCTTGGAACTGGAAATCCTGCAAGATATCACTCAAAGCATGGCGGCAGCAGCAGCTAAAGCCAATGTCTCCGTGGTAACCGGCGATACCAAGGTAGTGCAAAAGGGAAGGGGGGACAGGCTCTATATAAACACCGCTGGCATCGGCATCATCGATCACCAGCGAGTTATTTCTCCGTCGAACATCCAGCTTGGAGACCAAATCCTGCTCAGCGGCGATATAGGACGCCATGGTATCGCGGTGATCTCGGTACGCGAAGGTCTGGAGTTTGAGAGCACCATTAAAAGCGACTCGGCGGACCTGAGCAAAATGGCATTGGCGCTTCTTGATGCAGGCTGCGAGGTGCACTGCATGAGAGACTGCACGCGCGGGGGATTGGCTACGGCACTGGTTGAGCTTGCCGAGGCTAGCGCTCTCTCCATTCGCATCGAGGAGAAAAAGATCCCGATTAACACCCAGGTTATGGCTGCCTGCGAGATACTCGGATTCGACCCCCTCTATGTAGCCTGCGAGGGGAGATTCATTGCCTTTGTTGCTTTAAAGGATGCTGATATAGCGCTTTCGATAATGCGGCAGAACCAGCTTGGAGCCAAGGCGAGTATCATCGGCGAGGTTATCGATAAAAAGGGAGCTGAGGTCATCTTAAGAACCCAGATCGGCACGGATAGGATAATCGATATGCAAAGCGGGGAGCAGCTACCCAGGATATGTTGATGGCATAGGCATGAGGGTTTAGGCTTGAGGGTTTCTTAGCCACCAAGGCACTAAGACACAAAGAGGAGAAAGGATATAATCCAGCCACCCTATTTATTATGTATCGTTGGATGGGGCGATGGATTCCAAGATCGACTGCACCATGCCCTCAAATTCGTTTATGGAGCTGGCGGTCATGTTCGCCTGCTTGGCTTTCAAGGCAGCATACTCGTCGTTATCGATAAACTCAGAACATAGTAGGATTGAATGGCTACGATCCTTGCAGATCAACTTGCTTATATTGCTGTACTTGGGGAGCTGATAATTGTATTCCTCGGTGGTTTTTGCCTCCACCCAAACCAGGTCATCATCGCCGACCAGCAGGCAGATATCGAGGTCGAACTGGTCATCGTTAGGCAGCCTTATCTGTGCGCGGCTGAGCAAATCCATGCTAATACGGCTCTGGTAATTGCCCATCAGCTCCTGGATTATCGAGTATGCAGCCAGTTCCAGCCACTCGCCGGTGAAAAAATTGATCCCTAAAGGAGTTGCCGGCGGGTCACAATACAGTTTATAGTAAGGGCTTCGCTTGTAGTGATATCTGGGCAGCAAGCCTGCCTTGTGCGCCAGGTTGGCAAGCAGGGTAATATCGGATATCTCTTCCTGCGATTTGCCATTAAGATCCATGTAAACACTTACTCCCTTTCCTTGGAACCGCTTCAGCTTGTAAAGGAACTCCCTGACATTATGGTATTTCTTGAAGACTACATCGGCGAGGGTCAGAAGAGCTTTTTCCTCCTCGCTTACCTCCAATACATTTACTACCTCGATATTCTTTTTTGCAAGGTACTCCTGGACAGAGGTTCCACATGATCCGGCTGCCTGAACCGCTTCATCGACTTGATCTTCGGATGGTTCGGTCTCTGTTGCAGGCTGCTCAAAGGGTGCCTTTTTTCCAATGCTGCTTATTTCGATGTCCATCCCGCTCTTTGATAATTCGTTAAAGATCCTAGATGCCTCGCCAAACAGGTTAGCAAGGCGCTTAAAGTATTGCTTAGTATCATCGGTTGCCATAGTCGTCTATCCTTTGTTTTATATTATTGTTAAGATCATCAGCATTCAATTATATGTATTTCATAAAAAATTGCAACAGTGAAATATCGATAAATGGATAAGGCGCTGGTATAATTACTTCTCAGCTTAATACAAACTTAGACATATACTGGGAAGCGAGAATAGATGCGCCTGAATGAATTGTTGCAGGGATTGGAGTCCGATGTTGGAGCTTCCTTTGAGGAAACCCAAAAGAAATGTATGGAGATCCTCGATGCGGTCGAGAGCATGGTTGATGGCAAGCAGATCGATGCTGAGAACAAGGTTTCTTTGCACCAATTCTTGGATATCAGCAGGAAGAGTCAGTTTCTTTTAGCTCTGCCGAGTAAGCAACGAGAGCAACGCTGGGTGCAGCTCGTTCTAAAGGCGATCAAGGCTTCAGGATATACATTGCAGACCATGTTTCTTCAAAGAGTCGCTAACTATAGATCGATAACAGCTCTACGCACCCTGCGGGATGATGAGATTCGAGATTACAGTTGGTCGTGGCTGCACAGACGAGTCTGCGCCCTTGTCTCAGCTATTGATGCGATCACTAAAAAGAAGCCAAAGGTAGCCATATTATCAGCCAATTCTATCGAGTCCGCCTGTGTTGACCTTGCTTGTCTCTTTGGTGGAATTTTTGTATCCCCGCTCGATATACATTTCGACGAGGAAGAGCTTACCAGATTATTCAAAGACTTCAGGTACAACATCGCCTTTGCGGATAACGAGGAGAGGACACTTAGGTTAATAGAGGTTCGTGAGAGGCTGAGAGCTGACCTGGAGATAATCTGCCTTGGTAGAGAGGAAGTATTTCAATTCAAAGGCATTCGTTACCTTGATCAGTTGCTATCCGATATGGGGGTTGCCCAACAACTGCCTAGGATTACAGATCCGGATAGGCTGGCAACGGTTATGTTCACCAGTGGATCGACCGGCAAGCCTAAGGGAGTGGCTTTCACTGACTTCAACATCTTATCAAAACGATTCTGTAGAGCGGCAGCGGTCCCTTTTATCGGGGATGATGATATATTTTTATGCTATCTCCCCCTTTACCATACCTTTGGCAGATTCCTGGAGCTTATGGGATGCATGTTCTGGGGAGCTATTTATACTTTTGTGGAGGATCTCTCCTCCGAAACGCTGATTACTAATATGCAACGAGTGCAGCCGACGGTACTCATCAGCATCCCGCAACGCTGGGAGTATATAAAGGAATGTGCTTATCAACAACTCAACGAGCAATATCCAACCGCTGACCAGGAGCATGAGGCACTGCATAAGGTCGTTGGAGGGCGTTTGCGGTGGGGCTTATCCGCCGCCGGCTACCTGCCAGCGGAGACATTTCGTTTTTTTCAACGCAACGGGGTCGATCTATGCAGTGGTTTCGGCATGACCGAGGCTACCGGAGGGATTACCATGACTCCACCGGGAAGATACAAGGAGGGAACTGTAGGGATACCCCTTCCTGGCATAGAAGTTCAATTGACCGACAGCGGCGAGATGAGGATCAGGGGGGCTTATGTTGCAAAGTATATAACCAACATCGATGAAAAATTAACTTATAAGGACGGCTGGCTATATACCGGAGATATCTTCACCGTTGACCAGGATGGTTATTATACGATCGTAGATAGGGTAAAGGATATCTACAAAAATACCAAAGGACAGACCATAGCCCCCCAGAAGGTTGAAAGCCTATTCAAGGATGTGCCTGGCTTCAAGCGTGTTTTCTTGGTCGGTGATGGTAAGCCTTACAATACATTGCTTGTGGTGCCGGATCTTGAGGATGATCAACTGGAGCTTGATAAAAGAAGCGATGAAGAGAAAAGAGCTTTCTTCAACTCGCTTATTCTCTCAGCCAACCGTTCGCTGCCACCCTACATGCGCATAGTGAATTTTGCGATCCTTAATCGAGATTTCTCCATTGAACATGACGAGCTGACTGCAAAGAAGTCCTATAAACGAAAGAACATAGTGAAAAACTTTGAGCATGTTATCGAACCGATGTATAGGTTGAACGCCCTGGAGCTTTGCAGAAAAGACCTGAAGGTTGTGATTCCGATCTGGCTCATGCGAGAGCTTGGCGTTACCGAGATGATGCTGGAGCTTGATGAGCAAGGCTTGAAGGCTGATGGATCTATGCTTCTTCAGATAAAAAGCGAGGAGAAAGCCTCACGCATCGCAATCGGAAAGCTCGCTTACCAGGTCTCAGGGAATGTTATTGATTTAGGATTATTTGTGCGCAGCCCCTATCTTTATCTTGGCAATCCACCGCTTATGAGAATGGCTAAGGGTAAGGCAGCCTGGGAGCTAGAGCTAAACGGAATCGCGCCCAGGGCTTTTTTGCCCACAGACCATGACTCAATAGAATCACCTGATATCGATGTCGGGACTCCAGACGAGGAGAAAGCACTAGTTCCAAGCCTACAGAATGCCCACTACTTTTGTAGCCTTGCCCTGTTGGGAAATCAAGATGTAGCTATCGAAGCAATAAAGGCTTTAGGGAAAATAATGGAACAAAGCTCCCCGCGCTTGCGGGGACTGATCCGAAGCCGACTGGAGACCTTGGCTGAACATAGATCCTTCGAGGTACGAAAAAGGGCGTATATTACATTGCTTTTCAGCCAGCCTGATTATGATTACAGTAATCATTTCCCCGCCTTTATTCGCTCAGGCAAGCAGTTTCTGGATACCGAGGGCATCGAAGAGATCTCTAAACAGAATCTGGAACAAGAAAGGCTTACGGCTCTTCGACAAAGACTGAAGCAATATCGAAAAGATATGCGTATGCCATTGGATGAGAAGACCCAGAAGCAGTTCGTTACCCTATACGAGATGTTGATTACTTTTGCACACCATCATCCGGAGTACTACGAGAACATAAGAGAGGAATTTGCTTCCTGGATCCTGGAATGCCCGGATGAATACCTATCTAACCTGGCTTATCGTTATTTCTTTGACTTAGGTCACTGGTTCGAGAGTTGGATCCGGAGACAATTACCCGGACTGGATCTGCTAGGAGGCAGTTTCTGGGAGTCCAGGATCGTCTTTGAGGCGGGGATTCCCAAGATAGAGCGACAGAGGCTATTCGATGCCTTAAGCAAAACCACCCTGCTGAGCGAGTCGATATATATTATTTATGATGGAGAACTCCTCGACCCTGTGGAGATCCAATCTCGTGGTTTATGGATAACCCGTCTTCTAAGTCAATACGAGCGCTCGGTTTACAAGCTATCCATCAGTACCCATTCAAACAGGCATTATGAGCTAGCAGTCGTTTTGCACCTCGATTTACCAGAGGAATCCATTATTGAGACGGTTCTTTGGACTATCAATATCGCCAGCTTGATTCACGGAAGCCCGGTTATTCCACGCTTTGGCAGCCTATCAGAAAGATACCTGGTAGCTGCGATACGCCATATAGAGGATCTCACTTTATGGGAACGAATGCGCGCTATCGCGGGCACAAAGCAGAGGGGCGCGCAGGTGCCAGGGAAACAGCAATGGCAGCGGATGTTGACCCAGGCTATAGCGGTTTACCTGGAGGGATGGGTGCGCACGGGAATGAGGATACTGCCGGGTCTCCCCTCCCCCAAGAATGTTATTGTGCCTGAAGCGGACTACAGAACCGCAGCAAGAATCGTCTCATTAGCAGGAAGGAAACCATATCACAATAGCGCAGAGCTATTATTCAAGCTAGTGGATGGCTTTTATAATTCTGTTTGGGCGTATTTCCCTTGGACCTCCAATTTGCTAAGGATTGACTGGCTATTCGATGCTGTTCTTGAGGTGCTTGGCGAAGAAAAGGGGCTTCGATTTCTCGAAAAGGCAAGCTATGAATGGAAAAAGAAGCATACAGAAGAATGCGGTTGCGACATACAGGGGATTGCCAGGTCGTATATTCGAACGATTAACCAATCGGGCTATAAGCCACTGGTTTTGACGCTTGCGGTCATGCGCTACTTTCGTTGGGAGAAAGCAAATCGGCAGGCGACCAAGAAAGCCAGGTTTCAAACCCTGCTAAAACTCTATTCGCTTTATCGCCTGGATAGGTTTCCGCAATACATTTTTTATAATCTATTCAAGATGACCTATTTCAAAAGGGCGAGCGAAGATATCCGCCAGCACCTGGATCGTTTTATTCTATCGGCTCGTAAATACAGCGATTCTCCCCCATCTGCCTTGGTGGAACTCTCCGATTTGTATGATGTCCTTACCGATGCAGATGACAAGATGGCGGTTACCATCATGGTCTATCCTCGTCTTTGGGAGCCGGTCAAGGCAGAGTTGGTGGAGATCCTTCGAGATGAGGATAGGATCCTCGGGCTTCAAACCGAGGTGCAAGATAAGGCGGGAATTCGCTATCATGTTCGTCCCCCAAAGAATCCCAGGGAGGTTGGTCGGCTGTATCGTCTTTTCTACCTTGCGGATATTCCGATCACCTTTTCTTCCAAGCTGCATCATCTAGTTCTCGTTGATGAGCTAGAACGCGTGGTAGGCGGGTTAACCTACAGGCCGGGAACTACCTCCGAGGTGCACTTGGACTGGATGGTGGTAGCTGCTCCGTTGCGGGGTAAGGGGTTGGGTAGCAAGCTGATGTACGACTTCATCAGCCGAATGAGGCTGGAAGCTTATGAGGCGGTTACTACCCACTTCTACCGACAGGCTTTCTTGGAGCACCATGGCTTCAAGGTGCAAAAGGACTGGGGGGGATATGTTTATCTTCTACATGATAAAATGAAGAATGAAAAGAAAAGGAAAAGGTGATACGATGCATGACAATATGGGGCGGGCTTTTGATACAATTATTGTCAGCAAAAAAATTGTTTCTTATGAGTAAAACATTATCGGTAGGCAAGTTACCAACCTTCAATCGCCTTGACATGCCTTGTGCCTGGCATATCCTTGCTGATTTAGGGAAGGTACTTTGAGGCATAGAAATTGCATAACCAATGTTCGGAAAATTGATTGACATATCATGACTATTACTGTAGCCTTAGAAATTAGATAGCGATACACTAATATGAAGTGATAAACAAGGGAGAAAAAGCATATCCAAATGACGGAGGGCTTTCATGAAAACGAGATATACCTATGTTCTATGGATCGTACTAATAGGCACTTGGCTTTGTGCTTCACCGGCTATTAGCGACAGCACATACCTCCAGAGTCAAACCTTAACCGAAGAGGAGAGGGCATTCATCGAGCTATTCGACTATGCGCCACCAAAGCCCGATGTTTCGGTAGGTATAGGCGAGCCAACCGCCAAGACAACCATCTGGATGGATTATTTCGACATGGGCGAGACCGGCTGGACGACAGTGGATCACACCGCTAGCACCTCGGCTAACTGGCGTAGCGTGGACCTGGGAGCGCCTTATGGTTCGGCGCTATGGGCTGGTCCTGCTGGTGCAGGACCCTTTCCGGGCATGAGTTATCTGCCTAGCATGAACACCCAAGCGGTAACCAAGCCAGGCGTACTCGACTTCACCGGTATGGGAGGAGATTATTACATTTTGTATTGGGCTCAGGATGTAGATCTCTCTAATGATACAGAGGACTACGGTAAGATCGAGATGTATAACCAGGTTGATGGAAAGTGGGATACACTTTATATTATACCACCGGGCTTGAATACTCAAGGCATGGTGAAACATCAGGTCTATCTCAATGATACCTATGATGATCACACCCAGGCAAGACTGCGCTTCATATTCTTCTCCAACCATGACAACCAGGTAGATGAAGGCTGGTATATCGATGATGTCAAGATCACGCGTGTCCCTTGGGTCTATGTGGCACCGGAGAGCTTCGAGTATGGCTTCCCCCCCAAGGACTGGACAACCCAGTTTACAAATCCTATCTACAAATGGATCCGAGCCACCGAGACCAAGCATACCGGCACCGCCTCCTGCAAGGTTCAGGCTGAGCTGGATCAGGATGAATGGCTGATTACGCCGAAGTTCGTTATACCAGGGCTGGCAAGCTGCTATCTTACCTTCTGGTGGAACCATGAGACCAACGAGAACAATCACATAAATATCAAAGCCTCCATCAATGATGGTGTTACCTGGCCTTATAATGTCGATGTGATCGACAGCGCCGACCTGGATAACTTCTGGGAGCGTGAAAAGGTTATAGATCTTAGTTTCCTTGCCGGACACGACAATGTCAGGATTGCCTGGCAATATGTGGGAAGTAACGGGAGGAACTTCTTTATAGATGATGTCAAGATCATATCGTCGGAGACGATCATCTATGAGAACAATATGGACTCTCCTGCTGCCACAATGAATTTTGAGCAAGCCCCTGCCTCGGGTGACCTATGGCATTGGATAGGTCTTGGTCATGAGACGATGACCAATAACGATGGCTACCCTATTTACAAGAGCTTCCCCAATGCCTGGTTCTGCGGTTATCCGACCAGCGTCAGAAGCGACGGGCAGGGAAGGACAGCACAGGGGCGCGGTTCATGGTGGCCTATAGAGCATAATTATAGGAGTTTCAATTGTTCGCTTGTGTCCCCTAATATCGATATAAGCGGCTGGACCCCGCTTGATATTATGCTTATTCAGTTCTACAATCGCAGGATGCAGGAGCACGGCACTTTTCATCTTGAGGCATCAAGCAACGGCGGTGTCACCTGGGTCCCGCTGGAATACTTCAACACCGATACCAACGAGGGACGCTCCACAGCCGGCGGCTGGAGATACAACTATTACTCATCCATTAAGGGATGGGGCGGTGCCAGCCAGTTCAAGTTCAGATTTGTAGCCGGCATGAACAGCCTGACCTTCAAGGATTATTCCTATTGGTATATTGATAATGTCAGGGTGGTTACCGACATTGCAGGACCGAAGATCGTCCATACACCACTAAGGAATACTTTCAGCACCTCATCGAGAACCATATCCGCTGAGATAGAAGATGATTCAGGCATCGGTACTCCACACCCGAGGGTTTATTATCGGATAAATGGCACCGGAAACTGGTCGGATAATTATGTTACCTTGAGCTTATATGAGGGAAATACATGGGTGGGAACCTTACCCGGTCAGGCAGCAGGAAGCACGGTAGATTATTTCATCGAAGCCAGGGACAATGCACCGATACCCAATATCTCGACTGCGCCGGAGAATGCTCCAATTCTCGATTACTATAGCTATAAAGTGCTCCCCTCTTCTGCTAAGATCCTGGTTTATTATGACGGCATAGACACCGAGCCGGATGCATATACTCGAGGATTGAGTAGCATAACTACAAAGGGCGTCAATTATGATGTCTATCAGAGAAAGAGTACAGACCCTGCCACCACTATTCTTTCATATTATGACATGGTGATCTGGGATGAGGGTACATTCCTTACCGCCTCTCAGCAGGCTGCGCTCATTACATTCCTCAATTCAGGGACGGTAGCGAATCCACACAAGCTATTCATCGTCGGCGAGGATATCGGGCAGTGGCACAAGGATGATGAGTTCTACCAGAGATATCTGAATGCCAGCTTCGTGTATGATAATCCTAATACCCGCGAACTTATCGGGTGGGGCAGGTACATCGACGAGCTTAAGGCAGAGAATCCGGATGTGATCGAGTTCTCGCAATATGCCGATGGTAACTTCAGTGATTCGCTGCTTTATTACTATTATTCATCCGGAAAGTACAACGAAATCGCTGCCATCTCTGTTGTTAAGCCGGGTCCGGATTATAATCCCGATGATCCAGAGCACAACACAGATTTCCTATATGATATCGTTTACTTCGCCTTCCCCTTCAGCGGTATCCCGGATGATCAGCAGATAAGCATAATGCAGCGCGTGTATAATCTACTGGGCAATCCGTGGCTCCCCATACCGAGCCTTTCCTGGTGGGGATTCATCCTAACCATCCTGCTGATAAGCGTGGTGCTTCTAATAAAGAGGATAAAGCTGCCCATCAAGGACCAGGGATAATAGGCAAAGCAAGGGTGGAACCAAAGATTGAACTCCTGGTGATAATATAGGTATCCTGTGTATCCCGACATTATCCAAGATTCTATTAGGACGATTGCTTGGCGATGAAGGTTCTGCCCAAGATTGGACGGTTCTTGAAACAAAATAGCGTTCTTTTCAAGTTCTATGGACTGCTTTTATACTTCATTCTCTTGTTTTTCCTGATGCTCCACTGGGATATCTCGCACAAGTACATTGCAGAATATTTTCCCAAACTAATCGCTGCCGTGTCAGGATTTTTCCTCAATCTAGTGGGCATCGAGACAAAAGTTACCGGGATCAATGTACAGGTGGAGAATGGATTCGGGTTCACACTGGTGTATCACTGCGCAGGCATTTTCGCCATGATCATATATATCTCCGCTGTGCTGGCATATCCTGCTCGTTTCAGGGAAAAGTTGCTAGGATTAGTCCTGGGATTGCCTTTTCTCAATGCTGTAAATATCACGCGGGTTATAATCCTCGGTATCGTGGGCAATTACTACCCTAGATTTTTCGATTTTTTCCACGAGTATCTTTGGCAGGGAATATTTATCGTATTTGTCATCGGCATCTGGATGATCTGGAGGGAGAAGTTCGTAAAGGGTGAAAAGGATACTGCTGTTCCTGATTAAGTTTCTTGTCATCTCCATAATTCTGGGGGTGGTATGGTACGCCTTTGTGCATGGATATTATTTAAAACTGATTTGTGGGAGCTGGAATGTATTCTATAAGGTTAGTATAAGCGACAAGAAGGTTAACCTTTCAGCAAATATACTCTCTTTTTATTTCAAGGATGAATCAACTGGATCAATGGCTCTATTCATGCAGATAGATGGCAAGTCATTGACCTTCAACATCATACCGCTTATCGCCTTATTCTTGTCTAATCCAGGCATTGGGATCAAACGAAGGATGCTCACCCTCTCCATCGGCTTGATCATTATATATTCAAGCCACCTATTGCATATCAAACTCGATTTTTATCGAGTCATGCCAATTGAGAAGATTTACCTGTATGGCGGGTTCTGGTTCAAGGTCGAGCAAATTACACGCTTTTTTTGGCATAACACATTGAAGTACTCCGGGATCTTCTATGAACAGGTCGGCTCGCAGCTTATGCCATTAATTCTATGGATGGTGCTTCAGTTCAGGGAATTCCGCTCATTTTTCCCTCAAAAAGCGCCGCCACCTTGACTATAACTGAACGGCTGGTATCATGGTTAGCTAAATGCTCGATATTCACTAGTCCGGTATCTCAACTTGGGATCACAAGAGGCTAAGATGTCCAAGAAAACGAGATTGCAAATCTAAACCAAACATGGAGAGTTTTATGACAGATTTTAAGGGATGCCTGGTAGCTTTAGTTACACCTTTTAAGGATGACGGCAATGTCGATATTGAGACCCTAGGGAATCTATTGAAATTTCATGTTGACGAGGGGACTCATGGAATAGTCCTCTGCGGCTCCACCGGCGAGTCATCAACTTTAGCCTGGGACGAGAAGCTACAGGTCTATCAGGAGGCTACCGAGAGGATCAAACAGCAGATACCGGTCATCGGCTGCATCGGCACCAATGTAACTGAGGCTGCCTTGGAGATGGTTTCAGATCTGGATGGGCTGGATTTAGACGGCATCATGGTTACCAATCCAAGCTACAACAAGCCGACTCAGGAGGGCTTGTATCAACATTTCAAGAGGATCGCAGAGAATACCCATAAACCGATTATCATCTACAATATACCGAGCAGAACCGGCGTCAATATGCTTCCGGCAACAGTCAAAAGACTCAGCGAGATATCAAATATCGTTGCCATCAAGGAAGCTAGCGGCGATATAACCTTGACCATGGAGATCAAACACCTGTGCGGCAATGATATCTCAGTCTTATCTGGCGATGATCTTCTCGCCTTACCGATAATGTCGGTCGGCGGCGATGGAGTGATCTCGGTGGTGGCAAATATCGTGCCGGAGATGATGAATGACCTGGTGGAGACCTTTTTCACTGAGGATATCCGAAAGGCTTCACAAATAGCCATCGACATGGTACGACTCTGCAAGGCAATGTTCATAGAGTCCAATCCTATCCCAGTCAAGGCTGCCATGAAGATGATGGGTATGATCCCCAATGACTCCCTGCGACTCCCCCTTACAACAATGACCGATGAGAACAGGAGCCTGATGCGAGAGATCCTGACCGGCTACAACTTGATATAAGGCTGTAGAGTATTGAAATCACAATGTGAAGGATGATCTTATGAACCGAAGTGCCCTAAGGATAGCGATAAACGGCGCCCTGGGAAAGATGTCCTCGGCGACCATAATGGAAGCGATGAAAAGAGCTGATTTCGCTCTGGTCGATGCCATGGAAAAGCCCCAATCCCCTTTCATTGGTAAGGATATCGGGTTGATCCTGGGGGTAGGCGAGGTTGGAGTAAAGGTGAGCGAGTCGCCGATTTGTTCTCCTGGGGCAGAGGTGGTCATTGATTTCTCGCTTCCTGGGGCTTGCATGCAATGCGCCAGGCAGGCAGCCAGCGACAAGAGACCATTTATTAGCGGTACTACCGGCTTGAGTAATGATGATCTTATGGAACTTCAGGTCTTGGCTGAACAAGTCCCAATAGTCTATGCGCCCAACATGAGCCTGGGCATCAACCTGTTATCCGGTCTCATAAGCTATATAACTGCCTCCCTGGGAGATGCCTATGATGTAGAGATCGTGGAGCGACACCATCGCCACAAACTGGATGCCCCTAGCGGAACTGCATTGATGCTAGCCGGTCGTATCGCTAGTGCAAGGGGATTATCGAGCGATGATGTCCTCAAGTTCGGTCGAGAAAAAGGAAAGAGTCCCCGCAAAAAAGATGAGATAGCAGTGCATGCAATCAGGGCTGGCGATATCTTCGGGGAACACGAGATCATCTTCGCCGGAGAGAAGGAAGAACTGGTATGCATTCACAGGGCAATGGGGCGGGAGACCTTTGCCAAAGGAGCGCTGCGAGCAGCAAAGTTCATCGTGGATAAACAACCTGGGTTCTACAGCATGCTCGATGTGCTCGGATTCGGGGAGATTGATTGAAGATGCGGTCGCTTGATGAGACTGTGGCTTACCTTGATGAGATACTTACACCACATTTATATCAGGACAAGTGCTACAACGGGCTTCAGGTAAAGGGCAAATCCGAGGTCAGCAGGGTGGCATTCGGGCTTGACGCTAGCTTGCAGCTCTTCCAACAGGCGTCTCGATTTGACATGATCGTGGTGCATCACGGATTGATCTGGGGTGGCATTGAGCGAATTGGGGAGCCATTGAAGGAGAGGCTGAGGATTCTACTTCAGAAGGATATCTCCCTGTATTGCAGCCACCACCCCCTGGACGCACATCCCGAAATTGGTACAGCAGCCACCCTGGCTAAGGGACTGGGACTGAAGAATATTGGTCATTATGGCGCCAGTGAGCACGAAAGCTGGGGGAAGAGGGGTGAATTCGAGAGGGAGTTAAGCATTAATGAGGCTGCCGAGCGGTTGGAAACCATCATTGGGACAAAACCTCTCATCTTTGATATGAGAGAACGCCCGATCAGTAAGGTTGCCATCGTAACCGGACAAGGAGCTAGCGAGATATCGCGCTATGCGCAAGAGCCATTCGATCTTTTCATAACCGGGGAGCCGAGCCATAATATTTATCACTATGCCAGGGAAATGGATATAGACCTATTGTTCGGCGGACATTATGCGACCGAGACGCCCGGCTTGAAGGCATTAATGCGGTTGTTTATAAAACACTTTCCTGACCTAGAGGTTAAATTCATCGATATGCCTACTTGTTTATAGCTTTTATTATTAGAATTATTGATACTACTTGCAATAAGATTACTATCTTTAGTTGCAAATGGCTAAAGAAAGAATATTTTCTTTCACCGACATAAATTTTCTCATATTTTTTCACTAGGGTTGTTTTATCTCTGGCGTAATCATCAATTCTATTCAGTTAACCTATTGATATTATTGACAAATAATTTAACCTTTTCAATTTTTCACTCATGGGATATCTTTTGCAGCCAGGTGTCTCGTTCTGTGAATAAACCATTTAATGGTTGACATAACTGACTGGTTGTTATTATATCTTCTTCGTTGACACATCGTATGGATAGTGTCTCGGTGATATTGGATCGCTTTGGGATTATATAGATGCTAACCGATGAAGGAAGAGGGAGTATGACAAGGACATTTTTCAGTACGATTGTAATCCTGGTCTTCTTATGGATGGTCTCTACAGACTGTATGGCAGGTGGTTTTGCCAATAACGATGTCGGCGCTACGATGGTGGCTATGCACGCAGTAGTGGGCAAGGGGGATGCCAATGATGTGGCTAATATCTGGCATAATCCAGCCGCCTTGACCGAGATGAAAGGCAAACATCTGACCTTAAGCACGCTGGCTGGCATCGTGCAGGTCGGGCTACAGCTTTATGACCAATCGGAGCAGAAATGGAGTGAGATCACGCGACCGGATATCGCCTGGGGAGCGCTTCCATTCTTCGGATATGTTGATGACTTCGGCGCCGAGAACTGGAAGTTCGGCTTTGCATGGTTCTTTCCCAATCTACTGGGTGCGACCGTGCCTGATGATGCTCCCACTAAGTATCATATAGTTCGTGGATTCTTCATGACCTCGAACCTGACCGCCACTGCAGCCAGGAAGCTAAGCGAGCGGCTCTCATTCGGTATTGGACTCGCTGCCATGTATGCCCATCTATACGGGCAGAGACGATTCTCGGCTGCAATCGATGATCAGGGCAATCGCATCGAGTTTCCAAATAGCATGATCACCTTAAGCAATGGCGATCTCTCCTGGAATTGGCACTCCAGCTTCTTATTCAAGGCTACCGACCGCCTGAACATCGGCTTGACTTACACGGGGAGACAAGTGGTCCAAATGGACGGCACACTTAAAATCGAGGATGTCCTTCCTTTCTTGGATGGTAAGTACGATACCGAGTCGGAGATGTTGGTGCCCCGCTCGCTACGACTTGGATTCAACTACAAAATATCCCCGAAGTATAATATCGGCTTCGATGTGGCATGGTTCAACTACGGCGAGCTGAAGGATGCCTATATGTATGTAACCGATGATGACTGGCCCGATGAACAGCTTGAGGGTATGTTCGGCGATAACATGCGAGACTTGACCGCGCCAAGAGATTATACCGATTCGTATAACCTGGGGCTGGGAGTGGAGTGGATATACTCGCCGAAATGGAAATTCCGCTTCGGCTCCCAGTATGACTGGTCTCCCATCCCTGACAAGACATTCGTAGTCGATACGCCGAACTCGGACCTGTTTGCTTTATGTGCTGGGTTCTCCTACCGCAAGTCCGAGCGCACCGAGTTCGAGTTCTCCTACGAGCACCTGTGGTTCAAGGAAAGAAACATCAAGTATAGCATTACCGATCCGCCGACCACAGGTAGATCCATCTCCACAAATAACGATGCCATCAGCTTCGGAGTACATTATTCATGGTAGCAGCAGGGGAATAATCCTATAGAAGATGCATGTTGAAGCTTAATAACGCCGATTTCTTCCACTGGGCGGCAGGAGATATATCATCGTCTATGATCATATTCCCCTCTATGTTGACCGAGAAGTATTCGTTGATCTGCATGGATAGCAGATTGTCCCAGGTAAGGATGGCTCTTTCATCATTTGTTGAATAAAATCCCTTGAACTCGGAGCTAAGACCGATATTCTTCATAACAACAAGCACTAGCTTGTACCCACCCTCGAAGCCGAAGAAAGAATAATCCTCAACATGCTTGTATTCCAGGGCATCGGATGTGCTTTCATCATCATCGTTGATATAGAACTTTTCGGTTATCAGTTGCCTTGCCCCGAGACCGGCGAACATATTGAGCTTGTTTTTGTCCTTGTCAATAATGGAAAGATTGACTCCTAAACCCTCCTCCAGTTTCACGGGGTCAAAGGCGCGCGAGACTTGAAACTTGAATACATCAGCCAAAACCTTGCCATCACCATTGTTGACCTTGATAGTGGTAGGATTCTCGAAGTAGTCATAGCTTTTGTATATCTGGGTAATCGCTGACAAGGAGAGATAAGGCTCTATGAGTCGAGTCGCCTTGTATTTGTATCCGAGGTCGTATTTTAGTATATCCGTTGATTTCCTGAATTCCTGTTCCCCCAGCTTGGTCAGGTTGTATTGGAGACGCAAACGCTGCTCTACCTTGCTGCGCCTGGATTCATAGTTAGCCTCGAAACGATTCAAGGTGCCGGCTGACTGGCTGTTTTCCCCACCAGCAGTCCAGTTGTCAAAGGAAGCCATGCTATATGAAAACGAGGAAATGAGTATGAGATTCCATCCTTCAGGCTGCGCATCGCTTTTCTGATCACAGATGAGATCATCTGTAAATAGCAGCAGGCAAAACAGCATCAAAAAAACATACTGCAAGCATCTTCTAGGCATAATTCATAATCCAATGCTAGGTTGGTTATCGTTGATAAGCTAGATATCAAAGATTATCTTGACCTGATAAATTCCATCCTGGTTGCGAATTATATTCAACTCATGATAGGTCGCTGCCTTGATATGAGCTGACAAAGTGTGTCTCTTGGGATCGAGCTTCTCCCCGAGGCATTGTCCCCAGAGAGAATTGTTGTCGCTGGAAAGCTCGAAGTTAAAGTCGCTATAGACCATATTCCTGGTTTCCATCAAAAAGAGTATCTCGTTCAATGCAGCAAATAGAATATCCTCAAAGGTGTCGCCGGATACTTGTATCCTGGTGCGGGTCAAGGGCGCCACCCTGTCCAGGTCAATCATCAGGGAGAGCATCCCCTTGGCAGCATTGGTCATCAGCTCCTCCAAGGTTCTGCCCTGGGCTACGATGCCTAGATCAGCGGTTACCTCGATCTCTTGGTAAGGAATAATATCCATATATTCGTATCCTGTGCGATCTTGAGATCACTCGAAATCCCAGTAATCCCTATCATTTAGCAAAGCTTCTACATTCAATGTCTTCAGATATTCAGCAAAATCTAGTGCGATCCTTTTTCCTTTGTATGTAACTCGGCTACGCAGCGTCATATCGACCATTGCCCTTAGATATCCAGGGAGCGTGCCAACATCGTAGCTGATGCCATCTATAACCAGCCCATAAAGCGGCTCTTTTTGAGATAATTTCAGCATTGCGTCGGTCAGTTGGAACTCGTTGTTAGCCCCCCTTCGGTTCGCCTTAATATCATCATCGATAATCTCCATAATCTTCGGCGCCAGGATGTACCGCCCCAGGATGGCGTAATAATAGCCATCTACGCGGAAATGCTTATTGAAGCCACTATTTTCAAGTTTTTCTGCGGTTGCCTTTTCATGCATATAATTAATCAAGACAGCTTTGCCATTTTTCCATTCGCCGCCTACTATGCCATAGCTGGATGCCTCCTGCTTGGTTACCCTTTTCAGGGCGACCACGGAACAGCTTGTTTCCTTCTCATCCAGAAGGTTCATCATCTGCTTTATTGCCGGGGTCTTTGAATAGAGTATATCATCGCCAAGAAACACTGCAAAATACTCATCTCCAACCAGGTCCCTGGCTGTCCAGATGGCATGCCCTAATCCCAGAGGCTCCAATTGCCTTGTATAGCTGAAGGGAGTCTCCTTGAAGGGGGCTTGGGCATGGGGTCGAAACTCAGCCTTTTCAGGTTTCGAGAACAAGGATTCTAGCTCAACAGACTTATCGAGATAGTCCTCGATAGCCTTTTTATTATTGCTTGTAACCAAAATGATATGTTCAAGCCCAGCTTTAACCGCCTCGTGGATGGTGTAGTGTATAGCCGGCTTGCTGACGATGGGGATCATCTCCTTGGGGATGGTCTTGGTGGCTGGCAGAAACCTGGTGCCTAGACCAGCCACTGGAAACACAGCCTTTGTTATCTTCTTGTCGCTCATTTCATCACCTGTTTTTTTCCTATTTTAGATGTAAAGTTTATTTGCAATGTCTAGATAATGCAAGTAACTGGTACCCACCAATAAATAAATGGAAAATATGTGGATAATAGGCTTATGAAAACAACGGAAAGAGGGGAGATACATGCCCTGCTTTCGGGCTATCTCCCCTGGATAAAGGAAATGAGCCTGAAGGTTAGATGTACGAAGCCGCTGGCAAGCAAGATAGCCAAGGCTATCCCGGCTCCCCCAGTTATTATCGCCAATAATCCTTCCATGACCTAACCCTCCTGGTTAACAGGTTTAACGACCTTTACAGGCAGGTAGTTTTTAATTCAAGAACTATGCCTATATGGGATTACCGTGGCTAATGCTAGATTGTTGTTTGATATCAAATAGTTATCGGTTGCCTGAGATATCATGTAAAAAAGAGCTTGTGGAAAATTTTCCACGATCTCCCGGTTATATGTGTCATATCGACCACAAAAAGGTTAGGAAAGTAAATTAAGTAACTTTTTTTATTTTTTCTTGCATCAGCTCTCTTGACATACTATAACCGGTGTTGTAATAAGCTTACCGTTGGTCATAAAAATGAACACGATATTTATCGGAGTTAACGATGAGTCTTGATGAAGAGCAGAGCATAACAAAAGAGGAGCTGATTAGAAAGTTCCGCACCAGCGAGATACTCAAGGCTACCCAGCGGCTCCTTGAAAGGCACGGCTTAGTCGAGATCACCATGGAGATGATCGCCGAGCAGGCTGGAATATCAAAAGGGACGATCTATCTTTATTTCAAGAACAAGGAACAGCTTTTAATAAGCCTTATCGAGGGGGTATTGGATAGGATCCACCATAAGGTTGATGAGATAGTCTCCGGAGACCAAACACCAGTTGAAAAACTCAGAAAATTTCTGCAGCTAACAAAGGAGGGCATAAGTCGGTATGGACATATCCTAAGATTATATTTCAGCGAGGCTCCTCTCAGCGACAGAGTGGAGATGCAGGATCATATACAAACGCTTATCAACAAGTACATGATACTAGTAGGTCACATTGCCAATATCGTTAAAGAAGGCATCGAGGCTGGTGTTTTCAGGAAGATTGATCCCAAGAAGGCAGCCTTTATCTTCATGGAGATGTCCAATAGCCTACTAAAACCGACCATGATTGCTTCCTTTCAGCAACTGGCAGTCGATATAGACTTCATCCTTGATATATTCCTAAATGGCATCAAAAAAACATCCACTTTACAATTGCAAGAGGATCCAGACTTATGAACAAGACACAAGGTATCATCATCCTGTTATCAATCGCTCTATCAGCTTGCGTATGCCTTGCTGCAGATTTGCAGCGGCTATCATTAGAGGATATCTACCAGTTGGCGCTATCGGATAACGAGAGCATAAAGATAGCTTTTGAGGAGAGTAAACAAGCGGATGCGACCAAGTGGAAATCGGTCTCCACGATGCTCCCCTCCATCGTGATAGATGGTGGATATAAGATCTACGACAAAGAAAGCGGTTTTCCCAATCCTTTTACTGGCGAGACCCTATTGATCCAGCCCAAGGAGGACTACGACTATGGATTATATCTCAACCAGAACATCTGGGATGGGGGGAGGTATATCTACAGTAACAAGGCAGCCACCTACTACCAGGCGCTGACCGATTGGTCTTATATTTTAAGCGCCCAGCAGGTTTTGCTCTCCACCACTGCATGTTATTACCAGGTACTTAAAGCGCAACGCAACCTTGAGATCAGCCAACATTCACTAAAGTTGGCTAATGAACACCTTGAGAACGCTCGTGCGCTCTTCGAGGCTGGAATGACCATAGAAACCACTGTTTTAAGGGCACAGATGGGAGTTCAGAACGCCAAGAGAGAGCTGATACAATCTAAGCATGACCTCAAGATAGCACAAGAGGAACTGAGACACGCAAGCGGTGTAAAAGGTGAATTCGAGCTTGTAGAACCGACTGAGCCTAATCTGCCACCAGGCGATATTGAGCAGATTATCCGTAGTGGACTCAAAGATAATCCTGGTATCTATATTGCTAATTATATTATGAAAATGGCTCAGATGGATCACAAGGCATCTATTACCAATCTTATCCCAAAGATAACCTTCTCCGCCTCATACCTGAAGAGAAAGGCTGACTTTCCATCAGATGAATCCAAATGGGTAGAGTTCAGGGCTAATGTCCCCATATTCTTAGGCGGTTATAACTATGCAGAGATGGCTGAAAAGCGATCCGTGCTCAGGCAAAAACGACTCGAGCTTTCCATGATTGAAAAACAGACCGCACTTAACATCCGCAAGGCATACTTTGACATAAAGACCCTGGAAGCGACATTGGATACACTCAAAAGCTCGGTAGAGGTGGCTCAGAGAAATTATTCAAGCGCAAGCGAGTCTTTCGCAGTTGGAGAGGCGACCAATATCGATGTCATGGATGCGCACACATCGTTGATCCAGGCACAACGGGATTACGCCAACCTAAAACTGGATAGATGCCTGGCAATATACTATCTACAGATGAACATGGGCAGTTTCATGAGGGAGTTTATCAGTGAAAATAAAAACTAATCCAACAAAGGTGGTTCTAGATATGATTCAAAAGATGACCTTCAACAAAATGATAGCTATATCGCTGTTTATCGCTATGGTTTTCATGCTTAGTAATTGCAACAACCATGACTCCAATCCGCTGACCAAAAGGGAAGATGGGATCGATTACTTTGACCAGGTCTTTAAGGTCAGGGTTCAAAGGGTAGATCATGCAGCCATCAGGGATGTGGTAAAGACAAGCGGTGGCTTCATCGCCTCAAAGGACATAACTATCAGTGCCCAGGTACCCGGGGAGGTAGCCGAGATCCCTGTTGAGGAGGGAGACGAGGTAAATCAGGGGGATCTGCTTGTCAGACTGGATGATACCGAGCTTAGGCTGGCTGCCAAACAGGCAAATTCCCAGTTACAGCAGGCTAGGTATAACCTTGAGAATGCACGCAAGGACTTTGAGCGAAAAAAGGAATTGCTCGACAAGAAGGTCATATCCGAGCAGGTCTTTGATGCGATAAAGACACAGTACGAGATTGCAAAGGCAGGCTTCGAGGCTGCCCAGGCGGCAAGCGCCCTGGCTGAAAAGAAGGTGGCTGATGCCTCCATTAGATCACCAATAGAAGGATTCGTAACTGCAAGATTCATCGAGGTCGGCGAGTATGTGGCGCCAGGAGTGCCGGTCTTCGAGGTCAAGTGCATAAAGCCGATAAAGCTGCGAGCAAGCATGGTCGAAAAATACTTTACCAGGGTGCGTAAAGGACAAAAAGTGCATGCAACGGTAAGCGCTTATCCAGATAAGATCTTCACCGGTTCCATTATCCTAATCAATCCGGCAATAGACCCTGAAACTAGAACCTTCACCATCGAAGCGTTATTTGATAATGAAGATGGATTACTCAAGCATGGCTTCTTCGCCTCCACGGAGGTTATCTTATCCGAGAAGCAGGATGTTCTGGCTGTGCCACAGGATTGCATCATCGATGTTGAGGGTTCTCGAAAGGTCTTTGTAGTGCAGGATGATCATGCCCTGGCTAAGGAAGTGGTAACCGGCGCAAGATACAATGGAAATGTCGAGATCCTTAGCGGCTTGACCAGGGGAGAGCTTTTGATCACTGAAGGTCAGTTCGTACTCAAGGATGGCAACAAGGTACAGATAGTCAACAACTCCAATCTCTAATAACCCCACAAGGTAAAGAGGAGCGAAATATGATACTAGCTGATGTCTCGATAAGGCGCCCGGTCTTCGCCACGATGGTCATGCTTGCCCTCATCGTCTTTGGCCTATTCTCCTTCCGCGACCTGGGAGTCGATCTTATGCCTGATGTTGATTTCCCCTTTGTTTCAGTATTAACCATACTGCCGGGGGCGGATCCGGAGACAATCGAGACCAAGGTTACCGATGTCATAGAGGAAGCGGTAAACACCATAAGCGGCATCAAGGTGCTGACCTCGATCAGCGCGGAGAATGTTAGCCAGGTTTTCATCGAGTTCGAGCTAGGGGTTGATGTTGATGTGGCTGCTCAGGATGTTAGGGACAAGATCTCCAGCATAATGCGAGACCTTCCCGATGATGTGGAGCCGCCGGTCGTCGAGAAGTTCGATATCAATGCCCTTCCCATTATGAATATCGCTGTATCGGCTAATATGCCCATTCAAGGGCTGACCAAGTATGTTGATGATAACATAAAATCACAGTTGCAAAAGATCCCCGGCATCGGCTCGGTCAAGATCATAGGCGGTCAGGAACGACAGATTCGAGTATGGGCTGATAATGACCGCATGAAGGCACACGGCGTGGTCTTCAGGGATATCATGTATGCGCTGCAAACCCAGAATATCGAGTTCCCGGGCGGTACCATCGAAAGCGGCATCCGCGAGCTAGTGGTCAACACCAAGGGAGAAGTACAAAGCATCGAGGAATTGAAGGAGATAATTGTCAAGCAGGGCAAGGGCGGAGTAATTAAGATGCGAGATGTGGCAACTGTGGAAGATAGCCTTGAAGAGCTGAATACAATCTCACGATACAATGGGATCAGAGCTGTATCTCTGGAAATTAAGAAGAAATCCGGCGCAAACACGGTAGCGGTTGCTCGCCGGGTAAAGCAGGAGCTTGAAAAGATAAGAAAGACCTTGCCTGCCGAGATGGACATGCTCATCGCGGTCGATATGAGCACCTTTATCGAGGAATCGATCGGCGATGTCCAGTTCCATCTTATCATCGGGGGACTGTTGGCGGTAGTAGTCATCTTCTTTTTCCTGCGCAATATAAGAAGCACCATAATATCGGC
Source organism: uncultured bacterium (assembly GCA_964448115.1). Classification (GTDB taxonomy): domain Bacteria; phylum CAYUVA01; class CAYUVA01; order CAYUVA01; family CAYUVA01; genus CAYUVA01. Next base: position 160,414 of record CAYUVA010000002.1, read on the forward strand.
AATAGCCATACCGACCTCGATCATCTCCACATTCACCCTGATGAATTACCTCGATTTTACCTTTAACAATGTCACCATGCTCGCTTTATCTTTGTCGGTCGGTCTATTGATCGATGATGCGATTGTGGTTCTGGAGAACATCTTTCGTCACATAGAGTCCGGCTCGAATCGTCGGCAGGCAGCCCACGATGCGACCTCGGAGATCGGCTTGGCAGTTTTGGCAACTACGCTATCGATCGTTGCTGTATTCATGCCGGTCGCCTTCATGAAGGGGATCATCGGACGCATCTTCTTTCAGTTCGGGCTTACCGTAACCTTTGCGGTGCTAGTGTCCTTGTTTGTCTCCTTTACGCTTACCCCCATGCTCTGCTCCAGGTATCTATATGTACCCAAGCAGCCGGGATGGTTCTACCGTTTCATGGAGCGCATCCTCAAGGCTATAGATAGCTTTTATCGCCGGGTTCTATCAGCCGTGCTCGATCATCGATTGCTCACTATTATCGTAACCGCGGTTATATTCATTTTCAGCCTGTATCTTGGCAGTAGGCTCGGCTTCGAGTTCCAGCCCGAGGAGGATCGCAGCGAGTTCTCAATAAATATTGAGACTCCGCTGGGATCATCTCTCGAATATACCAGCACGGTCATTCGCAGGGTCGAGGAGTCGATGGCTCGTGTCCCTGGCGTTGAGGGCATCTTCACGACCATTGCCGGCGATGTGCAGGAAAGCTCCAACAAGGGATCTATCATGGTGAAGCTTGTCGAACCGAAGGAGCGTTCATACAGTCAAGGCCAGATCATGGAGTATGCCCGCCAGCAGCTTAAGGATTTCCCGAATGTAAACATCGGCGTAACCGAGGTGAACTATGTTGGTGGGGGCTGGAGAATGTACAAGATACAGTTTAGCATTCAGGGTCCCGAGCTCGATAAGCTACAGGAGTATAGCCAAAAGATAATGGAAAAGCTTAAGCAGGACGGGCGCTTCGTAGATATCGATACCACATATAAGACTGGCAAGCCGGAGCTGAGCATATATGTTGACCGGGACAAGGCAGCGGACTTGGGAGTAAGTGTCTTTGATATAGCCTCTGCGGTGAGGGTGCTAGTTGGTGGCGAGACTGCTACCGAGTACAAGGAGGCTGGGGATCGATATGATGTGGTGATACGACTGAAGAAAAACCAGCGACTTAGTGCTGAAGATCTCCAGCAGATAACCTTGAGGAACTTCGATGGCAATCTTGTAAAGCTAGCTAATGTAGTGCGTATAGATGAGGAGACCGGTCCGCTTTCGATCAACCATAAAAGCAGGCAGCGCGAGGTTACAATCCTTGCCAATCTGGAGGGGATAGTGCTCGGCGAAGCTATGGAAGTAGTGGAAAAATACGCACAGGAGCTTAACATGCCAGCCACCTACGATACTTCCTGGACCGGCGAGGCGGATATCATGGTCGAGTCGTTTAAGCACCTGATCACCGCACTGTTCTTGGCGGTCATTCTTGTATATATGATCCTTGCCAGTCAGTTCGAGAGCTTCCTGCATCCATTCACCATCATGCTTTCCCTGCCATTGTCGCTGGTTGGTGCCTTCATCGCGTTGCTCCTGGCAGGATATACCATAAGCATCTTCAGCTTCATCGGGATCATCATGCTGATGGGCTTGGTAACAAAGAATGCCATTTTGCTGGTTGACTTCACCAACCGCCTAAAGGGAAGGGGGCTAGCCACCAAGGAGGCATTACTGGAAGCAGGTCCCATCAGGCTTAGACCGATCCTTATGACCACGCTGGCCATGATATTCGGCATGTTGCCCATAGCCTTGGGATTCGGACATGGTGCAGAATCGAGGGCGCCGATGGCGGTATGCGTGGTAGGTGGCCTGATAACCTCGACAGTGCTAACCCTGGTGCTGGTGCCGGTTGTTTACTCGCTGCTCGATCAACTGTTCGGGAAGAGGAAATCCTAACTAAAATATTACACGAAAAATAAATAATACATTATTGCTGAGGGCATCCTAACTTTTTGCGATATTGAAGCAATGAATTCAGGCTTGAATGCTTGATCTTTTGTGCAAGCCCAATAGCTTCATCGAGCGTGTTGCAGGCGCCGCTTATATCTTTGGTCTGAAGCTGAAGCAAAGATTTGTTGAATAGCCAACTAATAAGCTCAAACCAGGCGCCGATTTCCCTCCCAATATCGATACAATCGTCAATCGAGCGGAGGGCTTTGTTAATATTACCCTGCTGAAAGTATATTCCTCCGATATTGCTAAGAGTTTGCGCCTCGGCTATCTTGTCTCCCACCTGTTGGAAGAGTAATTGAGCCTGTTGGTAATACTCAAGCGCCCTTTCTTTGTCTCCCATATCATCATAGACGCCACCGATATTGTTAATAGTAATAGCGCTGCCACGAAGATCCCCCATCTCTCTTCTGATAGGCAGTGCCTGATTGTAGAATTCGAGCGCTTGTTGCCTTTTACCAAGCGAATCGTAAATCAAACCGATATTGCTCAGGGTGGTCGCCTCGCCATGTCTATCTCTGAGTTGCTTAAATAGCGGCAGCGCTTGATTGTAATATTCGAGCGCCATTTGCTTATCACCCATACCATCGTAGATTCCGCCTATGTTGCTCATGGTTTGTGCTTCGCTTCTCTTGTCTCCTAGCTTTATTCTCAGCGATAGCGCCTGATTTAGGTATTCCAAAGCCTTCCTTTTATCTCCAAGCGATTCATAAGCTATGCCCATGTTATTCAGGATGGTAGCTTCCTTTGCTTTGTTGTTAAGCTGCCTGAAGAGTGATAATGCCTGATTATAGTAATCCAAAGCCTTTTTCTTTTTGCCGAGAGAATTATAAACAATGCCGATATTGCTCAAGGTGGTTGCTTCCCCGGTTTTATCCTCCAACTGCTTGAAGATCGCTAGCGCTTGATTATAGTAATCCAGGGCTTTTTCCTTTTCGCCGAGATGGCCATAAATCATGCCGATATTATTGAGGGTTGATGCCGTTCCTTCCTTATTATCAAGCTCTCTGAATAATTCATCCGCTTCATCAAGGCACTTCAAAGCCTTTTTTAACTCTCCTTTTTGATATAATGCTTTAGCCAGGCTAGTTTTCATACGGGCAAGGAATAATTTATCTGGTTTTTCGCTTTTTTGTTGATCATCAATAGCCTCCTGGTAAAGGCTGATCGCCTCTTTTATATCCTCTTTTGAAGATAATTGAGAGCTATCAAAGAATAACTGATCGGTTAGAGTCTGTGCCTTGGTCTTTTCCTCAGCGCTGAAATCGAGCAACAGGCTTTTTCTTGAATAGAAGTTGGAGGCGTTTTGGGCTATTTGCATTATTTCATGTTCGGTTCCCAGAAACAGGTATATATGTCGATATTCATGGAAGCTCTCCCTGTTCAAGTCCAGATGTCCCATCATCTCGGGAAAAGCAGCGCTTAATTCGTGGAAGATAAGTAAATGGCGGTCTTTGGGTATATGCCTGACGAAATTCAGGGGATTCTTATTCTTAGATGTCATTTTAACTAGTTTTAGCGGTATATTTATCCTTTCTTTCATTTCATTGATAAGCTTATGGGGATCGCTCGGATTATGGTGAATAGCAAAAATAATCAAAAAATCATCTGTATCTTCGATAAGGGATTTAAGCAAATCTATGTGTTCATATATTTTTATAAGATAAGCATCCATTTTTTCATTACGATTTGATCTATCAATATCGTTCATTTTGCAACAACCTCTTTTGTTAATGCTTTTGCCGGATCGAAGATATCAAGTACATCCCCCAGATTCTTTGCTTTCTTCACCGTCAATTCAAAACCCCTTTATTTTTTCATTCAGCATTTCCCTATAATACTACATGAAATCGATCTTATTAACTACTGCACGGTAAGGTAAGGCCATAGGATGCCGTGGTTGTAGTTGATATCGGTGGCTTGCAGCTCTAAAAGCCATGCTCCGCTTGGAGAGCCGAAGGGAATGGCAATCTTTATCCCGTAGAGTCCGTCGTTTGCCCCGCCATCGCCGGATAATCCATCATCCTTCAATGTTATGCCAATCGCTTGCCCCTCATACAGGAATTCCACCCGGCGCAATATCTTGGACTCCGGTAGGGCTACTGCCTGCAACTGTCCCCCTACTGAGCTTAGCCTGGTATCCCAGTATCCAGCCACCAGTATCCTCGGCGATGGATTTCTAGTCGCTGTCGAGGTCGGAGTCGGGGTAAAGTGGGGATCGGTCGGTGCCGGGGTTGGGGTGGGGATCTCACCTGATGGCTCGACATAGATAGGATTGGTCAATGCCAGCATCTGTAGATTGAAGCCCTCTGTTCCCCTAGTTATCTCAAGTCGATACCAGGCGTGGCTGGGATGAACCTGGAAACTCCATGTATAATCGTTGCTCCTAATATGCTCGGTGAGTATCTGTCCCTGGTTGCTGAAGACTTTTATCTTGCCTGCCTCGGCTCCCTTGACTTTGACCAGGAAGGTGATCGGGTCGCTGGTAACCTCGTCTGCGATATCTCCCATCATGTACTCATACTCTCCGTCCCCGTTCGCATCGAGCAAAAACTCTATCATAGGACCGCTATAATGATAGGTTACATACACATGACCATTAATAAAAGCGCGCTTCAGGGCTGGCCAGGTGAGATCCTCTGCGTATATCCAGGTGCAGGGTTGCCCTACCCCAGCAACCGGGTTTAGCTGGTGGAAGTGGTTGTCGCTGGCGCCGACCGCAGTCCACTTGTAGCCCATGTTTAACGCATCCTCCCAGAATTCCTTGGTCTCGACATTCTGGGCAGCAGGTCCGATTGGCAAATTCTCAAAGTACGGTCCATTCCAGATCTCGATACAATCGATCGGCCTGGCTTGATATACAGGATCAGGATCATACCAGTCTCCATCGGTCGGGTGGCTCATGTTGGTCAATCCACCTTGCGCGTGGATGTACCAGTAAGCAGACTCGGTGCCGGGGATATCCTGGTGATTGTGCTCGATGGAGTAATCGATACCCCAAGTCGTTCCGTGGCTTCCACCTCCCCATTCCTCGCCGGGGAGAAGCAACAACTGAGTTGAATAATACAGCCAGTCGAAGTTCTGGTATGCGACCCGATGGTCGGTGATGCTCAAGAAATCGAGTCCCCGCTGCTCAGCGGTGGTTATCTGCGTCTCGACAGTGGTATCCCTGGGAAGGCTTGGGTCCAACTGATGCAAGCCGCCATCGCTGTGATCCGTGTGGCAGTGAAGATCTCCCTTGTACCATCGACCTTGCGGGATACCCATTGTCTTCTCCTTGTTATCGTGCCTAAAGACCAGTGGAGGCAATGAATCTACCCCGGAGCGTGCAAAATAAATCTCGAAGTTGGTCTGTCGCTGGTGCTCCACATCCTCATCGCGATTATCGAACCAGGCAAGAAACAGTTCATCATTATAGGTTTCCAGCCTTGGATAGGCAGCGATATAAGGTGCACTGACAGCAATGACTTCCTCAGACCAATCGTTCCCCATGTAGTCAGGGCAGTTGATATAATATATATCCCAGTTTCCAAGCTCACAGCGGCAGTCCATCCATACGATGTGGATGCCGTTTGAGTCTATGGCGATATCCGGATGATACGAATAGTCGGGTGCATTTGTGATCCGTGTTGGAGCAATTCCTCTGTCTGGGCAGGCATACATGATCTCATCATCACCGGCGATCCCATCATCCTGCCATACGAAGTGCAGCTTCCCCTCGGGATCATATTCGATATCAGGGAACCAGGAGTTATTGTCTATCTCGGTGAGGCGAATCGATGTTCCCCAGGTCTCTCCAGCATCTTGCGATGTTTTATACATTATCTCCCAGTTATCCTCGTAGGGTCTGCGTAGCGGCTCGCGATCGAAGCGATCATCGAACCAGACCACGGCAAGCTTATCACCATGACTTGCCAGCCGCGGATATATGGATGGAGGTTGCTGGGGCAGGCTGGTGTCTGGATCGAGTGGATAGTTCGGCTTGGAGGTGAGTTGGATCGCATCGCCCCAACTCAAGCCACCATCTAAACTCCTCTTGTAGTAAACATCATACATCCCATTTTGAATATCGTGCCACACCAGGTGAAGCCTGTCCTGGTCATCGCACAGTAGATCGGGATGCATGGAGGGACGGTTGCCGAAGGTGAGCCTTCTTTCAGTGCTGAAAGAATTGCCGCCATCGATGCTTCGTGCATAGAATATCTCGAAATTACGAACCAGTGCCCCCTCCCGGTTGTCCTGCCAGACGATATGAATAACCCCTTGCGAATCGACTGCTATGCTAGGAAACTTGGCTTCTATGGTGCAAAAGGATACCCTAGTAGGCGACAGCCAGGATGATCCCAGATCATCGCTTCGCATGTAGTATATTTCCATGCCGCCGTCTCGCTCGTCCTGCCAGGCGAGATGAATCGCGCCATTATGGATCGCCATATCTGGAAATCCGGAGTATGCATCATCAGAGGTGAGGCGAAGCGGATCACTGAAGGGGAACGCTTGGGCAACCATACAAACAAGCAAGACAGGGACTACCAGTATATACCTTGAGCTATTAACTATTTTTGCCATGATTACCAACCTTTTTAATGTCTTTCACTTAAGATTATAGCACCTGACAAAATTGTTCAAGCAATGAAAGCTCCCCAAATTCTCGAATGGGACTCTGTAGCAGGAACTTTCATTTGGTTGCACTTTCAGTCATTTTTCAGCTATCATCCATTGATTATGCCGGATGATATCAAAATCGAGGGAGATGAGATAGTTGCCGGGCGTCCTCGCCGAGATCTGACCAAGGGGAGCGTGTTAAAAAACATCCTATACATGGGGGTTCCCTCCATGCTCGGTTTTGGTGCGATGATGCTTTATCATCTAACCGATATTTTCTGGGTGAGTCGTCTCGGCAAGCTGGAGGTGGCTGCGGTTACTTTATCCGGTGCAATGGTCTGGTTTTTAGGCTCTGCAAATGGATTTATAGGGGCTGGTTCGGTTTCGATTATCTCAAGGCGATACGGCGAGAAAGACATAAAGGGGGCAGCTCATGCCATTAAGCAGACCTACTTCCTCAAGTTCTTCATCGCCATGCCTATCATTCTAGTATCATTACCCTTTTTAAAGGATCTAATCAGCTTCATGGGCGCCAAGGGGCAGTTACATAGGCTATGCTACGATTATACATATATAATAATTCTCGGTTTTCCATTCATATTTTGCTCATATACGAGTTACACAGCATTGCGCGGCATAGGCAATGCACCAGCTAGTATGTATATCATGCTTTTTTCGACATTCTTGAATTGTGCGCTTGACCCAATATTTATGTTTGTATTGAGGATGGGGGTCATTGGCGCTGCCTTAGCATCGGTAGTTTCATCCATGGCCAGCCTTGCTCTGGGCGTTTATATTTTGATCAGCGGAAGGATGAACCTCAAGGTTCCATTTCGAGATGGCAATTACCTTGATTGGCGTTTATGTGCTCGTATCTTCGGTATCGGATTACCCGCCGGGGTGCAGAATATGGTGATAAGCTCAGCCCAGTGGTATATAATGAAGCTGATCGCTATATTCGGTGCTGCGGTTGTGGCAGGCTTTGGCATCTCTCAACGGCTAGTCGAACTGGGCATACTTATAGCGGTTGGTCTGGAACTGGGCACATCCGCCCTGGTCGGGCAAACCCTGGGTGCTAACAAGAGAAAAAGAGCAATGGTCTCGGTATTTCAGGCTACCGGCCTAGGTTTTATCCTGACCTTGATAATAGTGGTACCGATCTTTTCATTTGCGCCGCTGATCATAGCATTCTTCTCAACAGATCCTGAAGTGATAGCAAAGGGAGTTATCGCCATGCGATATATGTGCATTGCCCAGCCATTTATGAGTTCTATCATAGTGCTTGGTTCAGCATTCTTTGGCTCCGGTAATACCTGGCCACCTGCCATAATAAACGGGATAATATTCGGCGCCATTCAGATACCTCTGATACTGATATTGGTCAAGGTTTTAGATATGAACGAGGTAGCGGTCTGGGCGAGCATGGTGGTCTCAAATGTCATTGGCTTGGGGATAACAGCATACTGGGTACATCGAGGCTCCTGGCTTGAAAAGATGGTTTGACTTATAGGACCTTTTATGATCACATGTTGTGCCCAGTTCCACAACGGCTTGCGCCAGGCTCACAAGTAATGACATATATTGTACTGTATTGTTGCTATAATGCCCACAATTACTGGATGCCCGCGTGGTAGAGTGATGCAAAGTTAACTGTTTCAGCGCTGAAACAGTTAACCTTGTACACGATATCACGCTACCACGATATCACGATATCACGGTACCACGGTACCACGGTATCACTTCTTCTCCGGCGGTGGGGGACCGGTGTTGCCATCCGCATCGGTCTTGATTAGATAGACATCACCAGCAAAAAATAATTTACCATCATATGAACCAGCGATTATATATCCACCATCCGTGGTCTGGGCGACGCTGTAGCCGTCATCTAAATCACTTCCCCCGAAGGTCTTCTGCCAGAGCATATTCCCCGAAGCATCCGTCTTGATAAGATAGACATCAGAAGAACCTGCGCCATAAGACCCTGTATAACCTGCGATTATATATCCCCCATCCGTGGTCTGGGCCACGCTTCTGCCTTCATCCCAAC
>CAYUVA010000003.1:0-26251 GCA_964448115.1 uncultured bacterium
GAGAACCTATATTCACACCAGGGAGAGCTTTTCAATGCAGTGGTGAACGAAAAGCAAAATGCGGTAATAAGTACGCCTTTAGGCAGTGGCAAATCGACTATGGTAAATCTGCTCGCCCTGGCAAATATCATCACCGAGAATAAAAATGTGCTGTTTATCTTTGCTAGAGAATCAAAAGCAAAGCAAAGGTATCAGCAGCTCCTGGACTGGATAAAGAATGCAAACTGGGGATGGCGAATCTCCATAGATTTTTTAAGCAAAGAGCTTAGCGAGCTTGATCGGCAAAGATTGGGATCGACCTCGGACATAATGGTCGCATCATGGGAATCCTTGGATAATAACCTCGATTTTTTTATCCATGAAATTGGCGAGGAATATCTAGGTAATCTCGATTTGATCGTTCTTGAGGATGTTGATTTTGGTGCTCTAAGTGAATCCGCCCATCTTTGCTTTATGCTAAAAAATATCTTGGTTGCAGCAGATGCCTTCAGAGCAACACCAAAGACGATAATCACCACTAGAGGAATAAGTCATCTCCAGGAGATTATCCCTCGAATTATCGGCACCTCAAATTTTAAGGCTATCGAAAGCGATGGCAGCCCAAGCAATGTAACCAAAACAGTCTTGTGGATGCCACCATTGGAGGACGACCCTTCAACAGATCTTCTAAGCGATTATCTTTATAAAAGAAAAGACTACATAGAGGAAGCGATATTATTAACCTCCGCATTTATCGTGGAGCAACATCTAAAGGTCGGTCTATACTTTACATCAGCCAAGTTCACCGAATCAGTGGTGAATCAAATTAAGCACCGGGCTATAGAATACATAAGAAAGATATCCCCTGGTGAACAGGCAATCGAGGCTAGGAAATTGAGCATTATTACCGATCTAAATGAGCTTACTACTGAAGAATTAGGCAGCTTCGATTGCATTGTAATGACCGGTGTCCCCTTTGGATATGTCAATACACACAATGAAATGAATAAGATCCTGAAAAATGGCGGCATCGCTATATGGTTACTCAGAAACGAAGCATTGTCTAACCTGATATTTAGACATCCTGAAATCTATAGAACAGAAATAAAGCAAAAGGCTTCATTCCTGTTCGAGCATCCATACTTTAGACAGGAATATTTGAAAAAGATTTTCAACTCTCTGGGGAAAAGCAGATTTATAAAAAAAGACATTCTTTATCAACTTTATGGAAAAGAATCTACCGATAACTCCTTAAATAAATCCTTGAAAGACGGCTTAATATTTTCCGATTCAAAAATCGATGATAATGTTGATGTCTATTATCTCGCTGAGGATAAGCAATTTCCTCTACCAGACCTCGATCTTAATTGTGCTACTTTACAACATATCGAGCTTGTTGATGAGGCTAATAATCCAATCCTTAAATGTGATAAGCATCTGCTCTATTGGACTATTTTTGAAAATGCACTGGTTAATGATGACCAAAGAATATACCAGGTAGATAAAATAAATAAAGATAGGGTAGTACTTCGTGCTCAGACTGGTAATGATTTTATCGATACCCATGAGTTCTTCGATTGCTCCATAACCCTCAAGAGCATACAAAAAGCCATAACCAGAACATCCCCACAAGATAACATCAGGTTCACCTTTTGCCTGGGGACAGCGGTAGTTAAAATCACCAATAAAGGTTACATAAATGTACCTAAAAACGAGGAACTCTGGGATGCCCATAAATTCAGTCGCCAACTTCCCACGCTTGAGATCGATACCAATATTTTGTGCCTGAAATTCGAGAATACCTCCTTCGGGGTGCTCCACAGCTTCGCACACCTGCTCTCCATCCTTTTACCCACATTTATCCTTGGTACACAGCAGGCTATAAAAGTGAAGGTGGTCGATATAACCAGCTCTGCCACCGAGCAGAACGAACAAGGTAAAATATCAGGCGACCATATCTGTATCATCCCATTGGATCCACAAGCCACCAACCTGCTTAGGGATATCGCTGAACTTTTCGAGGGGGACAGCATATTTAAGGATGCTTATGATATCCTGACCAGTTGCTCTTGCAGAGATGGTTGCCATTTCTGCCTTCATACCTTCAAATGCTCACAGACCGATAGCTGCAATGAAAAACTGGATAAGAACGAATTGATAGAAATCCTAGGGCAATTTACAAATATGGAGCTTGAAGATACCGTCTATGCGCTTACTGACCCCAACCTACTGGTCAAAGAAGGGAATGAGGAGTTTTTAGGGGAGCTTAAGAAAATAATGACCGATAAAGAAACGGGCTTATATAAAAAGATATTTGGCAATATCGGGATCATCGATAAGCCAGTCAAGGTGGTGTTCATGAGCCAGGAAAACAAGAAAAGATATGCTGCTAGGGGATTATTTACCGGACATCAAGTGGAGATCGCAAAGAATATGAGCAGAAGAAGCTGCCTGTCAGTAGTGGCTCACGAGTACATGCACAACTGGCAAAACGAAAAGATGGCAAGAGAACTAATGCCTGCACCTCATATTCCATTCGATGGAAAACTGTATATAGAGGGTCATGCGTCCTGGGGTGCTTTTAAGATTGATGAATTCTATGACCTTCGAGGATACATGTACTCAATGGAGATCTATAAAGACGACGAGTACGGCGAGGGCTTCGACACTTTTCGATGGCTGGAGAAGAACTATGGAATGGCAGCCGTGCTTCGATTCGCAAGCAGCAATCAGCTTCCCAAAGGTTTGAATGAAGAGAAGCTACTCGAGGAATCTGGCACCACGGCTGCTGTACAAAGATGGGAGCAAAAGAAAAAGGAACAAAGTCCGCCATCAGATGAAAGTGATTAAATTATCGAGTTATAAAGCGATAAAAGGGCGGTAACCCTGCTAATCAACTCAAGGAAGTACACGATCTACTGATAAAATAGGGACCACGAATAGATTCGCCACTGCCTGGCTGTTTATCCCCCTTCATCGCCTTAAGCACTAACTGTATGTGATTAAACTGAAGATATTTTAATTTGATATTAATATAAGATATTACTTTGTAATGACTGTGGCCGTTAATAACCTTCTCCCCATTACCCGGACCCTTCCCCAAGTTTGGGGAAGAGGAGTCTTGGGTTAGGTCTATCAGGCGACCTATTATTCCAGCTAACTTGATCTTTTATGTTCTCGCTGCTAGCTTGCTTTGGCGAGTAGTTATGTTCGACGAGTTGACTAATAGACGACTGATCTTCGTTATGGGAAAAGGTGGAGTGGGTAAATCTACCATTGCATCAGCTATCTCCAAGCGGGCTGCCAAGCGCGGGAAGCGGGTGCTTCTGGTCGGGATTGACTCCACACGCCAGATTGAGACCTTCTTCAACTCGCCGATCATTACCAGGGAGATATCGCAGCTCAAAGAAAGGCTTTTTGGGGTGTATCTTGATCGACAGCAGGTGTTAGACCAATGGGTGAAACGAATAATCAAGCTTAAACCGCTTTATAATCAGATTATGCAAAGCATGCCCTACAAGTATGTGAGCGCGGTAGCTCCCGGCTTCAGGGAGCTTCTTATATTCAATGCAATCTTCGAGTACGAGAAAGATACCCTGCGAGGAAAAAAAAGCCCCCGTTTCGATCTGATCGTGGTCGATTGTCCAGCAACCGGGCATGGCATGAGCTTTCTGGAGATCCCGAGAACTGCTATCAAGGGCTTCACCTTCGGACCGATGAATAAACTTGCAAGGCAAATAGATTCGATGCTCAGCGATCACAAAAAGACCGCTGTTTTATTGGTCTCGCTTGCCGAGGAGATGCCAGCGAACGAAACCGTTATGTTATACAACAAAATGGTATCCAGGCTCGAATTCGATATCGGTGCGGTAGTGATAAACTGCGTCTATCCAAGACTGTTTTCTGACCATAAAATAGCAGAGATGCATGACTCGATGGATGAAAATAAGCTGCACGGGACCATAGAGACGGTGTTGGGTGATCATGTCCCTCCTAGGGTTGCTGAGCTGCTGATGAACTCAGCTTCCTTCCAACTCAGTCGCCAGGGTCTGAACGATAAGTACTTGAATATGATTAAGAAACATATTTCAACCCCAAGTAGAGTAATCCCATTCATACCCAAATTGCGTGATGACGAGAAGTTTCTAAACTTGGTTGCAAAGTATCTGTGAACTTGAAAATGTATCTTACATCAAACAATATCTATAATAACAGCAAAAAAACTAGAAATTATAAATATTGAAACACTAAAACTAGAAACTAAACAACTAACAACTAAGGCAGCGTAGCCGCAACCAAATCTTGAAGGTTGTTTGAGGATCCACTATTTCAGTGGCTTGACTAATCAAGGGGATATACCATCCCTCATTGTTAGACTTTTCTTGGGCTAGTCGATTGCATATTTTATGTAGCTTGGGTAAAATCGCATTTTGATTTTTGAATGGGAATAATGTTACCTTAAGAATTAGACACAAGGAGGCATGATGAATAAAGCATTGGTTGGGATTATAGGTGGCAGTGGCCTTTATGAGATGGAAGGGATCCACAACATGCAGGAGCACCAAATAGAGACCCCCTTCGGTAGCCCATCAGAGGTGATCGTAACCGGCGAGCTTGCTGATAAACCGGTAGCCTTCTTAGCTCGCCACGGCAGGGGACATCGAATACTTCCCAGCGAGATAAACTACCAGGCGAATATCTGCGCGCTCAAGATGCTTGGCGTGGAGTATATCATCGCCGTCGGCGCCTGTGGCAGCCTTAAGGAAGAGTTGAAACCGGGTGATCTTGTGCTGGTGGATCAATTCTTTGACCGAACCAGGGCGCGAGGGAAGGGAACATTTTTCGGCGATGGAATCGTGGCTCACATCCAGTTCGGCAACCCAATATGTCCTAACCTTCAAGGAGTGCTTTATGATGCTGCCTGCCAGGTGGGTGTTACCGTGCACAACGGCGGAACATACATCAACATGGAGGGACCCCAATTTTCGACCAAGGCTGAGTCAAACCTGTATCGCTCTTGGGGCATGGATGTCATCGGCATGACCAACCTTTATGAGGCTAAACTTGCCCGCGAGGCGGAGATCTGCTATGCAACACTTGCCTTTGTTACAGATTACGATTGCTGGCACGAAGAAGAGGTAACCATCGCTATGGTAATCGAGTATCTCAACCGAAACATCGTAAATGCCAAGCGGATCATCAAAAAATCCCTGAGCAGCATCCCTTATGATCGTAACTGCCAGTGCCCCAAAGCTCTCGAGAACGCGATCATCACCCAAAAGGAGCGTATCCCACAACAGACCAAGGACAAGCTAAAGGTGATCGCAGGTAAGTACCTGTAAGCAAAAATATGGAGAAAAATATGAAACTACTTGTGGTAGGTTCAATAGCCTTTGATTCAATCACCACCCCGCACGGGGAGGTTGAAGCAATCCAGGGAGGCTCCGCAACATACTTTTCAATATCTGCCAGCTATTTCTGGCCAGTGCGAGTAGTCGCAGTCGTTGGCGAGGATTTCTTGACCGAACATTACAATATCTTCAAGGGCAGACGGATAGATACCCGTGGGATCTACCAGGCAAAAGGTGATACATTCTTCTGGCGAGGAAGGTATGTGGACGACATGAACGAGGCTCAGACACTTGAAACAAGACTCAATGTGTTCGAGGACTTCAAGCCCGACATCCCCGATAGTTACCAGGACAGCGATATCATCTTTTTAGCCAATATTGACCCCGATCTTCAGCTTGAGGTGCTTAGACAAATGTCAAAAGCGGAGATCGTCTGCATGGATACGATGGATTTCTGGATCAAGAGCAAATCTAAACAGGTTAAAAAGGTGATCTCCAAGTCGCATATCCTGATCTTCAATCACGGCGAGGCGAGGTTGCTAACCAACAAGAGAAACATGCTGCTCGCTGCCAAACAGCTTCTAGGGATGGGTCCTGATACGGTTATCATTAAGAGGGGTGAGTTCGGCGCCCTGATGGTGCGCAAAAATAGCATCTTCTGGACCCCAGGATATCCACTCGAAGAGATCGTAGATCCCACCGGAGCCGGGGATACCTTTGCCGGAGGCGTGGTCGGATACATCGCCCAAAAAGGGAATCTGGATGATAAGACCCTGCGCAAAGCGATGTATTTCGGCAGCGTAATGGCTTCTTATGATGTCGGGAACTTCGGGATGCGAGGCATACTTTGGCTAACAGAGGAGGATATAAATAACCGCTTCAAGGAGTTCATCCGCCTGACCCACATAGAATTCTAAGGGCATAGCCAGATGGAAAAGCTCAGATGGAGGCTTACGACAACTGTACATCTGCTATGTTCGACTTTCATCTTGCTTCATGCCTTGGTGCCTTATGTCCCTGATGGCGGTGGACTGTGGGGGGCGAATTACTTCAGGGATCTCTCTAAACCGATATTCGTGCTGCTCATAACCTTGTGGTGTGTCTGTGCCATACCGCCTCTGGGAAGGCTTTTCCTTGATCTGAAAGTGCGCTTTTCCATTGCCACCAGCCATATCTGGGAGCGCAGCCCATCTTGGAAGTTCCTTGCTGCCATAGTCAGTTTCTTTGCCTTCTGGATTCTGGGTGCATATCGAGTCTATGGAGACGGAACCTCCATCGCCTCCAATATCGAACATGGATATTGGTTCGATGTGAAGAATCCGCTATATCGCGGGATAAATGTCGCCCTGCACCAGTTGATCAGCCTGTTTCGCACCTGGCATGGAGACTGGACACTCAGCCTGGTTAGTTGCCTTGCTGGAGTAATCTACATTTATATTGTAATCGAGACCGCAGCGGAGCTGGGGAATGATGTCAAGCAGCGCTGGATAGCCTTTGGCATCCTGATAAGTCCCGGCTATATGCAGCTATTTTTCGGGCATATAGAAAATTATGCCCTATCGACCGCCTTATTGTCCCTCGCCCTTTATTCATCAATAAAGTTCATGCGGGGTGCAGCCACGCCGTTTAGCCTTGGATTGGCTTATTCGCTTGCCGTAACCGCACATTTGTCAGCGGTCTGGATATTGCCCGGATTTGTTTACCTGGTTTGCAAAAATACCGACAAGCTTAATAAAAAAGCATTATTTCAACTGATTATTGGGGCATCGATCCCTTTGCTTCTTTGCCTGGTTTTCTTCTTTCTAGGACACCAGAAATTAAAGACCGGCTTTATTGATGAGCTGGGCGGAGATGATGCCTCGATGTTCGTGCCGCTTGCCAGGCTGGATTCCCCAAAGGAACATTATACTCTATTCTCCTCGGACCATATCATTGCCATGATAAACGAACATCTCTTGATCGGCGGAATATTACTCCCCCTAGCGGTGATATTGATCATTTTGCGATTCAAACAACTGGTTAAGGATCGAGTATTTATTTTCCTAGCTTTGACCTCGCTAGGATACCTGGCATACTCCATATTATTTAACCCTGATTTAGGTCCGTTTTGGGACTGGGACATGTTTGCAGCCAGCGCTTTACCATATACTTTCCTGTGCGCACACATCTTAAGCCGGCATTTAAATATTCATGAAGCCCAAACTATTGCTCCAGCAATTATCATTAGCGGAATAGTGCACTGGCTAGGGTTCGTATTATTTAACAACCTCAACTTCGAGCCTATCAGGGAACAGCAGATGGAGGATATCTTGCGGAGGTTTAAATTACCTAATCAACATTAAATGAATAGAAAAAACATTTTTGAACGACGAGGAGTTGGTGGTGTGAGTCGTTGCTGTAAAGCTCGGCTTTGATCATATAGTTCCCCGGCTCATCCTTCCCATCCCAGCATTCTAATATACCTGATCTTCCTCTCATTGATATTGAAACATAACTTATTTTTAATCTGTGCATTTCAGCCCTCCCGCCTTTATGATAGCAGAAGGACGCTTTATGCAAAAATTATTATGATGCCATGTATATTATAATATCTCAAAGAATTTCTGTTCTAACTTTAGGTAAACAGTCTTTTAATTTTTACTCAGACTCGGAAGTGAAGTTTATTAATCCTAGTCTAGATGAGAAAAGACGGAAGGATTATGGAGAATGAGATTTAGGTGTAAAAACGAGAGATAGTACTGTATTATATCAACTAATGATACTAGGTGCTTTTGATATCATCTGGCTTCTAATACTTTTGTTTTTAGCTCTCCTTGCGTCGTATCTGCTGCTTAGGCATGGCAGTAGATCTATACCCTTAGTGATCTTCATAGTCGGGCTGTTTGTCAGCTATGTGGGGCAGGCTTACCTGCAGGTGGATCAGGTCAGGCTAGGCTACATTATTTACATTCCTGCGGTCTTTTTTGCCTTGATTGCCTTTTACCTCCAAAACAAGAAACAGTTTCATCATGTTGAGATAATCTTCCCCCCCCGGTTGGAGCTTCTTATGGCAGCTCTGGCTATCGGAGTAGGCATCTTCTTTAAGCTGTATAAGGTAACAACCTTGCCAGCCTCGCCTGGTACCGAAGAATGTGTTCATGGGATGCATGCCCTGTGGGTTCTCGATTACGGGTGGAGATACCCTATCCAGGTTCAGGGAGTTACCTGGTCTATCGGAATTTATATCTGGGCATTGAGTCTTCATTTACTCGGCGTGAGCTTATTTAACTTGAGACTCCCTATCATCATTTTGAACATGGTTGCTCTATTCCTTTATTATTTTACCTTTCGTCGCTTGTTCAACAATCGAGTAGCCTTCGTGGCTTGTACCCTGTTCTCCATAATGCTTTGGAATAATGCCATCACCAGAGTCCCTCAAAAGGAGTGCTTTGTACCATTTTTCACCATCGCATCTTTATTTTTCCTGGTTAGAGCCATAGATATGAACAAGCTACTGGATTATATTCTCGCCTCATTGTTCATCGTTTTGGGCAACTACACCTTTCAGGGCTTTCGCACAGCAGATCTGATGCTAGCTGCTGCCTTCATGTATAGCGTCGTATTCAAGAAGCGATACTTCAGATGTAACTGGTGGCGAATCGTGGTGATGCTGATAGCCATGGCAGCCTTCTTTTATCCATTCATCAAGCTCAAGGGGATAGTTTATCTCTTGCCAGATCACGGGGTTGCGGTTATGGGCGAGCATACCTCTGAACAAAAGATGAAAGAGTCAGCGTTATTTGCTCTCCAGATGTACAATTACAAGGTCTTCGGGCAGCAGCCATTCAACTATACGGATAGGCGATACAAAGATACTATACTACAATGGGGAAGGGATTTGGGCAACATACTTATTAACAAGACTCAATATACTTCGAATAAGACCATGAGATGGATTTTAGCCACCCTTGGTCAAGCCTCCCGCGCCCTTGTCCTCCGTCCTAACAAGGTTGATATTATGAATATCTACCTGAAGGTCTTCTTCACCTTTGGATGGATATTGTGTTTGATACGCTTCACTCGGCATGGATATGGCTTCTGTTTCACCTACCTGTTATTCGGCACACTTGGTGCAATGGTGCTTGAGGGAATTTTACGGCGTTTCAATGCCATACAGGTGATAATCCCGGTTATGAGTGCAATCGGGCTTGATTGGGGGCTATGTGCACTGGCAAAGCTGAAAAGAGGGGGATGGCGAAGGAGATATGCTACATTCGCCCTAATACTTTTAGCGGTGTTCTCCATGTCCAATTTCTACATATACAAGGTGCATATCCTGCAGCACTACAACCTTATGGGGTGGGTTGATCTGATTGTCGATTATTTCAAGCGCGATTTCAAGGACTACGATATGGTTCCTCGAACCGGCACCCCTGATTACATGAGTTTCTTGACCTGGGAGGTTACTCGAAATCTCGATTATTACCTGCATCCCGAGCTTGCCTGGGAGCAGGTCTTTCCACCGCATCATAAGTACTTCAAGCCATACAAGGGCGTTGCCTATATCTTTGATTATCAGAATATTAATTTCCGAGAGTTCAACATGGTCATGCAATACTGCCCTAACACCACCTTCAAGGTATTGAAAGATGGTAACAAGCCAATCCACCTGGTATTGAAAGTGCCACGAGGCGACCTGGATAGAATCTTTGGGTTAAATACATGCTTCTATCGCTCACGAAGCGACCTGAACCAAGATCTTGCTTTTAAGAGGGGCAATTACTTTAGGGCTAAGGATTTCGAGCTCATAGGCGATGTTAATTTAAGCTTTCCCGTTTACTGCAAATGGGAGGGATCGATCTTGGTGTCGAAAGGTGATGAATATCATGTCTGCATCGATTCTGAGGGCTTTGGAGAGCTTTATATAGATGACCACTTGATGTATAAGCAGGGAGCTGATAACCAGGTTAAATTCATTGAAAAACAATACCTCTTAAAGGGTTTGCACAAGTTGGTGATTCTCGATGAGATCTCCCATAAAAACGACCGAGTCGAGCTTTCATGGTGGATAAGCGAACATCATTACTACCGTACTCCGCGTAAGGTGGATGACTTCAGGATTCTAACCGTCTCTGCTGAGGGGAATCCGCTCAGTGCGCCCAAGGTTAATACGAGACTACCCAAGGCGAAGCTTTTGACACACAAGAAAGGGATCCTCTCGGATTACCTGGAAAGGGCGAACACCAGCGAGCTTAACATGGTGGCTGACCGATGGGATAATCTATATATCTTCAACCACAACTCCCATTACCCGCTTCAGATTACAGCAAATTATGAGCTTAATCCCATAAGAAAGGAGGGGTACTCTAAGACTTTATCCAAGATTTTCGATGTGGAGTTCGATTCCTCAGGCAGAATATTGATCGTATCATGGGATAAATTCTCTGCACTTATATCCAAACAGGAGTCCTCAACATTATTACGACTTTTTGACCAAGACCTTAACTTGCTGCGGGAAGAGGATGTCTTCGTTTGGTATGTGGATGGTGCCCTTGATTCGCAAAACAACCTGTGGGTTAGAACCGGCTATCCAGAACACCTTTATTTAAGTAAATTCAATGATCGACTGCTGCATGTCAAGGAGTGGAGCTTTAAGCACCTGGTAAATCATCAACTCACCCATATTTCGAGAATGGACATAGACTCTGATGATATTATTTACCTGCTCGATATAAAGAACAACCTGGTCGCCAAGTGCGATCTGAACATGACATACCGGGGCAGTATTCGAACAATTGACTACGATGAGCAAGGCTACTACATACTCAAGGTTGACCAGCTAGGGAATATCTTTATCTTGCAGCCGGCCAAGAACTATGTCCATCTATACAGCCCGAATGGCGAGGTGCACATGAGAAAAATGGAACAGATTCCCTTTGATATTGATGGTCTTGACACTTCGGGGATGAAGCCATTGATGATAGCTCCTGGACCAAAAGGCATTTACCATATCCTAACCGATACCGGTGATATAATAAAGATCAAGGCTTACTGGTTTCCCTATCCGGTAAGGGGGATTGATTAAGTAGATATTAGTTTTTTATCTTAAATATCCTAGATGTCTTAAGAAAACCTCATTTTCAGACCATTTTTGCCTGACCTTGACATGTAGTTCGATATAGAACCGGGCATCGAATAAGAATTCCAGCTCCTTTCGAGCCTCGCTTCCGATGCGCTTCAAAAAACTTCCCCCCTTGCCGACAATCATCCCCTTATGCGAATTCTTCTGGACATATATTACCGCATAAGCCTTATATAGATTCTTCGATTCATCATACTCGTTATGTTCCACAGCTACGGCGACCGAGTAAGGTATCTCCTGCCTGGTATGAATGAAGACTTTTTCACGCAGGAGCTCGGCGATGAATGCCTCAATCGGCTGATCGGTAACCATATCTGGCGGGAAATGGGGGGGATCGATAGGCAGAACTGCGGTTATTGTCTTGAGCAGCTCTTCGAGGTTGGTCAGCTTGATAGCGCTAACCGGAACTATCTGATCAAAGCCATACAGCTTGTTTATCTTATCTATTACCTCCAATACATCGCCCTTTGTGGTGAGATCGATCTTATTAAGCGCTACGATCAGGGGCTTATTGCTGGATTGTAGATCCTCAAGCACCCAGCCGAGCTTTTCCGGCTCCTGTCTTTTGATATCGACCACTAACAATATGACATCCGCCTCCTCCATGCTGCCTAGGGCGCTTTGCAACATGCCTCGGTTGAGCAATGATTTACCCTTGTAAAGCCCCGGGGTATCGACAAAGATTACCTGGAAGTCCTTTCTGGTCAGGATGCCCCTGATGTTTGTCCTGGTGGTCTGTGGCTTTGGCGAGGTGATGGCAATTTTCTGCCCCACCATAGCGTTGATCAAGGTGGACTTGCCGACATTGGGCAAGCCGAGCACTGCCACGAAACCGGATCGATGATCTGATGCACCGTTCGGAATTAGCTCCCCATCGCTCGCTTCTTGCTGGTCATTATCCATGAACTTATCGTTCATAATCCATTTTTCTTACTAAAGAATATGTGGTTAGGGAATTAAGTGTGCTCAAATGCTCCAAGTGATCTTATTCGGACTTATTCCCATCATTATCTTTCTTGTCTTTCTGGTCTTTTGGGGGTAGCGATTCAGGTGTCGTTTTTATCCCTACCTTGTGTATCCTTCTTGAATCCGCCTCGATGATGATAAACTTAAGCCCGTTGAATAGAAGCTCCTCACCTTTTTGTGGGATGTGCTCCATCTGTTGGAACAGGAAACCACCCAAAGTATCGAAGTCTCCTTCGGGAAACTCGATATTCAGTAGATCTCCTAGTTCATCTATGGATATCTTAGCGTCCGCCTGATAGGAGCCATCTCCATTGGAGATGAATTCCGCCTCCTCTTCGTCATACTCGTCCTGTATCTCTCCGACTATCTCTTCGAGAAGATCCTCGATGGTAACCAATCCAGCGATACCGCCGTATTCATCGACTATCATCGCTATATGAATCTTTTCTCTCTGGAACTCGAACAGCAGGTCCTTTACCTTCTTTGTCTCTGGAACGAAGTGAGCCTGGCGCAGGATGCCCTCCAGCTCCAGTTTCTCATCTGCCTTTAGCAATTTTTGAATAATGTCTCTGATATAAAGTATGCCGACGATATTGTCTATCTTACCCTGGTAAACCGGTATCCTCGAATAGCTCGAATCCTTTATCAGTTGGTAGATCTCCTCTTTGGGCAGGTCGAGGTTAATACAATACATGTCAATCCTCGGCGTCATGACCTCCCTTACCACCAGGTCTCTGAGTTCAAGCACGCTGGTCAGTATCCTTCTTTCCCCCTCGGCGAATAGACCCTCTTTAGCGCCAGCTTCGATCATCGCCTGTATCTCGACCTCAGCCATAGCAGACTTATCCTCGCCATTCTCCATATCCCTCGATTTTACAAGCAGGTTGTTCAACTTCACCAAAAGCGCGGAAAATGGAAATAACAAGATAAAGAAAAGCAGCAGAATGGGAAGGTAATAGGGCATGGCTGACTGTAGATTGTTAGGATAGAACTTTGAAACAAAAGTAATGCTGACCACGGTTAATATAAGCCATGCAGCGACTAAACCAAGCAGATAAATCCAGGGATGCTCATAGCCGAGGCTGTCAAGCAACCATAGTATGGAGAAAGCGAATACGAGTGTGCATAGTAATCGCCCTGCCATCACGGTGTTGGTTAGATATGCCGGCGAGCGATGCCATAGGCTTACATACCAGCGTCCTTCTAAGCTCTTGTGGGCTAATATGCCTCTTAAGCGCGAGATGCTTAAACCGCTTAGTACTTTCTCGTACAGGGCGAAAAGAGCCGAAAAGATAAGGGTTATGATGCCTGCCATCATGGCAAGCCACGAGTTGGGATCGCTATCCAACTATAACTCCTTGCTCTATGTTCAGGTTTTCCACCAGGCTTTCGAGCCTACCTAAAACCGATTCCTCCATGCCCGGTTGATCATGATGAATACCGATAAGGTGAAAGATTCCATGAACGATCAAGATGAGCATTTCTTTGTCAATACTGTGTCCTAACTCCTTTGCCTGTTCTTTTGCCCTATCCAATGAGACGATAATATCCCCTAGAGGTATCGGTATCTTCGGATCCCTTTGGTGTATCTCGCCCAGGGCATCCTCGAAACTGTCAGCAGACAATTCCATCTGCGGAAAGGAAAGGCAATCCGTAACCTTATCGACATTCCTTAGCCTTTTATTATATCTACGAATGCTCAAATTATCAACTAGCAATATACTGACCTGGCTTGTGCCTGGCAATCCGAGGATCCGCATGACAGCCGAGATATTCTCGATGAGTTTTTGCTGATTGACCCTCATTACAGGGTGTTCGATATCTATTAATATTTCCATCAGTGGCGTAACTCAATCCTCCATCAGGGTAATTTTAACAATACAAAGTGTAGCAATAACTATACTCGATGGTTTCAATCATCTCAAAGAACATCCTTCAATGAAGGGATTTCTAAGGTTTTGGAGCTGTTTCGTGAGTCCTCTTTCCTTTGCTGTTCCTTGCTTTGCTTATGGGGGTATTCGATGCGGGTATGGTACATGCTTATCAGTATTTTAACGAAGCTGTTGATGATGATGGTCAGCTCGTGAAATGTGAGGTTGCAGTGATCGAACTGTCCGTCTCTGAACTTGTCGAGCGATATTTCGCGTACTCGTTGTTTTATATTTGAGGATGTCGGGTTAGGCAGTGCACGAACAGCAGCCTCCACGCAATCGGCTAAAAGCACTATGGCAGCCTCTTTGGTGCGCGGCCTTGGCCCCGGGTAGCGAAAATCAGCCTGTGATACCTCGCAGCCTTGATCTGCGACCTTCAGTGCCTTATCATAGAAGTAATAAATCAGCCCGGTGCCATGGTGCTGTTGTAGTATATCTATGATCGGCTTGCCGAGTTTATATCTTTTGGCCATCTCTATGCCTTCCTTGACATGCGACTTTATGATCAGGGCGCTCATATTTGGCTTTAGTTGATCGTGCTTGTTATAGCCGCTCTGGTTCTCTGAGAAATACTCCGGCTTGTTTATTTTGCCGATGTCGTGAAAGAGCGCAGCCACTCGCACCAGCACAGCATTTACCTTTATGTCCTCGGCAGCAGATTCAGCAAGATTAGCGACGATCTGGCTGTGCTGAAAGGTGCCTGGAGCCTTGGTCAGAAGCTCCTTGAGCAATGGATGGCGAGTGGTCCCAATCTCTAAAAGTCGAATGACCGTGGTTACATTGAATAACGCCTCCAGAACCGGCAAAAAGGCAGAGGCTAGAACCGAGACCAATAATCCACCAATGAATGCGCAGAACAAGGCGAGAAGTGCCTCGGAGCTAAAAAATATGCCATTTTTCATATTGAGCGCAAGGACAGCAGCAACATTGACCACGCTTATTGCTAGACCAGAGTACCAGATCACCGCGCGTCGCTTGATGTCCTCTGAGGAGAGGATCGCTACCAATCCACCTAGAAATGAGTAAATGGCATACTCGAAGGAAAGTCCGGGTATCATGCCGATAAATATGCTGGATAGGATGACAAAGGAAAAGGCTGTCTTGCGAAACAACAGCAATGTAGCCATCAGAGAGCCAAGCGCAAAGGGAACTGCATAATAATAGCCCTTCACATAGTTGAAGGGGCGCGAGGCAATGGAGTTACCCAACACATCGAACAGGGCGATAAAACCGCGCGATAACAGGATATTGAGGACTAATAGAACCACCAGGAGCAGGAAGTTCTTTTTATCATCCCTAATCATGCGATCAAATCTGGATAGAAAGATATATGTTACAGCCAATAGGACAATAATCTGCAATAACATGCCCAGCCAGTTGGTGAAGATGCCATGCGTGGAGCGCAACTCCTTCAGCGCTTGCAGCTTCATTAGCTGAACCTTGTTTATCCTCTCCCCTTCTCTGACGATCATTTCACCCTTTTTTACCTTGAAATATGCGAGATCGACCGCCTCGACTGCCTCTTGTTTTCGCCTTTGGGTCTCCAGTTTATCTATGGTCAGGGTTGGCTTGATCAGTTTACCCAAAAATCTCTCCAGAGCCTGTTGCATAACCTGATCTGCCGGGTAGTATTCGATGATGCTGCTCTTGATAAGCTCCTTGCACTGGGATAGATCCATGATCCTGGAGATGTCCTTTATCAAGGTCTCCATTCCAGTGCCCAGATCCCTCAATTGTAAACCCTTATCCTTCGCTTCCTCCAAGCTATTAAGATCGCTTACGACATACTTGTTGAAGACATTGTCGATGATGCGAAGTATCCTTGCCTCCAATGTCTCATTGAAACCGACCGAGTTGAACACCTCGAAGGTTTGTTGCGACATATCAATTTGATATCTTTGGATCAGGTTCTGGTATCTTTGCCCTGGGGTGAGTATCGGATATAGCTCTATTGTCGCTGAATTGTCGGCATCGGTATCCTGGCTTTGATTGTCCAGGTCGGTGGGCACCTCGATCTTAACATCGTCAATAGTTACAGTCAGCTTCTCACTTTTCTTAGTTTTCTCCTTTTCAGGCATAGCGGTGGGAGTCAATTGGTACATCTTCTGGTTTCTGGCTATGATCTGTCGCTGCTCGTTGAAGATGTCTTCTATTGTTTTGCGAAGCTTTTTGGCGTAAAGCGAATCGAAATCATAAACCGAGGATGTGGATGCGATAGCCTGCTGGCGTCTTTTCTCGGTGGTCTCCACATCCTCTACGCTGAATTCCCTGGTTGCCTTTATGTCTCTATCTGCGATCTCATCCAGGGAATAATCATAAGTATAGCGAGGTCTATGCAGATTTGGGGTCAATAAAAATGACAAAAGCAGTACAAGAAGGATCGCGCAACCCAAAAAGATGACTTTCGGCGTATATTCACGGATATAGCTATAAAGCCTTTTTGTCTTCAAAGGGCTATGATTGCTTTTCTTTGGCTTTTTTTCTTTCATAAGCCTCAATGATCTTTTGCACCAGGCTATGGCGAACCACATCCCTTGGACCAAAGCGGATGATTCCGATATCTTCGATATCTGCAAGCAGATCGATTGCTTGTATGAGTCCGGATTCTCTGTTGCTTGGCAGATCTACCTGGGTTATATCGCCGGTAATTATAGCCTTGGAGTTTATCCCCATGCGAGTGAGGAACATCTTCATCTGCTCAGCGGTGCTGTTTTGCGCCTCGTCAAGGATGATGAAGCAGTTATTCAGCGTTCTTCCCCGCATATAAGCCAAGGGAGCTATCTCGATCAAGCCCCGCTCGGTATATTTTGCAACCTTCTCCACGCCTAAAAGCTCATATAGTGCATCGTACAAGGGGCGCAAGTAGGGATTTACCTTCTGGTACATATCTCCGGGCAGGTAACCGAGCTTCTCTCCAGCCTCCAGGGCAGGTCGAGTAAGGATTATTCTGTCGAGCAGATGCTCCTGGATATAGAATATCGCCATCGCCACCGCCAGGTAGGTCTTGCCGGTGCCGGCTGGACCAACCGAGAAGACCATGTCCTTCTCCTTCATCAGCTCGATGTAGTCCTTTTGCGTCCTGCTTTTTGCCTTGACCGTCCTTCGGGGCAGGATGATAGCCTGCTCGTTGAAATCGCCCAGCTTGACCCTGGAACCCTGCGAGATCTGACGCACTGCAACTCTAAAATCCTCGTACCTGATCGATCTTTGAGCCTGTTGCATCCTTAATAGCTCTGTAAGGATCTCTTTGACCTTTGCCACATCCTGGTGCTCACCCTCCAATATAAGCTCGGAAGCATTACCCTTTATCTTGACGAAGAAGGAGTGCTCCAGCAGCTTGATATTCCTGTCCATAGTGCCGAAGAATGAACGATAATCAATGGAGGGATCGAGAGGGAATATTACCCTCCGGTAGTTGGTCGTTTTTTCCATATTCTGCATAACCGGTTTTTATGCCCTATATCTTCCACCTTACACTAAAGGTTATTATACTCGCATATTCATGTTTCGTCCAAAATATACCACAGCCTTTAGACAATAGAATTGGGCGCATTTGGTATGGTATCAATAAACTATTACCCCCTGGCTATTATTATGCTTTAGCCAACCTACACTGTATAAAGAAAGACTATATCGTTTTAGATATTCCTTTACTGCTCATACGATCAAAGTAAGCTATCTTCTCCTTGCGATCTCTTTTTCCCGCATGATCTCCTCGGTGAGCTTCCCGAAGATCATCCTACCGGCAGTGGTCTGCAAAACAGAGGTAACGGTAACCTTTACATTCTGTCCGATGTATTCCTGCCCGTGATCGACCACAACCATAGTTCCGTCATCGAGGTAAGCTACTCCCTGGCTTGCTTCCTTTCCTTCCTTGAGTATAAAGACCTTCATCTCCTCGCCGGGAAGCACTACCGGCTTTACCGCATTGGCAAGCTCATTGATATTGAGCACGGTAACTCCATGCAGCTCGCTGACTTTATTGAGATTATAGTCGTTGGTTATTAGCTTACCGCCGTAGAACTTAGCCAGCTCGACCAGCTTAAGATCGACCTCCTTTACATTAGGGAAGTCCTTATCAACGATCTCGACCTCGATCTCGGTAAACTTCTGAACCTTTCTTAGTATATCCAGTCCTCTTCTTCCTCGGTTTCTTTTAAGAGTGTCCGAGGAGTCGGCAATGTGCTGGAGTTCGGTGAGAACGAATTGGGGAATGATCAAAACGCCCTCCAAGAAGCCAGACTCGCAGATATCAGCGATCCTGCCATCTATGATTACGCTCGTATCCAGTATCTTGTAATCCTTGAAGCCTTCCTTCTCCTGGAAGAATCTCCTTAGATTATAGATATCAAAGGCTCCAATCTTCTTAACGCCGATAAGAACGCCCAGAATACTAAAAAAGACAAGGATTACAAACTCGATGAAACCCCTTATCTCGTCTAATGGCAAGGGATTTATCACTAGCTTTACCATATAGCCGGTAGCTATCCCGATGAGCAGACCAAAGAAGCCGCCGATACTAATCTTCAAGGGCGCTGCCAATAAAGTTGGTGTTATCACCAGGAATATAATCGCCATGATGGCACCGATTCCAGCACCGATGAGATATCGCTCGCTGCCTTGGAAAAAACCAT
The DNA here is from genome assembly GCA_964448115.1 of uncultured bacterium. Classification (GTDB taxonomy): domain Bacteria; phylum CAYUVA01; class CAYUVA01; order CAYUVA01; family CAYUVA01; genus CAYUVA01. The sequence goes on from CAYUVA010000003.1 coordinate 18,983, forward strand.
TGGCTGCTAATATACCGAAGATCATACCCAGGATTACTATAAGCGCGCCTCGTATCGTCTTGTAGATCATATAGTACCTTCACCCCCTTTCGTACTTGCTAGTATGCTAATTACATACCTATTCCTTACTGTCTTTATGATTGCATTGGTAATATTGTATTCACCAATGATACCGCTATTATACAAGCTATTCATAAAAACAATTCTACCTTGCTTTTGTTCCCTTATCTGGATCTTGAACAAGGAATAGCCAGCTGGTGTTTATCATGCGAAAACACAAGAGATGACTATCATCATTACAGCACCTTTTCCAAGCCAGCCACCAGCCTGGCATTTTGTTGCATGGTGCCGATGGTGATTCTAAGATAGTCTCCCAGGATAGGACGCACGATGACCCCCTCCCTGAGAAGCCTTTCATAAAGCTCCTCTGCCTTTCCCGTGCATTCGATCAATACAAAGTTTGCCTGGCTCTCAAAGTACCTGATCCCCAAGCGCTCGAATTGATCGTAGAAATACTCCCTGCCCTGCTGGTTCAGTTTCTGTGATGCCTTGAGATGCTCGAAGTCATCCAGGGCAGCAATAGCTGCCTGCTGCGCTAACAGGGTAGGGGTAAAAACCGGCTTGAGCTTTGTCATTAGATCCACGATGGCTGGCTTGGTGATAGCATATCCTATTCGTAAACCAGCCAGACCATACGCCTTGGAGAAGGTACGCAGCATGATCAGGTTACGACCCTGTTTGATATACTCCAGGGCATCTGGATAGTCCACCAGGTCAACGAAGTCATAGTAAGCCTCATCATGGACGACCACTATATCAGGGTCGATATTGTCCATGAACTTAGCAAAATCAGCCTGATTGAAGACAGTGCCAGTAGGATTATTCGGATTTGCCAGGTAAATCAGCCTCGTCCTGTCGGTTATCATCTCTGCCAGCTTCCCTAGATCCAGGGTCATGTTCTCATCAAGTTGGCAGTAAACCATCTCTCCCTGGGCGCTATAGCCGGCTATGGTAAAGATGGGGAAGCTGGGGTGGAAGGTGAGCACCTGATCCCCTGGTGCCACGAAAATTTGAGCCATGATCCTAAGAAGCGGATCTCCCCCGTGGTCGAGGACAAAGTGATTCGGTGACAGGTTGAATCGCTCAGCCAACTTCTCGACCAGGTAGTATGAACCTGGATCCGGGTATAGATGCACTTGACTGGCAGCTCGCATGATCGCCTCTATTGCCTTGGGAGAGGGACCGAGCGGGTTCTCATTGGAGGCTAGCTTGACTACATCGGAAATGCCAAGCTCTCGCTCAAGCTCCTCGACCGGCTTGCCGTGTCTGTATAGCATCACCTTATCCAAAAACTGATTATACTTTAATGTCATCTGAAGCTATTCCTCCTGCTTGAAAAGGTTATCTTGCATAGGTATTACTGCTTGAGCATCTATGTCAGCCTTCAACTCCGAGATCGATCCTTGTAAAGACACTATAATACGGATACATTTCCTTGAGTACCTCGCTTCCACCTTCCAGTCTATCGACCAGGGCGACTATGGCGGAGATCTCAAGAGCGTGATCCTTTGCTGCCTCGATAGCCTTCATGGTGGAACCGCCGGTTGTAACTACATCCTCGATTATTATGGCCTTTTTACCAGCAGCGACCAATCCCTCGATAGCTCGCTTTGTCCCGTGCCCCTTGGTCTCCTTGCGAACTATAAATGCATCGATTGCCTCCCCCTCGAGGTGGCTTACCAGTGCTACTGCGGTTACAATCGGATCCGCACCAAGGGTTATACCACCTACATAATCAGCTTCGATGTTATGCTCTTTTATCAGATCGAAGATCACCTTGCCGATGAGGTAACTCCCCTCAGCGCTCAGCGAGGTCAGCTTGGAGTCGAAGTAGTAATTGCTCTTTTTACCGGATACAAGGGTGAACTCACCGAACTTCAACGAGCGTTCCTTGAGCAGCTCTCTCAGCCTTTGCTTATAGTCAGCGACCTTCACTTGCTTCTCCCTTACATCTTCAAGTTATTCTTATTAACAGTGAAATCAGCCTTTCTCCCTGTCCTTGAGCCAGTTCTCGAATGATGGGAGATCGAGCGATTCCCTAAGCTCCTTCAGTAAAGCCTTCTTGGCATATTGCTTAATATCCCCAGCCGGTCGGCTTTGTGGACTTAACTTCATAAACGATTCCACTTTCTTGGCGATAAGCTCCTTTTGTTCGTGTGGCGAGTACCGGCGGTGGAACTCGGCAAGCACAGCCATCTGCACCTCTTGTTCATAAAGCTCCAGCGCTCTATCCCTTTCGACGAGCTGTTCTCTTTTTTGCTTGAGATCCTCAAGGTTTTGTTTATATGCCAGATACTGCGGCAGGTATAAGCTCAGTATCATTAAGGATCTCGGCTTGAAATCAGTTCGTTTTGCCTCCTCAAGGGAAAAATCGATTAGCTCCTCGACTGCCTGTTTCCCATGCTCATCGAGCAACTGCCTAGCATATTCAAGCTCATTTTTGCTCGGATTTCTATGGTGATAATCCCCCCTCAAGCCGTGCAATTTTCGATAAAACAGGCTGATAAGCTCCATGCAGACATCCTCAGAGTCAGCATAGATCATCCCGGTCAGAGCCTGATTACTCGTACTGGTTTGCAAAAGGTCTTGTTCTTCGGACTCAGGTAGGATCCTTTGCTCGAAGATGCGGACACCTGGATAAAAATAGAACAGCCAGTCGTTATCCTTAGAGGATTCCTCGTGCTCGACACGCTCCAGGAATCGAGTCTTGATAAGCTCATCGAAGGCTGGAAAAAGCTGCTGCTTGACATCCGCGAAGTATTTGCGCCTGGTAACCGGCAGAACCTCGGTCAAAGTCGAGTAAAGATAGTTACGATACTCACCCTTTTTAATGTTATAGAACTTCAAGCCCAGCAGCTCATATAATCGCTTGGAGATCTCGTTCCTTAGCGAGCACCAGTAGCTATAATCGATGTATCGTATATAGAAACTATTCAGGTTATTCAAGTACCACTCGGAAAGGAAGATATAGTTGGTCTCAGCCACCTTGCCTTCGGGGAGCTTCTCGCCTAGAAAGACCACGCTATCGTAAAGATGAAATGCCTTCTCAAGCCACTGCATCTTGTCCTTGGAGAAAAAAGTCCCCTTGCTTTCAATGGATGTTACCACTAGCCTGATAAGGGACTTCTTAATAGCTAGCTTGTTTTTTCCGCTGTTATTTATGCCCAGAATCTTGCTGAGTTTATACAATGAACCTACTGGCACTGGATTTGAGACCGGGAACCCCATCTTGCTGATCATGTTCTCGATAGCTCGAAAGACCTTGCGATCAAAAGGTCCCGGGAATCCATGTTCCGAGTTTGCGGTTACCTTCCAGTGGATGCTGAAGGTATTACCATCCCTCTTGATCTCCTCGTAGTATTCGATCTTGGTCTTTTGGCGTAAGCCCTTGGTTGACAGATTGAAGATCGGATAGCGCAAAAAATTGATCTCCGCCTTGGAGATCTCCGTCCTGGAGGCAGATATACTCCTGGCTGGTATGATCCTCATGTCCGATCTATGTTCATCCATTATGAGGCTTGTAAGAAGGCGTTTCTGTTACCTTTGCTAAATTATATACCAATGCTAGCATATACGAAGTATATATTGAACGATGAAAAAGGCTTGGAGTTTTTTTAGCTACAAGGATATCTAGACCTTGGAGGGGTATTAAGTGAAAATGATATGTGATAAACTATAAAGTAATGCTCTGCTATCAACCCGATTTTATTGCAACATCAAGGTATCACTTCAATTATTATCAGAGCATCAATTAAAGAATTCCTGCATGGCGGTGTATGTCCTTGACAATCTTTTGGCAAATCTATGCTGGCGAGCTTCATATTAAACCCTGTTTCCTTTATCCATCAATCGACACAAAGATGGGGCCACAAATTGGTCTTTGCTGTTGTTGCAGCGTCTTCAGCTAATAGCTCCAGCCCATAATGCCCTTGTGGTACTCCTGGTCCGAGCAAGGCTGTAAAGGTGAACAATATGGGTGATTGTCGAGTAAGGAATATGCCGGTGGGAATTCCGCCGTAATACATCTGAACCGAGTCAACCTGTTGTTCTCCAAGATAGTCAACCACCGCATATAGATTGAGCCAGCCGCCGCCTGCGCTGGAGAGATATGTATCCCAATATCCGCCCAGAATATTCCTGGTTGTCAATCCCTCCGGAACTAGGTAATAATCGGTAAGTTTGTGCCTGGTCAGGGTTACCGAATCATTTTGTTTTACCTCATCGTAGATCAAGCCGATGCCTGGTCGCCACCAGATATCGTGGGTGATAAACCCACTGGCGAGATTCTCGTAAACCTTGTATCTGTAGCAATGTTCGATAGTACCTGCCGGGACGGTGATATTCTCATCTGTTCCGACTAAACGGATGCGGTCAAAGTTTGCGTTTTGAAAGAAAACAAGCGTCTCATCGCCGACATCACCTGGATACTTGTACATAAGGGACTCAACCTCGCCTACAGCCTGTCCATGGGCGATAAGCCCCTGATAGGTATTCCTGAAGTAGATGTTTACCCCGCCATTTAAGACATTATTAACGACATAATAGTTGATTCCATCGAGTGTCTGTGTACCTGTAACTTTGGTCTGGTAGTTTATGCTTCCTATCTCTTCAATGTAAGACCATCGATTTCCCACCTTCAAGGGCAGAATGTTCCCCGCAACCGGCGGTTGCATGGTCGGTGTCGGGGTTGGGGTTTTTACGGTTGAGAGTGAAAAACTAGTGAGCCTGTGTTGTTGCTTTATATGTTCCCGGTTAAGCCAGTTTATATCGTAAACCAATCCTACTGACGGACACAAGCAGAGGTAATGGAAAGTATAATCGCCTTGTACATGTTCTTCCACCTTGTAAACATAGCAGCCGGAGAATTCGCCGATATCGGTAACTAAGAAGGTGTTGGTTGAGATAATCTCCACGGAATCATAGTTGCCAGGCAGGTAGTTTATGACCCATTTGTCTCCGACCTCACCTGGGTATTTGTATAACATCGCCAGGTTGTTTGGTTGTCCCAGCGAGTACATGGTAAGCCCATAATAGAAATTCAGCATATAGACAACAGACTGGGTATTAAAGATATTTGCCACATCGTAAAATTCCATACCTCCATGGTTCGATTTGCCAGTAACAGATGTGGTGTAGCTTTCGGTAGAGCTTGTATTGAAGTCGGTTACCTCGTAGTTCCACATATTACCGACCGATAGCGGCCAGATCTGGTCTTGGACATTTAGTGTGGGAGTGCTTGTAGGTATGGGAGTGGCAGTCGGCGTGGTGGTCGGCGTTCCCTCGTAATAGCTGACAACAACCAACACCTCGGAGTAAACGCTCTCAGTGCCGTCCATATCAAATGCAGTAACGGTAACATAATAGCTTAGTCCTATCTGAAGATTGGTTAAATCAATGGAAGTGTTAGTACCGACATCAATAGGGGATGAACCTTGATCTAGTCCAGTACCTTGATAAGGAGGATTCGGTGAATCTGTATCGTAATAAACATAGTACTTCAGTGTCTCCACCCGTCTCGGATTCCAGCTCAGATGGCAGATATTATTCTCGAAGTAATAATCCAATCCATTGGGCGCCAACACTACACGTGAGTTTCTATAGGGATTATATTGGATCTCCCCCATGGATGAATTGTCGTGAATATCGTAAATCTTGGCATCAATTGTTGCGCTATCGGTGGTTCCCCAGTAGTTATTGATGAATTGGAAGTTTTTTCTGGAACTATTATAGACGATGTAACCAGCTCCAGCCCTCTGCAAGTTACAGTTTGTTGCAGTGCTGTTCATCGCAGTTGAAGTGCTAAAGTTTTCCAGGTAAATATCATGTCCTGTGTTTTAAGCAACTATCGAACTGAAAAGATTAAATTTTGTGTCATAGAATGCCAATCCTACTCCGGTATTATTCTGCACCATGGACCCTGCTATATGCAGGTCAACATCTCCAGTCTGTATGGCAGCAAACTGGTTAGGGCAATTATTCCCTTGTACAAGGCAGTTTTCTAAAACAAGGTTGCCCTTTCTGCTTAGGATCGCGCTCCCACGACCAGTGGCATAGTTGTTGTTGATGACACAGTTATTCATACTCAGGTTATCGTAATAAGTAGTTAAGCCTATGCCTCCCCCATGCCCCAGGTGTCCGTACTTGCTATTGCAGACATTATTCGTGATATCCGAGTTATTGAACAGCAATCTAGAACTGCTACTCCAGACGCCACCGCCAATTAATTCATAGCTGCTCAACGCGACATTTTCGGTGATAATTGAATGTTTGACCTCAAGATCATCGCAATCATCAAACCGGATTCCGGCACCACCCCTACCTTTATTTTGCCGAAATGTTGTATATAAAATAGTGCCACTTACATTGCAAAATAATGCTCCAGTATTGTTTGATATATCAACTGTTCCGTTATTCTCGATTAGCGATTGAACCAAGGCTAATCTGATATTATCCATATTCAATCCCTGTTCTCTACACTTGGATATTGTAGTATTTTTAATAAGTAAATTAGTGTATCTGTTTTTTACTCCAGTGATTGCATATTCGATGTCGCAATAGATGAGTACACAGCCATCAAGATAATTGTAACTACTATCCCAGGACGAATCGGTAGCAGAGCTAAAATACAACTGCTTCCAGAAACCAGGACCAGGATTCTCTGAGTTTGCTGTGAAGGTGATATGTTGGCTCTCTGTACCGATGGCTTTGAGTGTGCCATCAATATAGATCTCAACATTGAAGTTTAACTTGACAACAACCCCTGGTTGGATGGTAAGGGTTACCCCATCAAGAATTGTCAGGTGATCGGTAACAATCACCGGTGAATCTGCCAAGGTCCAGATCGTGTCGCTATCGATCTGACCGGAAACATTCAATGCATAACTATTAGTAGTTAGCATTAAGATTACTCCCAATAACAATAAGTTTCTTGCCTTCATAATTTTATCCCCTTCTTAAGGTTACTATCTTCAAACACCGTATTATCAACTTATGATAATTTTATAACAAATGATTTTATAGATGTCAAATAAAATTTATCTACCTCTCCAGCCAGTGGCCGATGACCTGCTTGACCACTTCCTTGAACTTGGCAAAATCGAGCGGCTTGGTGATGAAGCCGTTGGCGCCTGCCTTGTATGCTGTGGAAGCCTCCAAGGGGCTATGCTCGCTGGTGAAGACCACAATGGGCATATCATCCAGGGTGCGATC
>CAYUVA010000003.1:26261-66067 GCA_964448115.1 uncultured bacterium
CCTCTCGTATCTTGCGCAGGATCTCCATTCCATCCACCCCAGGGAGATGCAGATCAAGCAAAAGCAAATCAGGTAACCCTAAAGGATTCCGAGTTGCACCCCAGTCTCGCTTATCGATAATCTGCAGGGCTTCGTTACCATCCTTTGCCCAACTGATATTCTCCACACCGCCGATATCGTCCAAAGCCTTTTTTATCAAGTATGCATGGTCTGGGTTGTCCTCGACCAGGAAGATCACTAATTTTCGTTTCTTCGACATTTGAATACAATTATATTTAAAAACTCTTGTGAAGTCAAATCGAGCTATCTAGTGCATAGTATGCTCATCATTGGAGCGATTCTGCTGTCTGGCGTTTGAGCTTTCTTCTCCTTCTTAGCCACCTCAAGACAGTAAAATAGGATACCAAGCCGAAGAAAATGCCCTCGATGGTCGTCCCGATAAGAAATGGTATTAGTGTTTTATCGCTAAAAAAGATCCCTATAATCTCCTTCAGGTTGTTCCAATCGATGTTCAGGTCGATATAATGATATGGCGTGATAGCCACCCCGATGAAATAGCCTGCAATATAAACCAACGGCGTGAGTGGAGCATTCAAGCCGGAGGCTAATATCGTAACCATAATGTTCAGGCGAAATACCATTGAGAAAAGGATGCTTAATGGGGTGTGAATGCCATAAGTGGGACCGAAGCTGATGCCGAGACCTACCGCAAATGATGCGGCGAGCTTTTCGGGTGGATCGTCAAGGCTTAGTATCCTTTTAGGTATTTCCCTTAGGTTGACTTTTTTAGCTGCAAGATAGCGCTTTATCCTCAAGAACATTCTATAAGCTGTATCCGATCCATTCGGTTAACATGGTTGTTACCTTTGGTAAGCTATTGTAACCTGAAGATATATACCCCATCGCTGGCATAAATCAAGGGGATGCTTTGATGCATCTGTCTGACCTTATCCGGGAAGCGTTCCCGCTCCACCCTGCTGATAAGAAGGTACTTGATTCCGAGTTCCCTTGCGGCGGCGGTTGATTCCTCGATGCTTTCAGCATGGAATATCCTTGCCACCATATCTTTTCTTTGCTCAAAAGGCTCAGCTTTGACTTGGAATATCCTTGAGTGCATCTCATCCCCCATGCAGATCCTCCTTTGGGCAAATGTGGGGATCAGCGAGTAAAACCCGCGCCGGTTGTAATCGAACCATCTTTGCACTACGGAAGACCTGTCGGTATTGGCATTCAGCCATTGGCACGCCTTCATATCCGGATAGCTGATATAGCTAGTGTATGTCGGGTGGTAGATATACCCTGAATTGAGCGCATCAAAGGCGGTTGTCAACAGGGCTGGGGTGCATAAGATCAATAATATCATCGTCAAGACTAGCCTGCCAAATCGTTTGTATATCCACAAGACAGCATATCCACTGTAAAAAGCAGCACAGAGGTTCAAAATAAGCGATGCCTTTAAGCCCACATCCGAGGGGAAGCTCGATATCACCACAAAGAAAATAAAGAAAAATGAGATAGCCGAAGCCTCGATGAATGCACGATTGGTGTTTATTTTGTCCTTCAAGGCGATCAAAAAGCCAATGATGCCGAGAAAAAACATCGCACCATAGTTGAAAAACATGATGGGGATTATATTTCTCAATGCCTTCCAGTTCGCCGATACCTGGGGCGCCTCGCTCCCCCCTTTGAGCATGCCGAAGAGCCGATAATATAATAGCCACCCAATTATCAGCATTAGGGGCAACAAGACTTTATCTATCAGCTTCTTAAGCCTTGCCTTATCATCCAAAAGCCAGCTCAAGCACTGGTGAGCTAAAAACCAGCTAATGATTACAATTCCCACGAATGCCGAGAATGCGAGGCTCATCCCAAGCAGGAAGCCACAAATTAGATGATCAGCCAGCTGGCGCCCTGAATTCGACCTGGTGGCGATAATCCATAGGCAATGGATCATGATGATTAGCGCCAAAAGGTGCTGTGGCGTGTAGATAAGCGACCTGTAGAAGCCATCGATCTGCGGGTGGCAGATGAACCACCTGGTGGCGCCATCAAAGTTGTAATTAAAGAAGTTGTGCAGCACGCCAAGCCCCTTTTTCAGGCTATGATGGCGAACATACCAGAACTCGTAGCTATAGGCGGTGAAGCTGATCAAGACGCCGAAAAATGCAGCCAGCCCATGCGAAAATAGCCCCTTGAAAACGAGATAAAGCGCTCTTATAAACCACCTGGCAACCAGAAGACATAAGAAAAGAAAGGCTTTTTGCGCGGCTAAGGCTCCGCCACCCAGTGCAAGTGATAGATAACTGCTGAAAATATATATAAACCAGTAATAGTGCAGACGAGCTGGGTGAAAATATGGATTAAATGGAGGAAAATCACCCTTGGCAACCTCGCCGGTCAAGGCGACATGCTTCAGGAAATCGCCGTTGAAATAGGCTCGGTAAGCATAACCGGCATCCATAGGTTCTCCAACCTGGCTGAAAGGATAGAACATGGCCAGATATGCGCAAGAGAGGAGAATTCCTATGTAAAGCCAGTCGCTATTGTTACTAGCATTATCTCTTGTGCGAGGTCTAGATGCTAAAAGGGCAAAATATGCCAATGCTCCGCTTACTACCAGGCATAAGAAGCTCAATGAAAGTAACGAATATATACCCGCCATCAGGCAACCCAAGCCTAAAAGCGTGGAAAGTAAAAAACCGTAAAACCCGCCCAGCCCCTTTAGATAACGCAAACCTAGTTTATCCATGATAAAGCTTATGGGCGCACCTGGCAGCAGAAATACCCCAGCGCACAAACAAAGAAGAATCGACTCTGAAAGCCCAAACAGGATTGCCGAGACAAGAAAAAGAAGAAATATATCGAGATTATTTAAAAGTATCTTGGGCTTCATTCTCACAGGCTTATATTGCCATATAGAAAGAAGAATGCAAAGGAAAGCAGGTTCATGGCGCCAAGAAAGTCAACTTGACATAAGGTGCATAGAGGGATAATAATCTACACCTGGCTATTGAGGGAGATTCTTTGCACAGATTAAGTCTCGAAAGGAAACGATGATGCTAAGAAAGTTTCTTATACTGCTTCTTACCGTGTTGCTGGCTGCATCCTGCACCGATAGCGTTGACAAGAAGATACAACATGGCAATACACTAATGCAGCTCAAGGAATACGAGCTTGCCGAGACCGAGTTCAAGGAAGCTATCAAACTAGCGCCGGATAGTTTCAAAGCACATAATAACCTTGGCAACCTTTATCGAGAGATGGGTGAGGTCGAGAAAGCCCTTGAATTGTTTAATAAATCATTGGAGTTAGCAAACGATAACTCCCAAAAGGCGCTGGTTTATAACAACATGGCGCTAACCATCGATTCGGTGGGTGATTACAACCAGGCGGTAGTTTACCTGGATAAAGCCATTGAACTGATGCCAGAAGAAGCGCTGTATTACAACAACCTGGCCATGGAATACCATGTACAGAACCGCTTCGATGAGGCTATCGAATACTACAAGAAGGCTCTTGAGCTTAATGCTGGATTCACCCAGTCAGTGCTGAACCTCGCCGATGCGTACCTGAGAAGCGAGGATTGGGATAACGCAATAACCTACTTCAGGAAGCTCGCTGAGCAAAGCCCACCTCATGCATCTTATGCCTTTGCCAACATCGGTTATGCGAATCTGATGAAAGAGAAGTACATGGATGCAAAGAAATTCTACCAGATGGCGCTAGGCATGTCTCCCGACTCGGTTATTGCCCTAGCTGGACTGTCATTCGCTTGTCATAAACTGGGGGAACAGGAGAATGCACAGAAATACATGGAAAAAGCAATGGAGATAAATCCTAACTCCGTGCTTGCCAACAAATTTCTTGGGATTATTTTAGGTGATTTGGGTAACAGCGACGGTGCTAAACAAGCTTTTGCCCGCGCCATGCAACTTCAGCCTAATGACCCTGAGCTGATTGCACTGATGGCTGATGTAAATCAAACGACCACCCAAGCAGATAAATGATCGAGGACATGGAGTAGAAGAGGAACCAACCGAAGCTTGTCCACCCCTACTTGACATATCCAAGGTTTCTGAGGAGTTCTATTGCGCTTGGGCTTTGATCTCGATGTTTTTGCGGGGGTAATTGGAGGCTATTCATCCAGGCTTCCAATTCCTTTACTAACCTCTCATCCTGTTTTCCGGTCGCTTTCCTGCGGGGGCGTTTTTCCTGGGCATCCTTTTTTAGATTATAGATCCTTTGTTGAGAGCCGACCAGTATGGTTTCCAGTTGATCAAAAGTTGGTATGCACCTGCCCTTTATTATCTTGAGATTCTCATTCCTGACCGACACCATGCCTTCGCCTGTATCAGAGAAAGCCAGAAGATCGTCTGGTATATTATCAAGATTCAAAAGGTCCAAAGAAATACCTCTCATATTAGTCCCTTCATGCTCGATACCCAAGTAATGCAAGACGGTAGGCATGATATCCATTGATCGAACCAAACGATTGCAGAGGCGACCACCAGGTAACCGGGACGGGAAATAGAACACAAGAGGGACATGTATGACCTCGTCATACAAAAAAGAGCGGTGCTCAAAGGCGCGCTCATGATTTGCAAGATTCTCGCCGTGATCCGAAGTAAGCACTACCAGCGTGTTATCCAAGTACCCTTGTCTCTTTAAGAAGCGAAACAAGCGGCTTAGGTGGTAATCGGTGAAGTTGACCTCATCGGCATACAGGGTTCTTTGTTTTTCTATCTCCTTGTTTGGAGAGAAAAAGCGGGGCTGATCGGTAAGCCTGATATTCTCGAATTCAAGGCTTTGGATATGCCTTCGCGGTGCGTAAGGCTTGTGGGGGTCGAAGTAATGCAACCACAGAAAGAAGCGATCCTTGTTCTGCCTTGGGAAATGATCTTGCAGCCATCTGATGCCCTGATCGGTTACCTCGGATGCTTCTTTATGATCAAATCCCTTGGGCACATTATCTTCCCGGTCAACCAACATAAACTCGGAGGTGCTATAGACCGGCGTCGCGAAGACCTCATCTATTTGCTCGTCGGTTATGGGAGCGTTGTAAAACTCGAATCCCTGGATCAGTCCGCTTAAATGTCGATGGGAAAGGATTGCAGTGGTAACTGCTGCGGTCGCATAACCATTGGAGTGCAATATCTCAGCCAGGGTTAAGCACTGTTCGTTCATGCGATAGATATTATGCGGAGCGCCATGTTCCTGCGGGTACAGAGAGGTGAATATGGTACCATGCGAGGGTATGGTGATGCAGGACTGGCTAAAGGTATTGGTGAAAACAATCCCGCGCCGGCACAGCTCATCCAGCGTGGGTGTATAAATATCCCGTTTTCCGTAGTAGCCAATGTGATCTGCGCGCAAGGTATCAATGGTTATGACCAGAAGATTTGGCTCGGAGTTTATGTTCATCGCCAGGGAGGCAAGCATTGTTATCAAAATGATAGGCAGCAAGGCTTTTATGAACTTACTTGACATAACTTTAATATCCTTACCTTAAACAAGTAGGCAATGCAAACTAGCTAGCTGGTTCGCTTATTTACCCTAGCGCCTGGCTCATCTGAAGCAGCGGAAGTAAAACCGAGATCACGACAAAGCCTACAATCAAGCCCATCAGCAGGATCATAACCGGCTCAATGAGGGAAGTGAGCATGGACAGATTATTGTCAAGATCTCCCTCGAATATGCTTGCAGTCTCAAGCAGCATGTCTCCCAGATTTCCTCCCTGTTCGCCGATATCCACTACATGAATGAGAAGCGAAGGGAAGTACTTGCTGGTTCTCATCGCATCTGCCAGGGACTTTCCACTTATAACCTGTTCCTTGATCCTGGAAAGTTCATCACGAATAACCATGTTACCGATGACCGCCCGACTGATCTCCAGTGCCGTGGAGAGTGGTATCCCGCTGTTTAACAGCATCCCCAAAGAGCGACAAAATCGACTGAAATAAAGGTTACCGAGGTAAGCCCTGAGCAGCCTGAAGCTCAGCTTAGCCTTGTCAAGCCTTTTCCTCCCGGCGCCGGTCTTGCTGTAGCGCTTTAATAAGTAAATCAGTGCTGACAAGATGATAATCAGCACAAACCATGTCTTTTTCAGGAAGCTGCTTATACCGATAAGTATTAGCGTAGGCAGAGGCAGTTGTAGCTGGGATTCATTGAAGATGCTCACCACGGAGGGTATTACATGAATAAATAAAAATCCGACGACTAACAGCCCTACGATGGCGACCAATATCGGATATGCCATGGCGCTCCTGATCTTGCTTTTCAGCTCGATTCCCTGCCTGAGAACCTCGGATAGCCTGATGAGAACAATATCGAGTGCACCGCTGCTCTCCCCTGCCTTGACCATGTTGATATAAAAATCGCTGAAGAGGCTTTTGTGCTTGATCAGCGCCTCGGAGAGGGATTTGCCCCTTTCGATATCCTGCTTGACCTCTGCTAGCACGCCCTTTAGCTGTTCCGAGATCTCGCCATCTATCATGGCAGAAAGGGATCGAGTTACTGAGAAGCCTGATTTTATAAGCATACCCATCTGGCTGGTGATCACGAAAAGTTCGCGTTCTTTGCTGGAGCGACTGGAAAGAAATCCAACGCCAGGCTTGGTCTTTGAGGGTGTATCCTCGAAGATATCGGTTAGTGTGACCCCCATCTTCCTTACCTTTTCCCTTGCCGCCGGCATGGAATCAGCATCCACAATCCCTTTTTCGATCTTACCGCTAGGGGAAATACCTTGATATCTGAAGATTGGCATATTGACTAGGTGGGGTTAGTTGTTCTTGCCTCGCTTGTATAGCCCCAATCGCAATCTCCAACAGATAAGCAGAGCCTCCCAGACGATGTTGCGTTCCAGTTTGGAGGTGCCGGCGTGGCGATCTACGAATATGATTGGGATCTCTATAAACCTGAAGCCGAGACGGCTGGCTCTAAAGTTCATCTCAACCTGGAATGCATACCCATTGGAATGTATAGAATCTAGATCGATCGTCTCCAGGACATGGCGCCGGAAACACTTGAAGCCAGAGGTTACATCCTGCAAGGGAACGCCGGTTACCCACCTGGCGTAAAAGTTCGCCGAGTAGCTTAGGATAAGGCGCCTTAGCGGCCAGTTAACTACGCTGATGCCATTTATGTAGCGGGAGCCGACTACGATATCGCAGTGTTGTATCTTGTCCAGCATTTCTGGTATCCGCTGTGGATTATGTGAAAAATCCGCATCCATCTCGATGATATACTTGACATCAGGATTAGCAAGTGCGTGCTTGAAGGCGGTGATATAGGCAGTTCCCAATCCCATCTTGGCTGGGCGATGTATTACCTGTATGCGCTCATCGGTACGAGCCATCTCCTCGACCAGCTTGCCGGTGCCATCCGGCGAGTTATCATCGATAACGATAATTGTAAAAGGCATATCGATAGGCTGCTGCATTATCTCAGGAATTATCTTGGTTATGTTGTCCGCCTCGTTGTAGGTCGGTATGACAATTGCGAGCATGGCTCAATCTCTTCCTTTGATAGTAGTTATGACAGTCAAGGAAACTATTATTACCAGCGCGACAACAGTCAAGCACCAGCCTATCTTCGCATCCAGCGGCTCAAAGACCATCTCGATCCGGTGATCGCCAGGTGGCAGGTTCAGGGCGCGAAGCGCATAATTCACCCGATAGATCGGCCTCTTGCTGCCGTTTACATAAGCCTTCCATCCCGGATACCAGATCTCGGAGAATACAACCAGTCCGTGATCTTGCAGTTGCGCCCGTGCAGTCAACCTGTCTGGCTCAAAGCTGGTAATTTCAGCTCTGCCGTTAAGCTGTGCTCCCCGCCTAGGATCGGGCAATCTTAGGCTGGCAGGAAATCGATCATGAAACACGACCACCTCTTCAGGATCATAATCCGGATGGGATAGCACCTTGAGCGCCGAGTCCTTGTCGGTTGCGTTGTAGGCATTGTAGCATACCCAAACCCGCGGCTGGTAGGCGGTATTATAATAGATCAAGAAATTCCTCTCCAAGATCAATCGATATTTCCTCAGATATTTATACTCCTTCTTGCCCTTGTAGTACTCATGGAAGATATTGGTCGCCGTGTTGGGCAGCACCAGGTATTTGCAGTTCAGCATTTCACCAACCGAATTGAACTGGCTGAAGCTGGAGATCAGGTCTTTATAGTAACTAAGGAAAGCTGCATGATAACCGGTAAGGCTGTGGATGCCGTGAAGCATATACTCGTTGGGGTAACGCTCCACGCGACTGGAAAATACCCTGAAAAGCTCCTCGTTGTCCTTAAGCAGTATGGGGATGGCATTGGTCGGTTGATAATACTCCTTCAAGTCCTTCTTATCCACCGCAATAATGAACTGGCTATTCAGACTCCAAAGGTCGATAATCATAAACAGGATGACAGCTATCTGCAGCCCTATACTCGCATTTTTAGCTTTATCTTTATCAATTAGCAATCCACGAACCAATATGATCAATGTTGCAAGCGATAAAAGCAGCAAAGCTAAAAATGCTTTTGAAAGAAAATAGCTGATTCGATGGGGAAGCTCCTGCACCTGCCCCTGTATCATCTTCAATATTAAAGGCGATTGTCGCCATAGAATCACCAGGTTATCCCGAGCAAGCCATAGAATCCCAAAGATTACAAACAACAAGGCAATGCCAACGAACATATACTTGCAAAAGCGAAGCAGCCTTGTTTTATCTTCTTTACTTGCCATGTAAAACAGGCTCTCGAAGCCAAGCCCGACAAGGCAGGCGGTGGCAAACACTGCCATGGTAAAGATCATAAGCGGTACCCGGAACATCGAGAATCCGGGTATCAACCAATAGACAAGCTTATATATCGGAGTGTACTTGCCCATTGCTAGGATTATTATCCCCATAGTGGTCCAAGAGAAAAATCTTACATAATAGGAACGCTTGAAAAATATGGAGAACAATATTAAAACAACCGGCATCGCTCCCAGGTACTCCAGTGCCTGGCGCAATCCCATTCGCCCCCTGTAGGGCAGCACCCGTTTTGTATCCTGTCCGAAGGACTCCTCCATCTTCCAACCAAACGGATTGCGTATGAACAAACCGAGCAGCTCTTCTGGGGGCAGAGACCAAGAGGTGGCGAACTTCCATTTATCCGCCGAGTCTTTGGCATCCTTATCACCACCGCGAATACTGTAGTTCTTGTAAACATAGTTAGGCAGGAAAGTGTTGGCAGCCAGCATCCCGCCCAATATCAGCGCACCGACGAAGAAGGCAGCTAAAATTAAAGCATTTCGCCTTTGCTTGATATCTAGTGCTTGGGGCAGAAGCCTGTATATCAGGTAAAAGCCGTATAGTAAAAGACTGTAGTAAAGCACCTGAGGATGCCTGTTTAGATATTGCAGTCCGATAACCACTCCGAACCATACGAAGTAGATTGGCTTTCTGGTATCCAATCCCCGGCTCAAGAAAAAGAAGCCAAAGGGGACATGGCAGGCGACCACGATCTTGGAGCCATGCCCAGGATATACCCGGCTGATAAGAAAATTGGAGAAAGCGAAGCTGATGGCTCCTGCAAATGCCGATAGCCTGGCGCAACCGATGCCCTTGAGAAAAACATATATGCCAAGACCGCCTAGCATAAGATAAAAAATAAGGTAGGAGCTGGAGGGCAGCTTGATATCGAGAATCCTGAAAGGATATATCAACATGTCAAAAGGGGTGATGTTCAGTGAAAATGATGCCTTGAAGGGCATTCCGCTGAAGATGTAAGGATTCCAGCCGGGGAGTCTAAAATGCTGGTTGAAATAACTCCAGCCAAAGCGACTGAAGATGGAAGCCTGGGAAAAAGTATCGGTGCCGAAAAGGGTCTTGTTTGTGGGCATGGTCTCCCAAAACAACAGTATCATTAGCACAAGAAGGATAGCAACCAGCAGCCAGTCCTTCTTGGAGAACCTCACCGGGTATGATGGGGAGCAGGTGGCAAACTGCTGTTCTCTGCGCATTTTTCCCTTTTTTACTGCCGCTTTCCGCCCTGACTGTTGCTTCTTTGTCTTTCCTCTGGTCAAGCGCTCAAAGTTCCTTTTAATGATTTCAAGTTTAATATATCATAGACCAAGTTTTATTGTCAGCGATTTTTGATAATGAGTCGAAGTTATACGAAACAAAGGGCGGGGAAAGAGGGCATTTTAGTGCCTCTATGAATAGCAAAAGAATATTAAATAAGGTCTAAAGTATTCTCTCATGTCTCGGTGGGAAATTATAATACCAGCCATCCTATTCGCACTGATTTTCTATTCTCTTTTCGTGCCTAAGTTCACCAGCGACGGAAATGCATACTACCAGTACCTTCGTACAGTCGCCCTGGATGGCGATTTGAACTTCTACAATGATCGATTCTATGGTGAGAAGCCTGATATCGCCATACTCGATGTAGCTGCCGCTGAGACCAGCAAGGCGGTTACCGGATACGCACCCAATGCCTTTGCTATGGGCACCTCTATCTCCTGGATCCCGTTTTTCTCCGTAGTCCATCTGTTTATCAATATGCTAAACATCTTGGATATTCAGATAGTGGCAGATGGTTACTCTTATCCTTATCTTTTGTTTCTTTGTTGGGGTTCTGCAACCTACGCACTGATTGGTATAATCTTATTATACTGCCTGTTAAGGAGATATTTCACTCTTGGCGCAAGTCTATTCGCAATAATTTGCATTCTGTATGGCACACAGTTAAGCGGTGCTGTCCTTCTCGACACAACGCTATCACACTGCTTTTCATTCTTCTCGGTTGTTTTGTTTTTTTATCTTTGGCTCACCTTAAGGGATGATCTCAGGGTAACTAGTTACATGCTCATCGGAATTGCTGCTGGTCTCATGGTTATCGCCAGGTGGCAGAATTCGGTCTTTTTGCTGATCGTGTTGCTGTATGCGATAAAGCAAGTTCCTTCGGCTATAAATCAGGGATCTTTCCCCCTCAAGCGTTTAGTATTTTCTTACCTGTGGTTTGGCATAGCCCTGGTAATCATATTTTCTCCCAACATGCTCTACTGGCTGCATATCTATGGTAGTGCATTAACTATTCCACAGGGCGGAGGCTCTCTGCTTTGGTTTAAGCCGGCAATATATAAGGTGCTTTTTAGCGGCGACCACGGCTTGTTCAGTTGGCATCCAATCAACATTCTCGGCTTGGCTGGATTGCTGTTAATGATAAAGCGCCGAACCTTTCTGGCAGCTACATTTCTGCTTTGTTTCCTGATGCAGTTGGAGATCAATGGTGCTTATTATCATTGGGGAGGTGGCAAGGGATTTGGCATGCGACGATTCATCAATACATTGCCATTCATCAGCTTTGGACTCGCCTCAGCTTACCAGAGTGCATTAGCTTTGGCTAAATCAAGCACGATTTGGCTGCAAAGAGCTAACAAAGATGGCTTTACAATGGTCAAAACTTGCTTGTCTCATGCACCCTTAGCATTGCTTATCATGGCAGCGATAGTCCTTATTGCCTGGAACATCCTGGTGCTCGGCGAATACTATGCCGGAACCCTGGCAGGTGATATCCGCGAACAGGAATATAACCACCTGCTGAACAAGCCATGGGAAATCTCGGTAAAACCACTAATAGCTTTATTGGATAACAGCCTCGTACTCGGTGGATATGCCAGATCCTTTACCGCTGCCTATCGTTTCCCCGTACCTTTCAGGGTGCTATTGAGCATCGGCTTGCTCGCCTGGATACTTGCCATCGTGGTGACGGTGTGGAACGGATTTGTTAATGAAAAAATACTCAATAGCAAGATATTGAAAATAGTCATTCCAATAGTCATCGGTTTCTTTTTTTTCATAGATGCAAGTATTATCAAGGCAGGTAGTAACACGCGACTGATATATGAATTCAAGCTCCCCGAATGGCAGCGCGCCGGCTACAAGAATACTGCGCTGTATAAAAAACCGCTTACCCTAAGACCATTACGGATCGGCAGAAACTCACCATATCAAGGACGAACCGGAACCGTTGAGATCATCGAAATGGGCAAGCCGATAACTTTCAATATTTCCAATGATATGAACTTCAGCTACCTTGAGATTTGCAGTCATCTATGGCCAGATGCCAAGCTAGCACATCACCAGAGGGTCGCAACCGCGAGGATAAAGACAGTAGAGCACCAATACCTGGACATTCCGATTCTATATGGCAAGCACACCTATCGGATGCTAACAGTGGATGAACTTGGGAACAAGCCTTCCCAGCCAGCGGTTGCTCGTATAAAGACCTATGATAATGGCAAGGCTTATGCATACTATAACGCCAGATTATACTTCCCTGAGCCTATTCGTATTAGATCGATAACCTTTGAGAATCAAACAGGCGGATGGCACTTCAACCTGGTCGGTTTCGCATTAGGGAGAGAAAGTCTTTAGGTTATATCTTTTACTGGATTCCCGCCTTCGTGGGAACGACAGTTGGAGGGAAATGCCCGCCCCTTATTTGTCATTCCTGCGCAGGCGGGAATCCATCTTGCAACGATAAAATAAGCCAAAGTGAACAGTATTAGGCTTGAGGATTGAGGGTTTTTTAACCATCCCGACAAGGTCGTGGCTCGGATAGGAGCTGGTCGTGGCTTATATAATCCGAGCCACGACAATCCCTATCCGAGCCACGACCATTAGGGAGTGGCCAAAAAAGACCGCTCGCTTACGTTCACTCGCTCGGGAAATAGGGAGTCATTGCTAGGTTTATATATGACACACTCTCTCGCCTGCATCGGGACTCGCAGCCACCTATCTCGAAAGGGGATTTTCCCTCACCCCCTCGATAAACTCGGGGCAAGCTCTGAGCCTCTCCTCATGGATAGAATAACAGGTCAGGCCAGATGCCAAAGTTCCCGGCAGCGTCGAAAGCCACCAACTCAAGAAGCACTTCCATATCCTCGGTAATCGATGGCTCAGGATTCAAGGGAGCATATAGCGTATATAATCCATCGCCAGCCACCCAGTCGCCGCCAGCCCCGTTGTCAAGCAGTAACACGCCGGTTGGCTGCCAGCCAAAGTAGAGCTGCACCTCGGTAACATCAGTATCAGCAAGGTATGCCAGCATGATGAAATGACCACCCTCATCGGCAACGAAGTAGGTATCCCAGTAGCCAGCTATCATGATCAGCGGCTTAACACTTTTATCCGCATAACCCGTGTAGTCATAGCGCAGCAGATCCTCTTGCAGTCGGGTCATTATGCTGGTTAACGCCTTTGCATCCTGGTCGCTTATCGCTGGCTTTTCATCTAGGCTGCCAGTTTTCCCTTTGCTCGAATCTCCCTTTGGTCCATAAAGGGTTAGGTATGGCCAGATATCGCAGTTTCCTGCATGATCGCAAGCCCTAATCTCAATCAGGAACATAGAGTAGGGAGGAATCCCGGGACCAACCGGTGCGGAGAGCATGTAGATCTTGTCATTCGGCGCCCAGTCCCCCTGTGAACCGTCATCCTTTAGGAACACGCCAGTGGGTGAGCCAGCATAGAACAGCTCAGCAGATACCACATCATCATCCGGTATGTAAGCCAACATGGTGAACTGCCCGCCGAGCGTGCTCGATATATCCGTATCCCAGTAGCCAGCCAGCATTATCACCGGCTCTTTTTTATCCACCTTGACATTAACCGCATCGCTTGCAGTTCCCTCATTTCCAGCAGTATCGTAAGCCTTGCAGAGCAGTGAATAATTTCCATCAGCGCCCGTGTGCCAGTCGTAACTCCAGTTAGTTGTTCCTTCAGCATCGACCCAGCTTGAGCCACCATCCGTGGAGACCTTTACATAATCGATAGCAGAAAGGTTATCCGAGGCTGTGCCGCTTATGGTGTAAACATCTTCATTTATGAACTCGCCATCGGCCGGTGCAGTGATCTCGGCAGTGGGACCGCTATGGTCAACATATACCCTCACCGAGCTAGGCGAGCCTTGCTCGTTGCCCACATTGTCGAACGCCTTTGCCCAGATGCGGTATCCACCATCTTCATCGGGCAGCGTCCAGGTATAGCTCCAGTTTGTGGTCCCGCTGGCAGGCGTGTAGTTGGTTCCATCCGTGGAGACCTCGACCCTGGCGATGCCGGAGCCGCCTTGATTGTCCGAGGCAGTGCCGCTAACCACCACCGACTCGCCGCCCAAGACCTGGTCAGCGATCGGATAGGTGATCTCGCACAAGGGCTTGATATTATCCACCGTAACTGCCTGCGGACTGGAGTTGCCCACCAAGCCGCCATTATCGGTCGCCCGTGCTATGAGCGTGTAAGTTCCATGAGTAGGCAAGGTCCACTGATAACTCCATGATTCCAAAGGCGGGGTTACATCGTTCCAGTCATCTCCGCCGTTCATGGAGACCTGAACCGATGATAAGCCGGAGAGGTTATCCGAGGCGGTGCCTGTAATATCGAAGCTGTTGCCGCCGATGTAGCTTCCCGGCGCCGGGGAGGTTATCGATGCCGAAGGCAGGGTGTTGTCAACCACCACACCGACATACGATGAGGGTATCTCCTGCGAGCCTAGCGCATTGGTGGCGCGAGATACTAGAGTGTAGCGACCATCAGCAGGCAGGCTCCACAGGTAGCTCCAGGAGACATTGCCATCAGCCTCCTGCCAGCTTTGTCCGTTATCCGTGGATACCTCGACCAGGCTGATCCCCAGGCTCTCGCTCCCCTCAGCGCTGCCTTGAATGAGATACTCATCGCCATTTAGCACCTGATTTATTGCTGGATCGGTAATGATCGACGAGGGGAGCGACTTGTCGATGGTTACTTTTATCTGGGAAGGAGGATCCTGCTCGTTGAATACATTGTCATAAGCCTTGGACTTGATTGTGTAGGTGCCGTCATCGGGGAGGGTCCAGGTATAGCTCCACTGCCCCTTGCCGGCTGTAGGAGTCATTCGAGTCCATGTATGTCCGGCATCGGTGGAGACGAGCACCTGGTTCACATCAGCCAGGTTGTCATTGGCTTCAACGATTATATCTCGATATGTACCTGCGATTATAGCGCCATCCTGTGGGCTAAGAATCTCGCTTTGCGGCGGCGTGTTATCGACAAAGATGCTGATCTGGTTATAGCTCGTTTGTTTGTTGCCGGCTGCATCGGTGGCTATTGACCAAATCGAGTATTCTCCGTCATCTGGGAGCGGCTGCCAGCGATACATCCAGCCCCCGCTGTACTGCGCCCAGCGACAGGTGTAGCCATCGGTTGCGCAGAACTGCACATCGGCTATCTCGCTCAAACCGCCCTGATCGTAGGCGGTGATGCGCACATCATAGTAATCGCCGCAGATGATTTCGCCAGGCGCCGGATCATAGATGAGGCTGACCGGCGGGTTGTTATCCACCACAACCGGAACGCTTAGGATCGTACTTTTATTTGAGGCGTTATCCAGTGCATAAGCATCTATTGTGTATCTTCCATCAGCGGGTAGATACCATCGGTAGCTCCAGCTCTGGGCTCCATCTGCCGGCACCCAGTACTGCGGATTGCTTGAGAACCGCAGATCCACTCGGTAAATACCGGTGTCGCTATCAAGGGCGCTCCCATGTACCATGTGGTATCGACCGCGTATAGAGTCCCCAGGCATCGGATCTGTGATCTGAAGATCCGGGGCGGTAGTATCGAAGTAATCCCCGATGGTGAACGAGTATGTCTCCACAACGCTGTTGAATATGGGATCCTGGTTCTCATCCCTGGAATTGTCATGTGCCTTGACATATATCCCAACCCGCTGATCGGCGGTAAAGTTGAAGTCTGGGTCATAGTGCACTAGAAAGCCGTGGTCTATAAGCCTCAGCTCCTCGGATACCTGTAGATCGTCGATCATGAGCACAATGCTGTTCATATCGACCCCGGTGAAGTCATCGCGCACCTTGAAGGTTATATTAGTGTTCTTGGGCACGCCGATCTCCTCCGGCTGCGGCAGTTGGTCAAAGACATAAGGCGCTTCCAGGTCGAGCGATATGGTGAACGAGTAGTGCTGGGTCATCATTACATTGGGGGGCAACGCCAGGTCATAAGCCTCAACCAGCACATCTACTACATCCCCGGCGCCGAAGCGTGGGGTCAGATGGATATACTCGAACTTGTAATTGGTGCGATCCCCGTTCAACCGAGCCTGGGTCGGATTCTGAGACACGCCGTTTACTACCTGGGGCATTCCATCAACGGAGATATTAAGGCTATAGCGGTCAGTGCCCAGCATATCATCCTTCACTCTAAGCGAACAGAGTGGTTTGCCGATCGGGGTAGGTGCTGGAGTGCCTCCCGGAGCAGGCTCCATATCGCTTAAATATGGTGGCTCACTATCGGTCCCCTCGCCGATGTTGAACTGGTACTCCTCGGTCTCCATAACATTAGTTACCGAGTAAGTATCGTTGGCGTCTATGCGAACCTGCACGCTGGTCTTGCTCTCCCATCCACCAGGCGGGTCGTAGCGGATATAGACATTCTTGGGATCAGAATCATCGATGGTTACATTGCCCACCATGTCAACCCCGCCATAAACGATAAGCTCATTGGCAAAGACATCGATCGAGTTGCGATCCACCCCGCTATCCTTATCGTGTATCCATGCCACCATGGCAGTATTGGCGGCGGCGCTGGTGCCGCTGCGCGGGGGATAGACCTCGCCAACATAAGGCGGCCAGATATCAGCGACCGTCTTGAAAGAATAGACAAAGGTTTCCATGCAGTTCGGCGAGTATATGGAGCGATCGCAGGCATCGATGGTTACCGTGATCCACTCATCGACCGGCCAAGGAAGCAGCCCGTAAGAATATTTTAGTTCCCAATCGTAGTTTGTTCCGCTGTAATTGGTGAAGGTTGCCAGGTCTCCGTTCACTGTAACCTGTATATCGCTAAGCTCAAGCCCGGCACCGTCATCGGCGACATGGAACCTTATCTGGCGATTCAGATCAACATCGATCTCGCCGGGGTACGGATTGAGTCCATACACATAAGGCGGTGTCTCATCGCGCTGAGTGGTAAAAGACCAGTAAGCGTTCATCAGGTTGCCGGTCGGGGTTGCGTGATCCCGCGCAGTAACCTTGACGGTTATGACCTCTTCCTCGTTCCAAGGGTCGGTATTGTGGGGGTAGGTAACCTGGCAGTCGTAGGCTGCTGTCGGTGGTGCTGGAATTATGACCGTGGAGACCTCGACATCGTTTATAAACATCTGCACCGTGGAGGTATCGACGCTCTCCTCGTTGTCTATGATATGTACATCGACTGCTCGCCAGATATCGACATCGGTTGAGTTTGGCACTGGCTTGGGATTCTCTATGTGCGGAGCGGTGGTATCAATAGCGCGGACAAGTAATTTATCATTGTTGTTCTCCCGGTTAGGGGGCTCGGCACTATCCTGGGCGCGCACTCCGACATAGTAAAGGCTGTTCAAGGTTAAGCCCTCTATGCGATACTCACGATCATAGACCGGATGACCGGTATCTCCATCCACAATTATGGGGGTTTGGTCAAATAGACCGTTACCGCCGGGGCAGTCATCCTGGTGGCATACGAAAACCGCATACTGTACTGGTGGACTTTCCGCGTCAATTGCCTCGTCCCAGCGTACAATAACCGCAGCGGTGGCTCCGACAGCCTCATCGACTCCATCGCCATCGCTCCATACTGGTGGTGTCGTATCCGCAGCAAGCTGTGGAACTGAAAGGCATGTTATTGCAACAAGAATCAAGATCATAATCAGGCTTTTATGCATCGACTTCTTCTCCTTAAGCTCGGTGATGAATTCCAACATCTTTATTATAGTGCAAAAAAATGGATCCTTCAAAATAATGGGCAAAGTAATGCAAGATACTGATTGAATAAGATCCAATTTCATCCTAAGTCCAAAACCTAAGCATTCTGCTTAACAATTAATTCATCTCCGAGAATGCTTAGCCTCTACAAGACCAGTCAGGTTACAGTTTGACCTTATGAAGGATAAATATTATAGTGATGACTATCAGGGAAAGCGAATAAGGGCAAGGGAAAAAACAAGACAATGAGTGAAAAACAGAAAAATAAGCAGATGAAATTCGAGGATGCGCTAAAACGCCTTGAAGAGATAGTCGATGTCATGGAAAAAGGGGAACTATCCCTGGATGAGACCGTCTCAATGTTCGAGGAAGGTATCGAGCTGTCTCAGTTGTGTCAAAAGAAGCTCGATGAGGCGGAAAAAAAGGTGCAGATACTCTTGAATGCTGGTAAGAAGGATGAGAAGGCGGTTGACTTCGGGGATGAAAGCAGCGAAGATGTTCCCTTCTGAATCGAAAACCGGGTTACTTGGGTGAGTACAAGGAAACAACGATTGGACCTGTTGGTCATGGAGCGATTCTCCATGGAGAGTAGAGTAAAGGCTGCCAGGGCAATCGAAGCCGGCATGGTTCGAGTCGATGATGCGGTGGCTGATAAGCCAGGTGCCCTGTACAAGCCAGAGGCTGAGATACAATTGCTTGAAGATCCAAGTATGTTTGTCAGCCGTGGCGGGGATAAGCTCAAGGCAGCACTTGACCATTTCAGGTTAAATGTTGAAGGCAAAAACGCCATGGATATTGGGGCTTCGACAGGTGGCTTTACCGATTGCCTGCTCAAGCATGGCGCTGATAATGTACTCGCCGTCGATGTCGGCTATGGTCTCATCCACGAGACCCTGCGCCAGGATGCTAGAGTACACCTGTTAGAGAGACAAAATGCCAGATACCTTGAACCTAAGCAGATCCCCTTCAAGATCGACCTGGTTACCATCGATGTCTCCTTCATCTCCCTGCGCATCATATTAGCCCGGTTGTTCGAAATCTTGCCCAAATTTGTGGAATACTTGACTTTAGTAAAACCACAATTCGAGGCTGGCAAGAAAGAGGTGCCTAAAAGTGGCGTTATTAAAGACCCCTCGATTCACAAAAGGGTACTGACCGAGATTAGTGATTATATCATCGAACAAGGGCATAATATCATCGGAAGCATGCAATCACCGATCAGGGGTGCAAAGGGAAACATCGAGTTCTTCTTGTATTTCAGGTGAGAATATCGGGGAGTAGCTTTTGAAAAACGGCTGCAAAAACAGCAAGGATGATGGCGAATTCAAGAATATCGGTCTTTATGTTAAGCGCGGGTGCCAGGCATTCAAGCGAGAGGTAACCGAGCTGCATGACTGGCTTCATGGTCGTGGCTTGAATGTTTTCATCGACCAGGTAACCTCCCAGGCAGTCGGCATAAACAAGAATGTCTTCCCCCGAGAACATATCCCTGAATTTCTTGATATGCTTATAGTGATGGGGGGAGATGGTACAATAATCTCAGCGATTCGTCGCGTGGGAAGGATGGATATCCCTATCTTCACTATAAACCTGGGCAGCCTCGGCTTCTTGGCTGATACCACCCTCGAGGAGATGTTTGCCTCTTTATCGAGCATACTTCAAAGCAATTATGTGATCGAGGAGCGAATGATGCTCAAGTCGAGGCTTTATCGGGATAATGAATTAGTCTCCGAGAACAGGGTGCTCAATGATGTGGTGATCAATAAAGCCGCTGTAGCCCGAATTATTACCCTGCAAACCTATATAAACGATCAATACCTGGCTTCGTTCAAGGCTGATGGCATTATCGTTTCGACCCCGACCGGCTCAACAGCCTATTCCCTGGCTGCCGGAGGTCCCATCCTGTATCCTAACATGGATAACATAATTATTAACCCGATCTGTCCCCACATGCTGACCAACCGTCCCTTGGTGATCCCTGATGATTCGGTGATAAAACTTATTCTCGATACGGCAAGGGAGGAGGTGTTCCTCTCCCTTGACGGTCAGATAGGGATCCCCATGAAGTACAGGGATGTTGTGCTTGTAACCAGTGCTCAATGTAAGATAAAGCTTATCAAACGCCCCGGCTTCGATCACTTCGAGGTGCTTCGGATGAAGCTGAAATGGGGTGAGAGGTAAATAGCCGGATTGGCGCTTGATGATCGTTTAACTACCAGAGCTTCAAGCCCCAAAGAAAACATGCACACCAACAATAAACCAGGCGATCCACATAAGAAACACAAGCTCTCTGTGCAGGTGTTGACCCAAAATAGCGAGCGACTCCTCGAAAAAACGCTGGATAGTATAAGCTGGGCCGATGAAATACAGGTCATCGATGGAGGCAGCAGCGACTCAACCCTCAAGATATGCTCTCGGTACGATAACCTAAAGGTGCTCCATCACCCTTACGAGAACTACGGCGCACAGCACAACTGGGGGTTACCGCAACTATGCAATGATTGGGTCTTGATCATCGATTCCGATGAATGGCTATCCTTTGAGTTGCAAGAGGAGATAAAAGGAATCCTGGCATGCGAGCAACCATCCCATGATGGATATGTGCTCATGCGGCGATCATATTTTTTGGGCAGGCTGATACGCTATTCAGGCTGGCAGAGAGACAAGGAGTTGCGCTTGTTTCGGCGTTCCAAGGGCAGACTGAAGGATCAGCAGGTGCACTCCAGTGTAACCATGTCCGACGGAACGGTTGGAAGATTGAACGGCTTTTTATATCACGATCCCTATAGCTCTCTCGATGATTATTTGAATAAGATGCAGCGCTATACGAGTTGGGGAGCCAATGAATTCATCAAGACGGGAAAGCGTTTCAAGCCCTGGATGGTGCTGCTCAATCCTTTGGGGAGATTCCTTCGCAGCTATGTGCTCTATCAGGGTTTTCGCGATGGCTTGCACGGTCTTATCCTATGCCTATTGTCCATGTACTATGTTATGGTCAAATATGCTAAGGTATGGATCATGCAAAAGAATAATGGCAGTAAATAAAATGGAGTTGACGGGCTTTGAAGCCGATTAAGATACTATACACCTCCCCTAGCGTTCGTATGTGGGGTTCTCGAATCAGCCTTCTTGAGCTTGTCAAGGGCTTGAACAAGGAGACCTTTTTCCCTATCGTAGCCGTTCCCGGTAAGGGGGGCTTGGAGGGATATCTGAAGGAAAACATGATCGATGTTCGCATCCTGCCACTCAAGCCGTATCGCAAGCTGAAATACATGCCTCTTCGACCTTATACTAAATACATGCTGCATAGAATAATGAAAGATGAGGGGATCCAGTTGGTGCACAACAACGAGTTCTGGTCAAATCCCTATGGGGTAGATCCTGCCAAATCGCTAGGAATTCCGGTGATATGCCATGTTAGGGGGGCACTTACCTCAAGGCAGATAGTTAATTATAAATTGGAGAAGGCTGACAAGATCATCTGTGTAAGCAACGATGTTGCATTACAGTTCAAGGATGATCCCCATCTATCATTCAAGATCGAGGTCATCTATAACGGGCTTAACTTGGAGACTTTTACCGCCAATGCCACCCCCTCTGCTCTTCGCCGTGAGTTCAATATTGCCGATGACGAGATTGTAATCTGCCAGATAGGAAAACTGGTGCCGCGCAAGGCGCAGGAGGTTACCATCAAGGCAGCAAAGATCGTGCATGAGAAGAAAAAGAATGTTCGCTTCTTCATCGTGGGAAAGGGCTGGGAAAAGGAACAGGAATATGTTACGCACCTGTTCGAGCTGGTCAGGCAGCTTGACCTGGAGGGGGTGATCACCTTCACCGGCTACCGCACCGATATACCCTCATGGTGCGCGCTTATGGATATGCTGGTAATCCCCAGTTATTCAGAGGGATTCGGAAGGGTGAACATCGAGGCTATGGCTTTCGGTAAGCCTGTTATCGGCTCCGATGCAGAGGGTATCTCCGAGGTGGTACATAACAACATCACCGGCAGCATCTTTGCCAAGGGAGACCATGTTGCCCTGGCAGAGGCTATACTAAGATATATAGCTGACCCCGAATTGAGAAAACAGGACGGACTCAGGGGAAGAAAGAGGGTCGAGGAGAACTTCACCATGCAACACCATATAAGGCAGGTGGAGGAATTATATCTTAATCTTCTTAAATGAAAGAACGGTCAACTCATGATCACAGGGTTAACAACATGGATAATATGGAGCAAAAAAAGATCTTCATCTCGGAGTTTACCGAGGGTAAAAGGGTAGTAACCTTCCTTAATGTGGCAAATAAGACAGTGCTTCAAAAAAAGGATGGCAGCCCGTTTCTGCGTATATTATTCAGCGATTCCAGCGGAGAGATCCAGGCTGTCTTGTGGGACAATGTCCAGTATGTGCTCGAAAATGTAAAGAAAAATACGATCGTCAAGGTACAAGGCTTGGTGCACAAGTACAACCAGAAACCGCAACTGCGTATCGAGAAGATACGCCCAGCCAGGGAGGAAGAGTACGATCTCGCTGATTTCTTACGCCCCGCTAAGAGCGATCCCCAGGAAGATTTAAGGCAGTTATCCGAATTCGCCGAGACCATCGAGGACGGATACCTAAAAAGCCTGGTATTCTATTTCCTGGAGGACACATCGTTGATGGATCGCTTCATTGCAGCCCCTGGCGGTAAGAAAATGCATCATAACTATGTGGGCGGCTTGATCGAGCATACTGTGGCAGTGTGCAAGATATGCGATTACCTATGTCAACTCTATGCGGATTTGGATCGCGACCTCTTGCTCTCGGCAGCGATACTGCATGACCTGGGAAAAATCGAGGAGCTATCATGCTCCACAAGCATCGAATATACCGATAAGGGAAGGTTGTTGGGACATATCGTTACTACGGTAGTAACGCTTGAAAAAGCCATGGATAGCATCGAGGGATTCCCCGAAGATACTCGCATGTTGCTATTGCATATCATCATCAGCCACCATGGCGAGTATGAGTACGGCTCCCCCAAGCGCCCCAAGATCTTGGAGGCAATGGCGCTTCATCATGCGGATAATGTTGATGCCAAGCTGAATGCAATGAGGATCTTCGCCGAAGAGCAAGCAGATCCCGACCTGCCAGGATGGACGCAGTACTGGTACCCAGGAGATAGGTATCTGTATTTCAGGAAAAGGGACGACTTCGAGGATCCCTACCAGGACCTAGATGTCGGACAATTTACCGATGATAAACAGGAGTTATAAACAAGTTATTTGATCATAGACTGATTTACTCTCCCATGAGCAGCGAGGCAAAAAGGAAGGTCGCACTTTACCTGGAGACGCTATACAACCTGATCATCAAGGACCTTAAGATCAAGTATAAAAGCTCGATTTTGGGCTACTTCTGGTCTTTGATAAATCCTCTGATGATGGTCATAGTGCTAACCTTCGTCTTCACGGTGGTAATAAACATAAAAAATATAGGTGGTATCGAAAACTTTGCGTTATTTATGCTCTGCGGCATCATCCCCTGGACCTACCTGTCGGCAGCGCTCTACCAATCAGTGGTCTCGATAACCTCCAACACCAGCTTCGTCAAGAATATCCCCTTCTCGCCGATCGTATTTCCGGTCTCCATCTCGATCACCAATTTTCTTACCATGATCCTAACCACGATAATTTTCGCCCTTGTGCTTGCCGTGTTGTCTTTGTTTGGCACCATCCAGTTGTATCCTGGTGTTTATGTAATCTGGTTGCCACCGTTATTTTTAATCATGCTAGTTTTTGTGACCGGCTTTTCGCTTTTCTTTTCTGCGCTGAATGTGCTCTATCGCGATGCAGAGCACCTGTTGCATACGATATTGATGATCTGGTTCTACTTAACCCCTGTGTTCTATACCAGGGAGATGTTGCCACCGCTTTTTAGAGCGCTTTATTATATGAATCCGATGGCATTTATCGTGGAGAGCTACCGTTCGGTGATGCTGTATGGGATCTCTCCGCAACCCTGGGCGCTTCTTGGCAACATGTTTTTCGCCCTGCTTGTGCTTTGTGCTGGCTTTTTATTCTTCCATGGACGATCCTGGCGATTCATTGAGCTTCTATGAGTTTAAGTTTCTTTGGAAGAAATTTTTAGTTTATCAATGGCGAGAGTTGGGAGAAATTTTTTATTTATAAAACAATATCTGCATGGTATGATCCATTGAGAATTTTTGACAGACCCGATATAAATAAAAGGTAATCATCTCGTTATATTTGTTTTTACAAAACGCAGTTATATAGGGGAGAATAACCATGGATCCCAAAAAAGATCTCGAACACCAGCCCCCTCCGCACAGCATTGAGGCTGAGCGGTCGGTGCTAGGTTCCATATTGCTTAAAAGCGATTCCTTGAACCAGGTGCGGGATATGCTGACCAAGGATGACTTCTATCTGGAGCGACACGGAAAGATATATTCGATGATGTGCCTTCTCTATGACAAACATCAGGAGGTGGATATTGTTTCCTTATGCGACCTGCTGGCAAAGAACAACCAACTGGAGGAAGTAGGGAATGCTGATTATATAACTGGTTTGTACACGAGCATCCCAACCTCGGCTAATATTCGCCAGCACGCACAGATAGTCAAGGAGAAATCGCATATCAGGCAACTAATCGACATGACCATCAAGCTGAAGGCGATCTCCATGAGTGAAAATAAGGAGCTGCACGAGCTTCTCTCCCTTGCCCAGGAGTACATAACCAACCTTACCGAGGCGAGCATGAAGGGGGACATTGAGGTTCTTGGAGATATCCTGAACATCACCTGCGAGCAGTTGAGCGAGGTATTTCGAGATCCAGAGGCACACACTGGCTTGATGACCCATTTCCCCAACCTGGACAAGATAACCGGCGGATTAAGGGGCGGTAATCTAATCATCATTGCCGGCAGACCGAGCACTGGAAAAACGACCTTTGCTATGAATATAGCTTACAACATCGCCCTGTATAGCCGATTGCCGGTCGGAATATTCAGCCTTGAGATGGCAAAAAAAGAGATCGCCTTCAAGTTCCTTAGTCGCGAGGCTCAGGTCGATTCGTTGAAGATACAAAGGGGCGAGTTGACCGATAAAGAATGGAACAAGATAATCGAGGCTGCGGATACATTGAAATCCATGCGCGTATATATCGATGATACCTCCGCTATCCCCCTTTCGGAGATTCGCGCCAAGGCAAAAAGGATGACAGAAACTATGGGAGTTAAGCTGATTATCATCGACTATTTGCAGCTTATCGGCTCTCCACCCCGATGGGATACCGGCTATCGCTTGGAAAATAGGCAGGAGGTGATCGCGGAGTTCTCCAGGGGCTTGAAAGCGCTGGCAAAGGACCTCGCTATTCCCATCATCGCCTTGTCGCAGCTCAACAGGGAGATCGAAAAGAGGACCGATCCCACCCCTAAGCTATCTGACTTGAGGGAATCCGGTGCAATCGAGCAGGATGCAGATTTGATCGCATTTCTATATTCGCGAAACACCAAAAAGAAGGAAGAAAAGGAGACTACAAACCCCAAGGAAGAACCGATCATCATGGTCGATATAAAAAAGCATAGAAATGGTCCCACTGGTAAGGTCGCCATGGTCTTCAACAAGGCTTTCAGCCTGGTCGGTGAGCCGGCTGATGATATGATCGAGAACTTCGACAAGGCTACTGCTGAACAACTTGACACTTCGGTAGATGATAACTAAAGTACCCATGCATGAGAATCTTTTCCTCTATCGGTAGGGTCTTCTCCAGGCTTTTAGAGGGAACGGGTGAACTATCTATATTGACCGGCAAGACCCTCGCCTGGACTTTCCGTCCTCCCTATCGGCTCAAGCTGATCCTGGAACAGATGGAGGAGATAGGGGTGAACTCGATGCCGGTGGTCTTTTTTACCTCAATGTTCACCGGCATGGCATTGGCATTACAGTCCTACACCGTCTTCAAGCGCTTCAACGCCGAGAGCCTAATCGGCACCGCCATAGCATTCTCCATGGTCAGGGAGCTTGGTCCGGTGCTCACTGGCATCATTGTCGCCGGCAGGGCTGGATCGGCTATGGCTGCCGAGCTGGGCACCATGCGAGTAACCGAGCAGATAGACGCCATGGAGACCATTGCGGTTAACCCGATACAATACCTGGTGGTGCCTCGCTTCATCGGCGCCTTGATCATGCTGCCGATAATGACTTGCGTATGCGATATAATCGGCATGATAGGAGGTTACCTGGTGGCGGTTCAAGGCTTGGGGGTAAACGGCACCATATATCTAAGGGCTTCTTTCCAGTTCATGGATATACACGACATTGCAAGCGGATTATATAAAGCGGTCGTCTTCGGAGCCATTATTGCATTGGTAGGTTGTTACAAGGGGTTCTTCGCTGCCGGTGGTGCAGAAGGAGTGGGTAGAGCTACAACAGGCTCGGTGGTGATTGCATCAATGCTCATACTACTATTCGATGTAATATTGACCGCTATATTGTTCTAGCCCAAGGTATAAAAGAAATATGAAGCCAGCATGAGCCAGAAGATACCACGAATCCTTCAATTTACAGCAATTGCCCTTTTGATTTACCTTTGTATCGCCTTTCTGTATATCATCACGCAAAGAGTAAACTACCCTTATGTCCTGGAGTGGATGGAGAGCCTGGTATTTCAGCACTCCATGCGTTCAGCACAGGGGATGCCCGATTATGTTAGACCCAGCGCCGAATTTGTTCCTTCGGTATATTCCCCGATGTATTTTTGGATCGGCGGTTACTTCATTGAATTCCTGGGAATGGATATCCCAAGCCTGCGCATGCTGTCAGTGCTGTGTACTTTGCTATCCGCTTCTCTCATTCTCGCAATGGCTGTAAAATGCACCCGCAGCCTTCTCTTTGGCTTGTTCGGCGCCATGCTATTTATTGCTACCTTTAAGCTGGGTGGCTTCTGGTTCGACCTTGCCAGGGTCGATGCCATGGCTATTCTCTGGTTGCTTTGTATCCCAGCCTCGATGTTACTGGCGCCAAGGCGGAGTCAGCCGATACTGCTTGGCGTATTTTTTGCCCTGGCAGTAATGACAAAGCAGATCTGCGCTTTATTCCTCCTGCTTCCCCTAATCCAATACAGGAAACAGAGGGCAAGGCTGAGCATTCTTCTGGCAACCAGCGGCATTCTACTCGCTGGTGGCTTTATCTACATGGCAGCGACTTCGGGAATCTGGGCGTTTTATACCACCATATACCTTCCTATAAAGTCCCCCTTTCTGCTGCACAAGTTCATGATATTGATAAAACATCACCTGGCTACAGGGCTTTTTCCCTTGCTAGTTTTTAACCTGTGGGCGTGGATATATCTTTGGCGCCGGGATTACCACGATGATGGTACAAGGCTATTTGCTGGAATGAGCGTACTTGGCGCCATAGCGATGATAGCCTTATACTCGCATCCCGGCGGGTACAGAAACGATATCCTCTATTTCTCCACCTTCCTGGTTGGACTGGCTGCATTGCAATTGCACAAGGTAATCAGCCATATTCCTTCGTACTCTGTTGCCAGGTGGTGGAAGCTATCCATTATCTGGGGGCTGATGCTTGTGCAGCTTGCATTCTGGTCATATCATCCAGTCAAACAGGTTCCAGCCGCGAAGGATAGGGAATATCATGAGAGCCTGGTGCAAATGCTGCGCACACACGACCGGGTATGGGCGCCTTATCACACCATGTTTAGCTTCAAGGCAGGCAAAGAGATGGGTGCATTCCTGGTCGCTCTTGATGAGGTATATCACCTGGACAAGAAGCGCTTCCCCAATGAACTACTGGATAGGATTAAAGCTAAAGAGTATGATCTGATCATATTCGACCGTACAAGGGGTTATGGGCATCAGCACTGGTTGCTTGACTACATGCTTCAATACTATGATAAAAGGCAATATCCGCTCTTCTCAGGGGAGGATGGCTTACCCCAGTATGGCTGGACACTTGCTGGCATGGCTTGCGTGCCGGACCTGCTGCTAACACCGATTATTGAAGAAAAGAGGCTGCCTGATGAGCGCTAAGCCGCTGGTGTCGGTCAACATCCTGAACACTAATGAGAGACAGTATCTGGCAAAGTGCCTCGATTGCGTGCTCGGGCAGGACTACGAGCCGCTGGAGATAACACTTATCGATAACGCCTCCAGCGACGGCTCTGTTGAGTTGGTTCGCAAAGCTTATCCGAACGTGCGCATCATCGAGAACAAAAGCAACCTGTGGTATTGCGCTGGGCATAATGTCGGCATCAGGGCAGCTAGAGGCGATTTTATACAAGTGCTCAATGTCGATGTCTTCATCCAGCCCGATTTTATCAGCAAAATGATGGAGACCATGCTCGCTGATGAGACCTGCGCTGCCGTGCAGGGAAAGATCTGGCAGTACCGCGGGGAAGATGCTTCATTGCCTGAGATCATCGATACTGTGGGCGCCAGGGTAACTAGGAGCCGACGCAACTTCGACAAGGGACAAGGAGAACTGGATACGGGGCAGTATGATCGAGTCGAGGAGATCTTCGGAGCTGACGGGGTTGCACCGCTGTATCGAAAAAAGGCGCTAGATGACATCGAGATCATGGGGGAATACTTCGACGAAGATTTCCTCATCTACCGCGAGATCATAGATCTCTCATGGAGACTAAGGCTAAGGGGCTGGAAAACGCTGTACACTCCCGATGCCGTGGCTTATCATGTGCGAGGGTTCTCGCCAGAGAAGCGCTCGCAGGTATCGCCATTCAAGCGAAGGCTGTCGTATCGAAATCGCCTGCTTACCATGATCAAAAACGAATCGCTGCTCGGATATCTAAGGCATGGCTACCGGATAATCCCCTTCGATATAGCTATGCTTGGGCACATCATCCTTCGCGAGCAGCATCTGTTAAAAGCGATACTGGACTTTTTTCGCTTACTCCCCAGCGCGCGTAGAAAAAGGAAGATAATAAGAACGATGCGTTTAGTTGATGATAGGGAAATCCTCAAGTGGTTCGAATGAAAGTGCATCGCTCAATCCCATAGCTGAATAAGTATTGACATTGAATTGTTATATTGCTATGAAGCACTCGCTGAAATTAACTGCCTTTGTAGCTAAAGGAGGTGCCAAATGGCATACAAGATTACTGAAGAGTGTATTAACTGCGTAGTCTGCGTTGATGAATGCGAGCAAGGTGCTATCCACTATGACGAGAGCATTGATCTCCATGTCATCGATCCTGACAAGTGCGACGACTGCGGATCCTGTGCCGAAGTATGTCCCGTCGATTGCTGCGTTCCGATCGAAGAAGAATAATCAAATCCAAGGCAACCAAAACATACCCTATATGACCCCGTCTTCGAAGAAGACGGGGTTTCATTTGGCATTAGATCACTAGTTGAATATGTATACTTAGGAATACTAGTTGTTATCCAAGACTTCCCGCACCTTGGAAAGCAACTTGATAGCCGAAAAAGTTTTCTGCAAGAAATGAGTGCCCCTTTCGAGAACATTATGATGGGCGATGACATTATCGGTATAGCCTGACATAAAAAGCACTCTAATACTGAAAGTTTTAGGTTTTATGCTCTCTATTGACTTTATGTTGAGTATTCTCTATCACTTCTCATAGTCTATGCAGACGATTGTAAACATCTTAGCTAGCGCCTTTGATCTGCTCCTGGTACCGTTCAGGAGCCTTCCGCCACTGGTGGGACTCACCTTTATCTCTCTGGTTACTGGCATCATTATGCTGATCATCTATAAGCTTGTGAGCAACCAGCAGGGGATAACCGCCGCGAAGGATAAGATCAAGGCATACCTGCTCGAGGTAGTCCTGTTTCGGGATGACCTTGGCGTGTTTCTGCGCACTCAGAAGAATATCCTGCTAGCGAACCTTCGATACTTGAAATACGCCATAGTCCCCCTATTGGTAATAATCATCCCGGTTATCTTCATCATCATCCAGCTCAACTTCTGGTACGGCTATCGTCCCTTGAAGGTAGGCGAAAAGACCATCCTCAAGGTCTATTTCGAGGATAAGGCGAGCCTGATGTCGCCAGATGTCAAGGTCATTCTCCCCGATGGTCTTAGTCAGGCTTCCAAGCCGTTGCGGATTAAAAGCGAGCTGGAGATGGATATGCTCATCGAGGTTACAAAGCCGGGATCCCACGAGATTATCGTTAAATACGAAGAGCAAGGTTTTAACAAGAGGCTCTATGCCGGGGATTCGCTTAAAAGACTGACCCCACGACGGCACAGTCCGAGCTTCTGGGAGGCGATCCTCTATCCCGGGGAGCCACCACTGCCTTCTGACAAACCGATAAAAGCGATCGCGATATCGTATCCATCGACTCTGGTCAGCTTCTTCGGATACTCGATCCACTGGATAATCATCTACTTCGCTTTGTCCATAATCTTCGGCTTCGGTCTAAAAGGCGTCTTCAAGGTCGATATCTAGCCCTCTAATCCCCGCTGGTAAGGTAGGGCCAGTGGTAACTCAATGCGCCGAGATTATCCTTGGCAACCAGCTCAAGCAGCACCGATAGCGGTTCTCCGACGGTAACATCCGGGATGCTGAGCCAATAGACACCATCGACAACGCTATCCGGAGATAGTGGCACACCAGTCGGGATCCCCTCGAAGTAGATCTCAACTTGTTGCACCGATCCGTCAGAATCAAGCGCATAGCCGAACATGGTCAGCCGAGCCGGCACGCCATGAACCAGCTTCGTATCCCAGTATCCACCAACCCATACCTCTGGGATCCTATTCGGCTCTGGCTCAATCGTGAAGCTATAGGCAGTCTCTAAAAGGTTGCCCTGGTTATCATTGATGGAGAACTCGACCTCTATGGTTTGACCGTAAGCAAATGGGCTGTCAGGCGTATAAGTGAATGTAGATCTCTTGGCATCACCCCAGATATCTGGAGAAACAGCATTACCCTCCACAATCAATAGCGCACTACCGATGTTCAATCCGCTGCATCGGTCGGCAACTACGATTCTCAGGGTGATATCCCTGGGCACATCAGTTACCCCATGCTCCGGGACGCGGAGTAGAAGCTCTGGTGCTGCTGTATCCAATGGAGTTATCGATATCCTCTGCTGGTTGTCCTCGTAGTTGTATCCTGCTCCCATTCCGCCGAGTCCGTACCAGGAGTCCCTGGCATTGACCTGGTAGGTAAGCTCACCATAGGGGATATCATCCAGTTGGTCTATATAATATGTCTTATATGTACCTCCGATAACCACCGGGTCTTGCAAGCTGTCCGGTGGCGGATAGCGGCTTATGTCGTAAAAGACCGGTGGGCTATGGAAGTCTATGGCGGGGTTCCAGGTCAATAGCACCTCGCAATCGCCGGTGTCCTCGACTCCCTGAAGTCCGACCGTGCTCTCCCATGTTGGTGGCAAAAGGTCAGTATTGAAGCCATCGAGGTAGAACACGCCTCCGCTCGGCGAATCAGACGGCATGTAGAAATAGACCTGGTCGTACTGGCAGTAGCCATCCTCGCTATAGACCAGTTCCATCTGTCCAAGATAGCCAAGATAAATCTCCAGGAAGCACTCTTTTCCGCGCTGTCCGAAGCTGAACTCGCCGAAGTGCCAGCCCTCTCCGCGAGCAAAGCCGGTGTCTCCCCATCCGCTGCTTCCATTGAAGGAGTAGTTGCTCGGGCTTACCCCGAAGTTAACCCCGATCTCACGCTCACCACCGACCTTGATGTCCGAGGAGCGGATGCCGGCAAGAAAGCTGGCTGCATCCATATTATCGTAGAAGTAGAAATAGATCGAGTCGGACCAATCTTCACCGAGGGTAAGCTGCATTCCCTGCCCTGGTGCATTGAATATAACGCTCTGCTCGCCATCGTAGGCAACATCGTTGCTCACATCGGGTAGATCTTTGCTGTTACCCAAGCCTTCCCATTGGCTCAGGTCATCCTCGAAATCATCCATAGGCGGAGCGATGATGGTAACCTGGTCATCGAAGGCTTCCGGGTGTGCTTCGATATTTCCAGCAGCATCGGTCGCCACCGAGTAGAACTGCACCAGTCCCTCAACGCCAGCAACTGTGGCATAAAAGGGTATTGGTGCATTATCGTAGATGCCAGGATAGCGAAGCCAGCCCCCCTTGCTTCCAACAGAACGATAGTACAAGGCGATATCGACCGTATAGCTCGTCTCTTCCACTACTCGAACCGGTATCCATAAGAATCGGCTGTTGACCATCGTCTCCGGGATATCGATCCTGCTATCCGGCGCTATGGCGTCCTGGGTGGAGCTTTCCTGGTTTGACCAAGCCGAGTAGTTCCCGTTGGGCAATAGGCTGCGCACTCGATAATAATAAGTAGTGCCATGACTCAAGTCGGTGAATGTATGCTGGGTGTCGGCGGTAAATTCGTCTGCCATAGGCTGCTCGAAGCTGGAATCATCAGCGCTCTGCACATTGTAGCCCTGCACCAGGTAGCCAGCCATATCGCTCCAGTAAACCGTGTTTTGGTAGCCTCTTGTGAAAGGTGGCTCTTTATAGAGTTGAGGCACCGCCGGCACTGTCGGGGTTAGTGTGGGAGTCGAGGTCCTGGTTGGTGTATCGGTCGGTATGCTGGTGGCGGTGGCGGTAGGGGTCATTGTATGGGGAGTAGGCATCATGGTCTCTGTCGGCGTTTCGGTCGCTGTCGGAGTATCGGTAGGAAGATTTGTCGGCGTTGGAGTAACCGTTGG
This sequence comes from uncultured bacterium, assembly GCA_964448115.1. Classification (GTDB taxonomy): domain Bacteria; phylum CAYUVA01; class CAYUVA01; order CAYUVA01; family CAYUVA01; genus CAYUVA01. Next base: position 58,738 of record CAYUVA010000003.1, read on the forward strand.
AGTGCTCGATGGCACTGGTGTCGGGGTCGCATAGTAGTATTCATCGGCTCCGATATCGACTATGGCTGGCGCTTGGGGATTGGGGCGCGTCTGTCCATCAATATCATCACCAGGTGCTCCATCATTCAAACCCGTATCTTTGCACGGTGAACTGGAGAGTATATGGAAATCCTCCCCTGGAATGACGAACTGGGGATCGGCATCGAAGTTGCCCACATCATCCCAACCACCCTCGATATCACAGTAGGTTATTGAGGGATAGGAGTTGTATCCATCAAAGGAATCGGGGTCGTTGCCGTAGATGATGCAATTGAGGATGCTGGGGCTGGTTTCTTCTCCGTAGATCCCTCCACCGCTCCAGTTGCTTGTATTGCCGTAGAGAGTGCAGTTTATCATGTTAAAAACGCTATCGTATCCAGTGATATAGACCGCCCCTCCGTTTCCATCGCTACAGGTGTTCTGGTTGATCAAGCAGTTAGTTAGGGTTGGACTGGAATAGTAGGAATAGACGCCGCCTCCTGACCAGCGGGCATTGTTGCCGGAGATGTTGCACTTATCCACTGTAACATTAGCGCCATTTAGCAAAGCCAATCCACCCCCTGAATCCGGGCATAGATTATGATGAATAAAACAGTTGCGAATGGTTAGATTACTGTAGCCAGTAGCGTATATTCCGGCACCATAGCAGGAGTAGTATTTTTTCCCTATATCCGCTTCGAGGATGTTATCATTTATCTCACTATCGCTGATAGCCACATTGCTGCGTTCTACATACAACGCTCCCCCCTTTGCCACCGCCTTGTTCTCGTAGATGATACACTCGGCGACGGTCAGATTGCTGTCAACGATATAGAATGCCCCGCCATAATGATCTGGTGTATGGATAGCTCCATCACCGCCTTTGATACGAAAGCCTGCAATGCGTGAATCGCCAACCGCACCGCTCAGGTTCAGGCAATTGAATACCCTGGAGCCATAACCGGCATCGATCTTAGGATAACCGCCTTCCCCCATCTTGGATAGATTTACTCCACTGCGCATATTTATGGGGAAGGTCTCGCCATTGGCGGTCGTATAGTTCCCATCGGCGACCAGAATGGTGTCTCCGGGATAGGCTATCTCCATCGCAGCGGTTATGCTTTGGTAATCATATCCTCCACCGTGCCCCACTGTGTAAACATTGGCTGTGGCGTTAACAGAAACTATGATTAGAAGTAACAGGCATAAAGAGAACTTTTTCATTACTATAAACCCCTTATCTGAAGATTATTCATCTAAAAGCTCCTTCAGTTTATATCCTAGTTTAAGGACAGCATTTAGTCAATTTTACAGTAAATCCAACAGCCCTGGAAAATTGATCTAGTTTGAGTCTTTATTCCTGTGTGTCTCCACCGGATTCCCGCCTGCGCGGGAATGACAGAGGGGGGAAGACGCCTAACCCCCTTTGTCATGCCCGCCCCACTTTCGACATTGCTGCCTCCCCTTTTTTCATGCTCGCGCGAGCAGGCATCCAGTATTCCTTTCACCAGGTGAACATTATTACAGATTCAAGCAATTATCTCCTTGCGGAAAAAAGACCCATTGGCTATAAAGATCGAAGTTAATACTTCGGATAACATGGCAAGAAAGACAGAAAATAAAAGGTCTTATCTGGGTGATGGGATGTCCTTCGGCAGGATGAGACCGCTGCTAGGAGCTAGAACTACCGAATATTACAGCATCTTCGCATCATCGAGGCGTGCTTGCGTTGTCGATTCGCAAGGGGTTGCGCTCTGGAACCTGCCCAAGCCGAGGCTGGCACGGATAACCGCTATGGAGATCAATCCTGGGCAGAACCGTTGTTTTCTAGGTTATTCAAATCGCTGCCTGGCAATCATCGATTACAAGACCGGGGGGCAGATAAACTCATTCCGAATCCCTTTTGTTCCTCTGCTCATAATCCCGGCGCGCAGCCAGGAGCTTATCCTTTGCGGTAACAGATCGCTCCATGTCTTGAATATCGATTCCGGTGAGTTGCGAATGATGACCAGGATAGAACAACCGTTCGGGCAGATGGTTTATAACTCACAGGGCGATATCTTCTATCAGCAAAAAAACGGAGCCCTGGTATCCATCGAGACCGACTCCACCAGGATCAATACCGATAGCAGCAACTCAACTCGCTTTGAGCGGATGTTCACCAGTAACGATGGAAGGCTGCTCATGGGCTATCATGTTGACATGGGGAGCAGCACCATCGAGTGGCGGGATTGCATATCGCTTCGCTATTTCGGCAAGCTGCGCCTGGATGGCAAGGTAAGCGCTGCCGCACCTTATGGTAGATCCCACTTTCTGATCAATGTCGGAAAGGAGCTATTGATTATCAATCCAGTTGAGCCGGAGCATATTCTGCCTCGATTTACCCTGAAGCACCCGGTGCGATTCATTTACAACTACCAGGATCGCTATCTTTTCACTCAAGAGGCATCTGGCAAGATTGTAAGATACCTTTTACCTAAGCAAAATGTGGATGATATAATCATCTCTTTTAAGGCTGATATTAGCATCCCAACAAGTAAGGATCTCGAAGGGATTGTGCTCGGTTATCTAAAGGACATTCTGTCCATAATAGGCTTGAAGTACGAGTCAGCGATAGCCCTCGCAGGCTCCAGGCGGCTTATCGAGGAATGCGAGAGAGATTATTTCAATGACACAGCCAATGCGCTGATAAGGCTGCGCGAGGTGCTTCGAGAGAATGGCTTGGCATCCTCTGAGCTGGATGATTTTATGAACCAGCACTTTAATAGGATAACCAGCCTATTCCTGGAGAATCTGGCTCTCATTCGCCGCCAGCGGGGCTACTGGCAGAGTTACAATAATTAGGCTTGAGGCTATTAGCCTCTCATTCGACATCCTCCCAGCATGGCGATCCGAAAACACCATCCTCGGCCAGGCGTACCGGCACCCCTCTTGAAATTCGTATCTTTTATATATCGCTAGCGTAGTTATAGGTGAGGATATCATTGATGTTGAGCCGAGAACTATTCGAGGTGATCACCGTATAGACGACCCACTCCCTATCAGAAGAGAAATCAGCCTCGATAGCGGGAATTACTGCTATGGAATGACTAATTTATCGACCATCTCGTGGAACAGCTCGAATTCTGATTCCCCTATGTAAGGTTTACATATTGATAATACCTGCTCGATATCATCGGGAACCGCTCCAGCACGCAAGGCTCCCTTGAGGTGCGAGGAAAGCTGCCTGGGGAGATTAAGCACTATTATTTGGGCTATTACACATAGTTCCTTGAGTATTAATGGGCAAAAGGGACGGGAGAAGACCTTGCCATAAGCATCAGTCAGTATCCACTCGATGAACTGGGGATGAGTAGAGGCGATCTTCTCAATCACTAAATTTGCATTATCTTGATAAATAAACTCGAACAGTTTCCTGCCACGCTCGGCGTATCCTTCCATGACATCATTTTCATGCTCGATGAAACAAAACTCTCCTCGATAATTCGGATCAAGCTCAATCAATGTCTCTTTCATCGTATGCAGCGCATTTATTGCCCTCGGAAAGCCTGAGAATAGAAAGCTCTGCAGGATAACCTCGTTTATCATTGTCGCCTCGATGCCTTGCTTGAGCGCTTTTTTTATTGCCTCGCTGAGCTTATCCTGCAATCCGAGCGAGGAGGCTATGGAGATCTCCACGAGCATTCTATCTTTACCATCCATAGTAATACTCAATACTAGCCAGGCTTGATGTTTGTCAACCGGGTAATGCTGATTTGGGCTTAATTTGATAATTCCATAGAAAAAGCGATATACTACTTGTTTGTAGAAGGAGTATTGGTCATGAGAATAAATATGGCTTCGATAACTGTGATTGCGCTGATTGCGGTATTCGGCACGAGCCACGCCGGCTGGCGACTGGCATACCAACTCCCTTCTGATGATTTATCCTGGGGCATAAGCGCCCCGGATGCAACCCATGTCTATGTTGCCGGTATGAGCGACTCGCCGCCCTGCAATATGGGCTGCGTGATGGGCACCAGAGACGGCGAGAGCTGGAACTTCGATGAGAGCTACTCTGCCAATCACATGATAATGCAGTGCGACTTCGTAAATGAGAATCTCGGTTATGCCTGCGGCACCGAGACCATCATACTTAAATACGAGGGTGAGGGACAGGAAGACACCCCGACCGCCACGGCAACAGATTCCACTCCCCCGCGCATCCTGGTGGCTGGCTACATGCATACCCGCCTCACCTCCAGGAACGGCGGCACATTCACCATGATGGCGGTATGCCGCGACCCGCTGATGGCGGTGTATGGCTATGTGGGACTGTATTTCAATCATACTTATACAGGTGTGGATCTTGCTCTGGTCGATCCAACTAGCCTGGTTTACTCCTTCCCGGAGACGAACCTGGGGGCTGGCTTGGGAAGTGACAGGCTTATATTAGGCTTGAAAGCGCATCGGAGCTTATACACCAGCGCTGAGTGGCCCTGGCTTGAGGTGCCAGAATAGGCTTGAGGCTCGAGTATATATGCTTAGTTTAATATGGGTGATACAGATAAAATAAGGGCTTCCATCATCATAATCACCTCCGGGATGCACTCCTACCTTGAGGAATGCGTTGAAAAGTGCCTAGAGATCCCTGCCCATGATTACGAGATCATAATTGTCCCCGACCAGCCTTTGCAGTTTGATGATCCCAAGATCAGGGTGATCCCGTCAGGTGATGCCGGTCCCTCCAAGAAAAAGAACATCGGCGCTATTCACGCCAAGGGGGAGGTTCTCGCCTTCATCGACTCCGATGCTTATCCTGCTGAAAAATGGCTACAGAACGGGTTGAAATACTTTGATGATCCCCAGGTCGCCGTGGTTGGTGGACCCAACCTGACGCCTAAGGATGACTCGCTTCTCCAGCAGGCAAATGGCATAATCCTGGGTTCATCGCTCGGCTCTGGACCCTTTGCAGCTCGCTATGATCAAAGGAGCCTGCGCGAGGGGCACGAGCTTCCCTCGTGCAATCTGTTCATCAGGAAATCTGCCTGGGAGAAGATAGGAGGCTTCCAACTCGATCTCTGGCCTGGCGAGGATGCCAAGTTCTGCTTCCAGGTCATGGATGAGCTTGGAATGCGGGTCATCTACGCGCCGGAGGTGGTCGTCTATCATCATCGAAGAAAGCTGTATCTGCCATACTTGAAGCAGATCTGGGGATACGGTTACACCAAGGGTAAGATCATAACTGGCTTCTCCAAGCTGCATCGCATAGCCTATTTTATTCCGAGCCTATTTATTCTCTGGCTACTCAGCTTTATAGTTGTCATTCCTTATTTCCCGACTTTGCGCATCGTTTACCTTACTGTCCTTGCGGAGTATATTGCGATCTGCATCTATACCGGGGTTCAAACCCGGCAATTATTGCTAGGGCTTATCGTCTCCACTGGCATCTTCATCACCCATGTAACCTATGGTATTGCCTTTATTGCCGGGCTTGCCAGCAACCTTTTCAGCAAGAAAAGCTAGACCTTATGGCAATCAACAAGATAGTAGTCGGCTTTCCACCCCCCAAGCAGGCAAAGGGTATCCCGCTGCTGAGCCAGAATCGCCAGTTCCAGTGGTTTAGCAACCGAACAATCCTCTATCCGCCGGTCATGGCTTCGGCAGCGACATACCTGAAAAGCAAGGGTTATGAAACCATCTACAAGGATGCAATAGCCGAGGGATTGAGCTACCATGAGTGGCTCGCATTCTTGCGCCAAGAGCAGCCGGATATCCTTTTATTCGAGACCAAGACGCCCTTGGTCAAGCAGCACTGGGCATCTATCGCTGACTTCAAGAAGGCTGCTCCTGGGGTCAAGGTCATCATGGTCGGCGATCATGTAACCGCCCTGCCACAAGAGTCTATGTTAAACTGCCCCCAGCTCGATTTTATCATAAGCGGAGGCGACTATGACCTGGTGCTGGGAGACCTGGTCGATCACCTAAAGGGAGAATGCGAGATGCCGAGCGGGATGTGGTTCAGAGACGGGGACAGCATCCAAAACAGCGGAACATATATGCCGACTCGTTCACTCGATGAGCTACCCTTTATCGACCGCGAGATGACCAACTGGCAACTATATGAGGAGTTCAACATCAAGCGCAAGCCGTTCACCTACACCATGGCGGGACGGGACTGCCCCTGGGGCAAGTGCGCCTTTTGCAGTTGGACGACCATCTATCCCCGCTTCCGTGTGCGCTCGGTGGAGAATTATCTCGATGAGGTTGGGATTCTTATCGAAAAGCACGGTATCAAGGAGATCTTCGATGATACCGGCACCTTCCCTGGCGGGGCGTGGTTAAGAAGTTTCTGCGAGGGGATGATAAAGCGGGGATACAATAAGAAGGTGATCATTTCCTGCAATTTTCGCTTCGATTATATCAAGGATGACATCGCCTTGCTGATGAAAGAGGCTGGCTTCAGGCTGCTCAAGTTCGGGCTGGAATCAGCCAACCAGGAGACCCTGGACAGGCTAAACAAGGGCACCACCGTCGATGATATAGAGCGGGGTTGTCGCCTGGCAAAAAAAGCCGGCTTGGAGGTGCATATCACAATCATGGTCGGCTTTCCGTGGGAGACTAGGGCTATGGCGCAAAATACGCTTACATTGGCTAAGAAACTGATGTCAAAAGGTCATGCGGATTTGCTGCAATCGACACTGGTGGTGCCGTATCCGGGCACTTTGCTTCATAAGCAGTGCATCGAGAATGACTGGTTCGTCATCGACCCCTATGATTATGAGCGCTATGATATGAGCCAGGCTATCCTCAAGACACCTGACATGAGCCCGGATGAAGTGATGCAGGTATGCCATAGCATCTACAAGACCTTCTGGACGCCAGGCTTTATCTTGAATCATCTGCGCCGCATCCGCTCCGTAAAGGATGTCTGGTATCTTATGCGCGGGGCAAAGGCTGCCTTGGGGCACTTGCTCGATTTTTCAGGAAAGAGAAGATAACATTAAGGCTTGAGTGGCGTTGGCTACGGGTCAATCATCCACAAAGACACAAGGGCATGAAGGAAGATATTTCTTCTTTGCATTCTTTGCGTCTTTGGGTGAGACTCTTTTCCTTTCTCAAGCCTCAAGCCTTATTAAGACCTCTTTCTAGGTCGGTGAGGATAACGTCCCCAAGGGGATTTGAACCCCTGCTGCCGCCGTGAAAGGGCGGTGTCCTAAGCCTGACTAGACGATGGGGACACATACATAGTCATCACGAGCCTGGACGGATTCGAACCGCCGACCAATGGCTTAAAAGGCCACTGCTCTACCGACTGAGCTACAGGCTCAGT
>CAYUVA010000003.1:66077-153182 GCA_964448115.1 uncultured bacterium
GTATAACTTAGGATAACCTTTTTAGCAATCCATATAGCTGTTGTCAAGGTTGCTCATGGATGATGATGTCGTTTGTAACCTGTAACCTATGCATAAAGGAACTCTTTACATTCTTCTCAACCATACTCGATATGGATTTATTCCCGCTCATAATGTTTAATATATCGCCATGAAACAATTTTATAAAACTATTTTCGATCCCCTTGACATTATGAAAACTGTGTTATAATTTGCCTTCCCGTTGATATAAAAGTTCGTTTCAATGCTGTAAGAGAAGCCGGATAAGATTATCGAGATGAAGCAGAAGAACCTTAAGCACACCGCACTTTATGAGCTGCATCGTGCCTTGGGGGCTAAGATGATACCTTTTGCTGGGTTCGTGATGCCCCTGCGCTACAGCGGAGACAAGGATGAACACCAGTGTGTCAGGCACGCAGCCGGGCTGTTCGATGTAAGCCACATGGGTGAGATCCTCCTTAGAGGCTCAAACGCGCTTAAGACCCTTAACTACCTGATCACCAACGATGCAGCCAGGCTGAATGTCGGCGATGCGCAATACTCGAGCCTGTGCTATCCAAGTGGCGGCTATGTGGATGATATCATAGTCTATCGCACAGATAGGGATGAGTACATGGTTTGTGTTAATGCAGCCAACAAGGACAAGGACTATGAATGGTTCATCGATAACAACAAGTACAATGCTGAGATCACCGATGAGAGCGATGAATACTCCCAGCTCGCCGTGCAGGGGCAAAGGGCTATCGAGATAGTCGAGCAGCTAACCGATGCTGATATAAATGCGATAGGGAGATTCAAGTTCATAACCGCTGAAGTGGCGGGAGCAAAAGCTATCATTGCCAGAACCGGATATACAGGCGAGGATGGCGTGGAGCTTTTCATTAAAGATCAAGCCCCTCTAAAGGTCGCCGAGGCTCTGCTTGATAAGGGAAAAGCCGTCGGATTAAAACCTATCGGCTTGGGCGCCAGGGATTCGTTGCGCCTGGAGGCTGCACTACCCCTTTATGGCAACGATATCGATGATAAAAGAACGCCTATCGAAGCTGGTATGGGCTGGACCGTGAAGGTAAAAAAGGAAGAATTCATCGGCAAAGAGGTCCTCGCCAGGCAAAAATCTGAGGGAACAAAGCAGAGATTGATCGGCTTCGTTATGCTAAAAAAGGGAATCCCCAGGCAACATTATGTTATCCATAAAGATGACCAAGCGGTGGGAGAAGTAACCAGCGGCGTCTTCGCTCCTTATGTGAATGCAGGCATCGGCTTGGGATATGTGCCAAGCGAGCTTGCAAAAACAGGAACACAAATCGATGTGGAGATTCGAGGAACTCTCCACCCGGCTGTTATTGTCGAGACCCCCTTTCACAAGAATAGGAAGATTATAGAAAAATATCTCGAAACCTATTAAATAGAGATGAGAAAATTCTTTGCTAGGAGGGAAATGGATGTTTCCAGATAACCTTAAATACACCGAGGATCACGAGTGGGCACTTGTTGAGGGTGACGAGGTCAAGGTAGGGATCACCGATTATGCTCAAGAGGAACTTGGCGATATCGTATATGTTGAGCTTCCTGAGGTGGGAGATTATGTCAAGGCTCACGATGCATTCGGTGTCATCGAATCGGTAAAGACCTCAAGCGACCTGTACGCACCCATTTCTGGCGAGATCATCGCCATCAACGAGGTCTTAGAGGCAGAACCAGAGATCGTGAACGAAGACCCTTATAACGAGGGCTGGATGGTGGTCATCAAAGCCTCCGACATCTCCGAGCTGGACGAGCTGATGGACTCCGAGGAGTATCAAGAGTATATCGATGAATTGTCCGAGGAGGATGAAGAGGAAGAAGAGGATTCCTTTGATGATGACGAGGAGTACGAATAGTTGAACAGCTTCCTCCCCCATACCGATGAAGAGATCCGCCGTATGCTCAAAGTGATCGGCGTTGAGCATATCGAGGAGCTTTTTGCAGATATCCCCAAAGAACTTCGCCTAAAAGCCGTATTAAATTTACCCCTAGGGATCTCCGAGAGCGAGGCTATCCAATTCTTTAAACAACTAGCTGCTAATGCTGAAACCACATATTTCGTTGGTGCTGGAAGCTACTGGCATACGGTGCCATCAATAATCGATAGCATCATCAGTCAAGGGGATTTCTTCACCGCCTATACGCCCTACCAGCCGGAGGTCTCCCAGGGAACCCTGCAAGCCATCTTCGAGTATCAATCGCTGATCTGTATTTTAACCGGCTTGGAGGTCTCCAATGCCTCGATGTACGATGGCGCATCTGCCACAGCCGAAGCGGTGCTCATGGCAAACAGAGCCTCGAGGAAGGGGAAAAGCAGGTTTATCATATCCCGGGGACTGCATCCCAGGTATCTATCTACCATCAAGACCTACTGCAAGCACCAGGCGTTCGAGCTGGTCGAGATTCCCTTTAACGATGAGGGAACTACCGACCTTATAGCATTAGAATCTGCGCTAGATGGTAATACCTGCGCGGTCGTGCTCCAGAGTCCCAACTTCTGCGGCTGCATCGAAGACAGCGTAAAGGTCGGCGAGATCTGCGCGACCAGGGATGTCGCTTTCATCTATGTTACCACTGAAGCGCTCTCCTTGGCAGCCCTCAAACCACCAGGTCAAGTCGGAGCCAACATCTGCGCTGGCGAGGGACAATCCTTTGGGCTTGGATTGAACTTCGGGGGACCTTACCTTGGCATACTGGCAGCATCCAAGGAATACCTGCGTAAGATGCCTGGTCGGATAGTCGGAAAAACTAAGGATATGGATGGCAAGACTGGCTATGTACTAACCTTGGCTACCAGGGAACAACATATCAGGCGGGAGAAGGCGACCTCCAACATCTGTACCAACCAGGCGCTCTGTGCGCTGGCTGCCACCATTTTCCTAGCCTCAATGGGGCAGGCAGGCTTACGAGAGCTGGCATATCAGAACATGCAGAAGGCTGCCTACTTGCGCAGCGAGCTTGCTGGCATAAAGAACCTTCGATTTCCCCACAGTGCCCCCTTCTTCAACGAATTCATCGTGGAGCTACCAATGGATGCCACCGAGTTCATAAAACGGATCCATGCCATCGAGCACCCCATGAAGATACTGCCTGGAATGGCACCATCTACCTTGGATAGTCGCTATCCGAAGAACTGGCTGCTTACCTGTGCAACCGAGATGAATAGTCGAGAGGGGATAGAGTTGCTTGTAAAATACATTAAATCCGTAATCGGCTGATTTCAGATGAAAAACGATAAGGGAATAACCATCTTCGAGAAGTCCTCGGCGGGTCGAAGAGGATTCGTGCTGCCTAAGTTGGATGTTCCAGAGATCCCCCTGGAGGATATCATTCCAGAGCATCTTAGACGCGACAGCCTGGCTGGGATGCCCGAACTATCGGAGCCGGATATCATCAGGCACTATACCAGCCTCTCAAGGCTAAATTTCTCGGTTGACTCCAATTACTACCCGTTAGGCTCCTGCACCATGAAGTACAATCCAAGGGTTAACGAGCTGGTTAGTCGCTTCAGTGGCTTCACTGACCTGCACCCTTTCACGCCTGAGGATGATTGTCAGAGCGCGCTGAAGGTCATGTATCAACTTCAGGTAGCCCTGGCTGAGTTGACCGGGTTGCCTGCCGTAACCCTGCAACCGGCAGCCGGCGCCCACGGCGAGTTAACTGGGATGCTGATGATAAAGGCATTCTTCGATGAAAGGGGCGAGGCGCATAGAACCAAGGTGCTAGTCCCCGATTCCGCCCACGGCACCAACCCTGCCAGCGTAGCGATTGCCGGGCTGGATGTGGTACAGATACCCTCCAATGCCAAAGGGCTGATTGATACCAAGGCGCTTGAGGCAGTCATGGACGATAAGGTGGCGGCTATCATGCTGACCAATCCCAATACCCTGGGATTGTTCGAGGAACAGATAATCAACATCAGCGAGATCTTGCATAGCGGCGGGGGCCTGGTCTATAATGATGGTGCCAATTTCAATGCGTTGATGGGGTACGCAAAGGCAAGCGATATGGGCATTGATGTTATGCACCTGAACCTGCACAAGACCTTCTCCACACCACATGGCGGAGGAGGACCGGGGTCAGGACCGGTGGCGGTGGCTGAGAACCTGGAACCATTCTTGCCGGTTCCGAGGATAATAAAAGAGGGAGAGAGATATCGGCTCGATTACGATCATCCCCTGTCCATAGGCAATTTGTTAGCCTTCTATGGAAACTTCAATGTGATGATCAAGGCGCTTTGCTACATAATGATGATGGGCAAGGACGGCTTGAAAAAGGCTACACAGCTGGCTGTGCTGAATGCAAACTACCTCAAGGAAAGGCTCAAAGGCACCTATCATCTACCTTATGATCATCTTTGTAAGCACGAGTTCGTCTTGTCAGATAAGCATCAGAGGACCAAGAAAATAAGCAACATTGACATAGCCAAGCGCCTAATCGACTACGGGTTCCATCCCCCTACGATGTCCTTTCCGCTTATTGTTCATGGCGCTTTGATGATCGAGCCGACCGAGACCGAAAATATCGAGACCCTGGATGCCTTCATAGAAGCGCTTATCAAGATAAGCGATGAGTGCAAGGATAACGAGGAGCTTTTAATAGACGCACCGCATAACGCACCGCTTAGGCGCCTGGACGAGGTTACCGCTGCCCGCAAGCCAAAGGTGCGCTTTGGCAACGATTGATATTATCAAACAGAAGCATCCAAATCTAAAAAAAGCTGCCTAGCCTGCTTCATCGTTCAGTTGTGCTTCTAGAACTAGGCAGACGAGGTGGATTACTGTGGCATGGATCTCCTGGATGTGGGCAGTCGAGTCAGAATCGACATTGATATTGTAATCTGACAGCCCCTTGAGGCTTCCCCCTGATCTGCCAGTGAAGGATACAATTATCATGCCCCTTGATTTAGCCTCCTTAGCAGCCTTTAGAATATTAGGGGAAGTTCCGCTTGTGCTTATTGCGACTAGAACATCATCTTGTTCCCCCAGGGCACGCACCTGGCGAACGAATACCTCCTCAAAGCCATAGTCATTAGAGACTGCGGTCAGGATGGATGTATCGGTGGTTAAGGCGATGGCTTTTATAGGTTGACGATCCTTGTTGAACCTGCCAATCAGCTCGCTTGAGAAGTGTTGTGCATCGGCAGCGCTTCCTCCATTACCGCATATTAGCAACTTATTTCCGTTGCTCAGAGCCTTGAGGATGGCTTTTATAAATAAAGTCAAACTATCGAGGTTCTCTTCCATGAACCTTATTTTAAGTTCAATGCTCTCCTTGAAATAAGCGGAGGCTATTTCAGATATCTCGTCCATCGCAAAATAACGCTGAGAAGTGCCATATCATTCATCTTCAAGGGTTTTTCTCTTGATTCTCTCCTGGGTATATTTTCTTCGCAGCTTCCAGTTCTCGTTGTCCGGATTCAACTCCAATGCCTTGTCGTAGGCTTTAAGTGCCATCTGGTCCTGTTTATTAAGCTCATAAGAAAGCCCCAGCTTGTAGTGAGCCTTTGCATATTCGGGCTTGAGTTCGACTGCGCGTTGATAAGCCTCTATTGCCTGGCGATATTTATGCAGGTTCTCGTAAGCCTGGCCGAGAAAGTATGCAGCCTCGAAGTTGTTGGGATCGATGTTAAGCAGCTTGGAAAGATGCTGGGAAGCATCGGAGTACTTGTCTTGAAACAGCATTGCTCTTCCCAGATAAAGAAGAAGATACTTATCCTCAGGTGCATGTTTCAAGCCCTCTCTGGCGGTCGCCTCCAACTGCTTATAGTCTTCAAGGGTCAAGAAACAGGTCGATAGATAGACGCTAGCCTGGGTGAACTGGGGATTGATCTGTAGAGCCTTTCTGAATGGTTCTATAGCCTCGGCGCACTTATCCAATTCTTTTAGCAGGTATGCCTGGTAGTACCAGGCATTGAACGAGTCCGGATTTATTGCAGCCGCGTGCTTAAATGCATCGATCGCCTCGTTATATTTTTTCGCTTTCATGGCAGAGGTGGCGTAAAAGTACTGGTATTGATAGTCCTTCCCGTGCAATTCAGCAGCTTTTCGGTAGTGCTCATAAGCCTGGTACCAGTCCGGTGTTGGCAGCTTTGAATAGACATATCCAAGCATGAAGTGAGCCTCATAGACATTATGTTCTTCAGTAGCTGACTCGATAGCTTTTTTAAGAGGCTCTACCGCTTTCTCGTATCTTCCCCCATCGACATAACAGCGCGCCAATAGATACAGCAGGTTATAATTATTGGGATGTTCTCTTCGAGCAAGCTGTAGCTCCTCGGCTGCCAGATCATATTTCTTATCTTGATACAGCTTCATGCCGTTTCCCCAGTGATCGGCATAAGCATTGCCAAACAGCACCAGAGCAAAGAAAGCACTGACAATCTTGATCGTTATATCTCGTCTCATTTTCCAAGCTCCCTTCATTGTATGTTCATTATTGAAAAAGTATCAAGTCTTAAAAGTTAACCGAAATATCATCATCATGTCAAGTTGCATGAATCAACCCCCAAATTCTCGGCTTGGATCTCGTAATGGAAACCTCTTGCAAAAATAAACATCCTTCACCACTCAAATTGAGCCTGAACAGTCAAACCAAATAGAAAAATGGTACCACCTTTTATGCTCAATTTTTAATTATTGATAACATGTTAAATTAAGGTAGAAAAAATGGTATATTTTATCTTATTTATTGATAAATAAGTCCCCGTGTTCGCAAATCACTAAAGGATAGAGATAGGTAAACTAGCTGGTTGGAAATAAATAATTTCGCTAGTTATTACGAAGCGATAGAGATCATCATGGCACCTAATGGTTATGTACTGCATTGCAGGCTCTGTTTCTGTCATGTTGTAACTCGGCTCGGTTGAAATCGATAAGCCCTCCAAGTCCCTGATGCCAAGAAGGTCGTGCATATCGTCATTGTTGAATCCATCGTAGGCTATGGAAGCAAAATGGACTCCCTTTGACTTGAGGGCGATCATCCTGGGTATATCTCCCCCGAAGCTGCTTGCAGTAACCTTTTGATCCTCGGCTCCAATCTGCTTATCCAGATAGTTAGCCTCGCCGAAGCAGAAGATGAAAGCCTCATCGGGCACTCTACACAGCCTAAAAAAACCGGGGCTGACATAGTAGTAGAGTCTCTGATGCCAGACAGCGAATGCGACCTCGTCGTTGAGCATGCCGAAGACCAGGTCGCCTCGCAGTGGACGCATGTAGCGTAAAAGTTTAAGTACATTCATCGGCTCGCCATAACGGGCAGCCTGCACCTGCAGCGAATCATCAGGCTCGCCGTAGCGATCTTTGATCTGCTCAATGCCTTTACCCTCGAATTCATCCCACAGGTAGGCATTCGCCGAGCGCCGCCAACTCGAATTGGTGTTCAGAATAACGCCGCTGAACAGCCCCATTTTCTCGATGACGGGATTTACCTCATTAGGAAACTTGGGAAAAAGCACCCCCTGCTTATCGAGGTTGAACAGGTTGAAAACAAGCAGGGAAACCAACGCAATGTTTATCAGCCATGAAACCAGCCTGCGCCTAAAGATGCTATGCAGAACGACAGCGATGAACAGGGCGATCATCGGTGTAAGCGGTTGTAAGTAATGATTGCCCTTGATGGGGATCAGGGTGAAGATCAAATAAACGCACGGTATGTTCACCCCGATCACGACTAGCAGCGTTCGCTTCTGCCTGGCTGCTTTGCTTGAATCCCATAAAAAAATAAAACTCTTTAACAGCCAAGCAAGCAATGCCAAGCTCCCAATGATTGTTATAACAAAAGAGATGTTTAGCGGTATATTGGGTGCATAAAAGGCAAAGTAATCGACCAGCAGCCTCCAATCTTGCAGCATCTCGATCGGCTCTATTCTGTTGTTCGGCTGAAGCGCGACCGTTGATACACGATCCGGCAGCATTAGGTAATAAAACGGGATCAGCAGGAGCAAAGGTGATAAATACTTCAATATCCTCAGCGGCTTTATATCGGGATCTCTGACAACTTTTACCAAGGCAAGACCTAGAAAAGGTATGCAATAAAAAATGAGCGTGTATTTGATCAACATTCCGATCACAAATACCAGGCATATCCGGATTATATACTTGAAACCATCTTTTGTATCATCCACAGCAAAGTATAAAAACAATAAAAGCCAAGCCCCGATGGCAAGCTCATGGCTGAAGGTCATCGACATCTCGCAGATTGCGGGGAAAAATGTCAGCAAGATGGCTGCTGATAGCCCTATATGCAGCCATCGGTGCTTTTGAGCAAAAAGATAAAAAAAGCCGAAGCATAGACCCAACAACCATATATTCAAATACAATAGATTGCGCGGGGAGTCTCCAAGCAAGAAAAGAACCAGCTTGCCGAGATAGTATAGTAGAGGGGGATAAGCCTTGGAATAGGCGCTGTCAAAGTAATCCTGCGCTGCCCGGTAGTGCTCCTCGAACATTCCCCCCCTAGTGCGGCTCATGTCGTAATCCACACCAAGAAATATCCCAAGGCGCACCAAGAATACCAGGCAAACCAATATATATAAAAGGGTTAGCGCTCCTTTTGCTCCAGGGGAGCTATCAGGTGGCATCTATAGCTTGATTTGTGTATTAAAGCTGCCTATTTTTCAGTCAAGACCAAACTAGCTACTTTTGATTTTTTCAAAATTATAAAAATTATCAATCCCTGGCGTATCTTATCATTATCTCCTTGACCTTCTTAGTCATCTCCAGTGCTTCCTTGCGCTCCCGCTGCCACATGTTCCTACCGAAGATAAGCCCGGTGCAGCCCGCCTCCATTGAGATCTTAACCTTGCTGAGCAACTGTTCATCGGTCAGCTTGCTTCCGCCGGATACCAGCGTGAAGCATCTACCCGCGGAGTTGACCACCTTGTTCATCATGGTCTGCTCATCCCAGTCAAGTGTATTGTAAGGCTTTGGATAGAGCTGCTGCTTGTCTTTTTCTATCTTTGGCATGTTGAGTTTTACCATGTCAGCGCCAAGCTCAAGGGCGACTCGTGCAGCATAATCGACCGCATAGATGGAGTCGTTGCCCCCTTTTGCCTTGCAGGCAGCGCCCCTAGGATAAGACCAGACTATCAGGGGCATTCCGAAGCGCTCGCAGTCGATGCGCACCTGGTTGAGCTGCTGGAAATCGACATCCTGCGACGGGGAGCCGACATAAAGAGTGTAACCGACCGCATCAGCCCCCAATCTCACCGCATCCTCAACGGTCGCATCGCATGGCGAGAATGCCTCGTCATCGGGGGGGATATTGGTCTTGCCGTTGATCTTAAGCACCAGTGGGAGCTTGCCGGCGAACTTATACCAGTACTTCTCGGCGATCCCTACATGGAAGACGATCCCGGAATAGCCACCCTCGAGCGCAAAATCGAGAACATAATCCGGGTCTTGGGAGGGTGGATTGGGGAAGAAATCCATGGGTCCGTGCTCCAAGCCCTGATCGACCGGCAGCAACATGCATAAGCCATGCCCGATGCCATGATTATAAAGTATCTCGTGGAACCTGCGCTTCTTGCCGGTGTTAAGATGTTGCGCATTGCTTAATGTAGGTATCTTAGCCAAATCTACCATTTATGAGCCTCCTTAGAGAAATATGCTCTATATTTTATGCCTTTCGGGCAATTACGACCATGCGGTCGTTAAAGTTTAGCGTATCGAACAGGAATCTGCGCAATGAGTTTACTCGCAAGGGGAGTATAGCCGCATCCGATAAAAGATTGCCGATGGTGCGAGCCAATCTTCTCAGGCTGTTTCGCTCAACATCCACCTGGCGATCTCCGATGCCGTAAGCTTCCTTGAAGTACTCGTAGTACTCGCTGAACTTGTGCGTTTGCACCGTCTTGTAATCGACCATCCTGAAGCCCCTATCCTCGATGAGCTTCTTCAGGGTGCGATAGCTAAAGTATGACAGGTGCATATCCGGTTTTAGTGCATTTGCGTTCCTGGACAGGCTGAGCATGCTCTTCAAGTTGGGAACCGAGATGGCAAGGATGCCATCGGGATCCAGGATCCTGTACACCTCGGTTATGGTCTTAGCCGGGTCGGGGACATGCTCCAGCGAGTCCCACATCACTATTATATCCTGCGACTCATCAGCCAGCTTGGCATCGCGCAGCATCCCGTAATAGACCGGGAAATTATAGTTGATGCGCATGTACTCGATAGCCCACCTGGAGCTTTCCACGCCCATGACCACATAGCCGGCTCTGTTTGCCACCTCGAGGAATGTGCCGGTTCCGCAGCCGACATCGAGCAGCCTCCCGTGTTTCTTGTACCTGGCGATCTCGGCGAGACGCTCCCTGAAGAAGATGATCTTCTGGTTCTTGTTCATCAGGTTGAACTGCTGCAGAAAGGTGAGATCCTCCACAGGCTGGTGATTGTTGCTCTTGATGGGGCGGGGATTCAGATACAGAAATCCGCAGTGGTTGCATCTTACAATAGAGTACCTTTGCTCGGAAAACCAAGTCTGGTAATCATCAGAGTAGCAGATAGAACAGGGCACGAATTCAACTTGCCTATCCATCACTCCTTGAGTTTTATCAACTGGTTAAACATTAGTCAAAAGTTTTTAACGCAGCATGTCAAGAATGCATTATACCTTAACAAGCTATTTTTACAAGATCAAAATGCTGTTTGAACTTAAGTCTCATCTGTGGCTTCAATGGTGATGATGTTTGTATTTTTTGCCAATTCTTTACCGATAATGCTATTTTGTAATGGACTAATCATGGAAAGATGTATATAATTAGATGCAAACTCAACAGTAAGAGGTAACCACCATGTCAGATAAAATGAGCATTATCGGCGAATCAGTCGTGATAATGGGTAACCTGTCCGGGAAGGGAGACCTGACCGTTGCCGGCTCCATAGAGGGAGAGGTGAACCTTGGAGACAATGAGATAATCGTTGAACCTAACGGCTCTATCGAGGGGAATGTCAAAACCCAAAAAATAACCATCGCCGGAGAAGTGAGAAGGGGTAAGATTGAAGCCACGGAGAGCACCCAGGTAACCGAGACCGGTAAGGTCTATTGTGATATCACCACCAAGACCATGGGCGTCAAGGACGGAGCTGTGCTCTATGGTGAATTCAACATTGGGAAATAGCTAGTCCTAACGGAAGATAGTCCCTTTAATACAAAAGAGACATAAACAGGTTAGCTATTCCCAGAAAGCATACCGCCCCGAAGATGTCGGTGGTGGTGGTAACCAATGGTCCCGAAGCTATAGCAGGGTCTAGCTTCATCCTTTCCAGAACCATTGGAAAAAGCACCCCGATGAGCGATGCAAAGCTCATGGAGATGAGCATCCCGCACCCTATTGAACATGCCAGCTTGAGATCTCCCTTATAGGTGCTGGCAAAGAGCGCTATTATTAAGCCATAAAACAAGCCCATAAGGATACCGACCCTGAGATTCTTGAACAGTATCCTCCAGATCTGTCTTACATCGAATTTGCCGGTTGCAAGCCCCCGTATCATCACTGCCACGGTCTGCGAGCCTACATTCCCCCCCATGCCTAGTATTATCGGTATAAAGAAGACCAGGGCAACCTGTTTAGCTAATGTTTCCTCGAAACTTGCTATTATCACTGAATTGATCATACCCCCAAGGAATGTAGCCACCAGCCATGGGGAACGACGCAAGGCTAAGGCGGTCGAGGAACGAGAAACGAAATCCTCCTCGCGCAAGCCGGCACCGGACATCTTATAGATATCCTCGGTAGCCTCGTCCTTAATGATATCGATAACATCATCGACAGTAACGATACCGAGGAGCACTCCCTTGTCATCGATTACCGGAATGGCAAGGAAGTTATAGCGAGCGACCAGCCTGGCAACCTCCTCTTGATCGGTATTGGGATTGACGCTTATAACCTCTGGATTCATTATCTGTCCAAGGGTAGCGTTGCGGTCGGCGGTGAGCAGTTGCCTGAGTGATACGATCCCTCTGAGTTTGCCATGGCTGTCAACTACATAAAGGTAAAAGACCATCTCAGCCTCGGTCGCCTTCTGGATGGCATCTATCGCCTCGGAGACCGTGGTATTCTCAGGTAGGGCAAAGACTGACGGGGTCATGATGCGACCAGCCGTCTCAATGGGATATTCAAGCAGCTTCTCTACATCGAGAGATTCCTTGTCTTCCATGTAGGCAAGTATGCTGCTCGCCTTGTCTTCGGGTAACTCGGAGATGATCTCGGCAGCATCATCTGGGTCCATCTCGGATAAGATTGTGGAGCATTGCTCTATATCTAGCTCATCAAGCAAAACAGCTCCTATCTCCGGCTCCACCTCGCTTAGAATATCTGCTTTTGTCTCAACATTATTGATCAGGTTGAACAGGTACTTCATCTCATGAGGAAGGAGGAACCCGAAGACTATGGCGAGGTCGGCTGGGTGGGTCTTAGAGATGGCCTTCACCACATTCGGCTTGGCGTTTCGCCGAATGAGTTTCTGCAAGGTCTCCTGTAGTTGTTTTAACTTCGGGCTTAGCATCTGTACTGCCAGTCTTCATCTTCAGTGTTGTTAACAGTAAGGATTATTAAAACTATAGTCAAGAAGATCTTTAAATTCACAGTGTTATGCCGATCTCCTCATCGGTCAGGTAACAGGCAGGATCCGGTGCCCAGACATCTTGATAGACCGCCTCGGCACGCACTCTAAGGTTCCCGTTGCATAAATCTTTATATTTGCAGGCTGCGCAGCGCCCCTTGAGCAGATGAGATCGATCCTTCAAGCCTCTCATCAACGGATCGGACAGGTCGCTCCAAATATCGCCGAACTTGCGATCCCTTATGTTACCGAAGCTATAGTGCAGCCAGAACTGATCTGCATGAACAGAGCCATTCCAGTCAACATCTGCGATCGCTATTCCGCTGCGGTTGCCGCGGTTGATCTTGAGCAATCCATAGACCGCCTCGGCGCGCGCGGGATCCTCCTTAAGCAGCTTGAGATATATATAAACCCCGTCGCAGTGGTTATCCACGGTAAGGATGTCGTATTCGCCCTTGTCGTTTAAGTCAACGCTTCGAGCCAGGATGTATTCGATAAGCTCACGCTTGAGTTGATTGGGTATATCTTCATCTATCAGTTTGCTGCCCCGCCCGCAGTAGGCTAGATGATAAAAGCAAAGTCGCGGTATCCGTTCACTCTCCACCAGGTCGAAGATGCCAGGGATATCATCATAATTTCTTTTACTTATAGTGAACCTTAAGCCAACCTTCTGATCCACCTCGAGACAGTTATGAATCCCATGAAGCGCCTCGGCAAACGCTCCCTTCTTTGCCCTGAAGCGATCGTTGGTCTTTTGCAGACCGTCCAGACTGATGCCCACATAGGAGATGCCAGCCTGCTTGATCTGTCTCGCCTGGTTCTTATCAATCAGGGTGCCATTGGTGGAGATGACGGTTCTGATCCCCTTTATTCGGGCATACTCAGCGAGCAGGAAAAGATCGGAACGCATCAAGGGTTCGCCCCCAGAGAACAGAAGTACCGGAACCCCAAACTCGGCAAGCTGATCAATGAACCCCTTGGCTTGGTCAGTGGTAAGCTCACCATGATATTGTTTATTCTCCGATTCCGAGTAACAATGGATACAGCGAAGATTGCAACGCCTGGTGCAGTTCCAGACGACTATCGGCTTGGTCGCCAGCGCGTATTCAAGCTCAGAGATCCCCTCTTTCCTGGCCCGGCTCTGGTACCGAAGCCAATCACCCGATGTATCCTTACGGCAATATAGCTTGGTGATGCTTATCATCAGCGGTCTCCATTGGTTGATCCGGTTCTGAATGTTATAACACTGCAATACTAGCAAGGCAAATGGTTTAATGCATACATCCACTGGCTCAGTCGGTTTGCCATAATAATCCTGTGCAATTATAGTACCTTGCGAATAAGAGGAGCATATAACCGATGAACCTAAAAACCAATTACCATCCCATCGATCAGGGAATCATCAAGAAGCTAAAAGGGATCTGTGGTAAGGAATTCGTCAAGACCGCCATGGAGGATCTTATCCTGTACAGCTATGATGCCACCAGGCTTCGCTACAAGCCTGAGGCGGTGCTATTCCCTGCTACCCCTATGGAGATCTCCGAGATACTGAAACTTGCCAATGAGAAAGTATTCCCGGTTACGGCTCGTGGTGGGGGCGTAGGCTTTACTGGTGGAGCACTACCGGTATGCGGGGGAGTGGTCCTCTCACTGCAGCGGCTTAATCGTATATTGGATATCGATGCTATAAATCATACCGCCCTGGTTGAAGCAGGGGTTACCACTGAAAGATTTCGTCTTAATGTTGCTGAGAAGGGTTTATTCTATCCGGTCAATCCTAGCAGCATGGGAACCTCCACCATTGGGGGGAATATTGCAACTGGTGCATCAGGTCCTTCTGCACTGAAATATGGAACCACTAAGGACTATGTGCTTGTTCTGGAAGCAGTTCTTCCAAGTGGGGAGATAGTCCAATTGGGGAGCGGAACCAGGAAATCAGCGGTCGGTTATGAGTTGGCTACCCTCCTGGTCGGCTCCGAGGGCACGCTAGCTGTGATAACCAAGGCGAAGATGCGCCTGTTAAGACAACCCCAAGCCTCCAGGGCAGCGTTGCTAGGTTTTAAGGATCTTGACAAAGCTGTCAATGCTGGCTTGGAGATGTTCAAAACAAGCGTGATTCCATCTGCCTTGGAGCTTATGGACGATCTTGCTATCTATGCCCTCAGGGAATTTCAAGGGAGATCGCTTCCAGCAGGGATCACATCAGGACTGATGATCGAGGTGGATGGCAACGAGGATACGGTAGAAAAGGAGATTGACATGTTGCTTCAGGTGGCAGGGAAGTATAGTCCGCTCTATTCGAGGCGTTCTTTCCAGGGCGCGGACTACGACGATATCATCGAGCTTCGCCGCGCAGTATCCCCGGCAACCAGTCGCCTGGCGCCACGCAAGCTAAACGAGGATATCGTTGTTCCTACAAGTAAGGTCTTGGATTATATAAGTAAGATCAAACAATTAAGCCGAAAATACGAGATCCCGATCGTTTGTCATGGACATCTAGGCGATGGAAATATTCATACTGACATCATGATCGATGACAAAGACCCGAAACAGGTGCGGTCTGCCGAAGAGATCCTGCAGGCGATGTTTTCTTTTGTGGTGGAACTTGGAGGTAGCATCAGCGCCGAGCACGGTATCGGCATAACCAAGGCGCCCTACCTGCATCTTCAGTTGTCGCCTGAGGTATTAGCCCTATCGCGCAGGATCAAAGATGCCTTTGATCCCAACTATATCCTCAATCCCGGTAAGATCTTCCATGCCATCCAAGATGCAAGCTGACATAGCGAGTTTGCTTGAGCTTTGTGTTTATTGTGGCAAGTGCAACGCTGCCTGTCCACTCGTTGAACTCTTTCCTAGCGAAAGTGTCTCCCCGCGCGGGAAGATAGCGATAACCCAGGCGATCATTAACCGCGAGCTATCAATCTCACCGCAGGCAGGCAAGATAGCAAGCTATTGCCTTTATTGCTTAAGATGCCTGAAAGCCTGCCCCAACGGTGTAGAAATAGACAAGGTTATCCTCTACCTTCGCCAGATGGTCGCCTTAAACAAAGGGTCGGCATTGAATGTCAAGGCAATTCAGCAATGGATCGATAAACAAGGACTAGCTCACAACAAGCATTTTACCGTGCTTATCAGGGCAATGAATCGGCTGAGTCATACTGGATTGCTCCATCGATTGCCTTATGCAAACCAGCGGACTATCCAATTCCTGTCCTGCATCTCACCGAGACCGCTTGATGACCTCCTACCCCCCCCACGGCAATTAAAAGGTAAGCCCAAGGCATCCTTGGCGCTATTCAGCGGATGCATGATAAGATACATGTTTCCCAATATCGGCTTAGATACCGTCTCGGTTTTCGAGCGCCTGGGATATCAGGTAACTTTTCCTGTTGAGCAACAATGTTGTGCAATGCCCTTGTTCTCGGGAGGCTATGTAAAACAGGCGCTTGACTACATGCTCAGTAACCTGAGAATTCTAGGTAACATAAATGTAGATTATTTCGTTGTTCCATGCGCTTCCTGCGCATACCAGTTGAAGGTGAATTACCCAATGCTCATCTCATCTCACAATCCTGACTTGGTTGATCAGGCTAATGAGATCGCCACCAAGGTTAAGGATTTCAGCGAGTTACTGGTGGAGCTTGGCGAACCTGATGATATCGAGTTGAGACTGAGACAACCAGTAAGGGCAACATACCATGATCCATGTCATCTCGCTTACGGCAGGGGTATCGCTACCGAGCCGAGGCAGATCTTGCGATCCATTGGCAACCTTGAGCTTATTGAGATGCCCAATCAAAGGTGCTGTGGCATGGGAGGAGCATTCATGTCCAGGTTCCCTGATGTCTCAAGTCAGCTTCTGTCCTTAAAGGCAAGGGATATTCACTCCACCAAGTCTTCCCTGGTGGTTACTTCCTGCCCGGCTTGTAGATACTGGATTTCCACTGCTTATGACAGGGAGAATTCCCTCGAGGTGCTCACCATGCCGGAGGTGCTCAAGCGGGCATTGCCCTAAAAGTCCTATTCGAGCAGAAAGCGAGCGGGATCTATATTTCTTCCCTCGTACAGAACCTCATAGTGGAGATGGCGACCGGTTGTTCTACCAGAGCGTCCCATGTATCCGATTATCTCCCCGCGTTGCACATGGCAGTTGGCGCTAACCTTAATATTCTCAAGGTGAGCATACTTGGTCTGAAAGCCATAGCCGTGATCTATGGTTACCAGGTTTCCAAAACCGCCCCAGGGACCACTGAATACCACCAGTCCATCAGCGGTTGCCCGAATTGGAACCGGCTCCACATTGCAGATATCGATTCCATAATGCATTCGATACTCGCCGGAGATGGGATCCCTTCGATAGCCAAAGCCGGATGAAACCCAGCCACTGCACGGGGATAAGGAAGGAATAGTGCTATAGTAAGCTTTTAGCTTAGAGAAGTCCCGGTAGCTCTTATTCGCTTGTTGTATAAGTTCATCAAGATCGTTTGTGGTCTCATTGAAGCGTCTGCTAAGATGTAATACCCACTCGGTGGCATCCTTGGAGGATGTATCGGTTATAAAACTATTCATCCTGGTAGGTCCGCCGGCTCCTGATATGTTGTCCGGGCGATTGTCTATCTGATCCCTGGCATCTAATAGGCGATCGGTGAGGTTTCTGGCTATTTTTACCCTTGATCTTAGTTCTTGGAGTTCCTCTTGAAAGGAAAAGATCGCTTTTTGCTGAATGTTGATCTTTCTTTCCAGGACAGCTTTTTCCTCAAGGAGTCGATTATACTTGAGATACTGAAAGACCGTGATGCCAGCAAGGAAAACTATAATAAAAACCAAAAAGACATTACCCAGGTGCAAAGAGGGTGGTCGCTGTTTTTCCATCACCTAACCATCCTGTTCGGTTTACTGTTATTCCTTGTCTCCATGTAAGTCAACATATTTAATTATACTTTATTAAACTTAAATTTTAGATCTTCATTATTTTAATGTCAAGGTTTGATCAAAATTAAGACAATAAATATATCTCGCAGCTCCCCTAAATTGAATGGACCACCCAACCAGCTTTATCTGCCGACGAATAAAACCTCAGGGACTGGATCCCACAAGTGCATATTGCCCTCCAGGTAAACTTTTGGGTAATACAGGTAAGCATCCCCATTACATCTGCATAATCGATCACATGCCATCCAGTATCCCAGGGGAAAGCCCCATCGAGAGAGCGCCTGACGGGCATATAGCGAGCAAACCGGAGCCATCTGGCAGTTACTACCATCGATCGGTGATATTATGCGCTGATATAGAAAGACCATGATATCAAGCACTATCGCAGCCGAGGTTTGAGGTTCTGACCTGGTCAAGGTAAACCTAGTACCTGTCATTTCGTTCATCTCAAGCGGTGCTCTCATCGGATTCTGCTCCGAATTACTCGACAAGGCAGATACGAGAATCAGCGCTAGTGCAAGGATGATAGGAAAACCTACTTTTGTATGGCTAAGATTAACTTTCATTGCCATAACTTGATCCTAGTCCAAATTACATTGCTTTTTCAACAGTTTTTTTCCTCCAATGATTCCTTGATATCCATTAAGACTTGTTCAATAAACAAACTCGCCCTATTTAATATAACCTAAACCTTTTAGTTTCTCTTTTATCAGGGCATCGAACTGGGAGTGTGTTGAAGATACTCTGCTTCCTTTGGAGATATATTCATAGGTTTCCACCTGCTTGGGCGGTATCCTGATTCGTAACGCTTCTTGAAGAACCTTACCGTCCATATCCATAGCTATGGGAAGTGAAAACATATAAAGAATGGTGGGTGTTATGTCCAGCACCGAGGCATTGTGAATGAGATAGTCCTCCACGATATGATCTCCAGCCATCACAAGGACACCATTTTCTTGATGGGTTCCTGAGTGGGTGGGGAATTGTTTGAACAGAAAGTATTCGTAAGCGCCGGGCTTGGAGGCGATAAATCCATGATCTGAACATATAATGACAGAACTATTGCAATCGAAGGTAGATAAAGCCTCGGCGATGATCTCATCCTGGTAACAATAGAATCTCGGTATGACCTTGCCGAATTGTTGGATAGCTTTATCATCCACTGAATGCTCGAAAGCCTCTGGATTCATCTCCTTGTAAAAAAAGTGGGACACATTGTCGATACCCTCATAGTAAACCGCCCTAAGGTGAGGCCTTGGGCGCATCTTACTTACAAACTCAAAAATATTGCGGTATGTTTCACAGGCTGCATAGGCGAGCTGGAATTCATACAGGGGATTCATGGTATCAGGCACAATACCCTCCATTACCGATGCATTATCAAAGAAATGCTTATATACCGAGGGATCTATTTGGTCAGGGATCAGAATCTCGTCCTTAATATCCTTGATCATCTCAGGCGGATAAGTTTGTCCTTTAGCCAAAGTCTTTCCGTGGCTCAATGGATTGAATCTGGAGTATATTATTCGATCAGAGACCATCAAGCCATTGACCTGTTCAGCGGGCCAGGTCGCCCACCAACCGATAATAGCCACCCTTCCCCCCAGACTACTCAAGATATTCCATATAGCTGCGCATCGCCGCTGGCTGGAGGTAACCGGGATTACCTCAAATATGCCCGGCACCTGAAGCAGATTAAGTATGGACGGGAACTGGGTCAAGATATCCATAGAAAACGGCGGATTATAGCCAACGAAACCGGTAATGCCGTGCTTGGAGGGGGCTTTACCGGTCGCGATAGACGTCCAAATAAGGGGAGATCTCATCGGTTGTAGGCTTTTCAGATTACCATAAGCACCATGATCCTTGAGACATCTTATAGCGGGGAGCTTGCCCATGGAAAACATCGGGAATATTATATCCCAGCTAGCGCCATCTATGCCTAAAAGAATCACTTTAATAGGCGATTCAATCTCACCGATAAAGCTTGTTTGATTAGCGATCTCCTTCTTACCTGGTAATTTTTTATCATTATATCCACTAAATATCGGAACGGTTAAGCAGATGATTAGAAATAATACAGATAAAAAGGCTATTTTTTTATGAGTTAACCGCCGATAAAACATCCAGCCTAATAATAACATTAAGCATAAAATAAAGTTATATATCTTGTCATAAATAGATACTCCAAGACTGGTTTGAGAGATTGCTATAGAATACCCAAGGGTTATGATGATGAAGATAGCAAAGTATATGTTATCAATTATGGATCTTGAATATTTACCAATAAATAGCGAAAATAATCTTAATAATAAAAGAATAAATATACTTACAAAGATACTTATCAATATAAATGAGAATAATAAGTAAATAAATAATTTTAACCAAGATAGAAATGCCACCTCTGATTTAATGTTAATTATAAAAAGAAAAAGATATGTAAAGATGCTGATTAAAATACCATAATATACGCCTCTCGAAACCGCATGTTTCAGCGTGGTTTTAAGCTTGTTATTTAGTATATCTTTCTTGTGTTCCTTTTTCATAAACGATCGAAGTATATAAGAAAACTGCCCAATCGTCTAACTTCTCAAATTATCAGCTTGAAATCCAGGGCGCGATAATGACAACCAAGGAAGACCAAGTGCATCGAGCTTGCGACTTGAAGAACATAATCTATGCAGCTTTATAGATTGGGATTTGTGGAATATCCCTTTATTGAGATTAGGGTTTGCGCCAAATAAAGAAGATTCTAACTGAAGATCTGAGTATCTTGGATATGAATAAGAGCCTTTATATTACGGTTCCATCGCCAGTCTTATAAAATTCTCAAATGATTTTCTTTATTATCATATCTCAAACTTGAAAGGATATAAGATATATTTTATAACCATTTATATTTTTTTATTGTTGACAAATAACTAGAAATTTGGATAGATTGTTTGATGATTATTCTTTGAAACTGACAGAAAATCGTTACCTTTATACTAGGTGGAGGATTCGGGGAATGGTTGATAATTATGAGCTGACAATCAAAAATATCGGCAAGAAGATCAAACACTTAAGAAAGCTACATGGTATCTCACTATTAAAATTATCAAAGATATCTGGCATCTCGCACACTGCCATACACTTCCTGGAAAAGGGAAAATCGAAACCGACTCTGCGGACCCTTTATGCGGTGGCTAATGCACTTGGTAAACCGCTTGAATTTTTTCTGAAAGAGCAATCAAAAGATTATCCACTAGAAGAATCAGGCGCTTATGATAAACATGAGTTCGATGAGGTTAGAAAACTCTATCTGAGATGTCTTTCAGAGGATCTATCTAATCGCCTTTTTGAGGCATATCACATTATTCTTGATGAAAATACAAATAAAGCAGCTCCTCATACCCACGAAGGGGAGGAGTTTATCTATGTGCTTGATGGAGTGGTAGATATTACTGTAGGCGATAAGAATTACACCCTTAAAAAGGGAGAATCGATGCAGTTTGATTGTCGCCAGCCACATATCTTTAATACTATCAACGGTTCGAGCAGCATTTTATGGGTACGGGCTCCGATCAAGGAGTTTTAGGATAATATCAAAACAGAGCAGAAAGTTGACCCATAAATTTTGAATTTTTAGCTTCCTGACACTAAAATAGTACCGGTTGGATATATTATCAAACTCAAGCAAGTGAAAACATGACAAGCAAGACTCTGATATCAATTATTCTAGTCTTGAACTTCATTAGCATGGTGCAGGGTACAACCAAATCGATAGTACGCATCACAGATCATGACGCCATACCGCCTGATACGATAAGGGGCATAAGGTTTTTAGTTAAATCCCAGCTCAGTAAGCTCGGATATCTTATGCTGGATATCGATGACTCTTACGATAGGGCAGATGATGTCCAGATAATAGCCTGGTGTAGAGATAATGAAGCAGATCTTGTCTTTGATGTAGCATTTTTGAGATTGGGCAGGAAACTGATCTGTGTGATGACAAAGAAAGATTCGGGTGATATGAGGGTTATCTTCTCCGAGCAAGCATCCGCTGCCAACATCGAGGAACTGGATACTGTGCTTCCAAGACTTATCTCATCGGTTCACCGAGGCAAACCAGTTGAGGAGACCGCGGAGATGACCATGGTAACCGAGAAGGAGGCGGAGCCTTTCAAGAAGAAGCCAGGTGAGCTTTTCTGGGGCGTCTCATTACCAACGGGTACACCGCTGGTAGTCAAACATGGCAACATGGAAGGCTTTTTCATCCGCTCAAGCTACGAGATGGAACGATCCAGAATCGACTTCGATATAGGCGGTATGGGCGATGCAGCATCACTATTTGATGCCGGCATTCGACCCTATTATATATTCAGTCCCAGGAACATAAGCGCATTCATCGGCGGTGGCTTGAGTTACTTTGCAGCGAGTGTCAGAGCGGATGAGGGCAAATTCAAAGGCTCCGGCATGGCACTTTCGCTCGGTGGTGGAGTCGAGTTCTTCAGACTATACGAAACCAGGCTCGTGGTCTCTTTCGATGTCATCGTTCCGTTATTCAAGCTGAAAAGAGAATACCAGGATAACGGGCAGACTAGACACGAGAAAAAGACCGTCCCCTTCGGCATCTTCAAGTTGACCTACCTTTGGTAGATAAGGCAAAGAAAAAAGCACACGCAAAGGCGCAAAGGCGCAAAGAAAGCAAAGACGAAATACTATGATAACCATAGCTATCCTGGTCAAGAATGGTGCAAAATACCTTGACGAGGTGCTCAAAGCTGTCAAAGAACACGGGTCTCGATTCACCTATGAGGTCATCGCCATAGATTCCGGCTCCAAGGATGGTTCGCTTGATATACTTAAATATCATGGAATTCGCCTGATAGAGATCGCTCCTGAAGAATTCAACCACGGTCAGACAAGAGATTTGGCTTGTCGAGCTGCCAATGACCAGAGCAAGTATATGGTTTACCTGAGTCAGGATGCGACACCAATGGGGGGATGGCTGGATGCACTGATTGAGCCGATGGAAGCGGATTCCGAGATAGCCGGCACCTTCAGCAGGCAGATTCCCCGCCCTGAAGCATCACCTATAGTAAAATATCTCATGCAGCATCGCTGGGAGCAGGTTGGCACTGATAAAAGGGTTCTCAAGCATATAGAGAAGATCGATGACTTCAAGCTAAGAATGCTTTGGTATTGCTCATTTTCAAATACCAGCTCGTGCATCAGACGGCAGCTACTGCTCGAGCATCCCTTCGGGAATGCAGGCTTTGCAGAAGATGCACTTTGGGCAAAAATGATGCTCATTAAGGGGTACAAGATACTCTATGAGCCAGCCTCACGAGTGCTGCATAGTCATGATCATTCGTTGTTCGAGGTGCTTTCAGCCAGCTTCGATCATGGCAGAGGTATGACCGAAGTCGCTCAGAACGGTAATATAAAAGCAGATGCAAGGCTGAACCGTCGCAACTTATTAGAAATGGTCAATATGATCAAGGAGGAATGCAGCTATATATTGAAAGATGACAGCTCGATCCCCCGCAAGCTTTGCTACCTGTTATACATGCCTTTTTGGCATAGTATAGCGCGATTAGGTAGTTTGCTGGGATACAAGCATCAATCGCTGCCTGAAGCATTGAAGAGGTGGCTTTCGCGGCAGGAAAGGTTAAGGAGTGAATGAAAGCATAAGTTTATAATCTTAAAATGAAATTTTATAAATAAGCAAATAAATATTTCATTATGATAAAGTATTTTTCTATTTTTTGATTTAATTTTTTCCTAACGAACTAGGATCCTGGATTCCAGGAGATCTTTGCTGGCTCTCGAGACACCAGCTTATAGTACTTCGCCTTCTGCCAGCCCATGGTCATTGCTGCGTAAACTCGGTTTTCCTTTGGTATATCAAGGATTCGCTTTATCTTGCTGGAATGATTGACCGCACCCTCGAAGAAACCATTGAAGCAACATCCCAATCCTAGTGTATGAGCCTGCAACGACGCATTGTACAGGGCTACCGAGCAATTGAAGTGGGAATTGGTATCCCAAGAGGGAGCATGAACCACAATTAGCACTGGTGCATCATAGAACAGGCGATCCACACCTGACTCGATCTTGCCCTTGAACTTCTCCAGCATGGGGAGATAGTCCTTCAGCTTGTCGGTTAGCTTTGCTCCGGCGACCAGTCTGATAACCATCTCGCCGACCGGCTTTGATAAGGTGGTGAACAGGCGCTTATAGTAATTGATGGTCAGTTCATTGAGTCTTCGTAACAGTTCATGGTCGGTGATAACTATCCAGCGGACATTTTGCGCATTGATGCCAGTTGGGGCATAGCGCCCTGCCTCAATGACCTGGGCAATAAGATCTTCGCGTACCGGTTTCTCCTTGTACTGGCGAACGCTTCTTCTCTCACGCAATAGGTGCATGAGCGGCTCTGGCTCCATCTTAAGATCCCTGTTTACTGGGATGAGCTGTTCTTGATCCAATCCATCATGCCTAACCGCATCTACCGGACAGATAGCCACACAGTGCCCGCAATTGATGCACCAGTCCTGGTTCGTTGCCTTAACTGTATCATCCTTGCGCTCTATGACCAGAACCGGGCAGTCGAGCACGCAAAGATCGCACAGGGTACATTTTTCAAGGTCGATATGAATCATAGACTTATGAACTCCTCAGCCTGTTTTGATTATCCCTCGCAGCCTTCTTAATCCGAATTCGATTGAAGCTACTGTGTAAACGAGCAGGAATATCCAGCAGATCAAAGGGTGCAGAAACCATGCTCTATCCTTTACTTTACGGTATCCCTTTAAAGCATAGATAATATGGGGCAGGGCTATAATGGTATCAATGATAAAGCGCAGGATACGCATGTTGTCCCTGAGACTGCCGTCATATACCGGGCATTTCCTGGGATGAGATTCGCGCAGGTGATGACGCCTGGCAAAGACTAGCTTCTTTACAAAGAAGCTCCCTAGCGAGATCGAACTGTGGTGGATGATGGTCTCCTTTACCATAGCAAAGGTATCATAACCAGCCTGGATCAGGTCGTAGTTTATATCCATGTGATGCGCGGTAGCGGGATCTATATTCAGCTTCAAAAGAGCGGATCTGCGAGCCAGGTAACCGTTCGCTCCCAATGAGGGCACTTGGTTGGGATGGAATCTTACCTTGTAGTATTCCCCCTTATCCTCAGCCTTGCCATAGATGTTCCATTCCTCATCCTTGTATGAGAAGCGATCCCTCTTTTTAAGGTAATAACCACCGACTGGATCGTTGACGCCGGTTAATGCGAAATAGCGATTGAGGATGCTATAGGTCTGTTGGTAGTGGTATAGCAGCGGTTGGGTAGCGACAATATCGGGATCTTCCAGCATCGGCAAAATCATATTCAGCAACCATCTGTTATGAGGTAAAAAGTTGTCGGAGTCCAAAAAGATGACAATATCTCCCTTTGACTGAAATAAGCCGATGATGCGATTGTACTCCTGGTCACGGTGGTCGCTTTTGATGATCTTTGCATTGTAGCTCTCGGCGACCTTTATAGTATCATCTTCGGAGCCTCCATCTATCGCAATGACCTCTAGCCGGTCCGAGGGGTAATCCTGTAAAGCTATAGAATCAAGGCATTGCTTGAGAACCTCCTGGCAGTTGTAGCTTGGTATGATGATGCTTAGGCTCGGTAGCTCTATATTATCATTCATTGTCATATCGCTTTCCACCTCAAGGCTACTTTAATAACCTTAAGAAGGCGAAAAAGCAAGCAGCTAAACGCTTTAGCATCAATGTGGTATAATCTTTTTTATGTTTGACGGAAAGTCTTTATTTAAGGATACTTAAGGTCGTTTGGGTAACAATGATAACAAAATGAGAGAGGTTTCAATGAAAGGTTACCTTTTAGTCATAATTGTTCTGCTGCTTGCCGTCTCTATTAGCACCGTAAGTAGCATCGAGCCAAAAGAACAGATAGATGTAAAGTTCATCGTTGACAAGGTCGATAGGCTCTTTCGGAGCGAGACCAGCCAGGGCGAAGTTCAGATGGAGATTATAAACCCTCACTGGCAGCGGACGCTTAAAATGAAGGTGTGGACACAAGGGCTGGAGAAGACTTTCATATACATCGAGGAACCAAGGAAGGACAGGGGCACCGCAACCTTGAGAGTCGGCGATGAGATGTGGAATTACTTTCCCAATATAAACAAGGTGATGAAGGTGCCACCCTCGATGATGATGGGATCCTGGATGGGATCCAACTTCACCAACGATGACCTGGTCAAGGAGACAACGCTGCTCGATGATTATGAGGCTGAGCTGTTCACCCCAGATGATGCTGAGGACGGTTATTATTACATCAAGCTAATCCCCAAGGAGAACACACCTAGCGTCTGGGGCAAGATAATAGTCAAGGTGCGCAAGGAAGACTACATTCCGGTACAGCAGGATTACTATGATGAGAAGGGAGAGCTTATCCGCAGCATGTACTTGAAGGATATCAAGATGCTTGGAGGCAAGAAGATCCCTGCGGTGATGGAAATGGTGCCTCATAAAAAGGAAAATGAGAAAACGGTGATCGAGTACCTTGATGTAACCTTTGATAAGAAGCTAGATGATGATATCTTCACCCTGAGAAACCTGCGTAAAAACAGATAAAAATTACAAGCGATGCTTATCCCCAAGATAGCCTTCCGCAATATCTTCAGGCAAAAGAGACGATCTCTGCTCACCGGCTTGATGATGGCAATCGGATTTGCGCTTCTTTCTATAACCATAGGACTCATGGATGGAAGCTACTCCAATATAATCAATATGTTCACCCTGGATCACACCGGACATGTGCAGATCCATAAAAGAGGCTACCTGGAGCGCCCCTCCATATACAAGACTATTACAGACTCCGATAATATCGAGCAAGAGGTATTAAATGTTCCCAAGGTCGTATCGGCTGCTCCACGGGTTTACTCTGTAGTGCTGGCATTGTTAAGAAAGAAGACGACCGGTGTCCGCATCATGGGGGTAGATCCGGCCAAGGAGAAAAGAACGACCCGCCTGCCAGGCAAGGTCAAGGAGGGCAAGTTCCTCCCTTGCAAATCACCCAATGAGGTGGTTGTTAGCGAGGGGCTAAAAGATGTGCTAGGCGCGAAACTAGGCGATGAGATCGCTCTTATCGGTCAAGGCGCCAGGGGAGGAATGGCAAATGACCTGTTCACCATTGTAGGCTTCACCGATGATAACGACTCTTCGGGATTGATGACCTGTTACCTTGATATCCGAGATGCGCAGCGTTTCCTGGAGCTTGGAGACAAGGTGCACGAGATCGCGGTTGTGCTCGAAAATTATAAGTATGCACGCAGAACAGCAGATCTGATTTCAAGTACACTAGCCAGTGACTCTCTTGAGGTGCATCCCTGGCAGGTAGTCGAGGAGCAGTTCTATCGTGCCATGAAGGCGGATTGTCAAGGCTCTTATGTCTCGTTGCTGGTGGTGATGATCATAATCGCCATCGGCGTATTGAATACGGTGCTCATGACCGTCCTTGAGCGCACCCGCGAGTTCGGGCTGCTCAAGGCGATCGGGACGCGCCCTCTGGCTATCATCAGGCTCATTATCCTGGAGACAGCGTTCTTGGCTTTCATATCGATTATCGTCGGCATGATACTAGGCACGGCGACAAACTACTGGCTCTCCATTCATGGCATCAAGTATCCGATAGCGATCGAATGGGGCGGTTTCACCTTTGACAGGATGCTATCAGTGGTAACCTGGCAGACGATCTGGGAGCCGGCTTTGCTTACTTTCCTTACCGCGATTATAGTAAGCATCCCGCCGGGGATTAGGGCAGCGCGCATAACACCAGTCAAAGCCATGAGGCAGTTTTAATAATCAGTTTCCTAATTTGGACAGTTTGATTTTAAGATAAGTCTTTACTATTTTGCATAAGGTATGAACGCTGAAAAAAAAAAAACAGCCCTGAAAACCAAATTATACCATAAGGCTTAAAAAGGAGTGTTGATTTTTGGGATTATTTAGCAAAAAAAAGGCACAAGAAAAAGTATGCGTTGTTGGATTGGATGGTGTTCCTCACTCACTCTTGTTACAGCTCATGGAACAAGGCGT
Source organism: uncultured bacterium (assembly GCA_964448115.1). Taxonomy (GTDB): domain Bacteria; phylum CAYUVA01; class CAYUVA01; order CAYUVA01; family CAYUVA01; genus CAYUVA01. The sequence continues at coordinate 93,716 of CAYUVA010000003.1, forward strand.
CCTTCCAAATATATCTGCAATTGTTCGCACCGGCAATTTGTACAGAATGAAGGTTACATTGCCAGAGATCTCAGCGGTTAGCTGGCCTAGCTTTATGACCGGAGCCAATCCTGGGGTTCATGGGATCTTTGGATTCACCGACCTGAAACCAGGCAGCTATCAGCTCAGGTTTCCCTCATTCAGGGATCTTCAGGCTCCGACCTTATGGGACAAGCTGGGACAAAGAAAAAAACGAAGCGTGATAATCAATCAACCCTCCACCTACCCGGCAAAGCCGCTTGAGGGGGTTTTGATCTCCGGCTTCGTTGCGATTGATCCCCGCAAGGCAGTTTATCCAAAGGGACTAGAGGCAAAGCTAAAGGAGTTAAGATACGAGATCGACATCGACACGGCTAAAGCCCGGCAGGATCTCGATTATTGCCTCGATGCACTCGACAAGACACTGAAAGGCAGGGAGCGAGCCTTTGAATATTTCTTTGAGAATGAGCAATGGGATTATCTGGAGCTTGTAATCACCGGCAGCGACCGCCTCCACCACTATCTCTGGTATGCCCTTGAGAATAAAGGAGATCCTTACCATATAGCCTTCTTGAACTACTATCATAAGGTGGATGCCTTGATTGGAAAGGTTTATCGACGGTTTATGGATTTCACTGGTGGTAAAGGTAGCCAAGGATTCTATATGCTCTCCGATCATGGATTCACGGGTATAAAGAGCGAGGTTTATCTGAACGCTTGGCTTCGGGAGCACGGGTTTCTACGCTTCGAGAGGGATCAGCCCGAATCGCTCAATGATATCGATGGTTCATCAGAGGCATTTGCTATGGATCCTAGCCGAATATACCTTAATATCGAGGGCAAATATCCTAAAGGTAGCGTCAAGAAGGATCAGGAAGAAAGGCTCAGAGAAAAGATCAAACAAGCACTGTTATCTCTCGAATATGAGGGTGAAAAAGTGATCGACTTCGTCCTTTATAGGGAGGAGGCATACTCTGGGCTGTTTGCCGAGCGGGGTCCGGATATAATCGCTGTGCCCAGATACGGCTTTGATCTGAAAGGCTCAATTACGCAGGAAAGGATCTTTCATCACAGCGGATTACAGGGTATGCATACCTGGGATGATGCCTTTTTCTTCAGCAGCGATAAGCAAAAAAAGGAAGATCTGAATATTACCGACCTTAGCGAGATAATTCTCTCAGGTATGCAGAAATAGCGTGATTTGATTGCCACCAGATCCGAGAGATGACTCCTGGTTTGACACCTTTATTATCACTGACTAATATAAATGTTCGTTTAAAGGCTACTCAAAGACTATAAGGGCTTAATACAAGCCTGATAAGGAGCGACAAATGAGTTCCAAAGATTATCTTTTTACCTCTGAATCGGTAACCGAGGGGCATCCGGATAAGATAGCGGATCAGATCTCTGATGCCATACTGGATGCAGCCCTGATTGATGACCCTAACAGTCGGGTTGCCGTTGAGACACTGGTCGCGACCGGACTCGCCATGGTAGCGGGACAGCTTACCACCAAGACATATATAGATATTCCGCATATCATTCGGAAGACCATCCGAGACATAGGATATACTAGGGCTAAGTATGGCTATGACTACGAGACCTGCGCTGTCTTGACCGCTATAGATGAACAATCGCCGGATATCGCCCAGGGGGTTGATACTGGCGGGGCTGGAGATCAGGGCATGATGTTCGGCTTCGCGGTCAACGAGAACGACCGCTATATGCCAACCCCCATTCAGCTCGCCCATAATATCACCAAGCGACTGACCCGGCTGCGCAAGGAGGAGATCCTCACCTGGTTAAGGCCGGATGGCAAGTCGCAGGTTACCATACAGTACTCTAACGGCAAGCCGGTAAGGGTTCATACCGTGGTGGTATCCACTCAACATAGTCCCAAGATCGAATACGATGAGCTAAAAGATGAGATAATAAATCGCTGCATCAAGCCGGTCATTCCAGAGGAACTGATGAATGATGATATCATCTACCACATCAATCCTACCGGCAGGTTCGTGATTGGCGGTCCCCAGGGCGATACCGGCTTGACCGGTCGCAAGATAATCGTTGATACTTATGGCGGTATGGGGCGACATGGCGGAGGATGCTTCAGCGGTAAGGATCCAACCAAGGTTGACCGCAGCGCGGCTTATGCAGCCAGGCATATCGCCAAGAACATCGTGGCTGCTCAGTTGGCTGATAAATGCGAGATACAGATCGCATATGCTATCGGGGTCGCGGAGCCGGTTTCCATCAGCATAGAAACCTTTGCAACCGGCAAGGTCGATGAGAAGAAGCTAGTTGAGGTAGTTCGTCAACTATGGAACCTTACACCACGCGCTATCATCGACTACTTTAAGCTGCTTCGCCCCATATACAAGCGCACCGCAGCCTACGGGCACTTCGGCAGGGCGCATAGCGACTTTACATGGGAGAACACAGAGAAAGTGGCCGATCTTAGAAATGCTTTCAATATCAAGTAATCCTAGGAGAGGTTGAAGATGAATTATGATGTCAAGGATCTAAAAGCAGCTCAAAAAGGAAAGCAGAGGATAGATTGGGCAGAGCGAGATATGGCTGTACTTCGCCAGATCAAGCAGCGTTTCGAGAAAGAGAAACCGCTAAAAGGGGCGGTCATCGGCGCATGTCTGCATGTAACCACCGAGACGGCTAATCTAGCCAGAACCCTAAAAGCCGGTGGTGCTGAGGTGCTGCTTTGCGCCTCCAATCCATTAAGCACCCAGGATGATGTGGCTGCATCGCTGGTCAGCGACTACGGTATCAGCGTATTTGCGATCAAAGGCGAGGATAACGAAACCTACTACTCGCACATAGATAGCGTGCTCGATGCAGAGCCATGCCTGACCATGGATGATGGCGCGGACCTGGTCTCCACGCTACACTCACGGCGAGAGGATCTTATCGATAAGATCATCGCCGGCTCCGAGGAGACGACAACCGGGGTGATCAGGCTGAAAGCAATGGCAAAGGATGGTGTGCTTCGATACCCGATCATAGCGGTCAACGATGCGGATACAAAGCACCTTTTCGATAATCGCTATGGCACGGGACAAAGCACTATCGATGGTATAATTCGAGCCACCAATCACCTGTTGGCTGGCAAGACTTTAGTAGTAGCCGGCTATGGTTGGTGCGGACGAGGGGTCGCCATAAGGGCTAGAGGAATGGGAGCTAATGTCATCATCACCGAGGTTGATCCGGTAAAAGCCCTGGAGGCTTCCATGGATGGCTTCAGAGTTATGCCGATGATAAAGGCTGCAAGGATCGGCGACATCTTCGTTACCGTAACCGGCGATATCAAGGTGATCAGAAAGGAACACTTCCAGGTTATGAAGGATGGAGCAATAGTCTGCAACTCGGGACACTTCAATGTGGAGATCGATATTCCGGCACTTAAAGATCTCGCTGTGTCCCAACAAAAATTCAGGGATTACATCGAGGAGTTCACCCTTCCCAATGGAAACCGTGTAAGCCTTCTCGGCGAGGGGAGGCTTATTAACCTAGCTGCTGCAGAGGGGCATCCAGCAAGCGTAATGGATATGAGCTTCGCCAATCAGGCATTGTGTATGGAGTATCTATACAGGCTGGGCAAGGGCACGCTTAAAAACGAGGTCTATCCAGTGCCGGTGGAGATCGACCAACGTATCGCGCTGCTAAAGTTAAAAACCCTCGGCATCGAGATCGATCAACTCACCGATGAGCAGCGCGAGTACCTGGAATCCTGGTCATTAGGCACCTAGAAAAGATATAAAATTAAATGCCTGGAATTATCTTCGAGCCTTTAAGGAGTAGTTAAAAAGTACTCAGGGTAGTATAGATGTCCATATTTCAAAGATTCCGCTCCAACTTGCGGCGGAATATAGTAGCAGGATTAGTAACCGTATTACCCCTATCAGCCACTATATTTCTGCTATTGTTTTTGTATCGCAAGGCGGAAGGATTTTTCTCACCACTGGTCAAGCAGTTTTTCAAGATACGAGATCTGCCCTATCCTCCTGAGTTCATTACCACATTTCTCGGCATACTTTTATCTATAGTTGGCTTATACTTTATCGGTGTATTTGCAGCTAATTATGTAGGCAAAAAACTACTCGGTTGGGGAGAGAGCATCCTGAACCGCATTCCCTTGGTAAGATCGGTTTATACTACAGTCAAGCAAATCCTGGAGACCTTTAGCGTAGATACTCAACGATCCTTTGCAGAGGTCGTGTTGCTTGAATATCCCAGGAAAGGCTTATGGTCCTTCGGCTTCGTAACCAGTAAACAAAATCCGGTCATGGATAGGCTGATTGGCGAGAAGATTGTGGTGGTATTCATCCCGTCAACGCCGAATCCGACTACTGGATATATACTTCATGTACTTGAAAGGGAGATAATCCGGGTCAATATAAGCCCGGATTATGCATTCAAGTACATCATCTCGGCAGGTGTTTTAAGCTTGGAGGAAGATAAGCTCGGAAGCATAAAAAATATTCACCAAACAGACTTAGCACATAAAAGGTTAAGAAAAACGAGCCAGGCAGGGAAAAAGAAAAAATAACTCAGTTCTTAGGCACCTCTAGTGCCGGCCATGGATAGCTTTTATTCTCCCATCGATTCCTCGCCTGTACCTGAATTAAAAAGCGATCAGGCTGCAACGGAGGGCTAACCTGTAGCATGAATCCATAAATGTCATCACCAGGGTCGAAGTCAGAGGAGCTTCCATTATCAAGAAGGATTATTCCAAGCTCAATGCCTTGATATGTGAGATAAACGGTCAAGTCGCTATCTTGGTTCTGATCCTGCACAAGAGCGATCAACCTTATAACACCGCCTGATCCTGCGGCTACATTGGTTTCCATGTATCCAGCTAGAAAAATGACCGGCGTGGAGTCAGGGGTACTGGTAGCGGTGGAGGTCGGAGTCTGGCTGGGTATCATGGTCAGTGTTGGACTTGAGGTGGTTGTCGGTGTACTGCTCGGTGTCATAGTACGCGTGATTGTAGGGGTGAAACTTGGAGTGGGAGTGCCGGTAGGAGCTGTCGGAGTATGCGTCCTGGTCGGGGAACTGGTCGGCGTAAGGCTCGGTGTGGTGAAGTTGCATAATGCTTCTGTAATTCCGGTGTCCTGCTCTGGATTTTGAACCTTGTCATATCCTAGCGTGTATAACTCGTACCATCCATGTCCTGGTTCGGGGAATGGACCAAACATGATGAACCGTTGCGAATATGCTCCGTTGTACTGGCTCCAGGAAGCGCTACCAACAGGCTTGTAATAAAGATTATAGTGGTCGAAGCCGCTCAGTGCATCGCTGAAATCGACCTCAAGCTGAAGCTCTGTCTCGTAGGTTACATAGGGATGATAGACAATATCGCACTGTGGCTCAGAGGCATCCTGGATGGAGCTAACCATAATCGACCAGTCTCCTTCTATGTTGTTTTGATTTCTACCCTTTACTCTGTAACCGTAGCTCACTCCATCCTGCAGTTGGGTGAATGTATAGTTACAAGATGCGATCCAGCCGCTTTGCTGCTTGGTTATTGCCTGATCGACTTCAATTATTGCTTCGGCTAGGTATTCGACTGCGGTATCTGGCATTCCAGGGCTCCAGAATATGGTGTTCTGATGCCCAGCGGTATAAGGTGGCTCGGGATGAATATCCGGTGCACCGGGAGGCATTGGTGTCGAACTGGGTGTCGCAGTCAATGTCGCCGTGGGGGTGAAGGTTAACTGAACATAGGTGCCCTGCACATCGTAGAGGGTCTCGTCTCCGAAAGCGCTATTGCCAGAGATGGCGCGCAGGCAATAGAAGCCGTTCTCGGGTGGAGAAAAGACTATCCTGGTCCCCTCGTCGAAACAATCGATGTCGGTCGTACAGATAAACAGGTATGGCTCGGCTTCTTCTCCTCGCGGGGTCGCCCAGATAGTATATTGGCTGTCGGCATAGAGTTGTAGCCTGCCGAAGTCGATATCAGTTGGATAGCAGAACTTATGTGAATATATCCTTCCGTCAAGGATCATCTGGATACTTGTAGCGCAGGCATTATCCAATGGCTCGTAGATATCACATAACGCTGTTGAGGTGGGCGTTGCACTCGGAGTCATGGTGGGAACTTGGGTCAAGGTGAATGTCGGGGTAGATGTTATGGTCGGGGTTTGAGTGGGGGTCAAGGTGATATCGCTTGTTGGAGTCGGTGTACTGGTCGGGGTGGCGGTTGGGACTAAACTTGCTGTCGCCGTCGGAGTTGATGATGGTATGGGGGTTGCGGTTGCTGTCATGGTCGGCGTCGAGGTCGGCGTAGGTGCTTGGGTGAAGGTTGGCGTCTGGGTGGGGAATGGGGTCTCGCTGTAGAATATGATGCGCAGCTTCCCCTTATAGTCGTTGTTACTATAAGGGAAAAACTTCTGTACCGTATATTCAAGCTCGCTGCCGCTGACCCTCATGGAGATCCCGAACCAGCCAAAGCCGTCAACAATGCGTTGCTCCAGGTGAGACATGGCGGTTGAGGAAAGCTCCAGCTCAAAGGTATGTAATGAAGAACTGGTAATATTTTTGCTCCCATAGAAGCTGCCGGTATTTGCCCGAGAGTAAACCGCATAAGGACTATCATTCTCAGGTATGACCGCTAGTAGCAGGTCCCTGAACTCGACCGTCTTGGGGACGAATATTACAGGATCCGCGTAAGTGGCTAGTGTCATTATAACTCTTGTAACATTAAGATCGCTTGGGAGATCCGATGTATCCCAGTAGTAGTAGCCATGATAGATATAGTACTCGAAAAAATGGTCAACACTTCCTACCCAGGCTTCCCCTGTCTCCAGGTGATAGCTGTAATCGTCGCTATATAGATATGTCTTGCCGCTGCTGATAGGACTAAGCGTGTGATCATATCGCTGTGCTGCCCAAAGCACTACCGGCATAAGAGGCAAGGCTGAGAGGATGAACATCGCCAGGTGCCAAGATCTAGGTTTCATCTTTATTTATTCCCCTTATGGTTGCCAGTACATATCAGCATGACAAGAAATATTATAGCAGGCTCCGCGGTTGGGCGTTGAACCATTCTGATATACGCCATCGGGTGCAATGTCGGGATCGAACCTAACATCGAGTACACCGTTTATATGATTGGAGGAATCGGTAAAGCGGCTGAAATGGCATACACGGCATTCTTGAAGATGGATCTGATGCTGCCCAGTGGTCGGGGGAGATGATGCGTCAACTCCATGACAGGAGCCGCAGGTTCCTGTGGATGCTTGTCCCCATGAGGGGGTATTATTGCTTCCGCCGCTTAGTGGTTGCGAGCCGGCGCCGTGGCATCCTAGATTATAACATGTGAGACCATCATAATTACCACCAGCGGTAAGCTCACCTCCAACGAATGCCACTTCGGCTACCCCGTTTATATGGGCAGAACCGATCTGACCGCCGAATCCAGAATGGCAAACCGGGCACGAATAGCCGTATCTTTCTGCATGAGCACGGTGGCTGCCGGTATTCATCGGCTCCTGGTGCGATGTCGAGTGGCATTGACCACATGCTTCCCCCTGGCACCAAAGGGTTCTACCGAGGTGACACTGGGAACCGAGTCCACTACAAAGCCCACTGATACCAGTCTTTCTATAGCCTGAAGGGGTGATATCCTGATATGTTCCCCCCTCGGAAAAGCTTATCCCGCTTGGATTATCGAGTACATTGTTATGATGCTCGCTCTCCTTACTGCCATGACATCTCAAGCAATCGATATGATAGGTCTCGATATGACTGAAATGCCAACCACTGCTAACCGAGTGGAGCTGATTTCCGCCTAAGCGATGACAATCCATGCACTCTAGCATACTATCCAGATACCAATTCGGTTTGCCCACTCCATGGCAGCTCACCTTGCTACAGGTTCGATCCTTGTACTCGCCGCCATATTTGGGATCCATGGCAACATCTACCTTACCGTTCAGATGATCAGGCGGCTTGGCATCCTCATAACCGTAATGACATGCGCTGCAGGGATAGTTTAGCTCTTCCGACGAGCAGTGCTTGATATGCGCACCAGTTACTGGAGGATCCGCGTTTGATGCTCGGTGGCAGTTCATGCAACCCTTGTTTGTGTTCCATAATGAAGCGCCCGTGTGACAATTGGCATCCATGCTAGCACAGTACCCGGACACACCATCTGGATTACCACCATTGGGCGTCTCATCCCGATAAATCCCAGAGGGAAGCTGGATCGGGGCATTATCCAGCCTTCCGTTATAGTGTGTACCCGGCTCGATATGACAAGTTTTACAGCCAATGCCATCAATATTGATATGCTCAATGTGGCTGCCGCTAAACGGGGAGTTCATCATATCGCTTAAGGCATCATGGCATTCGTTGCAGGAGAGATTCGCATCATAATACCAGTCAGGGGTTCCTGATCCATGACATACTATCTGGGCACACTTTCCATTATTGAAGCCCTTGCCCAAGCCGGGATACAAAATAACATCGGCTTTGCCGTTGAGATGGTATAGCTTTTTACCCTTGTCGCATCCGTAATGACATGTCATGCAAGGGTATCCTCGATGCCTATTCGATGCATGGATATAGTGTGCTCCGCTTTCAGGTGGATTCTGCGCATCTGCCCCATGGCAAAGCTGGCAAGAATCCTCGCTGCTCCACTTCGCTTGTCCGCCATGGCAGGGGGAATCCATGTCAGAGCAACTCCCGGAAATGCCTTCATTATTAAATCCTTCAGGCGTCGAGTCGAGGTATTTGCCACCTTTGGGCACTATACCATCGGGGTTGTCCAAGATATTATTATAATGCTTGCTAGGTGTATCTTCATGGCAACTCTGACATCGAATGTCCGCCCGGTGGTGCTGTAGATGTTTTCCGCTATTAGGGTCGAAGCGGTGTGAACCTGCTGGTCGATGACAACGAATGCATTCGTATCCAGGGTATGGCTTCGGCTCATAAAGCTCATCTGGTATCCAGCTAGGCTCCTGGTGAATATGACAAGAGATATTGGTACAAATCCGCCCATCCCAAGCGCCACCTACATTTTCCTCGAAAGTTACCTGCATGATATCATCAGGATGGGTTGGGGAATATATCCCTCCTCCCTGGTGACAGACCTCACAGTCAGTAAACCTGACATACCTGGATTTCTTCAAGAAATATAAGATCTCAGCGTGCTTAGAATGTCTCCCCTGATCGGGCATCGCATTATGGCAGGCATTACATAGGACCTCGGAGTCCTCCTTAAAGCCATTTCCGCCGTGGCAAGCCATGCATTGCGAGGGCTGGTAGTTGATGTGGTTATAAGCCTTAAGTTCATTTATCTTATGGCATTGTAGGCAATCAGCTTTGCCGTATCCCTTGCGATGATTGACTGGATTTAAGAAGATACGGATTTCCTTACTTTCCTTGGTCTTTTCAATATCAAAAGAATGCTCTGGCGCATCATTACAACCTACAAGCAGAACGGCATATATCACATAACAAAACAGAGCCAGAAATTTCGAGATTGCATAAAAACCCCGCCTCATAACATCATTTTCATACAATAAATGCTTAGATGTCAAACATTAAGAAAGCACCCCTGGTAGATTTTGACATTTTATATCTAGCTGCTATAAGGCTTATGTTTATGAACGAAAAGGTAAGTTTTACAGGGTTTGAGAACCTCAAAAGCAATTTAGTTCTTGACAAAATAAGGGAAAAGTCCTATATTATAAAAGATTAAGGCGCTTGATGATCGATTTGGGATTTAATGTAGGTGAAAATGAGGAAGGCAGTATTAAGCGAGGTGGTCATCTTTCATGATCTCGTGTCATCCTTTTGATATCATGTGGTCTGCTAAAAACTACGGCAAGGCTTTGCCTGCTGATGAATCATATATTGGACATGGAAACAGAATCAAAACCTATCTTAAATAGTAGGAGGTCTTATATATGGGCGACAATGGCAAACTTCCAGCCATTGATAAGCTGATCGCACAAGGCAGCAAGAAGGGCTATCTTACCTATCAAGAGATAGACAAGATCCTTCCTAAAAATGTCAACTCTGATATCACGATAGACGATGTATTGATCAGATTAGCCAACAATGGATTCGATCTTATCGATGCGGCTCATGAGGCAGCCTATCGGAGGAAGCAGAAGCTAAAGGGTGATGAGGATGCAGATAAATCCCTGGCTAGCACCAAAAAAGGTACCGATCCGCTTCGCGCCTACTTCAAAGAGATGGGCACGGTTCCACTTCTCTCCCGTGATGGTGAGATCGAGATCGCCAAGAGGATCGAGGAAGGAAAGAGGGCAGCCTTCCACGCATTGCTCAATACACCTATGGCGCTTCGTGAGATCGTGATGCTTAAAAATAAGCTGGTAGCTGGCAAGATCTTGATTACAGATGTGGTTACAAGCATCCCGGAGGATGATGAATTCGATGCAGCAGCTAAGGCTAAGGAGCTTATTGAGATTGGAGAAGCGGTTGAGAAACTACTGCTCGATATAACCGGCGCCATGGAGGCAAAAGCAAGAGATGATATCTCATCAGATGAAATCGAGCAGCTCGACAAGTTCATCGAGGAAAAGAAGAATACAGCAGCTCAGAAGTTGATGGAGCTAAACCTGGGATCGATCATCTGCGATAAGCTCTCAATGAAGATCTCCACGCAATGGTCAAGGGCTAAATCCGCAAAGAACGAGCTAGCCGAGATAGAGCAGAGAACCGGCATGTGCATCGCCAAGATATTGCACCTCTGCGAGAAGTATCAGGATATCAGACCAGAAGATATGGCGAGCATATCATCGAGTGGAACTTTTGGGGTAAACATAGACCTGCCTGAACTAAAACGCAGCATCAAAAACGCGAAAAAGAAGCTCAAAAGGATAGAACAGGAGGTCGGCTGTAGTTGTGAAGAACTTGAGCAGATCGTTCGCAATATGCAAGAGGGTATTGAAAGTGCCGAGCAAGCCAAGGCTGAACTTACCGAAGCTAATCTAAGGCTTGTTGTCTCTATTGCCAAGAAGTACACCAACAGAGGATTGCAGCTTTCTGACCTCATCCAAGAGGGCAATATCGGACTGATGCGGGCAGTGGAGAAATTCGAGTACCGCCGGGGATACAAGTTCTCAACCTATGCTACCTGGTGGATCAGACAAGCTATTACCAGAGCTATCGCAGACCAGGGAAGAACCATACGCATCCCGGTACACATGATCGAGACCATAAACAAGATGATCAAAAGCTCAAGGCACCTGGTGCAGGAAATGGGGAGAGAGCCTACCTGCGAGGAGATCGCAGAGAAGATGTGCATGCCAGTGGAGAAGGTGCGCATGGTATTCAAGATGAGCCAGGAGCCTATATCGCTGGAAACACCCATCGGCGAAGAAGAAGACAGCCAGCTCGGCGATTTCATCGAGGACAAATCGGTAACCTCTCCAACCGATGAGGTGATATATATCAACCTTAAAGACCAGATGGACTCTGTGCTATCTACCCTGACTCCCCGAGAGGAACAGGTGCTCCGTATGCGCTTCGGTATCGGTTCAGGGTATCAACACACCCTGGAGGAAGTCGGCGCACACTTCCATGTTACCAGGGAGCGTATCCGCCAGATCGAGGCAAAGGCGCTGAAAAAATTGCGACATCCTACCAGAAGAGACAAGCTAAAGAATTTCTATAGCTGATTCAACAGCTTCAATATAAAAAGGGATAAAGCAATTACTCGGACATCAATCTCGGTACTTGAGATCTACGGGATTATATGGCTGCTCACGATACTTTCCTAATTATAAAGATAATCTGTCACTTTTTAAGGGAATATTGCTAAAATATAAATATTTTTTTAGAAAAATGAAACTATCTTCTATTTTTTCTAGTCCTCATCATCGAGGATATCATCGAGATCGTCTGCTGAAAGCTCCTCGAGGTCATCTTCAGTTGAGTCGCCCTTACCGCTTTTTTTCTTTGCTCTTGAGCCACTAGGATTATTGCTTGCGGCGGCGGGTTGAGGGTTGCTCTTCTTCGATTCCTCTGGGGTTATGACACACTCGATCTCAAGCTTAAGATGAATGCCGATATCCTTAAGCGATTCATCCTTTCGTACCAAGATGGGGATCACGACCTTATGCTGAACCTCTTTGATATAAGCCGGTTTGCCTGCTGCCTTGGCTAATGGGATATCAACCTTAGCTTTTGCTGCTGGTTTCTCTGCTTCAGTTTCCTCCAACTCCTCATCGAGGTCGATCTCTTCCTCATAATCCTCTGCTTGTTGTTTTTCAGCCTCCGATTCTTCCCCATCAAATTCGCTCAGGTCGATATCGTCTATATCGAAATCGTCTTCTTTTAGTTCCTCTCCCTCTTGTTCAGCGAACTCAGACGCTATTCTGTCAAGCTCCTCATCGCTTATATCCTCATCGACAGCGAACTCGACATCCTCTTCCTCAACCTCTTCTTCCTCTTCTTCCTCGATCTCTCCGGTTTTTTTCTTAAGCGCGATAAGGGTTAGCTTAGAGATCTCCTTCAATGTCTCCAGGACACCCACGCCTTTAGTAGCTATCGCCTCGAAGTATGGAACATTCGATTGGTTAATATGATCATTAAGTTCTTCCACGGGCAGGATATTGGGCAGGTCTCTTTTATTGTACTGTATCACCCAAGGAAGCTCATCAAGGGACATATTAAGCTCAGCCAGGTTCTCCTGTAGATTCTCTAGGCTTTCGATATTCGCATCGAGCATCGCCTCCTGGCTATCGGCGACAAATACAATGGCATCAGCGCCCTTTAAAACCAGCTTCCTAGTTGAATTGTAGAACACCTGTCCAGGAACGGTGTACAACTGAAATCTGGTCTTGAATCCACCTATATTGCCCAGGTGGATAGGAAGCAGATCGAAGAAAAGCGTTCTGTCGGTCTCAGTGGCAAGAGAAACCAGTTCCCCTCTCGTGGAGGGATTCATGACTCTATGTATCTGCTGGAGATTCGTGGTCTTGCCACATAAGCCAGGACCGTAGTAAACGATCTTGGCGTTCATTTCCATGGTGGCATAGTTGAAAAAAACCATTACTTTCCCTTACCTTGCTAGGATCACTTTGTCCATAAAACTACACCGCAGTTTTTATTATTATCATCGATTGGACTACAAGTCAATAGCATATTTTACTCTTTCTAGCCACCATTGCGCTCGTCTTTCTCCCGGCTGGTTTCTTTGGAGCTTGGCTGTTTGTCACCTGGTTGCTTTTCTGCTGTCTCTTGTTGCTCGATATTATCTTTGTTTCTATTATCAGTCGGCTCTTTTGAGGGGCGCTTTGCCTGCTCGGAGTCCACCTTCAGCTCGTTTATATATGTTAATCTGAGGTTTGTCAGATTCCCTTTTAACAGTTTTTCCTCCTCATCGGATAGATTGCCCTTGGTCTTAGTCTCAAGCATCTCCATCATATCAATGGTGTATCTTGCTCTATCGAGGTCTCGAACTATCTCTTGGCTTTCGGGATGCTTAAGCTTGCCCAAGCTTATCATGGCAGAATAGTATAGGTCGAGCACCAGGGTAACAAACAAGCCGGACTGAATATCGCTTTGCTGTTTTTGTTCATCCATGTTCATCTCTCCCAATACTCATTCTCTGTTCGATACCATCTTATTATCACCTGAAAATTAGTAATAGTCAAACTGGAGTTAATGCTCGATGAATAATTATCCCTCTTTGCTTAATATGCTTGGATAAATAGGTAATAGGATATATAATATTTTTGACTGGATGTGTAAGGTCCTTTGTTAAAAAGGATCATCTATCATCTTTCTGGAAGCAATAGCAATGAAAAAGCAAGGGATGGCTGAAAGATTCAAGTTCAAGCCGACTGAGAAACCAAGGGAATCGAAAGGTCAGCTCAGCGAGGCTAACCTCAAAGCCGGCATCAAGATGATTATGGTCTTGCGCGTTGTAATCACAATTACCCTTTTGTTCGGTTTAGTGCTTTTCATTCATATCAATCCGACCTACCAGATCTCGTTTTTCCCTTTTTACATATTTCTTATAATCTTTTCCCTGACCTTGTTATATGGACTACTATTGGATTTCCGGGTCAATCTGGTTGTGGTTGCTATAATTCAACTAATCATCGATACTGTTTTAATAACTATTCTTGTCTATGCTACTGGTGGTTTAGAGAGCATTTGTTCGATATTGTATATAATAATCATCATCGAAGCCAGCTTTTTGTTAGGTCCCAGAAGCGCTTATGGTTTTGCCAGCCTTAGTTTTATAGGCTTCGGATTTATCATCGATACTCAACACTTGGGGATACTGAACCCACCGGTAATCTTCGATTTCGCAGCCAGGGAATCCACCTGGTATAATGTCGCCTATAAGCTAATGACTAATTTCGTCGCTTTTTACGCCAGCGCATACCTGAGTAATTATATAGCTCGAAGATTCAGATCTACCTGGATTGAGCTTGAGGAGAAGAAAAAAACCTACGAAAAGCTGCAATCCTTCAATCAAGAGATCTTGAACAACATAAACAGCGGCATCATTACTATAGACTCTAACGGCAAAGTAATTTATGCGAATCCCACAGCAATTAAGCTGTTAAATATCGATATGTTTGATTCCGAGGATCTCTTCATTGAGCAAATATTCAAGGATAAAAGCGATCAGATAAACGAACAGATCCGCAAAGCAGTGCACGACCAGGGCTTCTATGAAAACTGGTTCAAGCTCGATAATGATACGAGCAAATATTTAAGCTTCTTGTTTTCACCCTTCCCTAGCCAGGTCATCGATGAAGCCAAGGTCTTGTGTATCTTCAATGATTTCACCCGTCTCAAGGAGCTTCAGGAACAAATGCACAAGCGGGAGCAGCTAGCCGCCATCGGAGAGATGGGTGCTGGGATCGCTCATGAGATTAGAAATCCTCTCGGCTCCATCACCGGCTCCATAGAGGTTCTCGCCTCGGAGCTTAACTTGAACGAGCTTAATAAGCGGCTCATGGATATAGTACTTAGAGAATCCAAGCGGCTTAACAACCTGGTGGAGGCATTCTTGCGCTTTGCCAGGCCGGCACCGCTTACATTTATCGATATAAATCTATGCACCATCCTAAGAGAGATCAAAGAGCTGATACTCAACGATAAAAGCTATCCACAAAACGTGGAGATAGTTCTCGATTTCGGGGACAAGGAGACATATATCTGGGCTGATTCAGAGCAGATCAGACAAGTCTTTTGGAACCTATGCACAAATGCTATGGATGCGATGCCAAACGGTGGGAAACTGACCATCGTTCTCAGATCCTTCAAGGATGTTCAACCAATAAACGAAGTCAATGGTGTCCGATTCGAGAAACCAGCGTTCAATGGCGATCTTGTTGCGATTGCCTTCATTGATACAGGTTCAGGAATCGAGGCAGACCGGATACCAAAGGTATTCCTGCCTTTTCATAGCCAAAGAAGCGGTGGACTGGGATTGGGACTTGCCATTGCTAATCGGATAGTAAACCAGCATGGTGGAGAGATCCGCGTCAATTCGCAACCCGGAAAGGGAAGCGTATTCACCGTCTATCTACCAAAGAGACTCTATGCCTCAGTGGCAAAGGAGTATAAGAATAGTTACTCGAAATAATAAAAACTGATGAAAGGGCATCTTGACATGAGAAAGCTAGTTGTATTTTTTCTTTTATTCATTTGGGCATTGCATCTTGGCGCCTGCGTTCAAGTCAATCCACTGCAGAGGGGATCGCTGGCTGATCCGATCATGAGCCCGGATAGCCCGGAGGGTATTTTCTACGGTATTGACGGCTCGCTATTCCTTTTATTTGAGGACAGCGATCTCTATATCGAGGAGACCATTTCTGGAGGGGGGTGTCCTTTCTGTGGATAAAATGAAAACTCTCATCAGAATAATTCTTGTCTTCATTATTATGTTCCCCATACCCTGTATGGCTATAGGTGAGCACTTGCAGGTCTATTATGGCTGGTTCAAGGATACTGACCGCGATGAGCTGCAGGCAACTTTTATTTCCTTCTTAGGGAATATTGGTCTCCTTGGAACCTATCGGTTCTCCTACAGTTATAACGACTACCTGGAGCGCTTCTCCAAGGGCGCATTCGAGGGATTTACCTCCAGTCATATCAATAACTTCTCGGTGGCTCTCGATTACCCGATCGTGAGATACTTAAAACTACAAGGCAGTTTTTATAGGCTGGAATCGAACGACTATGGGGCTAATACTTACTCTCTTGGAGTTACCCTGGAGCTTAATAATAAAAATACTGGCTTGACGCTCAAGTACACGCGCATGGACACAAATCTTTACACGACATTCGACAGGATACCAGGCAGAAGATTGGGAGATGTATTGGATAGGGACTGGCTCTTTGCACAGGGATTAACCTTTGGTTATATGCAGGTTCTTTCTACGAGGTTTTTCTTCAATATCTCCTTCACTGGCGCAACTCAGACCGATCAACCGGATGCTTATGCTGCTGCCCTGCAACTCCGCAAGTACTTCGATACTCGCACAGCAATCCACCTGGATTATCGCTACTTCAACAACATGGAGGACTACTTTGAGATGGGCACGCAAAGATATAAATTCGAGGTGGATTCAAACGCATTGGACCTGAAGGTACTGCAATACTTAGGAGATTATACCATGCTCACCGCACGCTATCGGTTATACGAGGAAAATAAGGTCGAGGGCGCGCAGACCGTAACCGGGCTGAAAAAGGGAGGGGACTCCCAGATGTACGGGGTTAAGGTAAGCAGAGACATCATACCTGGGCTGCTCGAGCACCTGTTTTCACAAAGCGGAGCCTTTGATAAGATAAATCTTCATCTCAAGTATGACCATTATTTTAATGAGCAAGGATTTTGCTGCGATTCTTACCTGCTCGGATTCGACTTTTCTTTTCTGTAGATATATGGAGCTTATATCAACCAAGCTGCTATGTTCCACCTGAGCAATATAAAGTATTCCATTGTCGCCTTAATTACCCTGGCATTTCTTGCGATCTCTTGTCTAAGCCCCAATAATAAAGGAAAGCCTAATGACAAGTTTTATGGCTTTAAGATACTCCAACACGAGACCCCTAGAGTCTGTGTAGCCGGCACCTCTAACCTAATACCAGTGTTAATACAAAATACCGGCAGCGCCACCTGGAATGGTTACGGTTCTGTACAGTTCAGCTACCATGTCTATGATAAGCAGTCGAGGCAATACCTGTGGGACGGACCGAGAACCCCTATACTACATCCAGTCAAACCGGGTGAGATCTGTTACCTGGATGCAAAACTTGAAACGCCGATCACACCCGGGGAATACATTATCGAGTATGACCTGGTGCTGGAGCCGCTCAGTTGGTTCAAGATGCATGGCAACCAAACCCTAGAAGTGTCTATAAAAGTGATCAAGCTAGTAGATAAACAACCAGAAAAACTGGCGCCGATCGATGATCTACCTCGCTCGGAGGAGAGGGAATGAACCCGACCTTCAAGCCGCCTCGCATCATCGGTGTCAAGCCAACATCAGAGGCAAGCAGGCTTGGTATCAAGAAGAATTATCGGCTCTCTGCGGTTAACGAGCGCGAGGTTACCGATCAACTCGATTTTCGCTTTCATGCCTGCGAGGGTATCTACTCGATTACAGTAGTTGAGACAAGCGGTGAGCAAATCAAATATTATCTGGATGGTATAGAGCCCGATGAGCTGGGCATCGAGTTAGAGCCACTTAAGCCAATGAGATGTAAAAATAAGTGCATCTTTTGTTTCTGTGACCAGAATCACCCCAAGGCGAGAAAATCTCTAAGGTTCAAAGACGAGGACTATAGGTATTCTTTTTTAGAGGGCAATTTCGTTACCCTATCCCATATAACCGATGCGCAGCTAGACAAAATCATCGAGCATAGACTTTCACCATTATATATTTCGGTACATGCTATTGATAAAGCATTAAGAGATATGATGCTCGGAATCCCTTCTCCCAGAGACATCAAGGAGGTAATCGATCTGTTAGCCAGCGGGAATATCAAGATGCATACCCAGATCGTCCTCTGCCCGGGTATAAACGACGGACAGCATCTCGTTGAGACTATAGAGTGGTTAGCCCAGAGATTCCCGCAGGTACGCTCCATCGGCATCGTTCCTGTGGGGCTTACAAGGTTCCGAGATCCCAAGAGCCATATCAAGCCTGTAACGCCACTGTATGCGAAAATGCTGGTAAATGATATTCGATCCTTGCAGGATAGCTTTTCAGCATCTCTCCAAAATCCGCTTGTTTTTCTATCCGACGAGTGGTACCTGCAAAGCGGTATCGAGTTACCACCTGATGAGCATTATCATGACTACCCGCAGCTCGAAAACGGGATCGGCATGGTGAGATCCTTTATCGAGGACTGGAAGAAAGCATTGCCTGTGGCTTTAAGAAAAGCCAGTACAAGGTTGGCAAAATATATACTGGTAACTGGGGATCTATTCTACCCGATATTGAGGGATCTGATCTCAGGAATGGCTGGTAATGCCAAGCAGATGATCGAGGTTTTGCCAGTGAAGAATCGCTATCTTGGTGAGTCGGTAACCGTTGCTGGACTGCTCGCCGGTCAGGACATTGCCGATGCGCTATCTTCCTGCGACTATGAAGGCATAGCCTTAATTCCCCCCGACGCATACAACTTGCAACTAAACGCCTTCATTGATGATATGTCCCTCAGAGAGCTAGGCTCCCTCATTGGCAGAAAGGTCAAGGTTGCATCTGAAGAACCATCTGATCTGCTTTCAGAGATTGTAGGCTAAAACTTCAGCCCCGCGCTTATGGAAAGCCTCTGCTGGGAGACTATCTCGCCGAACTGTACTGCGATATCAACGGTGAGTCCACTGATGTTAATCCCCATGCCTGTCGAGTAGATGGGATCTGATGCCTGCGCCACATTCTGATAGAAGCCGAACCTGACCGTAAGGTACTCTCCGAGCGATTTCTCAACTCCAACTGAAAGCTGTCGATCTGTCGCCCCTATTATCCTGGAGCGATTCTTGCGAATATCGTAGTCAATTGCCAGCATAAATCCAGGCGCAGGGCTTAATACATAGCCTAACCTCACTTGGGGACGCAGATAGAGATCTCCCCTACCTGAATACATGAAATCTGGCTGGTTTATATTCTTCCAGACTGCGCCCAGTCGTCCACCGCCAAAGGGTGCTATGATGCCAAAATCAACCCCATAAGTGTTTGTATATCGCCGGTTCTTCTTAAGCGCATCTCGGTAAGCCTCGTCGGCATTCTGGTAGTCGTAGTCCCATAAATAAACCTCATCATAGTAGGTCATGGCAGCAATATTTTTTATGCTTACACCCCATAGCACTCCCACCCCGGCATTGGAGAAGCTCAAGCCATACTCGGTAACCGAGTACCCGCTCATGGCCAGCTTGCTGTTGTTGCCAGCTATGCTGTTAGGATCCTCCATCGGATTGGTCGGATTCAAGCGAGTGCTATCGATATTTGGATAAAACAACGCGTAGTCATACCGTAACACCGACATGGAGAAACCGGTAGTAGCCACCATCAAGCCGAAGTGCCCGCTGCCATAGATATGGCTGTGATCACCAGGTAGTTCCAGGATGTTCTTGGCTAAGGTCTCTGCAGAGGATGGATCGCTCCAGGCATCCATTGGATCCACTGCCAGGGTTTCCTTTAGTTTATCCTCGAAGTTATTGTAATCATAACTACAGTATCCATAGGGTGTCTTGATGCTCCAGGAGTTCTTCTTGAACAAACCGGTACCTGCTGGATTGTAATAGTACGACAAGGCATCATCCGCAATGGCGACATAGGCTCCCCCCATCGCGATGCTGCGGGGGCTTATGTGTATAAAACGGTTGGCAAACGCGCTTGTAGGTGAGTAAAGGAAACTCAAGGTCAGCAGAATAACAATCAGCCAAGATAACCACCAACGCTTGACACTAAAGATTCGCTCAAGATTTTCCATCGCGGTTATTAACATCGCCCTTCGGTATTAGTTCCAAGCAAATATTGGATAATAATATCCCTTAGAACCTCTATATGCAAAGATTTTTGGTTAGTTACCTCTGCTGGCAGTATGCAAAAAGCATCATCCTGTGTATGCATGCCGCTGAAGTGGCTGGGGGTGAATTGCTGATGTTTGCTCACGGCTCCCTTGAGGTCAATTCCATTCCTGGGCAGTAGTAATATATCAGCCGCCTGGGGGGCAAACTCTCCGTGGTATATATCGCCGCCTTGGTTGATACTCCTAAAGATTGGGTTCTGTTTGGCTACATCATCACAAAGTTCGCCTAGTTCGCATATCATCCTCTCTACATAATGAGTTCTGTAAGACGATGGCACAATGCCGCATGGAAAGCGGGAAGCAGAGTTTATATAGATCCTTCCCGGATCCAAAGAAAAACATAGGCTTCTTTTGCCGTCAATCTCGCTCAATCTGGTCGGCGCAGAACTTTTGAAATAAAGATATCCTTTATCCTGAAGATACACATTCAGATTGAACTCTTTCTCAAGGCTGCAAAATCCGTGATCAGAGAGGAAGATCTTATGGCAATTGGCTGGGATAAGCTCGAAAAGCTCGGATAATTGGCGATCTAGCTCGCGATAGTAATCGATAAAATCACCATGATGCGGATGCGTTGGATCATCGAAAGCATTGTATAGGACATGATGAAGACGATCGCTGCCTGTCTCGACTGCAATTAAAAGCTCCCATTGCTCGGCTTTAACCAGCACCTTGAACAGCTCGAAGCGAGCCTTGAGAGCCTTGAAAAGCTGTTCGATGAACCGATCAGGATCCCGCCTGGCAATGCTTACATCCACATCAAATGCATAACCACACTGTTCTAGCAGCCTCGCATAAGATCTAGGATATACAGCCTTGCTGGGATCCGCGACTACGAAGCCGGATACCATGACTCCATTGAGCGCACGCGCCGGGTATGTTGACGGGATATTCAGAGCTAAAGTGCGGATGCCGGTCAACCGGGGATCCTCCCAAATAACCGGTGCCTTCAAGTGAGTAAAATTAGGAAAGAATGTCTCATAGCTCCCCGGTTTTACATCCACGAAACCAAATATCCCGTGTTCTCCAGGATTCTTGCCGGTCAGAAAGCTCGACCATGCCACAGATGAGATAGGGGGTATAGTTGTCTCCATCTGCTTGAGACTGGAGTTGCTGATTACCTCAGCGATAAAAGGGACAATGCCATCATCAGCCAATTCCCGGATCATACCATGAGGGACGCCGTCCAAGCCGAACACAGCGATCTTTTTGCCCGATATCCGATTAATCCTCAACGGTCAGGTAGGGGAAGAGGTGGCTGAGTGCATCAAGATTGTTCATAGCTCGATACTCGACAAGGTACTGCGCTGCAGCAGCCCCAGCTTCCACTGGCAGAGCGCTAAAGCCATAAAGCCCGCTAGCCTCATCGATCACCGGCAGATAAACTCCTAGCGGCGATCCATTCATATATATCTCAACAAAGGCGATCCCTGCTCCACTGTTATCCTGCACGATGATATACAGGAAGAATGTACCCCCATCGCGAGTGGTGATGACCGTGTTCATATAGCCACCGGCTATGATCCTCGGCTTTGGCGCTGGTGTGGGGATCTCGGTAAAGGTCGCGGTAAAGGTCGGTGTCGGCGCTTCTTGAGTTGGGGTTGCAGTGGCGGTCAGGGTTGGCAGTGCGGTAGGACTTTGCGTAGCAGTGGATGTCGGCAGTGAAGTGGCGGTTTGACTGGGGGTCGCGCTCGGCTGGGTGGTTGATGTTGAGGTGGGAATTACAGTCTCGGTTGGCGTGCTGCTGGGGAGCGATGTCTCGGTCGCGGTCGGGGTAATGCTTGCGGTGGCTGTGGCGCTTGGGGTCATGGTCGCAGTCGGGGTCATGGTCGGCAGCATGGTCTCTGTCGCCGTCGGGGTCATGGTCGGGATATCGGTGAAGGTGCTGGTCGGGGAGCTGGTGGCGCTTGGGGTCATGCTTGGAGTATGACTCGGAGTATTGCTGGGGGTACCTGTGGGGGTTGCAGTATCTGGCGGGATAAACGTAGTGTTCTGATCGAACCTTGCTGGTGCTGCCTCAATGTTGCCCAGCAGATCCACGCCGATGGTGTAGAACTCATAGTATCCCCAGCCATTCGCCTGGTTGATATCAAACAGTATCGGCGACTGGCTGAAGCTGCCATTGTATCGAGTCCATGCCTTCTCGGCGCTGCCATAGTATAGCTCGGCATGGCTGAAGCCGACACCGCTGTCGTTAGAATCAAAGCATAACTCGAACCGCTCTTGACGGATGATCTGCGGAATCTCAAGAACCATAGTATCCGGCGCCCTGGCATCCTGGATCGATGAGACTACATTGGACCAGTTACTCTCGGTCAGGTAGATATCCCTGAACTTGACCCGGTAGTAAAATTTCTCTCCCTCAGAAAGTCCACAGAACTGGTAATTAAGATCATCAACCCAATCGGATTCATCGAAAATAACCTCGAAGCCAGGCTGCATCGCCGTCTGTGCAAGGTAATCAATGGCATTATTAGCGCTGCGGTCGCTCCAGTAGATCCGGTTGCATAAGCCGGCTGTATAATCAGGCTCATCGTAAAGCTGTGGCGGCGGTCCGGCGGTGAAAGTGGCTGTTGGAGTTGCCGTCAAGGTTGCTGTAGGCGTTGAGCTTGGGATGCTGGTCGGCGTCGAGCTTGCTGTAAGCGTGGGTGTCCCGCTGGGGATCGAGGTCATAGTCGGCGATCCTGTCGGGGTACTGGTGGGAATAGTTGTATCCGTGGGAGTTGCCGTTGGGCTGCTAGTCGGCTCCGTGGTCGGGGTACCCGTAGGTGTAGCGCTCATCGTGCTGGTCGGTGTCAGAGAGGGGCTGGTGGTGGCTGTGGCGGTCGGCACCTCAGTCGGTGTAGGGGTTGCGCTCGATGTGCCCGTAGGGGTATTGGTCGGAATCGCCGTTGCCGTGGTGGTTGGGGTTGAGCTAGGCGTTCTTGTGCCGGTGCTGGTGGGGGTAGCAGATGATGTTGAGGTAGGGACCTGAGTAGCAGTTGCGGTCGCGGTCGGGGTTGCGGACGGAATAGCTGTATTCGTCGAGGTGGGCGTCAGGGTAACCGTGGCGGTTGGGATACCTGTATTGGTAGGAGTTCTTGTGGGGCTTGGGGTTATCGTTGGTGTATTCGTGATAGTTGGTGTAAATGTCATCGTAGTCGTAGGTGTCGAGGAGGGTGTTCGCGTGGAGGTTAGTGTAGGAGTTCGACTTGGAGTCCGCGACGGCGTGCTGCTCGGAGTGCCGGTCTCGGTGGCAGTCGGGGTCAGCGATGGCGTATTGGTAGGGATAAGCGTAGATGTAGGCGTTGCGCTCGGAGTGCTTGAAGGCGTATGGCTTGGCGTTAAGCTCGGTGTCAATGATGGCGTATTTGTGGGCATCCCGGTCGGGGTGAAGGTGCTGGTTGGAAGCGTTGTTGCCGTGTTGGTCGGAGTCATGGTCATGGTTCCGGTAGGGGTGGCGCTCGGAGTAATAGTGGGCGAATTGGTCGGCGTTCTGCTGGGGGTGAATGTAGATGCGACAACCTGGATGTTATAGTCGGCTCCATGTCCCCAGGCAGATAACTGCGGGCTTACTACAAAGTAATAAAAGCGTGTTTGCGGGTAGGTATATGATATGGACGCTTGTCCGGTATGCGGATCCGGCTGTGCTACATCGTAAACATCGATGGCGTTCCAGCTATACAGCGTGATGGCAGTGCGCACGCCAGGTCCCAGCCGATCCGTGTAAAAATGATAGTTAAGAGTATCTTGGGCCCAGATCTTGTGCCAGTCTTCATCACTCAACGTGCAGAATAATTCCTCAAGGCTATTGCCATTCGTGTCTATGAAGATTGCATTATCAGGGTCATCATTTGGCTCGTAGGGATCATCAACCCAGCACGGCGTATTGGTAGGCGTGTTTGAGGGTGTAGATGTCGGCGTTGGTGTCCCGGTCGGGGTTTGGGTCGGAGTAGTGGTAACCGTCTGCGTCGGTGTCATGGTTCTTGTTTGAGTCGGTGTCCCTGTCTCCGTGTTGGTTGGGGTCAAGGTGGGGGTGTTTGTCTCGGTCTGTGTCGGGCTTGATGTTGGTGTGCGTGTCGGTGTGGCTGTCTCGGTGCTGGTCGGGGTAAGGCTCGGAGTAAGCGATGGTGTTGTTGTGGGCACAGTTGTGCTAGTTGGAGTGAAGGTCGGAGTGAAGGTCGGGGTAGTTGTGGGCGTCATGCTAGGGGTTAGTGTAGGAGTATCCGTCGGGGTCAAGGTGGGAGTGAGGGATGGAGTATTAGTTGTAGTCGGAGTTGCAGATGGAGTCCTGGTAACAGTTTCAGTAGGCGTAGAGGTTGGGGTGATGCTAGGGGTATTGGTTTCAGTATAAGTAGGAGTCAGGCTCGGCGTTGCGCTTGGTGTCATGGTGGGCGTGTAACTGGGGGTGTTGGTCGGCGTTAATGTAGGTGTTTGCGAGGGAATGGTGGTCATGGTGCTGGTCGGTGTCAGGCTTGGCGTGTTGGACGGGGTATAGCTGGGAACTCCGGTTGCGGTAGGGGTGAGGGTCGGGGTATCGCTCGGTGTTATAGTAGGTGTCGGTGAGGGATAGGTTGTCGTGCCGTTTGTGATCGGTCCCTCATCGGTGATGTCTCCATTACCGTTGCGCGCATAGCATGAGAACTGGTAGGTTGTCCCCTCCTGAAGCCCATCGATATCGATTCCACTATCGCTACCCCATTGTGTCCTGGTCTGCCAGGTCATAACCGGACTCCAATCCCCGTTCTGATCTATATATCTAATGCCAATGGAGGAATGGTAGATCTTGATGGCATACTCGGTGCTCTCAGGGTTATTGGTTCCATGTACAACTCGAACATTCAATGTGGTATAGTTTGTCGGATAATTGCTCACAATGGGAGCACCTGGTATGGCAGCATAAGTCCACTTGCGGCAATTACTTCCATCGCAAGCGCTATATGAAGTGGATATGCCATCGCCATTTATCGCTTTGGTGAAGAAAGAATATCGAGTGTTGGGCGTGAGATTTTGAACCACAAAGCCACTACCTCCGCCGAATTCAAAGTAGGTGCCGATGGTGTTATCCGGATCCGTGCTGTCATCATCGACCTGGAGGTTATAGGTGTTCTTGTTTACCCATCTGTAAGTTCCGCTGTTGAACTCAACCATGGTAACAAAGCCAGTCCTGTAGTCAGTCGGATTAGCCTTAGGATCGATGTAGAATCGCAGCTCGGTATCCTTGTTCCCCGTATAATCGATGGCACTTATGTCCGGAGGTTGGCAAAGGGTATATTTCACACTTTGATTGCTATCAGCCGTCTCCACCAGATCCTCATTCCTGGCTCTGGTGGTAACGATATACTCGTTATTGGGGCTAAGTCCGTTGATCTTGGCATCATAGGAAGCCCATTGATTGATCGTGAACCAGGATGGATAGCCCTGCAAGGTTCCGTTGTGATCCGGCCACTGGGACATGGTATTGCAGTAAATTGTGTATTTCGTATATTCAGGATTTGAGGGGGAGCCGTTGTTTACCGTTACCTTCAGCGTGTCGTAATCGCCTGCTACCACGCAAAGAGTCGGTGCTCCTGGCTTGGATGCCAAGGTATAGACCGTCTTTTGATTGGAGGCTTGGCTGTCGCCAGGATAGTTCCCGCCATCATGGATGAAAGCATAAATGGTCGCAGTATAATCATCATTCACATTGCAACCATTATAATCAAAGCTGGTTACATTGGGTGCGACCGTATAGTTCTCCAAGCCGAGTATCTCCACCCTGAAGCCACTCTCATATATGGAATTATCGCTCCAGTTCCAGGTTATGGATGAGTTGGTGATATTGGTAGGATCGTTTTGAGTCGGTGGATTGGGCGGCGCATAGAACATAACATCATAGAGATTGCTGCTCGAATAGTAATCCTGCCCCTCGTAGTTGCGCCGAGCTTTGACGCGGAACTTGTAGCGAAAATCGATATCGCCGCTTTGCCAATTATAGTCATAGGATGTGCTAGCGGTGCTGCCGATGCTTGACCAAGCCATCCCATCCCTCCCTTTTTCGAGCACAAAGTCGGTCTCATTGGTCGAATTATCAGTCCAGGACATCTGCACGCCGATGGCGGTATAGCTAACCGTCAGGTCCGATGGGGCTGCATCGGGCGAGAAATCGAGCGTAACCGGGTCGCTCCACACGCCAGTCCCCTCCCTGCCGGATATATCATAGGGTTTCATATATGCCTTATAGGTCTTGCCATGCTCTCCATTTTCATAAGTATAATCGCCACTAGTGCCGATGTATCCACTAAATACAAGGAGATCATTCTCGGTGATCTCGCAATAGACATCGCTGATTCCGGACCCGGGGCTATCCGATGGGGTTGACTCGAAGCTGACCTCCTTCGTATCTATCTGGCCGGTATAAGTCGGCGTAGAAATGGTCGGATCATCAGCATCGCAGTAGATATCATCGCTTAGTACAGCGCTGTTGCCGACATTATCAACGATCTTGACATGGACCGTCTCGGTGCCGCTGCTGTTCATCCATCCCGTGATGGTGATATATTTGTTATCCTCGAAGGTATAAACTTTTGGTGCTTCGCTAAAGTCTGTCGAGGCGCTATACTGATAATAATCTAATCCACTCCCTGAATCGGATGCTGCGCTCATGTTCAAGACAGCGCTTTCATTGCCCCAGTCGTACAATAAAACATTGGTAGTAGAATCATCCGAGCTTAACATATTGGAGAGATTGCCATGTGTCGGTTCTGTGCTATCAATCGAAAAAGTCCCACCAGTGCTAATATAATTGCTCCCATTGCCGGCGTTATCGTAAGTTCTGATTGCATAGTACCATGTGCCGTCGCTCAAGCCTCCCGAACCGCCGGTAACCAATTGTGAAGTGCCTGTGCCCGATATGGTGTAGATCTTCTCATCGCCAGATCCGAATGATGGGTCTGAGCTGAAGTGTAACTCCGTCTTCTGAATGCCACTGCGATCCGCCGGCACGCTCCAGGTGAATGTGAACTGCTTGTACCAAGTGCCGGATAAAGGATTGCTTGTCCATGATGGATCATTGACACCGTTATCGACATAGTAGATCTCGTACTCCGCTTTAATCTTCGGCGTATCCCTACAGTCCTCAGATGTCGAATCCACACACTCTGTAGAAAGGTCTCCATTAAGGTTCCTCCATGCCCTGGATAAGCCACTAGCAGATATATCGTAGTGATTATTCTCGCACCAAAGATCATCCGGTCCATTCAGGGCTACATCATCATCTATTGCGCCTATTTTCACATCCAAAACATCAGTTCGGTTTGGGATGCCGATTGTATAAGTCACATTAGGACTGCCATGGCAGCATCCGCCACAAGGACTTGATTCACCCAAGCATTCCCATGAGCCAGTATTCTTCCACCAGACCGCAGACATAACATCAGCATTATCAGTACCTAAAGCATCACCGCAACTTGGACAGCTACCACTTTGAATATCATAGTTATAAAGTTTTATAACCAACTCGTCATCCGTTTTTGATTTTTCACTCGGCAGTGGATCGCAGCGCCATCCGCCGTTGTCCGGGTAGAAAATGATCCCCTTTTCACAACCGCATGTCGGCACCTCTGGTATTTGCAACGCTTTGGGTAATCCGAGATAGGCGCGAATAAACCTGGTCATCCAGAAGCGGTACTCGGTATGACCATACTTCTCCTCCCAGGCTCGGACACGCTGGTAGTAGGGGCTTTTCTCCTTGTTTTCCAGGTACTCCACAACCCAGTCATTGTGCCCAGGTATGATCATTACCTTCTCATCATATCCTTCCGCCTTGTACCAGAAATAGTCAACGCCTTCGGTCATTTCAATGGGTTCACCGGTATCTTCATTGTAGATAACTGCAAAAACATGGCTTGAAATCAAGACAATAGAGACAATTATTATTATTTTTAAGATTTTTAATAGGTTCATCTTTTCAATGCTCGCTTTCGGTTATCAGC
The DNA here is from genome assembly GCA_964448115.1 of uncultured bacterium. Classification (GTDB taxonomy): domain Bacteria; phylum CAYUVA01; class CAYUVA01; order CAYUVA01; family CAYUVA01; genus CAYUVA01. The sequence goes on from CAYUVA010000003.1 coordinate 121,744, forward strand.
ATATAATGTTAGCGCATATTGGCAGAAAAATACAGACTAGAAAGAATTTATTGCAGAAAATTCAAAGAATTACTCAACTAGGGAAGCTATTGATGATAAAGGATTACTTGTAAGCCAGCAATGCGTAATCCTGTGGTGCAAAGAAGATCTCATTGAGCCTCTTGATGTCTGCATCCAGTCCCTCAAGAGCAGTGGACAATAGGCTATCCTTAATCAAATCTTTTCGTATGCCACTGCCCTGGAACATGTAATGATCGGGCACTGGATTCAGCTCGATGATCTCGCACTTGGAAAAGCCGTTGCTCAGAGCAAGAAACTTGATCGCTTCGGGATGCACTGGCTGAACATGGCTAAGGTCAAGAAGGTATGCGTTCAGCAGTGCGTGCAGAGATCGCGGATTGATCGTCTCAATGATCATAGTACCCCCGTCTTTAAGCTTTTTATATGACAACTTAACCAGGCTCGTGATCTGTGAAGGGGTTAGATGCTCTACAACCTGAGCTGCAAAGATCGCGCCCAGAGAGGCATCCTCAAACTTTGCCAGACCTGCCTCGAAATCCCCCTTGAATGCCTTCAGCCCCTTCTTCGCACAAAGCTCCACCATCTCCTCGTTGATATCGATCCCGAAGGCAACGATGCCATTTTTCTGTAACAGCTCCAGGAATTCTCCCCTGCCGCAGCCGACATCAACTACTGGGGTTCGGGTTTCAATATAATCCAGGTAGATCTTTTGGCGTTTGGTGATCTCCTCCTGGGATCCGCGATATTCAGCCTCGAAGTTGAAGTAGTTGAAATCCTGGTTCGACTCTCTCTCCTTTAGAAGCTGCTTTTTGTCTTCTTTGCTCAAGGTTTCCTTGCTTATGGTGCTAAGGATGCGATCCAGCCGATTTTTATGCAACTGGAAGCTGCGCATAAGCCCTTCGATATTGCTGCTATAATATTCCTTCAATCTTCGCAGCTCTTTACTGGTCTCAATGTTGAATTCCTCCAGGGCACGATGAAGCTGGTTATCAGCTCGTTGCAACTGCTCGATATATTCAGCCATTTCCTTCCAGGTCTGCATAACACCATCCAGCTTTGCATCCAGGTGGCTCATCAACAGTTCGCTCCTGTGAACCAGCTTTTCGTTGTTCTGGTTAATCTTGCCTGCTAGTTGATTATACTTCTCGATTATAAGCTGTTGATAATCCCTCTGCATCATGCGATCCCCTTCTGAGACCAGGTGCTGCACGCCGGGCATCAGGTTTTGCGTATAAACAGCAACGCGCGAGTTGAAGGCGCCCTGCCTGGAAAAAGACTCTTGAAGTCCTGAGATTAATACATTCAATATTTGTACTAGATGGCTATTAAACTTGACCTGCTGGGATAGGGCATTATTGAACTGCTCGCATATTGATTGGAGAATGCCGCTAAACATGCGGTTTCTTATCTTTCCCAGCAGCCTTCCACTAGCAGGGGGCTTGACTTCGGTCGCTATAGCATAAGCCTCATTTATAGCAGCAAGATTAGCATTTATCGCATCGGAACCCATGTCCTTAGATACAGTATCATAGGTATGATTTATCTGCTCCATGTATGATTCAAGTGTCTTAAGGATTATCTCAGGGCTGCTGGATTTATCGATATCATCCACTTTTGTCTTTTCCATTTCAATCATCGGGGTTTCGATAGGCGGGGGTTCTTGTTTGGATGCTTCAATTCGAGCTTTGGCGCGGATATCTTGCATTATCTTTGCCACATCTATTTTTTTCCCTGAGTCTTCATTTTGTTCGGACATGGCATCTCCTTTTTAATGAAAGTAAGTCCCATGATATATCCAGGGAGCTTTATTATCAAGCCAAGTTTATCTTCGATCAATAAAAAAAAGCTGCCCGAGTTTCCTCAAGCAGCACTTATAGATTATGCCTTGATCGGTTATCCTAACAAAAGGATGGCATAATTATTCTTCAGTATCCTTATCCCTCTTATCATGTTCTTTATCAGAATCAATAGGAATCTTCAGATGCCTTTTGATCGATTATCTTATCTTCTTCCCGTTCGAATTCTGAGCCTTCCTCCTCTTCGATCTCCTCGATTTCTTCATCTGCCTTTTCCAAGTGGGTTTTCACCACTTCCTTTGTTGGTCGGGTTTTTTCCTTTGCAGGCTTTTTCTTTGACCTTCTGAATCTATCGCTAAACTTTTTCTTTTCGATCTTTTCCTCTTTGGTCTCTGCCAGACCGATAAGCTCAATAACCGCCATCTGCGCATTATCCCCCTTACGAGCACCGATTGGGATAATCCTTGTATATCCGCCGTTTCGGTCAGCAAAGTGAAGATTTATCTTGTTAAAGAGCTTAGCTACTACATCCTTACTTCTTATATAGCCATAAGCCTGCCTTCTGGCATGAAGTGTCTCTTGTTTAGCAAGGGTAATCATCTTTTCGACCCTTCTTCTAAGCACCTTTGCCTTGGGCAGGGTAGTTATGATTCTCCCGTTTTCCAGCAATGATGTGGTCATGTTTCTAAGCATTGCTTCTCTATGGGATGCTGTTTTACCCAGTTTTCCTTTTTGGGCTTTATGTCTCATCTATCATCACCTCAAGCTTTTGTATCTTCTAGCATAGTTTTTTTGTATTCCTCGAGCTTTTTTAGGGTTTCCTTCTCTAAATTCATTCCAAGCTCCAAGCCCATTTTATCGAGGATTGCTTTTATCTCTTTGAGCGATTTTTTTCCAAAGTTCTTGGTTTCCAGCATCTCTGCATCAGTTTTCTGCACCAGGTCTCCGATAGTCAGGATACCTGCCTTTATCAGGCAGTTTTGAGCTCTTACCGAGAGTTCAAGCTCTTCAACGCTCTTGAATAGCTTATTATCAACGGCTTGTTCATTGTCTGTATAGGTCAGCACATCCTCTTCATCGAACTTTGCGCCGCTTAAGAAAATGTTGAAGTGATCAGCAAGGATCTTTGCCGAGTAGATGATCGCCTCATCAGGCTTTATGGTCCCATCAGTTTTAACCTCAAGGTTCAGCCTTTCATACTCGGTAGATTTTCCGACCCTTGTATTTTCTATTGTAAAGTTGACCTTTCTTACTGGCGAGTAAACCGCGTCAATTGGGATGGTTCCAACCGTTAGGTCATCGCTATCCTGTTGTTCAGCAGGGACTAATCCTCTGCCGACCTGGGCTTTCATTACCGCATTAAGTTTACCGCCCGGTTCTATGGTCGCCAGGTGGTGATCTTTATTTATGATTTCCACTTCGCTATCTGCTTTTATATCGCCTGCTGTAACCTGACCTGGTTTATCGATGTTCAGGGTCAAGAACTTTGGTTGGCTAGACTTGATCTTGAGCAATACTCCCTTAAGATTCAAAATAAAGTCTGTAACATCCTCGACTATATTCGGCATGGGAGAGAACTCGTGTAATACTCCCTCGATCTGAACAGAAGTAATAGCGGTACCCTGGAGCGATGAGAGCATAACTCTTCTTAGGGCATTGCCAATGGTAATCCCGAATCCTCTCTCGAACGGCTCAGCCCAAAATTCCCCGTAGGAATCAGTTAAGGTTGCCTCGTTGCATTGCAGTCTATTCGGTTTTTGCAGTCCCTTCCAATGCAAATACATAAGCGCATTACCTCCTGGAGTTATCCTTAATCATTAACTGTTTTTTCATACTTTTGCTAATATGACGGATGATTACATCCGGTACACTCATTTCCGATTACTTAGAGTATAGCTCTACGATAAGCTGCTCCTTGAAATCGACTGGTATATCCTCTCTTGTCGGTATTGTAACCAGTGAGCCAGACATTTTCTCTATATCCAAAGATAGCCAAGAGGGTCGCTCCAGATGCTTTGCCGTTTCTAATGCTTCTTTTATTATAGTTAGATTCTGGCTCTTAGGACGAACCGAGATTGTTTCCCCGATCTTCACCAGGTATGATGGAATATCTACTTTCTTACCATTTATCAAGAAATGACCGTGTTTGACTAGTTGTCGCGCTTGCCTTCGTGATGCAGCGAATCCTAGACGATAGACCATGTTATCAAGCCGTCTTTCCAGCAATACTAGCAAGTTGTATCCGCTCATCCCTTTCATCCGCGCTGCCTTGGAGAATGTTATCTTGAACTGTCGTTCCATCATTCCATAGGTTTTGCGCATCTTTTGCTTTTCTCTAAGCTGCATTCCATAATCAGACATCTTCGGTCTTCTTTGTCCATGCTGTCCAGGAGCGAAGCTTCGGCGCTTGAAGGAACATTTATCCCCCATGCATCTATTGCCCTTCAGGTAGAGTTTCTCCCCCTCACGACGGCAAACCCTGCATACAGGTCCTGTATATCTAGCCAAGTTTTGACCTCCTTTTCATTTAGACTCTTCTTCTTTTAGGCGACCGGCATCCGTTGTGCGGTATCGGCGAGACATCCTTGATGGTCCGGATGATTAACCCAACAGCCTGCAAGGCTCTGATCGCAGACTCTCTTCCAGAGCCGGGACCTTTAACCTGGACATCGACGCTTTCCATTCCAAAATCATCAATGGCTTTTTTGCCCGCGTTCCTCGCCACCAATTGGGCAGCGTAAGGGGTGCTTTTCCTGGAGCCTTTGTATCCGATCGAACCGGCTGATGCCCAGCATATAGTGTTCCCACCAGGATCGGTAATTGTTACCAAGGTATTGTTAAATGTCGCTTGTATATGGACAACCCCATGAGGGACCTTGATTTTTTCTTTTCGTTTCTTCTTGCCAGCCTTTGCTCTTGTCTTTTTTGCCATCTATTATTTCCCCTTCTTGCGAATGCCGATAGATCTCTTTCTGCCCTTCTTGGTTCTGGCGTTGGTATGTGTTCTTTGACCTCTTACGGGGAGTCCTCTTTTATGTCTCCACCCGCGGTAACAACCGATATCCATGAGCCTTTTTATGTTCATGGAGACCTCTTGTCTCAGTTCCCCCTCGACCTTGTAGCGAGTCTCTATTATCCTGCGAATTGCATTGATTTGATCCTCGGTGAGATCTTTGACTCTGGTATCAGCATCTATACCGGCTTCTTGCAAGATCATATTTGATCTACTCCTGCCGATGCCGAAGATATATGTAAGTCCGATCTCTATCCTTTTATTCTTCGGCAGATCAACACCTGCGATTCTTGCCATTTATGCCTCCGAGATCTTTATCCTTGTCTTTGTTTATGTTTAGGGTTCTCGCAGATCACTCTAACTACACCCTTGCGTTTTATTATTCGGCACTTATCGCATATCCTTTTAACCGATGGTCTTACTTTCATTTGTCATGCACCTTCTTATCGATATTTTATTATTTCTGCCTGAAAACGATCCGACCCTTGGTCAGATCATAAGGTGATAAGTGTACCAGAACTTTATCTCCAGGTAAAATCCTGATGAAGTGTTTACGCATCTTACCGGATATGTATGCTAAAACACGCATTCCATTTTCTAGTTCCACTCGAAACATGCCATTAGGTAAAGGTTCAACTATGGTTCCCTCAACCTCTATGGCATCATCTTTGGGCATAATATCTACTCCCTGCTGGTCTGCTGAGGTTCAAAAAAGTCAAACTCGATAGCTTCCCATGCCTCGCTTAAGATACTGGGTCGATCTTTCATAACCACAACCGAATGCTCGAAGTGAGCCGACAGGCTACCATCTTTAGTGCGTGCTGTCCATTGATCATGGTCGATCAACACCTCGTAATCGCCCATGAGCACCATAGGCTCCAGGGCAAAGACCATCCCTTCCTTAAGGAGCAATCCCCGTCCAGCCTTTCCAAAATTCGGTATCTGTGGCTCCTCGTGCAGGTTCACGCCGATTCCATGTCCGACAAAGACTCTTACCACAGAATACCCGGCACTCTCGGCGGTTGTTTGGATTGCGCTTGAAATGTCGCCTAGCTTGTTACCCTGGCGCATCTGGGATATGCCTTGATGCAACGCCTGGTAGGTTACCCTGAGCAGTCTTTGCGTCTCGGCATCAACCTGCCCCACCGGCAATGTTACCGCTGCATCTCCATAATATCCATTAAAATAGACACCGCAGTCTATGCTCACTATGTCACCGCTTCTTAAGATCCTTTTCTTTGAGGGGATTCCGTGAACGATCTCGTCGTTTATCGAAGCGCAGATAGTTGCTGGAAAAGGTCTAGGGTTCGATCCCTGGTACCCCTTGAAGGCGGGGAGGGCTCCTCGGCTGCGAATAAAGGATTCGGCAGCCCTATCCAGCTCTTTTGTATTTATTCCTGGCTCTATCATCTTGCTCAGCATTACCAGCGTCTCACCCACGATGTCGTTCGCCCTTTTTAGGGTTTCAAGCTCCCGGGACGACCTTATATTTATGCTCATGAAAAACGGTGGCTTTATACTTTGATCTTGTTATTTATTCTTGCTTGTACATCCTTGATATCCCCCTCACCGGAGATCTCCGTAAGAAGGTTTTTGTTGCGATAATACTCCTCGAGCGGTCCCGTGGTTTCCCTGTACACCTTCAATCGTTCCCTTATCACCTCTTCGGTATCATCCTTGCGTTGGTAAAGCTCACCGCCGCAGTTATCGCAAACTGCATCATTTCGCGGAGGCTTGTAAATTATATGGAATACTGCGCCACAGTCCTTGCAAGAACGGCGTCCGGAGAGTCTCCTTACTATCTCTTCCTCGCCGGCGATAATATTTAATACTAGATCCAGCCCTTGACCTAGCTTTCCCAGTATCTCTGTCAGCGATTCAGCCTGTTTTAGCGTCCTGGGAAAGCCATCAAGGATATATCCTGCCCGGCAGTCATCCTCACTCAACCGGTCAGCCACCATATCGATTACGATCTCATCAGGAACTAATTTCCCTGCCTTCATGTACTCCTCGGCTTTTCTTCCCAGCTCGGTCTTAAGTGATACATTCTTACGAAAGATATCCCCGGTGGAAATATGGGGGACATCGAGTTTTTCAGCCATGTACTTGGCTTGGGTTCCCTTTCCCACTCCAGGGGGTCCTAATAGTACTATTCGCATTATTTACTCCTTCTTCTGCTTCCCTTGCGCATGAATCCCTCATAGTGCCTCATTAAAAGATGGCTCTCGATCTGCTGAACCGTATCCAATCCAACACCGATGACGATGAGCAGCGATGTTCCACCAAAGTAAAAAGGTATATTGAACCATTTTATTAAGAATGTAGGCATGATCGCTATGGCAGCGAGAAATATAGAGCCAACCAGGGTCACCCTGGTCAAGACTCGGTCTATATAGTCGGCGGTGCGCTTGCCGGGTCTTATGCCGGGGATGAAGCCACCGTACTTCTTCATGTTATCAGCCAGATCGACCGGGTTGAAGATGATCGCTGTATAGAAATAGCAAAAGAAGACTATGGCTGCCGTATAGATAACCATGTAAAGTGGCGCTCCCGGAGCCAGCATGTCCATTATGGTACCGACAAAGGGAAACCTATCCTTGGGTAAAAAATTGGCTATGGTAGTCGGGAACATGATGATCGAGGCAGCGAAGATTATGGGGATGACACCAGCGGTGTTGATCTTCATCGGGATATGCGTGCTTTGACCGCCATACATCTTCCTGCCCACCACCCTCTTGGCGTATTGCACCGGAATGCGACGTTGTCCCTGCTGGACAATGATGATAAGGGCGATTACTGCAACCACGATGATCCCGATCACAGCAGCCTCATATAGCTCCATCTCTTTTATTAACAGGCGCTGGTACAAGGAGAGTATGCCAGATGGCATGGCAGCGATGATGCCGGCAAAGATGATCAGGGAGATGCCGTTTCCAACTCCTCGCTCGGTGATCTGCTCGCCGAGCCACATGATGAAAGCAGTTCCAGCGGTTAAGGTGATAACCATCATCAACCTGAAACCCCAGCCGGGATTTAAGACAAAGGCACCGCCTTGCATAGCCTCCAAGCCAACCGCTATGCCGAACGACTGGATAACGCTTAGCACCACCGTGCCATATCGGGTATATTGGGTGATCTTCTTTCTGCCCGCCTCGCCTTCCTTTGCCAACTGAGCCAACTTTGGGACAACCACGGTTAAAAGCTGAAGGATAATCGAGGCGGAAATGTATGGCATAATCCCCAGAGAGAAGATGGTCATGTTCAGGAATGCTCCACCGGAGAACATATCGTAAAAGCCGAATATGGTGCCAGCGGCTGCCTTGGACATGAACTCAGCAAGGGCTGAGGTGTTTATGCCTGGAGATGGGACATGACAACCTATGCGATAGATAAAAAGAAAGAAAAGTGTATAAAAGATCCTCTTTCTAAGGTCCGGTATCTTGAAGATATTGGCAAAGGTCTCTATCATTTATCCGATCCCTCTATGCTACCCCCGGCGTTTAAGATCTTTTGTTTGGCTGAATTGGAGACTGCCTGTACCTTGAAGATCAAGGGTATATGGATCTCTCCATCCCCAAGTATCTTCACACCATCCTTGCCAGCCTTGCTAATTATGCCCTTTTCCTTCAGCGTCTGGATGGTTACCTCCTCATTGGGATCGTATTTTGCCAGATCATCTAGGTTGATCACGGCGAATTCCTTTTTGAATATATTAGTGAATCCTTTGCTGGGGAGTCTCCTGTACAGAGGCATCTGACCACCCTCGAACCATCTTTTTGTCTTCATTCTGGCTTTTTGCCCCTTGTGTCCTCTGGTGCTAGTTTTTCCGTGTCCGCTTCCAGGTCCTCTTCCGACCCTTTTTCGTTTTTTACGAGCGCCCTGTGGTGGTTTTAGTTCGCTAAGTTTCATATCTATTTCACCTCTTCGCTAGACTCTTCAGTATAGTCTTCCCATTCGACCAGGTGTCTAACCTTGTATATCATTCCCATGATCTCTGGTGATTTCTTCCTAAGTTCCACCTTGTTGATCTTGCTCAGCCCTAGCCCTTTGAGCACCTTCTTTAATTTCAGGGGTTTTCCGGTCGGGCTTCTCTTTAGCCAAACCTTAATTAACTGGGTATCTTTTTGTTCTTTCATGTCAGTCATCTTAGGTGCCTCAACCATTATTATTCCTGGAGCTCTTCCACTGATTTATCCCTAAGTCGAGCAGCCTCGGAAAATGAGCGAAGCCTTTTCAGCCCATTTAGTGTCGCCTTTATAACATTCAAGGGATTAGTCGAGCCATGTATCTTAGTGAGAATATCAGTTATGCCGGCAGCTTCCATGACCGCTCTCACAGATCCGCCGGCGATGATCCCGGTGCCGGGTGCTGCTGGCTTGAGTAAGACCTTTGATTTCTCAAATTTGCCGATGATCTCATGCGGTATTGTTGTACCGACAACCGGCACAGTCATCATATTTTTCTTGGCTTGCTCTATTCCTTTGCTGATCGCTGCCGGCACCTCAGTAGCCTTGCCGAGGGCAGCTCCCACGCGACCTTTCTTGTCGCCGACGACCACTACTGCGCTGAAGGAAAAGCGACGCCCTCCCTTCACGACCTTGGCTACTCGGTTGAGCTGCACTACCTTATCGAAAAATTCCAACTGTTCGCCGGATATATTATCCATCTTTATTTAGCCCCTTGATATTATTACCTAAAATTCAAGACCGTTTTCACGAGCAGCCTCAGCAAGCACTTTGACTTTTCCATGATACCTGTATGCGCCCCTGTCGAAACGAACCTTGGTGATATTTACCTTTTTTGCCTTTTCGGCTATCAGCTTTCCTACCACCTTTGCTGCCTCAATATTGCCGCTTCTCCTAGTTGTCTCCTTGAATTCTGGAGAAAGGCTGCTTGCTGCCACCAGGGTTTTCCCGTTGAGATCATCTATTATCTGCGCGTATATATGTCGCAGGCTTCTGTAAACCGATAGGCGCGGGCGCTCCGGCGCGCCGAATATCTTCCTTCGCACCCTTCGTTTTCTCTTTTCTCTGGTTGTCTGTTTTTTATACATATCCAAGATCCTCTAGGCTATACATCGATTATCATTTTAGCCGGTCTTCTTACCTTCCTTGCTGATGACCTTCTCTCCAACATAGCGGATACCCTTGCCCTTGTAAGGTTCCACAGGTCTGAAGGAGCGAATATCAGCAGCAAATTGACCGACCAACTTTTTATCTATCCCTTTTATGATGATCAGGGTATTTTTTGCTTCTACAGACACATCTATGCCATCCGGGATAGTTACTCTGATGGGATGGGAATAGCCCAGCGCCAGATTAAGATATTTTCCCTCCAGGTTTGCCTTGAAGCCAGTTCCCCGGATCTCCAATGACTTGGTAAATCCTTCGACAACTCCTTGCACCATGTTATTGATCAGGCTTCGGTATAGTCCGTGAAGCGCCTTATCCTTGTGAGCATCAGAGGGTCTGGTAACCATTATCATCCCATCTTGAACCTTTACATCGAAGCCCGGCTTTACCTGCTGACTAAGAACACCCAAGGGTCCGCTAACAGTTACAAGTTGCTCCTTTATCTTTACATCGACCTTGGGCGGTATTTTTATCGGTAGTTTACCTATTCGTGACATCTCGCATTCCCTTTTCTTTGGATCTCACCAGACATGGCATAGTATCTCGCCACCAACATTGTATTTCCTGGCTTGTTTATCGGTTACAATGCCTATAGGAGTCGAGATAATCGCAATGCCAATACCGCCAAGCACCTTGTCTATTTCCTTTGCTTTGCGATAGACTCGTCTGCCAGGTTTGCTTATCCTTTTAAGATCGGTGATAACCCTTTCCTTTTCATCGTTGTATTTCATGTAGATACGTAGAATCCCCTGTTTATTATCCTCGATGAACTTGTATTTTCTTATAAATCCTTCTTCCTGGAGCACTTTTGCTATCTCGATCTTTATTCGGGAGCCGGGTATATCTACCTTCGGATGTAGGGCAATATTAGCGTTTCTTATCCTGGTGAGCATATCTGATATCGGATCGGTCATGGTCATCTTTACTCTTTCCTCCCTGCATTACCAGCTAGACTTGGTTACACCGGGTATCTGTCCCTCGGAGGCGAGTTTGCGGAAGCATATCCGGCAAACCTCGAATTCCCGGTAGTACCCTCTTGGTCGGCCGCAGATTCGGCAGCGGTTATATTTTCTTACCTTGAATTTGGGTTTTTTCTTCCATTTTTCCATCAATGCCTTACGGGTCATTATATTTTTCTCCTGTTATCTTCTGAAGGGCATTCCCAACATCTTTAAGAGTTCTCTTCCCATCTCATCATCATTGGCGGTGGTTACGATGGTTACAGAGAGCCCCCGAATTTTTTCAACCTTATCGTATTCTATCTCCGGAAATATGATTTGTTCCCGGATACCTAGCGAATAATTTCCTCTACCATCGAAGCTGTTTGGACTCAGACCTCTAAAGTCCCTGACTCTTGGGAGGGCGACATTGATCAGGCGATCTAAAAAGTCGTACATGCGGCTTCTTCTTAAAGTTACGGTAGTCCCGATGCGAGCGCCGGCTCTTAGCTTGAAGCCGGCTATAGATTTTCTCGCCTTGGTTATGACCGCCTTTTGCCCGGCTATTATAGTCAGCTCCTCCAGGGCGCTTTCCAGAGCCTTGGGGTTCTGTATTGCTTCCCCTACTCCCATATTCAGAGTAATCTTGACCAATCGAGGCATGGCCATGATGTTTTCGATACCATGTTTCTCCCTGAAGTAGGGAATGATTTCTTCCTTATATTTTGTCAGTAGTCTAGGCGTATATCCCACTTTTTATGCTCCCACTACTTATCTATAAGCGCATTGCAGTTAGTACAAACCCTCGACTTTGTGCCATCGCCCATAAGGGAGTATTTCACTCGCACAGCATGGTTGCATGAGCCACAGACCACCATTACATTAGAGACATGGATGCTCCCTTCCATATCGAGGATGCCACCCTTCTGGTTGGTCTTGGTCGGCTTCTTATGCTTATAGACCATATTGACTTTTTCTACGACTACCCGGTTGTTTCCCGGCAGGATGCTCAATACCTTTCCTCTTTTTCCTTTATCTTTGCCGGCGATGACCTGCACCGTATCCTTTTTTTTAATATGTATCTTTTGCATCTTCTTTTCTTTTTGGGTTTTCTTCATTTTTATACTCCTTCGCTAAGCATGTTCAAAGCACCTCCGGTGCCAAGGAGACTATCTTCATAAATTTTTTTTCTCTAAGCTCCCTGGCAACAGGACCGAATACCCTGGTGCCGACCGGTTCGTTTTGCTTATTGATGATGACTGCGGAGTTCTTATCGAATCTAATATAAGTGCCGTCCTTGCGTCTTATCTCCTTTGCAGTTCTCACCACCACTGCTCGAACCACCTTTCCAGCCTTGACCTGTTCATTGCAGTGGGGCATTGATACCTTCACCGAGGCGGTAATGATATCCCCCACTGATGCATAGCGTTTACCCGAACCCCCAAGCGGCGTAATACATTGTATCCTCTTGGCGCCCGAGTTATCGGCTACTTCCAACATGGTTCTCATCTTTATCATCTTCGACTTCCTGTCATATTATTGAATATCGATGTTCGCTAATATAAGTCTCCTATAATGCCTTCTGCAGGATCTTCAGCACCTTGAAGCTTTTCCTTTTAGAAAGCGGTCTGGATTCGATGAGCATAACCTTATCCCCGATACCGCATATATTGTCCTGGTCATGAGCCAGATATTTCTTTCGACGCTTGATGAACTTCTTGTACTTTTTATGTAGTACCTTGCGCTCAACCAGGACATTCACCGTCTTATCCATGTTATTATTGATGACTACGCCGATGAGTCTTCTTTTCTGTGCACTTTGAGTCGTATTCATTTCGTTTCCCCGGTCGCTCGTTTAGTGATCTTTGGATTATCGGGGTCGATCCCCCTTTCTCTCAAGGTGGTAAGCGCTCTGGCAAGATTCTTTTTGGTTAGCTTTAAGGCTGCTGGATTATTCAGCGGTTCTCTTGCTGACTGGTATCTAAGATTGAAAAGCTCTTCTCTTAAGTCCTTAATCAGATCCAGTATCTCATCCGAGGGCATCTCTCTAATTTCCGAGGCTCTCATATTATAACCCTCCTTGTTGTCTAATTATGAACTTGGTCTTTATGGGGAGCTTCGCGGAGGCGAGCTGAAGCGCTCTCCTGGCTCTCTCCTCGCTAACCCCATCGACCTCGTAGAGCACTCTTCCAGGCTTTACAACCGCTACCCATCCTTCCGGGTTTCCTTTGCCTTTACCCATACGGGTTTCAGCCGGTTTTTTGGTGATCGGCTTATCGGGGAAGATCCGAATCCACAGTTTTCCACCTCTGCGTAATGACCTGGTGATAGCTATACGGGCTGCCTCGATCTGCCTATTCGAGATCCAACCAGGCTCTTGAGCCTTGAGACCATAGGAACCGAAGCTCAAGCTATTTCCCTTGCAGGCTTGTCCCTTCATCCTCCCCTTTTGGGCTTTACGGTATTTTGTCTTACTCGGTTGCAGCATCGTATATTATTCCTCTTCAATTTTGTTTGGCTTTATAGAGTACCTTCGCGTCTTCTTTATCGGTTCTTCCTCTTTTTCCAGTGTCTCTTCCTTAACCTTTTCCTCTTCATACTTGGTTGCTAACGGGGTTTCTGTGATCTGAGTCGTCTCCAGTGACGGCATCTTCATGTCTCCTTTATATATCCAGCACTTGACACCGATCACTCCATAAGTTGTCATCGCTTCAGCGATGCCATAATCTATCTCAGCTCTTAGGGTATGTAGAGGAACCCTGCCCTCCAGGTACTGCTCGACGCGAGCCATCTCGGCACCACCGAGCCTGCCGCCAACTCTTATCCTGATGCCCTTAGCCTTATAGCGTAGAGCAGATGATACAGCCTTCTTCATGGCGCGACGGAAACTCACCCTTCTCTCCAGTTGCAGGGCGATATTCTCAGCCACCAATTGTGCATCGACCTCTGCGTACTTTACCTCTTTTATCTTGATATAGACCGCCTTGCCGGTCATCTTTTCAATCTCTTTTTTCATGTTCTCCACATCCTGCCCTTTTCTTCCGATGATGATCCCTGGTCGGGCAGTATATATGTAGATTCGAATCTTATCAGGTTGTCTTTCGATCTCTATCTTTGAGATGCCGGCATGGTAGAGCTTATTTTTTATAAAGGCTCGAATCTTTAAATCTTCATGCAATAGCTTTGCATAACCCTTTTTTGCATACCACTTTGAGAGCCATCCTTTGTTAAGCGAAAGTCGAAGCCCTATTGGATTGACCTTTTGTCCCACTAAAGATCCTCCTTATTTCTTTTCATCGCTGAGAACTATTGTTATATGACATGATCTTTTTAGAATCCTCGCTGCCCTACCTTGGGCGCAGTATCTCAACCTTTTCATCTGGGGAGCTTGATTAACGAAGGCATCGGCTATGATCAGCTCCTCGGGATGTCTAACACCCTTTGCATATCGAGCATTAGCCATGGCAGATCGCAAGACCTTCTCTATTGGCTGTGCACTAGCCTTGCCACAGAACTTCAGGTAAGCCAGCCCGGAGGCAGCGCTTTTGCCTTTTATCTTATCTATGACCAGGCGGGCTTTTCGATCAGAACCCCTTATATATTTCGCAACCGCTCTAGCTTCCATAATCATCATCTCCCGCTCAGTATTTCCTAACGTTTCCTAGCTGCCCTTTCGGACTTGGTCCCTTTATGCCCCCGAAAGGTCCTGGTGGGAGCGAACTCTCCCAGCTTATGACCAACCATGTTCTCGTTGACATGGACTGGAACGAACTTTTTGCCATTATGCACCATAAATGTCAACCCGACAAAGTCAGGTGAGATGGTCGATCTTCGAGACCAGGTCTTGATCGCCTTGCGATCCCTACTGGCATGTGCTGCCTTGATCTTGCGCAGCAGGTGTTGATCGATAAAGGGTCCTTTTTTTATGGAACGAGCCACTTCTACTTGCTCCTTCTCTTGAGGATATATTTATTGCTCGGTTTATTCTTCTTTCGAGTCCTTGCTCCCTTGCTCTTCTTACCCCAGGGGCTGCAAGGATGTCTTCCACCAGAGGCTTTGCCCTCTCCGCCGCCCATAGGGTGATCTACCGGATTCATGGCAACTCCTCTTACTTTCGGTCTTCTGCCTAGGTGCCGACTCATTCCCGCTTTCCCCAGGCTTATATTCTCGTGATCGATATTGCCAACCTGTCCTATTGTAGCCCTGCAAGCCTCCGGTACCCTTCTCATCTCACCGGAGGGCATGCGCAGTAGCGCCATTCCACCCTCTTTGGCCATCAACTGGACATAAGAGCCAGCGCTGCGGGCTATCTGTCCACCCTTGCCAGGGCGCATCTCGATATTATGAACCAGTGTGCCAAGAGGAATATTATACAATGGTATCGCGTTGCCGACCTTGATATCAGCCTTTTCATCGCTGATGATCACATCCCCTACCTTTAAACCATGAGGATGCAATATATAGCGTTTCTCTCCATCAATATAATGGATCAAGGCTATATTGGCAGAGCGGTTGGGATCGTATTCCACAGCAGCCACCTTGCCCTGGATACCTAGCTTGTTGCGCTTGAAGTCGATGATACGATATTTTCTCTTTGCTCCACCGCCTCGATGCCGACAGGTGATTCGACCATTGTTATTCCTTCCACCACTCTTCGGATTAGGCAAAAGCAAGGATTTCTCCGGGACCTTCTTGGTGATCTCCTCGTTTTTACTGGTCGAACGCCACCTCATGCCCGGCGAGGTTGGCTTGTATTTCTTAAGCGCCATTTTTCAGCTTACTCCCCCTCAAAGAAATCTATTGTATGTCCTTGTGATAGGGAAACGATAGCCTTCTTATAGCTTGATCTTCTTCCCTCGAATCTTCCCCATCGCTTAGGTTTTCCCTTCATGTTTACAACTCTGACCTTATCGACCTTCACCTTGAAGATATCTTCGATCGCCTTGCGTATCTCGATCTTGTTTGCCTTGGGATCAACGATAAACTGTACCTGGTTGGCTTGTTCCTGGCTCAGGGTGGTTTTTTCCGTTATATAAGGTCTGATTATGATCTGGTGCGCATCCTTCATCTCTTATATGCCTCCTGTATCATAAGCAGCGCTTGTTTGGTTACCAAGAGCGTATCGAAGTTTAGCATGTCGTAAACATTCAATCCTTCAGCCAACAAGTACTTGCCTTCCTTTAGGTTTCTGGTTGACAGCATTATGTTCTCATCCTTTTGAGATAGGACGATCAGGAACTTGCCCTGATCCGTAAAAGCACGAACTTTGGATTTTAGCGCTTTTGTAGAAGGTTTGTCAAGGGATATCTTATCGATTACGAATAATTTTCCACTTCTCAGTTTCTCCGAGATGGTAGATCGAAAGGCTTCTTTTCGGACCTTTTTAGGGACTTTTATGGAGAAATCCCTGGGTTGGGGTCCGAATGCTACTCCCCCGCCCCGCAGTATAGGCGACTTTTTCCAAGAGCCCCTTCTTGCCCTGCCTGTTCCCTTTTGTCTATATGGCTTCTTTGTGCTCCCTTTTATCTCGCTGCGCTGCTTGGTTTTAGCAGTTCCAGTTCTTTTTCGGGCAAGCTGCTGCCGGACCACTATATGCACCAAGTGAGGTTTCTGGCTTACTGCAAAGACTTCCTCTTTAAGCTCCAGGGTATCGACCTGTTCTTTTTCAAGATTATATACTGGCACCTGTATCATGGCAGTCCTTCCTAACTCTTTGTTTTAGTCTTTACGCTTTTTCTGATCCTTACATAGTCCCCATTTGCACCAGGAACAGCGCCCTTTAATACCAGCAGGTTTTTCTTTGCATCAACCGAATGAACCCTAAGGTTCAACACCGTAACCTGTTTACCCCCCATCCTGCCATAGCCGGGATGTCCCTTGAAAACCCTGGATGGCCAAGCGCTAGAGCCAATAGATCCCGGTGCACGATGGCTATGGGAGCCGTGTGTCATGGGACCTCGACTCCAGCCAAATCGGCGCATGGTCCCCTGGAACCCCTTGCCCTTGGAGATGCCGATCACATCGACATGTTCTCCCTCGGAGAAGATATCGGCTTTTATAACATCGCCGACATTGTAGTTATCATTCTCGCCAAGGGGTGCCTCCTGAATCAGCCTACAACCTAACAATCCAGCATTCTTGTGGTGTCCACGCTCCGGCTTGGTGGTCTGTTTCTCCTTGCTCTTGGGATCGAATCCGAGCTGAAGCGCCTGGTAGCCATCCTTTTGCCTGGTCTTTACCTGAAGAACCGTGCAAGGACCAGCCTCGATCACGGTTACCGGGATATGCTCTCCATTGGAACCGAAAACCTGTGTCATTCCTATCTTTTTTCCTAGAATTACATCTACCATTTTACACCCCCTACAGTTTTACCTCGACATCGACCCCGGAGGGCAGATCAAGGCGCATCAATGAATCGATCGTCTGAGGGGTAGGTTCCAGTAAGTCAAGCAGCCTTTTATGGGTTCTTTTCTCGAACTGCTCCCTGGACTTCTTGTCAATGTTGGGCGATCTTAGCACGGTATATTTCCTGGTAGAGGTCGGCAGTGGTATGGGACCGATCACTCTAGCACCGGTACTTTTGGCTGTCTCTGCGATCTCCTGAACCGACTTGTCCAGTAGTTTATGGTCGAAACCCCGTAACTTGATTCTTATCTTTTGTTGAGCAACCATGGCTCGCTCTCCTGTTTATATTATTTCGTTTTGGTTATGTTCGATAGCTCCATCAACTCCTCCATAACCGCCTGGGTTGTCCGTTTATAGCTATGGAACTGGGAGTGAAATACAGCCCTGCCTTGGGATCTTGAACGAAGTGCATTGGCATAATTGAACATCGAAGCCATAGGTACCAGGGCGTTTATTACCGCTGCGCTGCCTCTATTTTCCATGCTCTGTATCCTTCCCCGCCTGCTTACCAGGTCATTGATTATGTCGCCCATGAATTCCTGGGGACTTATCACCTCGACATGCATAATAGGCTCCAGGATCACCGATTCAGCCTTGCGCAGGGCATCTTGTATAGCCATTGAAGCAGCTATGCCAAAAGCCTGTTCCGATGAATCGACCTCGTGGTAGGTGCCATCCAGGATATCCACCTGCAGGTCGATCACCTGGTAGCCACCGAGAAGCCCTGTTTCTAAAGCCCCCATTGCTCCTTTCTCGATTGCAGGTATGAACTCGGAGGGTATGGCACCGCCTCTGACCTGGTTGGTAACCTTGATGCCCGAGCCGCGTGGCAGGGGGCTTATCTGTAGTATCACATGCCCGTATTGTCCCTTGCCTCCGCTCTGGCGGACGAACTTGCCTTCTCCTTTTGCCAAGGTAGTTATGGTCTCCTTATATGCAACCTGGGGAACTCCGGTATTGGCTTGCACCTTGAACTCTCGTTTCAGCCGGTCAATAATGATCTCGAGGTGCAGCTCCCCCATCCCGCAAATAAGGGTCTGCCCGGTCTCGGCATCCTTGCGCAGCTTCAAGGAAGGATCATCAGCACAGAGTTTGTGCAACGATTCGGTTAATTTATCCTGATCTGACTTAGACTTAGGTTCAATCGCAACCGCAATGACCGGCTCCGGAATATTGATATTGCCAAAGATGACCTTTCTATTCGGGCTACATATCGTGTCTCCAGTCCTGGTTGCCTTGAAGCCGACCAGGGCGGCGATATCACCGCTGAATACCTGCTGGATATCCTCTCGGTGGTTGGCGTGTATCTTTAATAACCTATTTGTGCGCTCTAAGACCCCCTGGTTGGTGTTTATGACCGTATCTCCCTTCCTCAGCGTTCCGGAGTAAACCCTGAAAAAGGAAAGATAGCCGACATAGGGATCGTTCATTGTCTTAAAGATAAAGGCTGCCAGCGGTTCCGAGTCATCGGGGGTGCAGGTTACCGTCTCCAGCGTTTGAGCATCTTTACCCACCACCGGTGGTATATCCAATGGTGAGGGAAGATAATCGATAACTGCATCGATAAGGTTTTGGACACCTTTATTCTTGAAGGAGGAACCGCATAATACGGGGACAATCTTATGATCTATCGTATTGTTTCTTATTATTTCTTTTATCCTGGGGATCGATATCTGTCTTTGATGGAAGTAGTCATCGAGCAACCGATCGTCCAGCTCGCAAAGTGCTAGCATCATGTTTTCTCGCCATCTCTCAACCTCTGCAACCATATCTGGCGGGATCTCGAGCTTATCGAACTTGAAGCCGAAGGTGGTATCATCGAATACATACAATTTCATCTCTATGAGGTCGATAATGCCCTTGAAGTCATCCTCAGCCCCATAAGGTATCTGCAGCGGGACTGGATTAGCTTTCAGTCGCTCCCTTATCATCTCGACAGCAGCATAGTAGTCTGCGCCCAGGCGATCCATCTTGTTTATATAAGCCAGCTTGGGGATGCGATACCTGTCCGCCTGTTGCCAGACGGTCTCAGATTGAGGCTCCACGCCACCGACGGCACAAAATACGGCGACTACGCCATCGAGCACTCTCAATGAGCGCTCGACCTCAATGGTAAAATCGACATGACCAGGCGTGTCAATTATGTTGATTCGATGATCCTTCCAGAAGCAGGTTGTAGCTGCCGAGGTGATGGTTATACCCCTTTCTTGCTCCTGTTCCATCCAGTCCATCACCGCCGTGCCCTCGTTGACCTCACCCATTCTCCTGGAGACCCCCGTATAGAATAACACCCTCTCGGTAGTAGTGGTCTTGCCGGCGTCTATATGCGCCATGAAGCCGATGTTTCGTATTTTTGATAGTGGGTGTCTCATCTATGTAAAAATTCTACCAGCGATAATGTGCGAATGCCTTGTTGGCTTCAGCCATCTTGTGCGTATCTTCCTTTTTCTTCACTGCTAGACCACGATGATTGTAAGCATCGAGCATTTCATCAGCTAGCCTTTGAGCCATAGTTTTTCCGCTCTTTGCCCTAGAGTATCCTATGATCCATTTTATGCTCAGGCTCAGTTGTCTATGCGGGGGCACCTCAACCGGCACCTGGTATGTTGAGCCTCCAACGCGGCGCGATTTAACAGCTACCTGGGGTTTTACATTATCAATAGCCTTCATAAAGACCTTGAGTCCATTGGTCTTTGTCTTTGCTTCCAGGATATCTATGGCATCATAGAGGATCTTCTCAGCCAGGCTCTTTTTACCATCCTTCATTAGTGCATTGATGAATCTGGTAACCAACTGGCTGTTGTACTTTGAGTCCGGCGGTACCGGACTTTTTTTGACTACCTTTCGTCTTGGCATATCTTAAAGCTCGCTTGCTAGGATTTCTTTTCCCTTTTTACTCCGTACTTGGAGCGCCCCTTCTTGCGGTCATCCACTCCTACCGAGTCGTATTTACCGCGAACGATATGATAGCGCACACCGGGTAGATCCTTGACACGACCACCTCTTACCAGAACCACTGAGTGTTCCTGGAGGTTGTGTCCTATGCCCGGAATATATGCGGTTACCTCGATACCGTTTCTCAGGCGGACACGAGCCACCTTCCGCAGTGCTGAATTAGGCTTTTTAGGGGTGGTGGTATAGACCCTGGTGCATACGCCCCGTTTTTGCGGACAGCTTTGCAGAGCAGGGCTTTTGGTCTTCTTTACCACCTTTTTCCTGCTCTTTCTTACCAATTGGTTAATGGTCGGCACCATTTTTTCTCCTTTTATCAAAATATCTTTTCTAACCTTTAATAGCTAGGCTGTTTCTTCCTCTTCTTTCTCGGCAGCCTCAACCTGCTCTTCATCCTCGACTACCGCTTCCTGGTTGAAGACCTCTTCTTTTATCTCAGCCTCGATATCCCTTTCTTCCTCTTTTTCAGTCCGTACTGTGTCCCTGAAGATATCGAACTTGATCGGCTTGGTCGTCAACACCGTGTTCTTATACTGCCCCATTCCGGTTCCAGCAGGGATCAACCTTCCGACCACGATATTCTCCTTCAGTCCGCGCAGCATATCCACCTTGCCCTTAGTAGCTGCATCGGTAAGGATCCTGGTGGTCTCCTGGAACGAGGCTGCTGATACGAAGCTATCGGTACTCAAGGCAGCCTTGGTGATGCCTAGTAGCAGGGGTTCGCCCTTTGCAGGGGTGCCATCCTGCTCTTTAACCCGCTTGTTTTCCTCCTGGAATTCGAACTTATCAACCTGCTGATCCAACAGGAATTTAGTGTCCCCGACATCGGTTATCTTGATCAGCCTCAGCATCTGTCTGACAATGATCTCAATATGCTTGTCGTTTATGGTAACTCCCTGCAGCCTGTAAACCTGTTGAATCTCGTTTACCAGGTATCTTTGTAGTTCCTTAATACCTTGGATTCTCAGGATATCATGGGGATTTATAGCTCCATCCATTAGCGGTTCGCCTGGTCTTATGAAATCTCCCTCATATACGCTGACATGTGCGCCTTTGGGGATTAGGTATTCCCTATCTACGCCCTGTGGGTTCTTGACCACGATCCGTCTCATGCCGCGCTCGAATCCAGCAAAGTGCACTATCCCATCGATCTCGGAGATGATGGCAGCCTCTTTGGGGCGACGAGCCTCGAAAAGCTCGACAACACGGGGCAAACCACCGGTGATGTCTTTAGTCTTAGTAGTCTCTCTAGGTATCTTGGCAATGATATCACCAGCCTTGACCGGTTCACCGTCAGTGACCTCAAGGTGTGCGCCGTAAGGCATGTGATACTTTTTGACTTCATCTATGGTGATCTGGATGACATCAGCTTTGGTTGCTACTCGGCGTACTATACCGTCTATGGGAGATTTTATCTCTTTGGTTGTCGGCTTCTTGCGAGCTGGTTTTTTGCCTGGTCTCTTTATCCTTTTCAGTTCATCCTCGGATAAAGGCTCGGTGGCGATTACATCTCCTGGTGAGACCACTGTACCCCTATCAACCTTTACATCCGCATCCGGGCTTACATGGATAACCTCGCCACTGCGATCTTTATCCTCTACTAGCACCATCAGCACTGGATGCTTATTTTCAGCGAAGAAGTCGGAGATTACCTTGGTGGATCGCATGGAGATGTCATCCACCTCTTCCTTCATAGTTACGCCTTCCTCTATATCATGGTAAATAACGGTACCTGATTTCTCGGTCAGGATGACATTGGCGAAGGGATCCCATTTTATGACCGTGTCTCCCTGTTTGACTCTGCCTCCGTCATCGACCATGAGGGTAGCGCCATAAACTACCATGTACTCCTTCTCCCTGCCATCATCATAGTTGATGATCATGGAGCTGTGTCGGTTCATCACGATCTTCTCGCCGTGCTTATTGGTTACCCACTGGATGCCCTGGTACTTGACCACACCATCCCCCTCTGCATCAAGTGTAGTCTGTTCTATTACCTTGCTGGCTGCGCCGCCGATGTGGAAGGTTCTCATGGTCAATTGCGTACCCGGCTCACCGATTGACTGGGCGGCGATTACACCAATAGCCTCACCTAGCTCGACCAGGTTGCCGGTGGCAAGATTCCTGCCGTAGCAAAGGGCACAGACGCCATATCGGGTCTCGCAGGTCATCACGCTGCGGATCTTTACATGCTTGATATTCGAGTCCTCAATTTCCTGGGCGATATCCTCGTCTATCTCCTGGTTCTTGCCGACTATGACCTGCTTGGTCTTTGGATTCAATACATCCTCAGCAGAGATCCTCCCTATGAGCCTTTCCTTAAGCGGGGTAATGATCTCACCACCCTCTATTATGGCCTCCATTGTGATGCCTTCAGGGGTCCCGCAGTCGTACTCGGTTATGATTACATCCTGAGCAACATCAACCAACCTTCGAGTCAAGTACCCGGAGTTAGCGGTCTTCAGGGCGGTATCAGCAAGCCCCTTTCGTGCTCCGTGTGTACTGTTGAAGTACTGCAGGACGGTTAAACCCTCGCGGAAGTTGGAGGTGATGGGCGTCTCGATGATCTCGCCGCTCGGCTTTGCCATCAAACCTCTTAGTCCGGCGAGCTGTCTGATCTGCTGCTTGCTACCTCTGGCTCCTGAGTGTGCCATCATGTAGATAGGATTGAACCGACCCGGTTTGGACTCGCCATCCGAGGTGGTGTAGCTGCCCGATTCTAGCTGGGCAAAAAGCTCCTCAGTAATCTGTTCGGTTACACTTGACCAGATATCGATGATCTTGTTGTATCGCTCACCAAGGGAGATGACCCCATTATGATGTTCACTCTCGACAGCAATGACCTTTTCCATGGCAACGCTTATATGGTCTTTTTTGGTCTTAGGTATGACCATATCATCGATACAGATAGATATCCCCGCCTTGGTGGCGTACTTGTAACCCAAGTCCTTCAAGGTATCCAAAAGCTCGACTGTCCTTGTTTTTCCGTACCTCCTGTAGAATCTGCCGATGATATCTCGAAGCGCCTTGTTAGTAGCATAGTCGTTGAAGAACTCGAAATCCTCGGGGAAGATCTGGTTGAACAGTACCCTGCCCACGGTTGTCTCTAGCAGCTTAGCGTTGACTCTAACCTTGATACGGGTACCGATCTCAACGAAGCCATTTTCATAGGCGATTACGACATCATCGGTGTCCTTGAATATTTTACCTTCTCCCTTGGCTTTATCTTTGGGTAATGTCAGGTAGTAACAGCCCAGCACAATATCCTGGTTTGGAATCGCTATCGGCTGTCCACTTGCTGGCGATAACAGGTTGTTGGAAGCCATCATAAGCACCTTGGCTTCAAGTTGCGCCTCCAGGGATAAAGGTATATGGACTGCCATCTGATCGCCATCGAAATCGGCGTTGAATGCCTGGCATACCAATGGATGGATGCGGATAGCCTTCCCTTCCACCAGGATAGGCTGAAAGCCCTGTATTCCTAGGCGGTGCAGCGTCGGTGCACGATTTAGCAACACAGGATGTTCTTTAATAACCTCCTCGAGGATCTCCCAGATCACCTCGTCGCGATCATCCACCTTTTTCTTGGCGCTTTTTATGGTCTCCACCAAGCCTCTTTCCTCCAGTTTCTGGAAGATAAAGGGCTTGAAAAGCTCCAGAGCCATGTCTTTTGGCAATCCACACTGGTACAGTTTCAGCTCCGGACCGGCAACAATCACCGATCGCCCCGAATAATCAACTCTCTTGCCAAGCAGATTCTGTCGGAAGCGCCCTTGTTTACCCTTCAAGACATCGCTCAGTGAGCGGAGCGGTCGATTGTTAGTGCCCTTGAGTACCCTGCCGCGCCTGCCGTTATCGAACAGGGCGTCCACCGCCTCTTGCAACATCCGCTTTTCGTTGCGAATGATCACATCGGGGGCGTTTAGCTCCTGGAGTCTCTTGAGTCGGTTGTTGCGGTTTATCACCCGGCGATACAGGTCATTAAGATCGCTGATGGCGAATCTTCCACCATCAAGGGGTACTAAAGGTCTCAGCTCCGGTGGGATCACCGGGATGACATCCAGGATCATCCATTCCGGCCTTGCGCCTGATTTACGGAAAGCCTCGACCACCTTGAGTCTTTTTACTATCTTTTTAGCCTTCTGGTGCGAGGTTGCCTTGCGCATATCTTCTCTCAGTTCCTCAGCCAGGGTCTCCGGGTCGATCTGTGCCAGAACCTCCTTGATAGCCTCTGCGCCCATCTTGGCTATGAAGCTGTCGCCATGTTTCTCGACGAGTTTCAGGTACTCATCCTCGGTCAGAAGGTCTTTTACCTTTTTCTTGGTTGTACCAGGGTCGATAACCAGGTAATTCTGGTAGTAAAGTACCCTTTCCAGTTCACGAACTGACATGTCCAGTACATGACCGATCCGAGATGGAATACCCTTGAAGAACCAGATATGAGAGACCGGGCTTGCCAGCTCTATATGCCCCATTCTTTCTCTTCTTACCTTGGACTCTATAACCTCGACACCGCATTTTTCGCACACGATGCCTCGATGCTTCATCCTTTTATACTTACCGCAGTGGCACTCCCAGTCCTTTGTTGGACCGAATATCTTTGTGCAGAACAGCCCCCCCCTCTCCGGCTTGAAGGTACGATAGTTGATGGTCTCCGGCTTTATTACCTCGCCATAAGACCATGAACGTATCTTCTCCGGCGAGGCGGGCATTATCTTGATAGCGTTGAACTCTATCTCTTCCCTCGGCTTCTCGCCAAAGCTGAATCTAAAGTCCAAGTTGATCCCTCCTATCAAAAGAGGTCTTTGTTTGAATTTTCATCTTTCTTTTCAATGTCATCTCATTCCTTGACATTTATCAGTTCCACATCGAGAGCCAGGCTTTTTAGCTCCCTGATGAGTACATTGAATGACTCCGGCACTCCAGCCTCGAATCTGCCGGTATTCTTAACGATAGCTTGATATATTCTGGTTCTGCCTTCCACATCATCGGACTTGACGGTCAATATCTCCTGGAGCGTGTAGGCGGCGCCGTAGGCTTCAAGCGCCCAGACCTCCATCTCTCCGAAGCGTTGTCCACCGAACTGAGCCTTGCCCCCAAGCGGTTGCTGGGTTACCAAGGAGTAAGGTCCCGTGGAGCGGGCATGGATCTTATCCTCGACCAGATGGTTGAGCTTCATCATGTACATGTAACCGACGGTTACCTTCATATCGAAAGGCTGACCGGTTCTGCCATCATATAATATGGACTGCCCGGTGGGTGATAAACCAGCCTTTACAAGAAGCTGCTTAATATCATCTTCCTTAGCGCCATCGAAGACCGGGCTAGCGAATTTGAGCCCTAGTGCCGCGCCTGCCATGCCGAGATGGCACTCCAGGATCTGCCCCACATTCATCCTCGAGGGAACTCCCAATGGATTCAATACGAGATCTACTGGCGTGCCATCGGGCAGATAGGGCATATCCTCGACGGGAACTATCTTGGCGAGCACGCCCTTGTTGCCGTGGCGTCCAGCCATCTTATCCCCGACCTGGAGCTTCCGCTTCATGGCTACATAGACCTTGACCATCTTTATGACACCAGGCGGTAGGTCATCGCCGCCACCTATCTTGGATACTCGTTCCTTGAAAATGGAATCTATGTACTTGGTTCTCTCGGTTACCTGTTTATCAAGCCTCTGGATCTGCTTCTTCCTCTCCAGGTTTCCCTTGAATTCTATATGTAGCAGGTTCTCATAGCTTAGATTCTCAAGGGCTTTGGCGGTGATCTTCTTGCCCTTGGCTATAAGAACAGAACCATCCTCAGCTTGGACATCAGAGGCTGCCTGCAAGCCATTGAGCAGCTCAATCATTCTTTTCTTAGCCTCACGATGAATGATGCCTATCTGGTCGAGACGGTCTCTGGTGTATCTTTCGACCAATGCATCCTCGATCTCTTGAGTCCGGTAGTCTTTGGACACATCCTTTCTGCAAAAGACCTTGACATCTATCACGACTCCATCGATTCCTGGTGGAGTCTTCAGCGAGGCATCCTTAACATCTCCTGCTTTTTCACCGAAGATTGCTCTAAGCAGCTTCTCTTCAGGGGTTAGTTGACTTTCGCCCTTTGGAGTGATCTTTCCAACCAGGATATCACCAGGTTTGACCATGGCTCCGATCCTGACCACGCCGCTTTCATCCAGGTTACGCAGCTTCTCCTCGCTGGCATTGGGGATATCTCTCGTAATCTCCTCCTTGCCTAGCTTGGTCTCTCTGGCTTCGATATTGAATTCCTCGATGTGTATAGAGGTGTATTTGTCTTCCTGAACCACGCGCTCGCTGATCAGTATGGCATCCTCGTAGTTGTATCCCCCCCAGGGCATGAAGGCGGTTAGTATATTCTGCCCCAGAGCTAACTCGCCGTGGTCGGTAGCGGGACCATCAGCGATCACCTCTCCTCGTTTAACGCGATCCCCTCGTTTAACGATCGGTTTTTGATTTATGCATGTATTCTGATTGGATCGCCTGAACTTGACAAGGTCGTAGATATCGACCGCCAGGGCACCATCATTCTCCTCGTCCTCATCTGCCCTAATAATGATCCTCTCCGAGGTAGCGCTCTCTATAATGCCGCTCCTTCTGGCAATAAGGCAAACCCCCGAATCATGAGCAGCCCTGAACTCCATACCGGTTCCTACCAGAGGGGCGCTCGGTTTCATCAAGGGTACTGCCTGGCGTTGCATATTGGAGCCCATGAGTGCCCGGTTAGCATCATCATGTTCCAAAAACGGGATAAGTGATGTAGAGACGCTAACCAGTTGTTTAGGAGACACATCCATGTGGGTAACCTCATCGATGCTGGTCATAATAGCCTCGCCACCCTTTCTTACCGATACGCGGTCAATAAGGAATCTCCTATCCTTGCCCACTGGTGCATTCGCCTGTGCTATTACCGGTTTCTCCTTCCCGCCAGAATCCTCATCCAGAGCAGACAGGTAAGCAACCTTATTGGTTACTTTGCCATCTTCTACGAACCTGTAGGGAGTTTCTATGAAACCTAGCTGGTTAACCCTTGCATAGGTGCTCAAGGAGGTGATCAAGCCGACATTGGGTCCTTCGGGGGTCTCTATAGGACATATTCTTCCGTAGTGTGTCGAGTTGACATCCCTGACATCGAAGCCAGCTCTCTCGCGGCTTAGTCCGCCGGGACCGAGCGCGCTGAGCCTTCGTTTATGGGTCATCTCCGCTAGCGGATTGGTCTGATCCAAGAACTGGGAAAGCTGTGAGGAGCCGAAGAACTCCTTTAGCGTCGCCGTGATCGGCTTGGCGTTTATCAGATCGTAAGGCATCGAGGTCGAGATATCCTGGATATTCATTCGTTCCTTTATCGCCTTTTCGATACGCACCAAGCCGATGCGAAGTTGGTTCTCCAGAAGCTCTCCAACCGTGCGAACCCGCCTGTTTCCCAGATGATCGATATCGTCTATTCCTTCCTTGGCTGGGATGCTGCCGGTCTTGAGTCTCAGCAAGTACCTGATCGTCTCGAAGATATCCTCGGGACGAAGCACCCTATCCTCGACATGGGGACTAAGATTGAGCTTCCGATTCATCTTCATGCGTCCCACCCTTGACAGGTCAAAGGTTCTAGGATCGAAGAATAGTCGGTTAAACAGGGATCTTGCGCTCTCTTCGGTGAGGGGGTCGCCGGGTCTTAGTATCCGATATATCTCTCTCTGTGCCTCGATCTTGCTTTTGCTTTTATCCTTCTTCAGGGTTTCTCTGAGCGATTCACCGACGCTCGATTTATCGAGGATGATCTGAAAGCTCTGAATATTGGACTCCGTGATCCGCTCAAAGACAGTATCGGTGATCTCCGTGTTGGCGGTCAGGATTATCTCATCGGTCTCGGGATGGAATATATCCTTTGCCAGGATCTTGCCCAAGAGTTCGCTCTTTGGTACCTCGAACTCCTCGACATTCTTTTTACGAATATTGTTTAGCATATAGGTTGATATCTTCTTGCCTGCCTCGATCAGGATCCCACCTGTTGAATCTAGGATATTAGTATTAAAGGTCTCTCCTTTTAGCTTGTCGTTCACCTTGCGATAGTATCTATCCCCTCTTATCTCGATGCGATCAGATTCATAGAAGATATCCAGGATCTCCTCGGTGGTGTTCATTCCTAGCGCTCGGATGATGACCGTGGCAGGAAGTTTTCGCTTGCGATCTATGCGCACATGTAGGATATCGCTGCTGTCGAACTCGAATTCCAGCCAGGAGCCACGATAAGGTACTATGCGTGCAGAATAGATGATCTTGGCACCAGTGGCTGTCTTCATCTTCTCCTGGGAGAAGAATACCCCTGGCGAGCGGTGCAACTGGCTAACGATAGCCCTCTCGGTTCCGTTTATGATAAAGATGCCCTTGTTGCCACAGCGAAGGCGACCATCTACATCGGTATAGATATCGATCATCACCGGCATCTCGCCGAGATAGACCTGTTGTTCCTTGATATCCCTTATGGAGCGTTCTTCGGTATCCGTATCCACATCCCATGAGATGAGCCTGATAGTAACCTTAAGTGGTATTGCATAGGTTAACCCAAGATCTTTGCATTCTTCTATGTTGTATTTGGTCTTGAGTGTAACCCTTGAGTTGCACTTGGGGCATCGATGATAGTCAACCTTGGTCTTACACTTTTTGCACACCTCCCTTTGTTTTACATTGGGAAGCGAGCTTAATCCGCTCAACTGACCGCATTCACAGCTCCACCTGTGGCGGTACTCAAAGCCCTTGGTATGTCCGCAGAAGCATTCCCAGTTGCCCAGCTCGTAGTTGACGAACTCCAACGAGGAGGACTTGTTAAAGCTCTCGATAGGAAAGACGCTTAAAAAAGCCTCCTGAATGCCTATTTCCTTCCTTTCGTCAGGGGGCACATCAAGCTGGAGAAAGTCCTCAAATGGCTTCTGCTGGATATCCAATAGATAAGGGACATCCATTATGGTAGGTATCCTACTGAAATCGATCCTGCCGTTGGTGGAGATCTTGCTTGTTACAAGATCACTTCTGGACTCTTCGCTCATGGAAATGTCCTAATTGGTTGATTTTCCTATTATTATTTGATCTCGGTCTTGGCGCCGACTGCCTCTAATTTCTTGGCAATCTCTTGCGCCTGTTCCTTAGTAACGCCTTCCTTGATCACGCTGGGAACGCCTTCAACCAGTTCCTTGACTTCCTTCAAGCCAAGCCCGGTAACTGCACGAACCTCTTTGAGCACGGCTATCTTCTTGGCTTCGTCATAGGATGCCAGGTGAACTGTGAACTCGGTCTGTTCCTCAGCTTTCTCTTCCTCGGCGCCCTCAGCCGGGGCGGCTACAACCGCACCGGCAGCTACCGGGGCTGCCGCGCTAACGCCATATCTCTCTTCCATCTCCTTGATGAGCTTGGAAAGCTCAAGGACGGTTAGATTATCGATGTATTCAAGGAACTGTTCCTTTGTGATGCTTGAATCCGACATTATTGCCTCCTTAGGATCGCTAAAGTTCGTCTGTTATCTATTGATGCTGATTTCATCACTATTTCTTTTCCTCTTCAGGGCTTGCTTGATCACCCGTTTGACGATTTTCTTTTATGCCATTGAGGATATTGAGTAATCCTCGAGGTGTTCCGGCTAGTATATTCATCAGCGATGATAAAGGCGCCTGCATTAACCCGACCAATTGTGCCATAAGTACCTCCCGGGGCTGAGTCTTTGCCAGAGCCTTGATCTCATCTAGTCCGATCAACTCATTACCTAGTATCCCGCCTCGTATCTCTATGCTTTCCTTTTCCTTCAGGAACTCCAAGGTCTTTTTAGCTATTCCAACCGGGTCTTTATGGGTATAGATAATCGCGGTAGGTCCGCTTATAAGCTCGGAGAGGGGCGCTACCTGGTGATCGGTTATAGCCCTTTTGGCTAGCCGGTTCTTTACTACCTTAAGATTTCCTTCTCCTTCCCTGAGCAAACGGCGGAGATGTTCCAGCTCCTTGACGCTCAGCCCCCGATAGTCCATCACCAGCGCAGCGGCGGCATTAGCTAGCTGCTCCTCTATCTGTTTGGCTTTTATTATCTTTGTAGCTCTATCCACTTGGTATCCTCCTTAACATCCTTATCGGAACTCGTTGAGTATTGCAGTCGGATCGATCTTTAGTCCCGGTCCCATGGTCGATGAGATGCTGATGCCCTTTAGGTATCTACCCTTTACGGTTGGGGGTCTCATCTTGATAATGGTCTTGAAAAGCGCCTTACAATTTTCCACCAGCTTGGCGGTATCGAAAGATTTCTTGCCCACCGGAGCGTGGATAATACCTGCCTTGTCAACCCTGAAGGATATCTGTCCCCTCTTTATCTCCTTGATAGCATTGCCAATGTTCATATCCAGGGTGCCGGACTTGGGATTAGGCATCATCTTTCTGGGACCTAATATCTTCCCTAGTTTGCTCACCTTGCTCATCACATCAGGGGTAGCCACCACGATATCGAACTCCAGCCAGCCGCCTTGTATCTTCTCGATGAACTCGTCCAAGCCGACATAGTCTGCTCCGGCTTGTTCAGCCTCGTTTATCTTTTCTCCCTGGGTAAGGGCGAGTATCCTCACCGTTTTGCCGGTGCCATGGGGTAATACACAGGTGCCTCTTACTATCTGCTCCGCATGACGAGGATTGACTCCTAGCTTCATTGCCACCTCGATGGTCTCATCGAACTTGGCAAAGGAGATCTCCTTGAGCAGTTCAATAGCCTCCTCGAGGTTATATAACCGATTCCTATCTATCTTTTCTTTTACGGCTCGTATGTTTTTGCTTACGCTTGCCATGATCGTACACTCCATATTTATCTTAATGTATTACGCTACCGGCTCGGTTTTACCTCAATTCCCATGCTTTTTGCGGTTCCTTTGATAGTATTTATCGCTGCCTGAAGGTCGTGGCAATTCAAGTCCGGCATCTTGGTCTTAGCGATCTCCTCGATCTGTTTTTCGGTAACCACTCCCGCCTTGGCGAACTTAGGTTCTGAGGAAGCCTTGGCGATGCCGGCAGCTCTTTTCAATAGCACAGGCACCGGGGGAGTCTTGGTTATAAACTTGAAGGATTTATCGGAATAGATAGTTATCTCCACCGGGATTATCAAGCCCTCTTTTGCCTGCTCTTGGGTTTTAGCATTAAAA
>CAYUVA010000004.1:0-134226 GCA_964448115.1 uncultured bacterium
CTCGAGCATGTCACCGAGTACGGCTATCTTTCGTCTCCCGGATCCCAGCTCAGCCATGACCTCTAAAGCGCCATTCATCGACGGCAGCGAGGCATTGTAGCTATCATCGATTACCAGTATATCATTGGGCATCTGGATTATATTCAGTCTCTTCTCCTCGCGCTGGAAGCTGCGCAATCCCTTGGCTATTTCATCCGGCTCTAGTCCAAGAGCAAGCGCAATAGCTATGGCACCGAGCGCGTTCTGCAACTGGAAGCGTCCCGGTACATCGATGAAGAACTCTGTAGCTTCAGCCTTTTTTATCCTGAATGCGCTGCCGTGATTCACCCGCCTCGGCTCCCCAGCAAGCTGGACATCAGCATCGGCGGTAATGCCGTAGGTCATATACCTGCAAGCGCGTTTTCCTTTTATGCCTGCAAGTTCCTTGTCATCGACATTTATCACTGCTATATCATCGCTGCCAAGCCTTGAGAAGAGAAGCTCCTTCTCGATAAGCACCTGCTTTAAACTGCGAAAGAATTCTATATGTACCATCTGTATGTTGTTGATCAGGGCGATATGTGGCTCGACAATATCGACCAGAAGCTCCATCTCGCCGGGCTTGCTGATGCCGACTTCGAGCACCGAAGCCTGGTGGCTATCGTCGAGGGTGAATACTGATATAGGCAAGCCGACCTGTCCGTTGAAGTTCTTGTATGTCTGGTGAACCTTGAACCTCGTGGAGATGGCAGCAGCGGTCATGCGGGTCAGGGTGGTCTTGCCCACGCTGCCGGTTATGGCGATCTTGGGTATATCGAACTGCGCATAATACCATTTGGCGAACTGCTGGAAGGCTCCGGTGGTCTCCGCAACCGTAATTATGGGGAGAGCGCCGAACCTTGTAGCATAGTTTTCGCTTACCACAGCAGCACAGGCACCGGCGCTGATAGCCTCTTCAGCAAAGGCGCTTCCATCAAGATTTAACCCATGTATGCCGATAAACAAAGCTCCGGGAGCGATGGAGCGCGAGTCGGTGCTGATCTGGGAGATCAAAATATCAGGCTTGATGTTATAGGGCTTACCACCCATAACCTCGATCACCTTACCTAGCTCGACCGGTTTCATTGTTCAACCTCTCCGTTTGCTCTAAGCGCTCGCAAAGCCTCGCTTGCCACCTCGGCATCATCGAAGTGGATAATCTTATCACCAAGAACCTGATAATTCTCGTGTCCCTTACCAGCAATTATCACCATATCGCCAGGGGATGCAAGCTCGATGGCGCGAAATATAGCCTGTTTTCTATCTTCAATACGCTCGATTTTGTCTGTGCTCGTGTTGAAGCCGACCATTATATCATCGATGATGCGAAAGGGATCTTCGCTGCGCGGGTTGTCCGAGGTTACGATGATGTGATCGCTGTACTGCTGGGCAGCTTGCGCCATGAGAGGGCGTTTGCTTCTATCGCGATCACCTCCGCAGCCGAACACGGTAATCAGGCGCCTTGGGCTGCACCTCCTGGCAGCGGATAAAAGGTTGCTTAGCGCATCGCTGCTGTGAGCATAATCGACAATGACGGAGAAGTCCTGTCCCTCGGTTATGGACTGGAACCTGCCGGGAACTGATTTAACGCTATGAAGCGCGTGGGCGATATCCTTCAACTCAAGCCTGAGCCATATCCCCACCGCCGCTGCTGCAAGTGCATTGTAGATGTTATAGTAGCCTGGAATGAAGAGCCTTACCGCGCAAGTTTTTTCACCATGACAAAGCGTGAAGGCGTTGCCGTGGATGGTGGCTTCTATATTGCAGGCAAATAGGCTTATCCCCTCTTCTCTTTTCCCCCCAAACCTGGGGGGGATAAAAGTGGGGGGAGAGGCATTGGCTCCCTCCCCCTCTGGGGAGGGGCTGTGGAGAGGGGAAGATAGAATGCCATAAGTCGATAATAGAATTCCGCCTGCTGGCTTGATGGGTGAGAAGTGCTCATCATCAAGGTTGGTTACGATCAATCTTGAAGGCTTCTCGCTTCGCTCAAGCAGATCCACCAGGCGCAGCTTGGCAGCGAGATAGGCAGCGAAATCGCCGTGGTAATCGAGGTGTTCGTGATCCGATATATTGGTGAAGACCGCTGCATCAAAGCAGATGTCATCCACCCTCTCCTGAGCCAGCGCATGCGAGGAGACCTCCATTACCACCGCATCATACCCCTCGTTGAGCATCATTCTCATCGCCTTGTGGATATCAGCCGCTTCGGGAGTGGTATGGGCTAACTTAATGGTGCGATCATCCATTATCATCCCGGTGGTTCCAATGATGGCTGCCTTTTTCCCCGCAGCCCTAAGCATGGCTTGGATGTAGTACGAGGTGGTTGTCTTTCCATTGGTGCCGGTGATCCCGATGACAAGCAGTCTCTTGGATGGCTCGCCATAGAAGAATGAGGAGATCCTGGATAAGGCAGCCCTTGTATCGGCTACACGAATCATCGTGGTTTGTTGACTTATAGCCTGCCAATTTTGGCAAACCACCGCAACTGCCCCCTTTGAGATAGCCTGGGCTATATAATCGTGTCCATCGTATCTCAAGCCGGATATGCAGACGAACAAGTAACCCGGCTTCACATCCCGCGAATCGCGTGAGATGCCGCTGATATCGAGGTGCAGCTCCCCAGTGTATTCGATAATCTCCAGTTCCTTTATAATTTCAGCCAATCGCATGGTCTTTTACTGGTTTTTAACTGTTGCGACGCCGCAACAGTTCCCTCAAGCCTCAAGCCTGCTCACCGCACTTTCAGTGTGCTCAATGCTAAAAGTGCCAGTATTGCCGAGATGATCCAGAATCGCACTACCACCTTCGGCTCTCCCCATCCCCTGAACTGGAAGGTGTGGTGTAGCGGTGCCCTGAAGAAGAGACGGCGGCCGAGCAGGTTGATGCAGATCCCCTTCTGAAGCAGCACGGATAGGGACTCTATGAAGAAGATTCCCCCGGCTATAATAAAAATCGCCTCTTCCTTGATGAGCAGGCATATCGTTCCCAGCACTCCACCGAGCGCAATGGCGCCGGTATCCCCCATAAATACCTCGGCTGGGTAGGAGTTATACCACAAGAATCCCATGCCGGCGCCGGCTAATGCTGCGCAGAAGACCATCAGCTCGCCGGAGCCGGGCAGGTACTCGAACCTAAGATAATCTGCTGCCCTGTAGTTCCCGTGTACATAAGAAAATACGCCAAAGACCAGAGCCATCAGCGTGGCAGGCATGATAGCCAAGCCATCCAAGCCGTCGGTCAGGTTCACCGAGTTGGAGGTTCCCATTATCACGAAGATGATGAATATGGCAAAGAAGATGCCCAGGTCTGCGATTGGCTCGGTAAAGCCAGGCAGATAGACCTTGGTCATCACCGCCAAGGGCACCGGCGATAACTGCTTCTTGAGATATATTGCAGCTAAAAACAGCCCAAAAAGCCCCTGCAAAGCCAGCTTCTGCTTGCTGCTTAGCCCAGCTTTGTCGCCCCGTGCCAGCTTGAGGCTATCATCCATGAAGCCAATGGCACCGAACCAGAGAAGAGACATGAGGGTGATCAGCACAAAGGAATTCCTGATATCACACCACAGTAGCACCGGTATAAGCACTGATATTATTATGATTATTCCCCCCATAGTGGGAGTGCCCACCTTGTGATCCTCATCCATGACATCGAAGCGCCAGACCTGGGACTTGATGTCTCGCTTGCGCAATAGCCTGATTGCATGGGGGCTGATGCTAAGCCCTATCAGGAAGGCAGTTATGGCAGCATAGGCGGAGCGGAACGATATGTACTTGAACAATCGCAGGAAACTGAGCCAGGTGTCCTCTCGATAGAATAGCTCGTAGAGAAAATAAAACATTCTGCTAGTCTCCGGTAGTGGTCTCCATCGGTGTTGTATCCTTGCCTTCCTTTGGATGCATTAGCTCCAAGACCTGGTTGTATGTTGCCTGGATCGAGAAGCGAGGCTTGAAAAAGATGCAACTGAGATCCATATTCCGCAGCGCATCCTGAAGCTGCTTCTCTGAGATTATCCGCCGTTGATACAATGACCCCATCCCTCGAAGCGCTGCATCGCGAATGAGCCAATTGGGATGTTCAAGAAGGCACATAACAGCAGCCACCGACAGATCATCGCTGCCCATCCCTCCAAGAGCCAATGGCAGGTTCATCAGAACCTCGAAGTTGCATCTTCTATAAAATGCCTTGTAGTTGGTGTAATCGACATCCATTCTCAGGTATCTTTTATGGATCGATTGCTCGATCTCTTGTTGCTTGCGCGGTGATAAGCTCAGTGTATCCAGAGCCGCCACCTGCACCTCCCAGTATGGATCTTTGAGGGCAAAAAGGAGGGTCTCGATCACCTTGTCCTCGTAGTTGCCGATATCACCAAGCGCAGTGCAGGCGTTGCGCCTGATGATGCCTACATTCCTCGGGCTGCGAACCTTTATGCATTCCATGATATAATCCAACTTCTCATGCCAGGAGATCATGCCGATGAGCTTTATGCCGTTGTTTCGCACCTCCCAGCTTGGCGAATCCAACAACTCCTCGATGAATTTTTGTGCCTGGGCGTAGTCGAACGCCTCACCTCGCTGTATATCATCGATCAATCGCTGGGAACGAGGTAGTAGTCTGCTCTTTGCAAACGCCTTTTTTGCTATAGAGAGCGTCTCTAGACTCCTTATCTTGAGAATATCCTTTTTATCGACCTCGGAATAGGCATGACACCCAAGATCATCACACTTGCCATGTAGGCGATAAAAGCAACCACGCCTACCGTGCCGAAGAGCACGAATCGGCTGATTAGCAGATCGAGGTCAATACTAACTCGAATCCATGAAAATGCCAACCATGAGATCGCTCCCATGATGGTTGTGGATATAATTATCTTAAGAAAATATATGCTCTCGCTTCTTGGTATCCTGGCAGCCTTTCCCAGCCTCGCTCCTTGACGAAGCAGCAAAACAAGTAATATAAATTGGAACCCGGCGCTGATGGTCGTACCCAAGGCTAATCCACCCAGGGGTAACAGACCAAGCGACTTGAATAATAAGACCAATGATAGCGAACAGAACGCATTCACTCCTACTGTGATCACATTGACCAATGCATAGGTTCGGTTGTCGAGGATCGATGAGTAGGTGGTCTTGAGCAGCCTGATCAGGCAGAAGAAAACGATGCCGATGGAGTAGAAGGTCAGCGCATAGGAGGTGTAAAGCGAGCCTCTTGCATCGAACTTGCCGTACTCGAAGAGGATGCTGGTCAGTGGCTGAGAATAGATGGTGAAAAACAAGAATATGGGGACAGTGAAAAACAGTATGCGCCTTATGCCCCAAAATAATGTGCTTAAGAATCCAGGGAGGTTGCCTGAAGCCCAGTGCCTTGCCATGGTGGAATGCAGGCTCACCGAAGTGGAGACGCCGATTACGCCTATAGGCACTTGAAATACGCGGGCTGCATAAGCCAGTCCGGTGATGCTGCCGGCGGCTAAGAATGAAGCGATGATGCGGTCGATAATGACCGAGATCTCTCCCACCGCTCCGCTGAGCACTGACGGTGTCCATTGCCTCTTGACCTCGCTGACGCCCCTATGCAATGACCTTAGGGTCGGCTTGAAGAAGACGCTAAGCCGCAAGGGGCTGATACGCTTGAAATAGGGAATCATAACCAGCAACTGCAACAAACCGCCTAGAACTATGCCCAAGGAGATGAGGTAAACCGCCTGGTCGTGAAAGCGCCCCCAAAAAGCTAGGCTTGCTACCAGGATACACCCGCCGTTAAAGGCGATGGGCGCTAAAGCCGTGTAACCATGCCCGGCTGAGGTCTCCTTTGAGTATAAATAACCCATGAGCAGCGAGGCAATACCAATAAAGAAGATAAAGGGGAAGATAATGCGCATGAGGCTCGAGGCGAGCGACTTCTCGGCAGGGGTGAAGCCAGGCGCCGCCATCCAGACGATGACCGGCGCCAGCAGGATGCCTAGGATGACTACAGCGACAAAGACTGTAACTGCCAGGCGAAATATAGCCTCGCTGAAGGATAGCAGATCATCCTCGGTTGCCTTACCCTGGTAGTCCTTCAGTACTGGCACCAGCGCGTTCTTGACAGCCTCCTCTGCGACAACGGCTCGGATAAGGTTTGGGATGCCGAAGGCGACCTGGAAGATATCGTTAAGCGCTGACACACCCAGAAGCGCTCCGATGACCTGGAGCCTTATCATCCCGGAAAATCGACTCAGCAGGGCGCCGATGCTCTGTATCAAAAAGAACCTGCCGTGTTTTTTCCCTTCACCATCCTGTGTAAGTGGTTGTGTTATTTATTTTGACCTCCCTCGCATACAAATATATCACTTCATGGCTTCTTTATTAACTTCTTTACATATAGCCCTGAGCTATGGATGGGATGTATTTAATCAATTATCTTACCATCTTGATCATAACAACTTTAGGTCATGAATAAATATATTATTCGTAATGGTAACTTTCTATCAAGCAATTCAGCCTGCTTGGTGTCTCTTGCTAAGAGATAGTCGATCCAAACCGATGTATCGACTACTATTCTACTCATTACTTTTGCCTCATGGATTTATAGTCATATTCAATATCCCAGTCGATCTTACCTTTTATTTTGCGAATTTCTTTAACATCTCAACTCTTGCGCTTAACCTCTTCCTTGCCGCGGCATCGCTTGGACTCCAGGTAACCAGCGACAGTTTTTGCGATCTTGACCGCTGCATCAGGGGCGCCGAGGCTCTTCATCGCCTTTGCCATAGCGCCTAGCCTCTCATCATCGAGCAGGCTCTCGGAGATCGCCTTTGCCAGCCTAGGCTTGTTAAGCTCGTTTTCCTCGAGCATCAATGCAGCCCCTGCATCTGCGAGCGCCTTTGCATTGTGGAACTGATGGTTATTGGCTGCCTTGCTCCAGGGAATAAGAAGCGCAGGCACTCCTAGCACTGCTAGCTCGCTTACCGTGGATGCGCCAGCTCGTGCGATGGCAAGGTCGCTTATCATCATCAGGCGGTGTATGTCATCCACATAACCAAGAGCCTGGTAGTGAAGGTTGCGCAGTTGCGGTACTCGAAAATCATCGAAGTAGCGCTGCCCGGTGATATGTATCCACTGCATCTTGCTCGCTACCTCCTGGTTGTGGTCGAAGATAACCGCGCAGGCAGGGACCAGGTCGTTTATCGCCTTGGAGCCTTGGCTGCCCCCCAAGATGAGCAGGGTCTTCTTCTGCGCGCATAAGCCGAGATCATCATAGATCGACTCTTTGTCCAACTGCTGGAGAAACTGCGCTCGCACTGGTGCACCAGTTACCATAATAGCTTTGTTCTTGGGAAAATAAGCCTTGCTTTGCTCAAAAGCCACGCAGATAAAGGTAGCAAGCCGCCCCAGCAGCTTATTGGTGAAACCAGGGCTCAGGTTGGTCTCCAGTATCATCGATGGTAGCTTGTCCAGCCAGGCGCGCAGGATGACTGGACCGCAGACGAATCCACCGGTGCCGATCACGAAATCGGGATTTACTTGAGAAAAGACCTTGCGCGTCTCGCGAAGCGGCTTAAACATTGCCAGTTTACCTAAGTTCACCAGGTTTTTCCCAAGAAAGCGGGGTGACAGGGTTCGATTGAAGCCGGCAACATCGATGGCGCTGTATTTGTAGCCTTTCTGCGGGACTATCTTCGCCTCCATCCGATCCCTGGAGCCGATGAAGTGGATCTTCGCATTGTACCTTTGCTTCAGCGCTTCAGCGATAGCCAGTGCAGGGTATATATGCCCACCGGTGCCGGCACAGCATAAGATTACTCTCATGAAACCCTACTCCTTCCTTGGTATCTCGATGGTCATCATGTCCTTAGCCACCAGGACATTCTCGAAGTGCCTCTTAGCATCTAACAGAATGTCTTGATAGTCAGTGTATCGCGGGCTGATATGGGTCAAAACCAATTGCTTGACCGCTGCTTGCCGTGCAATGAGCGCCGCCTGGGCTGCGGTGGTGTGATCCCGCTGCTGTGCCTTGTCCAGATCATTGGTGGTATAGGTAGATTCATGTATGAGCAGGTCAGCATTCCGGCAAAACTCTACCTCAGCAGGAAATGTCCTTGTGTCGGCTATGTAACAGATTTTTCTTCCCTCTCTAGTCGGTCCGAGCACCTCCTTTGGCTCGACTATCCTCCCTGATTCGAGTTGAACACTCTCGCCCGCTTGTAACCTGCCATAAAGTGGACCGGGTTTGATACCCAATTCAAGCGCCTTTTCAACATTGAAGCGCCCCGGCCTCGGATGCTCGGTCATACAAAACCCGAAGCATGGCATTCGATGCCTCAAGGGGAGAGTAGAGATCGTGTATTCCTTGCCATCGATAGCAAATCCACTCTCCAGGGTTATAAAGTCGATATCGAAGGTGAAGCGGGCGCGGATTATCCTCTTGATGCCGGTGAAATATGCCTGGACGCCACGCGGACCTATTATGGTCAACGGTTGTTGTCGATCATCAAGCTCCATTGACATCAATAGCCCCATAAGCCCGTTTACATGGTCTCCGTGAAGATGGCTGATGAATATCTTCGATATTCGGCTAATGCGCATATCCGAGCGCTTGAGCTGCAATTGAGCTCCCTCGCCGCAGTCGAGAAGGATGATCTCCCCATCACGACGAATCGCTATTGCTGGAAGCCCTCGATGCAGGGTGGGCGTAGCTGCGCTGGTACCGAGAAAGGTTACCTGGATCAATCGTTCCTCGCTTTGTGCACTATAATCATTATTAGGGCATACATTTACAATAACAGACCCTGCTTTACAACTGCGCTGGAAACAAAGATTTACCGTTTGCCCAGTAAGCCACTTGCCACCAAGCCACCAAGGCTCGAAGAGGACGGGATAATTCTCCTCTTCGGGGGAAAAATCGAAAGATAACAGTGAATCGAGGTATGGAATATTGCGATCTCATCGGTTGTTTGTTATAAGTAGCGTGCCTTGCAGAGAAACCAATAATTAGGAGCCTAAAGTTGACCATGTTAGAATGTAACCTTAAAAAGAACAAACAACAGTGCAATTGTACTTATGAGCCGTGCCCGCGCAAGGGCAAATGCTGCGATTGTATCCAATATCACCTTGCCATGAGGGAGCTTCCAGCATGCTGCTTCCCTAACAATGTGGAGCGCACTTACGATCGCTCATTCAGGCGCTTCATCAAGACCTACCAATGATGGCTGAATATAATGATAAAGAGCCAATACAAGGCTTTCCACAAGGCTGGAAATCAATAACTAGTTGAAATAAAAGATATTTTCATAAATAGTGAAACTTGATTTTCCTTCCGCAAAGGATTATTATATTATTGTAGGGTGTTGGTGACGCTTAGGTTCTTAATCATGCAACATGCCGAATATAACAGGCTTTTTCGGCTGGACTTGGGAGATTGTTGATGCGAGATATCCTTATGAGAGTTGTCCTGGTTATCATAGCCACCTTTATCGTTTCCAGCGCCTTTGCTCAGGGTAAAATCCAGTTCTACTTCCACGACTCGCCCAAGGGAGCGGGCAGTCAGACCTGGAACGATCAATGGAGCCAAGACACGGTATATCCTTCCGGCGAGTTCATGAACGATGAGAAGCCTTTCTTGCAAAACTCACCCAGGGTGCAGATACCGTACAATCCAGCCACTTATTCCGAGCTTTATATCTATACCGATAATGGCTTGACTTATGATGGTGTCTTGAATGCAGTGTTGGAATATGGCAACTGGTATGTTTACCTTCTGCTCGATGCCAATGCAACCGCTTGTTGTGGGAATGTCCATGTAGTTGCCGACCTGGTTGGTCCAAACGGAGGTTTAACACCCACACCATTGCATAACATTACACCTACTTATGTGCCAACCCCTGGTCAGTTGCAATATGCACAGATTCCGCTGGGACCGATAACCAAACAGGCACACAATCGGCGCATCAGGCTCAAGATCTGGGCAGAGGGCACGCCATCACCGGCAAAGGACAAGCTATACTTGGTTTGGGATGATGATTTGCAATCGCCTCCGCCGGAGCCGACTCCCTGGAGGGCTTCCAGGCTCGATACCCACTGGATTTATACCTTCACTCCCACCTACACGCCGACCACGACCCCGACCACGACCCCGTCTCGGACTCCAACATCGACCTACACACCGAGCTTGACGCCGACAATGACCAATACGCCGACTCTGACGCCGACAGTAACGCTCACTCCGACCTCAAGCCCCTCGGCGACCCCAACCTATACCCCGACCCAGACCAGCACCCTGACTCCAACAAACACCGGCTTGCCGACCTGGACACCGACCGCTACGCCGACCTATACGACCACGCGGACTCCGACCTTCACATCGACTTACACACCAACCAGCACTAAGACTCTTACCCCGACGCAAACCCCGACCTTCACTGCAACGCCGACCAGCACATCCACATCAGTGCCGACCGCCTCACCGACAGCAACCTATACGGAGACTCCAACCCGAACGCCTACCAATACCTTCACCCCACTACCCAGCCATACGCCGAGCAATACACCGACAGCCTCATGGACTGCAACGCCAACGCCCTGTTCGGAAGTTGACCCCAGCGAGCCAAACGATCAAAATATATATGCCAAGCAGGTCCATGATAATACTGGCTTTCCAATGTTAAACTATGTCTGCTACTATAATGATATCGACTGGTGGTACTTCATGGGCAACCAGAATGCTGGCTTTGCCATCCAGACTGCGCATCTGTCGCCACTAGTCGATACTTACCTGACCATTTACAAGAGCGATGCCCTGACCATTCTTTGCGAGAACGATGATGATCCCAATCGAGCAGGCACAGTGGATGAACTTGCCTCCTTTTGCTTTATTGTACCTCCATCGTCAGGTACGGAGCTTTATTATATAAAACTGCGCAATATGAACAGCAATTGGGGTCCAAATGCTTATTATGATCTCCAGGTATCGCTTATTACCCACACGCCGACCGCGACCTGGACCGCGAGCCACACGCCAACGATCACCTTTACGCCGACGGATACACCCACGGCAACAGCAACCCCTACCGGCACAAACACGGCCACGCCGACGCCGAGTTCCACCCCGACCATTACTCCTCCCCCGGCGCCTGAGATTTATGGACTTAATCCATATTCACCAGGTAATAGCGTAATGGTGCAATGGGAGCCGGTTCCTTCGGGCTGGGAGTATGATGCGCAGTGCTCGCTATCGGCTAGCTTCCCCGATGCACAATCGACTCCCTGTGCCTGGTCGGAGTTTACCTATTGCACTTTCTACGATCTTGAGAATGGAAAGAAGTATTACTTCAGAGCCAGGGCTCGAAACATATTGGCAACGCCGGGACCGTTCAGCCAGGTAGCAAGCACGCGCATGGATGCAAGCACTCCCTCGGTAACCATCTGCGATCCACCACAGACGCCTATCTCCACCAACCAGGAACAGATCACCATCAGATATTCTCTTACCGAGTACCCCTTGGTGCAGCCTCCACAGGGCATCTATCCCTCCGGGATAGCCAATGTGAAGCTGTACTATAAGAAGCAGTTCCAGGCTTACCAATTATATACCGCAGCCGTTTATGTGGATACCACCCCGTGCCCGGGACCCACTCCTAACGATCCCTTTGAGAACGGCATCCTGTTCAACTTCGAGCCTGGTGGCTATGGACCATATTACTTCTATACCATCGGTGTTGACCGAGCGGGCAACAGCGAGACCTTCGACGGCACTCCCGAAGCGGTGATCATATACAGCGAAGATACGCCTACCCCGACAAATACACCAACGGCGACCAACACAAGGACGCCATCCCCGACCCATACGGCGACCCCGACCAATACACCGCTACATTCCTACACGCCGACCAGAACGCCGACCATAACCAATACGCCTTTACCATCAAGTACTCCCACGCCGACACAGCCGACCAATACGCCCACCTCTACTCCCACACAGACGCCGATTCCACCATCAATCTACATAGGCGGTTACATGTCTTCGCGCATAACTATTGCTGATGGGGGGCAGATGTCGCTATTAGCCTATGTCCACAAGGGGGATGCCGAGGTGAGCTATGTGGAAGTATATTTCGACGGCGCCCCAACCGGATTATACCTGGTGCCGGACCCGGTGAATGATGGGATCTACCAGTTCGTAACCAGCTTACCACCGGGGATACCGCAAGGCGGATATCCGCTTGAGCTTAAAGCTATCGATCTTGATTCCATCGGCAGCCACCTATGGCCCTACCTCGAGGTTACGGAGTATTAGCAAAGGCGAGAACCTCAATCCGCATCATGTTCATAGCCTGGTGTCCAGGATCTCCAGTATCCCGTTGTTCCTCCAGTCGAAATGTCCTGGAAATCCCTTTATAACTTCACCTTGATCGGTTATTAGCACCGAGTATGGCAGGACCTCACCTTGTACAATGCCTTTGAGCAGGGTGAACTCGCGGTCGATGTAGCACTTGATACCGAGCTGATCCTTTAACTGTTGCAGCCTTTGCTTTACGATCTCAGGAACCAGGTATATCACCTGCATATCAAGCTCAGAATAGCGATTGGTGAAATCGATCACATTTTTTAGCGTTCGTTGGCATAAGGGATCACCTGGATGCCAAAAATAAAGCAGTAATATCTGTGAGTGCCCTGTTATCGACCTTAACCGGGGATAGCGGTTCCGTTCCCAGTCATGAATCCGATGGGAGATTATCCTTTTTCTGTCCATCGGCTTAAACGGCTTCAGAATGCTCTCTTTCAGACGCTGAGCCTGTTGGTATATTGTTATCGCGTCCGGTATCGGGTCATTGAGCAAGGGATGATTCAGGTAGTAATGTAAGCTCTGGTAAGCCTCATCGTAGTTTCCATATATATAGTTGATCCTTCCCAGCCAATAATAGATCTGCGGATTATAAGCATAGAATCCCAGATCCCTCGATTTAGCAAGCATCTGAAGCGCATGGTAATTCTGTCCGAGCTTGTACAGGCTCAAACCCAACCAATAATAGCCTGCTCCGTAATCCGTATCTGCTGAAGATTCAAGCTCGATGACCGTCTCCAGGATGTTTTTCGCCTTCTCGTAGAGACGCAGCTTGAAGTTGCTCATGCCAATCTTCAATAACGTATCCCTGTCTGCCATGGTGATATATTTAGGATCCAGGCTGTTGTTTAAGTGAACCGCAGCCTCTACGAACTCGCCTAGCTCATAATAAAGCTCTCCCTTGAAGCGTTCAGCGGATCGATAGTCAAGTTCTATCTGTAATCCCTGTATAAAGAGCTTGGCATTCTTGGTGCCTAGATATCGCTTGATCAGCCGGCAGATTACCTGGGCGTGTTCCAGGGGGAATCTTATCCTTGTTCCCAACTCGAATAATCCCTTAGCCTCGGTGTCGATCAACGCTTGCACCATCCCCTTATGATCCAGGCCATAATATGCATCCAACGCAAAATAGAGA
The DNA here is from genome assembly GCA_964448115.1 of uncultured bacterium. Taxonomy (GTDB): domain Bacteria; phylum CAYUVA01; class CAYUVA01; order CAYUVA01; family CAYUVA01; genus CAYUVA01. Next base: position 13,472 of record CAYUVA010000004.1, read on the forward strand.
TCCAGCAAGCCTTTATTCTCTGGGCAATCGATTATACTTCTGCTTAGATCAGAGACCATCTGGAAGCGATCCATCATGGTTGCAGCATAACAAAGATCCTCGATCAACATGATCGTATCCGGCAAGCACTTAAGCAAGAAGGTCATATCCTGCAAGCCAGCAAATCCAAGGCTATATGCCTCTTGATGCTTGTTGGTCAGGTTAAGCAGATGGATCAGTTGTAGGGTTTGTGCAGGCTCATCCTTGGGGCACTCCAAGAAGAGCTTTCCAGCGATGGTGGAAGCTACATGGAACTTTCCTGGCAGCCTAAGACATGCCCTGGCAAAGATCAGCGCATGCTCAAGGCGGCTGCAAAGCTCCAGTGAACTCTCCATGTACCTTAGCCTGTTATATATGTAAAACCAGTTCGGTTCTCTATGTAGATACTCTGTCTGTGCCTGCTGATTGATGTAGTTATCGATCTGAGCCTTCACCTTCTCGAACATATCCTTTTTCCTGCCCTCGAATCGGTGGCTCTGAATCTTCTGGTAGTAATTCACCACCCCATTCAGATCCCCCATCTGACTGGCAGCGTAAGCCAGGTACAGGTATGGCTGGTAATCAGGATCCTCGAGGCGCTGTTGCCGTGTACCTTCATCAGCCTCGTATTTGGCAATCGAGTTCTCCAGGTAGTACCTGCCATTGCGGTAATCTCCATGCTCCACAGCCTTGACGCCCTTTTTATAATTGTATTGCCAGCCGTTGCCGAGCATCATAGCACAACCGCTAAGGGCGATTAGACAAGCAGCTATAAAGATGATTTCGAGTTTAGCCTTTTTAAAAAACCACATTGAAAGCCTGCTTTGGATTATTTCATTGCCAATACTGCAACATTTTAACCTAAAAGTAAACATCCAGGAAATGGATAAAGGAATTCTATTAACTTTGCATCATGATACCTGCTGTGGTATTTACTAGGTGGAATTATGAAAATAGGCAATTACACTGCTATCAGCGCCATAATAGTGCTTACAATCGTTGCCTTGTCTCTTATCGCTGCCACGGAACTTGATTGTCGAGATCGCTATTCAAAAGGAGATATCCGGCACCTGGACGAGAACCGGATGCTGGAGCTGGTGAACAAGGAGAGGCTGAAAAGGGGTCTCGATACGCTTGCTTGGAACGGCGAGCTAACCAGGGTTGCCAGGGGGCATGCAACCGATATGTTCAAGAACGACTTCTTCGATCACAAGTCAGCCACCGATGGCAGCGAGCCTGCCCATCGCATAGCACGAAGTGCCATCTATGCAAGCAAGACCGCTGAGAACATAGCCCTTGACCGCAATGTCGATAACGCACATCAAGGGCTGATGAACAGCCCTGGGCACAGGAAAAATATCCTCGATCCCGAATTCACCCACATCGGTATCGGCATCATCGACGGCGGTCTGAAGGGGATCTATGTCTGCCAGAACTTCGCCAAGCTCATCCCTGTATCAAGCCCCGGCGAGATACAGCTTACCTTGTATTCGAGGCTCCGCAATCATGTTCTCCCCATGCCTTTGCATCTTAATAGGAGGCTGAATGACCTGGCTGCCCGGCATACAGAGACCATGATCGAGCAGGATCGCGTCTTCTCGCCCAATCTCAAGGAGATGATCGGCGGATTCTCGGAGATGAGCGTGTTCGTGGCTACCACCGACCAGCCGGATCAACCGAATGATTCGATGCTCACCGATCTCTCACGCTACCGGGAGGTAGGAATAGGGGTAAGACTGGCAAAGACCAGAAACAATCCCAATGGCATATACTTCCTGACCGTGCTATTAGCGAACAAATAAGGTTCTTTCCTTTCTTTACACCAATAGCGAGCATAACCAGGCGCGGCTGTGCTTGTATTTCATAGATATTGAAATATAATCAAGGAATATGATGGATAATAGCGTGATCTCAATAGGCATTAAGAATCGATGGGTGTATGCTTTCATATTGGTATCTTGCTGTTTCCTCATTTCGCCCTTATCCTCGGAGCCGCGCTATACCGATGATGCAGATGCGGTCTTTTGGTTCATGGTCATAAGCGATGTCCACTGCGGCGCCCTGGAGTTTGGGCGCAATGTCCCTGTGGAGAACCTAGGCTGGGCTTTAGGGGAGGCTAATCGTGCAATCGATCCTGAATTTATAGTCAATTGCGGCGACCTTACAGACTCAACCAATGGAGGGATACTCCCCGCTCAGGGTCCCTTCCAGGAGGAGTGGGACATGTACAGTGGTGTCTTATCCGAGTATGGGATGAGACATGATTTTTATTACGATCTGCCAGGCAACCACGATGCATACAACGACTTTGGTCTCACATACTACCTGGCAAACTCGATGCAGGGACAGGCGACCGGCAAGCTGCAATATGCATGGGAGCAAACCTATGATTTCGGCAGATACAGCTTCTTTGCCGTAAACACAGCCGATCGTACCGGCGGGAGCTGGGGTAGCAATCGCCCAGGGCTTAGACCTTCCGAGCTTCAGGACTTCGAGGCTTTGCTTTACACCCACCGGCTGGGAAACCTGAGAATAGTATTCGGACATCATCCGATCAGCTTCTTCAAGGATGGAGCTGCCGAGTTTACCGATCTGCTGCACACTTATAATGTTAATGCTTATATATACGGGCATACGCACCTCAATTTCGTATCCTGGATGGATGGCATCCTGAGCTTTAACATCTCGTCATTATCCCAGGATCTCGATCGTAGATACGCGGTTTTTGCCATCGATAACGATGCTATAAGCTATGGAACCAAAGGTGTCTGGGAATTGGGGCTTCTGATTGTAACCGCGCCCTGGAATGTTGACCTGGCTGGTGGCAATCCCCATGCCTACCTTGTCTCAAGGAACTCGCCGAGCAACCCAGTTCGCGCCCTGTTTTTCGATAGCAATCCCCCCCGGTCGGTTCAGTATAGCCTCAATCACGGGTTATGGCAGCCGATGGAGGAGGTCAGAGAGCACCTATACCAGGGCTGGTTCGATGCCCGTCAGCTCGATAGTGGAAGGCAACGACTACAGGTCAAGGCAATTACATCGGAGAGCGAGGTCATAAAGGTAGAGACCTGGTTCGAGACCGGAATCTGCCAGTGCGATGATGGGATCGATAACAATCAGGATGGCTTCACCGATTACCCAGACGATCCCAACTGCTATAGCCGGCACGATCCCTTGGAGGATCCAACGATAACGGCGACTCCTACTGCCACCCCCTACCGATCGCCAACCCCGACGGTTACCCCTACCAGCACCGCTACCCGGATACCGAATCAGGCGCCGAAGATCGTGGCTGGAGGCTACCTGGGCACCGAGCTGGATGGCAAGAACGGCGGCGAGCTTGCATTGGGCGCCCTGGTCAGCGATCCTGACGGAATGGAGGATGTTTACGCTGTCCAGGTCTTCTACATGGGCAATGGGACCGGGTTGTACCTGGAGCCGGATCCATATTCTGCGGGATATTTCGAGCTGAGAGCGATCATCGCGCCGGCAGCCCTGCCACCATCCAAGCACTTGCTTGAGCTTGTGGCCGAAGATAGAAAACATGAAGCAAGCGAGCTTTTCCCCTACCTGATAGTCGATGAATAAAGCGCCTGCGAGCCTTCACAGCAATAAAACATTCACGATATCCTTATGGATATTCACCTTTGCCTTGAGCTTCTTTGTTCTTATCGCCGGCGGGCACCTTTACGGACAAGATGGGGTAGCGATGTACCTGATGGCTTGCTCGTTGCTGGATCGCCTCGATTTCGATATTCCACCTGATGCCAACACCTTTGGCGCAGTATCGGGGGCAGAAGGCAGGCTGTATGCCCCCTTTGGGATCGGGCAGCCGATAAGCGCAGCGCCGCTTTTGCTAGTCGGCAGGATCCTCAAGCGGATCTATGATATCGACTATCTCCCCTCGTTTTTCGCATCCTTTTTCAACTCCTTGATCAGCGCCCTTTTAATCATGGCTGTCTATCGATTTCTCGGCTTGATAGGGATCACATCGCGGCATCGTATCCTGGTATCGGTCTCGCTGGCGATGACTACCATAATCGCTCCCTACTCCAAGTACTTTTACTCGGAGCCTTACTTTGCCTTGATGCTAATCTCCTCGTCCCTCATGTCGTATCGCTTTAAGCGAAGTGGTCGTCTCCTAGATATCATCACAGCCGGCAGTGCGCTTGGAATCGCCATATATATTCGCCCTATCGGCATCCTTTTTACGCCAGCTTTCCTTGTCTATCTTTTGCTTATCCTGCATAGGTTGTCCAAATCGCATTCGAGCCTGCTCAAGCCCATTTTGGGCTTCATCATCCCGGTTTCAACCTCCGTGGCAGTGTACCTGATGTACAACTATCATCGATTTGGCTCACTGCTCGATAGCGGTTATCATCTACTTCCCGACGGCAGCCTGCGCGGGTTCACACAGCCGCTCTGGTACGGCTTGAGCGTGCTTCTTATAAGCCCCGGCAAGAGCATCTTCATATACTCACCGCTGGTGGTGCTTGTTTTCTTCGCATTTCGCAGCTTTCACCGCCGCCATAAGGAGGAGTCCTGGCATTTCATTGCGCTCTACCTGCTATTTATGTTGACCTACGGCAGGTGGTGCCGCCCCGAGGGTGGCTATACCTACGGCGGCAGGTTCCTCTTGCCTTTGGTGCCTTACCTGGCGGTTCATATCGCCCCCTGGCTATCCGAGAACCTATCTAGTAAGCGAATTGCAGCCCTGTTTAGTGTACTGTTATTAGCTGGCTTTCTGGTTCAGCTCTTGGGCATCACAGTTAATTTTAGCGAGATCATCGCTCGTAATGAGGCTGCCTACTATAATCGAGCAGAGGGGAGGTATGATCTATCTTTTCAGCCCTTCAGCGCGCATATCAGCAGCCTGTTGGATAAGTTATTCCCCCTTGCAGACAACCTTAGGGCGCGAGATCACCACACCATTGCCCTAACCAGGACGCTCGATGTGGTGAACTATCCCCTGTGGAGCGATTGCCTTGACCTTTGGTTTCTTCACCTAATCAAGGATAAGGCACTCAAGCCTCCAGCCTTTATATTGCTCTGTCTTGTTGCTATCTTGTTTACGGTATCCGCGGCAAAGCTGATAACACAGATGTTTAGACCAGCTAACTAAGATGAGCGATAATGATAATAAAGATGTGGCTACCGGGGATCTCTTCGAGGGTTCCAAAGGCATAGGCTTAAGGTTCAAGCTCACCGCCAGCGTCCTGATCATTACCCTCACTATAATAACCGGCATCACCTATGTTCTGCTCAATAAATCAAGGAGGGATATCGTCTCGCTTATGACCCGGCACGGACTGTTCATAATGAATAGCTTTGCCAGGCAGATCGTCAACTCCTTCTCCGATGAGATCATCAATCATGGCAAGATCATATCGGCATATCGGCTACAGGGGATGCTGAATGAGTACCTGAAAGGCTCCGATCTCGTTGAGCTGTATGTGGTGAACGAGCGAGGCAGGGCTATCGCACACAGCAACTATAACATCATCGGAAGGATGTATTGCGAGGCTGACTGCTTCGAGGTCATGACCAGCGGGCGCCCCAGGTGGGAGATCTCACGCAAGGTGAAGAATGAGGTAAATCCCTCTAAGCAAAAATACCTGCCCAAGCGGCTGCAAGTGGCAGTACCTTTGATCGTTGAAGGAAAAACCGTTGGCGCTGTAAAAGGAAAATTCTCCCTGGCAGAGGTAGAGGACAACTATGCCTTTTCACGCAGCAAAACCCTGCAAATCATCATCATCGAGACCCTGGTCATCATATTGTTCTTGACCTCCATCCTGTCAATCATGGTGATACGCCCTATCAAGCGACTCGCAGACACCGCCCGGCGCATCGCTGAAGGCGAACTTGATCAGCAGGTCAGCATAGGCACCTCAGACGAGATAGGAGAGCTAGCAATTTGCTTCAACCGTATGACCAGGAACCTGATCGAGAGCAGGCAAAGGCTGCAAGAGAACATGGAATCGCTGGAGGCTGCCTACGAGGAGATCTCCAAGGCGCAAGAGGGGCTAGTAAACACCGAGAAGGAAGCAGCCATCGGCAGGCTCGCCGCCGGGATCGCACACGAGATCGGCAATCCTCTAAGCTCAATACTCGGATATACTGATATTATGCTTATGGACAGCATAGATGAGAGCCAGGCAAAGGAATACCTTAAATTGATCGAGAAGGAGATCCTCAGAATTCAAGGGATTATCCAAGACCTCCTCGATTTCTCCAAGCCTAGAGAGATGTCAATGGAGATCCTTGATGCAACCGAGGTGCTAGACAAGTCGCTGCGCCTGGTGCAGGCACAAAAGGACTTCCAGAACATAGAAGCAACACAGCATCTACATAAGGGCAATTACCTGGTTATGGCAGATGAGAATCGACTCCAGCAGGTATTTATCAATATCCTGCTCAACGCCGCCCAAGCCATGCAGGGTAAGGGAAAACTAGATATCGAGGTGAAAAATATAAAAGATGATATCCTCATCAGCTTCACCGATTCCGGGGAGGGGATTGCCGATGACATCAAGGATCGCATCTTCGACCCATTCTTTTCAACAAAGGATGTCGGCAAGGGCACCGGGCTCGGTCTAACCGTCTCCAAGAACCTGGTTGAGATGATGGGGGGCACAATGTCCTTCGAGTCAACCGTCGGCAAAGGAACAACCTTCTACATACGATTCCCAGCAGCAAGCTTTGAGTAATATAGCCAAGAAGTGCCTTAAAATATGGCTTATCTCAAATAATCGAATTATTGTCTGAATTTTCAGCATCAAGCCAGTTATGGGAATTAAAAGAAAGGGGATCACGCGAAGACGCTCACGCAAAGGCGCTAAGGCAGCCTAGCCACGACCAATACCACCTGTCATCCCGATGAGAAACTTGAAATGACAATTAAGGAATGAAAATTATCACCTGCGAAATTGCGTTATCTTTCTAGAGAAGTAATCTAAGGGAGTCGATACAAGCCGAAGTACCAGTCGATAAGCGCATCGCCGGTAAACATGACGATGAAGGTAGCGACCACCAGGTAAGGACCGAAGGGAATAGGAGTGCGAAAGGTCGTCTCTCTCAATCTAAGTCGCACCAGCCTTACCCCTCGATGATAGATACGATCCATCCCATGCAGCAACATCGGCTTGGATTGATAATAGGGGGACTTGGGTCGTTCTGCTATCCGCTTTTTCACTCCATGTCCGTTTGAAGCAATTCTTCCAGCATAGAATGGATGTCTATTTGATATGCCCGATCTTGCGCCCTTGAGCCTCAGTATCCCCTTTACCCCAGCTTTTCTTGTCCTGAGCTTGCTTATAACTACCATTGGGACCCCGACCATAGTACCCATGATGCATCCGAGTATGATCCCCAGGATAGCTCCCTTCCAGCCAAAGAAAGCACCCACGGCAGCCATCAGCTTTATATCTCCGCCGCCCATCCCCTCGATGCCGGTGGCAAGCTGGTAGAGAATTGCGATAGCAAGCAATATGCCGCCTCCGACCAGGATTCCCAGCAGCGATTGCAGCCAGGTTACCCTGGTCATCCCGGCTATGGATAGCACAAATCCAAGGCATACAAGGGGAAGCGAGATCTCATCCGGGATGATCTGATGTCGAAGGTCTATCATGAAGACTATAACCAGGCAGACAGTCAGCGCCCAGTAAACAAAGGTCAATCCCTTGAGATCGAACAAGATGAATACAATGGAAAAAAGCAAGCCAGTGGCAAGCTCAACCAGAGGATAGCTAAGCGAGATCGCTGCCCGGCAATTACTGCATCTACCCTTGAGGAATATATAACTTATCAGCGGTATATTTTGATACCATCGTATCTCGTGTCCGCAAAAGGTGCACCTGGAGCCGGGACGCACGATCGATAGCCCCCTGGGCAGCCTATAAATACAGACATTGGCAAAGCTCCCCAGCGCGCTCCCCAGCACGAAGCTGAAGATGGTGAGCACAAATTTTATCTCTGTGGGCAAATCAATGAATTTTCAGCTTGCAGAACCTTTATCGCTCTATCGAGTTATTATGCCTTGCGCCTCTTTGGAAAAACCAGATAGGAGACAAATAACAGAAGGCAAGGAATAACCGCTAGTCCGAGTGTCAGATCGCCGTTGACCATAAGCGCTGCCAGCGAGATCAATGGGATAAGCACCAGGCGTGTGAAGCCCTGTAATAGCACATTGCCTGATATCATCCTTGCGATGGGAGGGCTAATGCGATAATAGGCTTCAACTAGCAGCCTGCCGGGGAGATTGGTTAACAGGAACCTATCGCGGAAAGCCTCGAGCAGTACCACATCCTCAGCCAACTTGGAGCCATAAGCAGCGGTAGCGATGAAACAACCGCTTTGTTCCTTTCGTTCTCCCCTTACGATCTTATAAGTTCCCCACATCGACTCAGCTATGTTATTCTGGGTAAGGATCTCATTGGGATCCTTGTAAACAGCTACGAATATAGGGAATATCTTCTCATCCGGGTCATCATCATCCCAGTTTATCAGTATATCGGTGGTATCCCAGTCAACGGAGACGGTATGCCAGTGCACCGGTTCATTGAATTTCTTGCCTGGCAGCGAGGGGATCTGCACCTGGGCGAATGGTTTGCCCAGGTTGGGATCATCGCCTCGGTAGGCGGGCGTGCGGTCATAATAGAAGCTCACCGTTGTCGGCTCCGAAGCGATCTGCCCCAGGTTAGCTATTTTTGCGGTTATGCGCACTATGTCCCCGGCTACAGCCTGCTGCTTGTCAAATTTGATCTTGTGGGGATAGATGCCCAAATCAGGCTGGCGGGTGCGGGAGCGACCTTGAATATCGACCACCGACTCGTCTATGGGTGTATTCTCCTGCACATATTCGAGTAGGTTTACCCACTCTTTCTTCCCGGAGTGCACCCTGGTTCCACCGACCAGCGGAGCCACTATCCCAGCCATTACGCTGGTCATGGTAACCTTGAACTTCTGATCCGGTGGATACTCGGTCAGCGGAGTGCCGTGTAGATAAATCTCCTCCATCTTTATCCTCCGCCACTGTTCGCCCTGGAAGAAGTCCGCATCCGGCTTGGTCAAATCATAAACGAACTCCACGGTGTTGGAGACCTGGAAGTGCCCCATCTTCATGAACTCGGTGCAACTCGCCTCAAGGAGCAGCTTGAGCTTGTCCCTGGGAACGGTGATGATATCGACCTCGGAAGCGCCGCCATCTTCGGGATCGAAGCCCTGGGGAAGCACCTGGTTGATCTCGGCAAAGGTGAGCGTCCCCGGCCACAGGCTCTGCCGCAAGCTCCCATCGTTCTCCATTGCCATATCAAGCCCCTCTCCGATAGCGGGGCGGGTCATGGCATCGCATACCAGGTTACCGAGCAGGTTCTCCAGCCCCTTGTCCTGGTCGCTACCGCCGGATAGGTAAAGCCAACTCTCGCCAGCAATATCGCTGAAGGGGTCGGTTGATAATCCTGGATACCAGGTTGCCATGTGGTCCTGGATCTGTAGCTTCCACTCCCCGAGGCGGCGGTCTATCTCCTGCACCGATTCATAACTGTAATCGATAGGCAAGGTGGTATCGTTGTGGTAAAGCTTGAAGCTAACGATATCGATCGCTTTGCCGGGCTGATAATCGAGGATGACCTTTGAGATCCACTGCTGGTTATCACCGGAGCGCACCAGGTAGGTTATCCAGTTGTCCGGGCCAACGAACGGTATCGGCTGATTGTACTTGTTATGGCTGTGCCCGTCGAAGATGATATCTATGCCCTTGACCGCCCTTGCCACCTGTACGATATCCCTCTCGTACCAGTCCCAGCGGTAGTAGTTGAAGTTGGAGCCACCGACATGGGTAACCGCGATGACCAGGTCGCACTGCTCCTGATTGCGCAAAAAGTCCACCATCTCCTTGGCAGCCTCGATGGTTGTTGCCATGTCATCCCCCACGGTCATGCCATCAGCCTTCATGTCCATGGAGTACCAGTCGGTCCAGGGAGTGATCAGTCCGAAGAAGCCTATCTTAAGCCCGCTTTGGGTGTTGATGGTGTATTTCCTAATGTAATCCCCTTCCAGCTCGGCGGCGGGTTTACCTTCGCGGAAGGTTACATTTGCCGCCAGGGTGAAGAACTCGAAGCCGGTCTGTTCTCGTGCATAATCAATCGCCTCTTTCAGCACATCAGCCCCGAGCTGGCAGTCATGATTGCCTAACGCAAATGCCACGGGTTCAAGTATGGCATACACGGTTAGATCCCAGCCACCCAAGCCAGCCTCGAAGAACAAGCTACCCTCGAACGCATCACCGGAGTGGATAAAGAAGGTGTTCTCCTCTCCGTACTCTGCACGGGCACTTTCAATAAGGGTTGCGAGGCGCAGGCTGCTGCCGAACTGCGGATTACCCTCGGAGTCCAAGGGACCCCAGTCCATTATGTGCCCATGCGTGTCATTGACATGAACAAAGGCGAGCTGCTTGGAGTAGCTTGCGCCCGGCAGCGATGCAAGCCCAAGTGCAATGAAAAGCGCTATGATCGAAAACGCTGGTCGTCTCATAATACCAACCTCGTTCTTATTGTGATCCCCAAAACGCACCTAGCAGCCATCAGTACTTCCACCTAAGCTGCAGTTTGAATGTATTTACATCATCCTTATCTTCATCCTCGAAGGTGGTGTTCTCCAAGTTCGCCTGCACCATAAGCGTGGAGCCTTCCACCGTCTCTATGTACCAGTTAATGCCCAGCACATAAAAGTCATAAGCATCATCAGCGAGATCATCGTTTGCATCCCAGTGATCCGCTCTTAGCACAAGCTGAAACGGCGATAGCGACTGGTGTAGCATTCCGAGCTTGAGTGCGCCAAAAGCGGTGTAGCCGATCGAGTCTATCTTGTCATCGGTTGCGCTTAATATCTTTGCCTGCAGGTTGAGATATTGAGAGTCATAATTGATAAGCCCGGCGCTGCGCAGCTTGTCGTAGGCATCCTGTCCGTTGGCGCCGAGGTAGTATGAAAGCCTGATGCCTAGACCTTGCAGGATCTTCATATCACCGAAGGGATGTGAGCCTACCGAGACGAGCAGGTCCTTATCCTCGTTGTTCTCCGGGTTCACATACCCGGTGCCCTGGTAGATGCCGATCTGGTAATTGAACAGCCCGGAGTCGATCCTGCCCCCGCTGAACACCAAGCCGAGGTCTGCCCTGTCCAGCATGGAATTCATCTTGAACGGCTCATCGGGGTCTTTTAGCTTTACTGTGCGCTCCAGATCAGCGGCGATAGTCAGATATTCCCAGGTATCGAGGGTGCCGAAGTGCACCGGCTGCACTCCCCCGGTAACCCTCAGGAACCTGTGGAAGTGGTAGGTCAGGTATGCATCCTCGACCCTAATCGCCCAGCCATCGAAGTAGCGGGTGGTGGTTCCAATCGGATTGCCCAGGTCATCATAGATGGTCTGCGGCTTGAAGTCCTGGTAAACATTGATGCGAAACAGCCCATCTGTCCGGGTTGACAGCCTGAATTTACCGCCCATCCAGAGGCGATCCACGCTGAACCGGTTGATGTCCTGGTCGCTGTTTATCGTCCATCGCAGCCAAGCCTCGCTGGTGATCTCAAGGGTATTGGCAGCGCTGGTTACATAGTCCTGCGCGCTTGCAGAAATGGCAAAAGCCATGATGCTGACAACCATAAACGATATAGATATCCTTTTCATGATTCCTCCCTATAAGTTAAACTAGAACGCCCACCTGAACTCGACCATAAAGGTCTTCACCCGATCTATCTTCAGGTAATCATAGTCGGTTGGAGTGTCGAAGTAATAAGCGGGCTTGTTATACTTTCGATCCGAGTAATTGATCAGCAGGGTGCTGATTATCTCCTTGCTCTCCATATCGATGGAGGGGAACTTTATGTTCATGCCCACGGTATATTGCCCGTAGCGCACATCATCCAGGTAATCATAGCCATCTTCATAATCATCAAGGTCAGGGTTCCAGAAGTCGTACCTGGCGACGAAGCTCACCGAATCGACTGCTCCCAATCGCATCATCGGTACTCCAGCAAAGCCCTCGATCATGAAGCCGCTCCCCAGCTTTGGTATGCCGTAGCGATCTCCCTTGGCATAGATCCATTCGCCGATGAGACCGAGCTGTTCGCCGATTAGCGATAGCGAGCCTGCATAGCGGGCGATCGGATTGTTATCCTTGGTGATCACCGCGCCCTGGTAGGGATTTATGGTTGCTGCCGTCTTGCCCGTGTAGGAGGAGAGATTCAGCTTCACCCAGGAAAGGGGGAACAGATCGATCGCTGCCAGGAATGCCTTGTCGATATTGGTCTCCACGCTGGTGTACCCAGATCCCTGGTATAATCCAAGGGTGAACCTGAGCCACTTCCAGGGCATGTCGCTGCGGTAGGTTATGCCGAGGTCCCTGGAGTCGATCAGCCCCTCTTCCTTTGCCAGTGTCGAGCTTGCGGTCTCTATCTCCTCGTACTCTGCGGTTCCGAACCAGACCTTCTGAAGCCCCACTCGCAGTGTGCCACGCAGAACCGATGGGGTGAGATCCCGCTTGAAATCAGCGCTAACAAAGGCATCGTAAGCCCTCACCGTGTAGTTATCTCCGTAGGCTCTTGCCTGCCCCTCGCTTGAACCATCGTAGTCGTAGGCAGTCTTGAAGCCGTTCTCCGAGTGTACCCGGACCGAGAAGATGGTGCTGACCGTGCTGGAGACCGGAGTAGTTATGCTTATTACTCCTTTTTCCAGGTAGAAAACACCGTTTTTCTCTGGTCCTAGATGATACACTGGTGAATCATCCGCGACATAGCGGAACTTGAAGTCTCCCCCTATCTGCATAGCAAGCTCTCCCGAAGACGGTATCGGTATGAAGAGCAATATGGCCAACACTAATGAAAGGGGGACAAGGTCAGGGAATCCCCTCATCGCTCAGATCCTCCCTAGGATGGAATTGTTTACCTTGAAAGTGTAATGCCTATGGTTTTCCATTCGGGATACCAATTCATAGTCTCCCTTTGCTTCCAGTGATGAATATACCTGCTCATTATCCATATATCAAGGCTATATTGAAATTATTTCAGGGGCAGCTCATTTGACATTTCTTGCCTATTGCAATAGCTTCACTAGTGTCCAGCTAACTAACGAAAATGGTAGTAACCTTTAGGAGAAAAACCATGAATAGGCTATTAACTATAGCATTGACATTGGGATTGATCGTGCTTGGAAGTGGATTGGTGGTGTCCGCCGACGAGATCACCGATCTTATCGATGAAGCCACCAAGAGCTACAAAGCAAAGAACTACAGCGAAACCATAATATCCTTGCAGGAAGCGATCCAGAAGGTGCAAAAGCTGCAGATGGAGGGAGTTAAGAAGTACTTCCCAGCAGCGCCATCCGGATTCACTGCCCAGGATGAGGAGGCTGCCAATGTCGGTGCACTGTTCGGTGGAACCGGCTTCAATATCTCACGAAACTATACCCAGTCCGAGGGCAGCAAGACCATGCAGGTTACCTTCATGGTCAACTCAGCCCTGATCCAGCAGATGGCAATGCTGATTACCAATCCGATGTTCGCCGGCATGAATCCCAACACCGAATCGATCAAGGTTAAGGGAATCAGGGGCACATATAAGTACGAGAAGAACAACATGCACGGCGAGATAAATCTACTGGTCAGCGGAAACTTCCTGGTACAGGTAACCGGCGAGATGGTGGAAAAGGATGATCTGCTTTCCTTTGCCAAGACAATAGACCTGGAGGGGATCAAGAAAGAGTTTGGAACATACTAGTCGCTTATTTGAAACCATAATCCATCGGAGTGGAATCTATGTCCACCAGTTCTGGATACGTTGACCTTCATCTGCATACCTTTCACTCCGACGGTGCCCTTTCCCCGCGATCGCTGCTCAAGGCTGCTTTAGCGCGTGGCTTGGTCGCAGTTGCCATCACCGACCATGACACCATAAGTGGTCTAGCCGATGGACAGAAGATCGCCGATGAGCTAGGTATGGAATTCATCCCCGGGGTCGAGTTCAGTTGTGTTTTCAATGAATATGAGGATCTCCATATAGTTGGACTCTTCTTGGATTATAACTCGGCTGAGCTTTCCGAGAGGCTGGCTAGCTTTCAGCAGACCAGGGATGAGCGCGCAAAAAAGATGGTGCAAGCACTTAACGATTTTAACTACAAGCTAGGAATCAAGCCGATCAGTTACCATGATATAAAAAGGAGAACCAGGGGTGCTGTCGGCAGGCTACATATAGCCAGGGAGCTGGTAAATAAAGGGATCGCCGCCAATATACCAGATGCATTCCAACGCTACCTCATCGAGTTCAACGAGGCTAAGGAATTCTTCCCCGTGCAGGAAGCCATAGAGCTGATCGATAGACTGGGTGGGATATCGATCCTGGCACACCCGATATACTATGAGAGATCCCCGGAGCGGCTCTGGAAGCTCATCGCCGACCTCTCAGATCTCGGTATCGACGGCTTTGAGTACTACTCCAACTACCAGGAGCCGGATCTCATGGATATGCTTAAGGATCTTAAAGAAGCGCTCGACCTGGTCATATCAGGAGGCTCCGACTTCCACTCCCCAGAGGATGGCAGGGAGTTGGGTGGACTGCGAATTCCGTACAAGGTAGTAAGAGATCTTAAGAAACTATTACATGAAAAAAGGGCTACCTAATAACTAAAAATATATGCCAGCAAGATCTCAAGCCTTGCAGGAACCAGAGCTTTCACTCATCATACCACTATTCAACGAGGCTGCCAGCATAGGTGATTATATCCCATCGCTGGCGATCGCATTCTCGATGATCTGCCACAACTGGGAGCTTATCCTGGTGGATAACGGCTCATGGGACAATACCCCTCAACTGCTTGCTCGCCTCCAGGAGCACTATCCGATGATTCGCATAGTTACGGTCAACAGGAACATCGGGTACGGGTGGGGGATAATCAGTGGAATAAGACAAGCTCGCGGCAGGGTGATCGGCTATAGCGATGGAGATGGACAGATCGCGGTGGATGACCTGGCTAAAGTATATCGAGAATTCATCGAATCCGGCTGCGATCTCGGCAAAGCGTATCGTGTCAATAGGGCTGATGGCTACCTCAGAAAAACGGTATCCAGCCTGTATAATCTATCCTTTAGGCTGCTGTTCAAGACAAGGGTGCGCGATGTAAATGCTAAGCCTAAGTTCATGACCAAGGAGTTGGTTGAGAGATTGAACTTGAGATCAAAGGATTGGTTCATCGATGCCGAGGTGGTAATTGGAAGCAGGGATTCGAGGGTCATGGAAACCGCCATATCCTTCCAACCCAGGCAGCGGGGCAGCTCCAATGTTCGACTTGGCGCTATCGTTGAGTTCGTGATAAATATGATCCGTGAAAAGAGACGATATCGGGAGATTGACAGCAAGATATGAGACTAAAACCAAAGGTGGTCATTCTTTGCGGTGGGCGAGGGATTCGCATAGCCGAGGAGACCATCTCCAAGCCAAAACCGATGGTTCAGGTCGGCGAAAAGCCTATCCTTTGGCATATCATGAAGCACTATGCACGCTACGGCTTCGACGAGTTCATACTTTGCCTCGGCTATAAGGGCGAGATCATCAAGGAATATTTCTTACGCTATCGCGCCATGAGCTGCGATTTCACTATCCAGCTCGGCAAGTCGGATGCCATCGAGTTCCACGATGCTACCGCCGAGGAGAGCTGGAGGGTAACGCTGGCTGATACGGGGCTGCATACCAACTCGGGCGGAAGGATCTTGCGCATAGAGAAGTACCTGAGAGACGACGAGCCTTTTTTCCTGACCTATGGTGATGGCTTGTCCGATGTCAATCTTGATGGGCTTTTACGGTTCCATCTTTCAAAAAGGCTGGCTGCTACCGTTACCGGTGTACATCCCTTGTCCCGCTTTGGGGAGCTTAAAATACACGGGGATTTGGTGGCTGAGTTCTCCGAGAAACCGCAGGTGGCTGACGGTTGGATAAATGGCGGTTTCTTCGTGCTAAACAAAGAAGCCCTCAATTATATTAAAGGGGATGTCATGTTCGAGCGACAACCGCTGGAAAGGCTTGCAGGCGCAAGGCAGTTGGCTGTATATAAACATCACGGCTTCTGGCAGTGCATGGATACCAGGCGGGATCTCGATAAGCTCAACGAGCTTTGGGAGAGTGGGCAGGCACCGTGGAGAACCTGGAGCCACTGAGGGAACGGCTGGAGGGAATATTATTCCATGACCTAAATGAATCATAGCAAATTTTAACGAAGAACGAAGAACGAGAAACTATCATATTGTTGATACTCGCTTTTAACTGCTACATGAACGACTCGGCAGCAGCCATAATGGTAGATGGCGAGGTCATCGCTGCCATAGAAGAGGAGCGCTTCATCGGCAAGAAGCATACCGGCGCCTTCCCTTCCAATGCGATTAAGTTTTGTCTTGAGGCTGCCGATTGCACTATAGATGATATAGATGCGGTTGCCTTCAACATGAAGCCGTGGTTGCACTTTCATCGGCGACTGGGGCTTATTGCCCGGCATGTTCCGAGATCGCTGCGTTTCGGCGCCAGCCATGGACCAAAGTGGTTCTCCATGATCGCCGTTAAGGAGAAGCTGCGCAGAGAGTTTCCCACCAAGAGCATAATTCCCGGCTACGAGTTCTACTGGGTTGAGCACCACCAGGCTCATGCTGCAAGCGCATTCTATCCATCCGGTTTCGAGCGTGCAGCCATAATGACTTGGGACGGAAGCGGCGAGCTAGCCTCATGGCAGATGTCATTGGGCAGCGGGAACAGGATAAGCAAGATAGCTGAGGGGTATTATCCCCACTCGCTAGGGTATCTTTACAGCACCATCACCCAATACCTCGGTTTCAGGGTGCACGGTGGCGAGGGCAAGGTCATGGGCTTAGCCTCCTATGGCGATGATAGCTACTTCAATGATTTCGAGGATCTTGTACGGTTTCAAGGCGATGGCACCTTCAGGCTCGATCTGTCATATTTCGATTTCCAAAGGGGCTTATCTCGTTTCTATAGCCAGAAGCTGATCGATCGCTTCGGACCTGCTCGAGAGCCGGAGAGCGAGATCACCCCCCGCCACCAGAATATAGCCTCTGCACTCCAGCATATCTTCGAGAAGGCAGCTTTTTCATTGCTAGACCGTCTTTATGCAGAAACCAAGACTAAGTATCTGTGTATCAGCGGTGGTGTTGGACTGAATGGTCTTTTAAACGGCAAGATCCAGGCGCAAACCCCCTTCGAGGAGCTATACATCCAGCCTGGCGCCAACGACGCCGGTTGCTCGCTGGGCGCCCTTTTTTGGGTGCATTGCATGGAGAAGGGGTTGCTGCATCACCCCTTGAAAAACCATGTTTACCTTGGAGCGAGCTATGATGATAAACGGGTGGAGGCTGCGCTTCGGGCAAAGGGTCTAAGCTACCAGAGAACCGATGAGGTCTGGGAGCTAGCAGCCAGGATGCTCGCTGATGGCAAGATCGTAGGCTGGTTCCAGGGGAGGATGGAGTTTGGTCCCCGGGCGCTTGGCAACCGCAGCATCCTAGCTGACCCACGCATCGCCGAGATGAAGGATATCTTAAACTCAAGGGTAAAGCACCGGGAGAGCTTTCGCCCCTTTGCGCCAGCGGTGCTCGCCCATAAAAGCGGCGAGTATTTCGCATCAGCCTACCCATCTCCCTTCATGCTGCTGATATTCGATGTGCTCCCAGGGAAGCGATCTGTGATTCCAGCAGTTACCCATGTCGATGGCACCGGCAGGGTGCAGACCGTCTCTTTGGCTGATAATGCGAGGTTCTACAGGTTGATACAAGCCTTCGAGCGCCTGACTGGGGTGCCGGTGGTACTGAATACCTCGTTCAATGTACGCGGGCAGCCGATCGTCAATACGCCGACAGAGGCTATCGATTGTTTTTTATCCACTGGCATGGATGCCCTTGTCATCAATGATTTTATTGTCTTGAAGTGAAAGCCATCTCAAAAAGAATGGATTTTCTCTCTTTGTGTCTTTGAGGTTTCTTTTAAGATCTGCCGCGGGTGCCGCAGATTTTTAAACGCGGCACCCCCGGAAAGCCGAGTTATAAGCGATATCATATACTATTATCCATTTCTATACTTCAATTAAATCAATGAGTTATCCCCTCTGCGTGCCATTTTGGCACGATAATTTGGGGGCAAGATTGGGGGCATGAGGATCCTCAGAAGATATTTTAAAAAATATTCTTCTTTAATCTCAATGAGTTAATCTAAATAGATCAATTAGCACCCCTCGATTAGGGCTTTTAAACTTGAGTCGATCGACGAAGATTTCGAGCAAAACCACCTAAAAAATCAAATAGTTAAGTCACATGTTCCACATGGAACATTAATCTATTTTTTGACAAAGCCCCTGTTTGAGCGATCTAGTTTTGAAAAATGGCAGTGGCACTCGGATCCTCAAATTAGATCCCTATAAATATTGGCTTGAAGGTGTGGTTTATATGCCCTATTCGGACAATTATCTTCATCAAATGGTAAAATATAAGTAATACGATTAAATAATTGGATCTTTTGAAGAAGGTTTGGGATGTAAGTAAGTGGTTGTGAAACTTTGAATTCGAATGCGTGAATGATTAGTATTAGAATAAAGAGCTAAAGAGCAAACACTAAGGACTGTTTACAAATGGCAAAGATACCTTGGCAGCTTATTGATGAACTGCTAAGCAGGGCTGATATCGTTGAGGTGGCACGAGAGTATCTGGATCTGAAGCGTGATGGTGCGAACTGGAAGGCTCTCTGTCCTTTCCACGATGACAAGGATCCCTCTTTCAAGGTGTCCTCCATTAAGGGGATCTACAAGTGCTTTGGTTGCAACGCAGGGGGTAATGTAATCAACCTGGTTCAGAGGTTGGAGGGTATAAGTTACTGGGAGGCAGCCGAGCAACTGTGCGAGAGATACGGTATAAGATACGAACGAAAGGCACTCTCTGCGGAGGAGAAGCGAGTCCTGGAGAAAAAGGACCGCGCCTATAAATTGCTTAGAAAGGTCTGCGATATCTACCGTGCCAACCTGTTTGGCGAGGATGATGACGGCAAGAAGATGATGGCGTACATCAAGGGACGCGGTCTCAGTGAGCATACTATCAAGGACTTCAAGCTCGGAGCGGCGACTACCAGGTGGGATCAGCTAGTAAAGACCTTTGAGAAGAGGCTCAAAGACCTGGATCTGATGGAAGAACTTGGGCTTATAACCCGCAAGAAGGATGGTTCCGGTTATGTAGATACCTTCCGAAACAAGGTAGTCTTTCCGATATTAGACCACCGTGAGCGCATAATAGGCTTCGGCTATCGAAGCATGGACGACAGTGGAGCAAAGTACATCAACACGCGAGAATCCATGGTCTTCAAGAAGGATCGCGAGCTTTACGGGCTTTGGCTTTCAAGGGATTATATAAGGAAGTCGAACTCGGCGATAGTCATGGAAGGCTACTTCGATGTTTTAGGCGCCTGGGAACACGGGGTACGCAATGTGGTTGCCACCATGGGCACAGCCTTCTCGGCAAGACATCTTGATATGGTGAAGCGTTTCACGCAGAATATCGTCTTTTGCTTCGATGGCGATGAGGCTGGGGAGAAGGCTTCTTTATCCGCGGTGCAAAGGTGTCTGCCCAAGAGCTTCAATCTTCAGGTGATGAGATTGCCCGATGGATTAGATCCCGATGACTATCTAAAGAAGCACGATAAGGATGAATTCCATAAGCTCGCCTTCACATCCCCTTCTGGATTACGATTCGTGATTGAATCGATAGTCTCCAGGCATGATATAAGCAAAGCAGAGCAAAAGGTGGAGGCGCTCAACAAGATAATCGATTATGTAATACAGGTCAACGATCCGGTGCTAAGAAGCGAATACCAGCGTCTGATCGCGGATAGATTACAGCTAAAGCAGGCTGATCTGGTGAGTCGATTAAACCTCGCCTTGCAAAGAAGGCAGTACTTTACCACCCAGGATATTGAAAAACAGTATATACCGCATCGAGAGCTAATTACCTGGCTGCTTTACATTATTCACCATAATGCTGAGGCTGCAAAGCAGGTCTATGAGGTACTTGTCCCCGAAGATTTCGAGTTCGATGAACTGATCACTATAGCTAAGGTTATCTATGACATGATAGAATCTGGGATAGAACTATCGCCCAAGAAACTATATGCAGCATATCAACAGGAGGGGGTGATGGAGGATTTCCAGGAGCTAGTTGAGAAAAAGTACCGATACTTCAGCGCCTCACAACAGGATCATATTCTCCATACCACGGGCTGCGTGCAGGCGATCCAGCGCAAGCTGCTCGGTAATGAGCTTGAAAATAAGAAAAAGCAGCTTTTGGAAGCATTACGCAATAATGCTGTCGAGGATGCCTCAAAGATTAGCGAAAGTATTCAAGAGCTAGCAGAGCGCCTAGAGGAACTTTTCTGTGATCCCTGCGACAAGGTGGAAAAGAACATCCACTGATCCCCTAGCGCTTAAACAGTGTATTTGCTTTACAAAATTGGGTGAAGATGATACTAGCTTTTCTTGTCGATGCCTGACAATAATTCCGACCTTATCTGGAAAAAGGAGCTGGAAGTGAAAAAGATAAACATAAACCTATCTGCAAAGAAATACTCGATACTCGTGGAAAGAAATGGGCTTGAAAAGCTCGACCAGTATATCGAAGAGATACAATTTCCAAAGAAGTTTGCCATCATTACCACGGTCAATGTCGCCGACCTGTTTTTGAAAAAGATCACCGATAAACTAAAACCTCGAGGATATGAAATCCTGGTAATTATGCATCCCGAAGGGGAGAAGAACAAGACCCTTATGGCGGCGGCTAAGGTCTGCGAGCGCTTGCTCGAGCATGGCTTCGACAGGTTCTGCGGGTTGATTAACCTCGGTGGCGGTATGACAAGCGACATTGGCGGATTCGCTGCCGGACTCTATATGCGCGGGATAAGGTATATCAATGTCCCGACCACTTTACTGGCTCAGACCGACAGCGCAATCGGCGGCAAGACTGGGGTCAATCTCAGGGATGCAAAGAACCTTCTCGGCGTTTTTTACCATCCGGACATGGTGCTTTGTGACCCAGACATACTGGTATCGCTATCTGACATAGAGTTCATAAGCGGAATGGCTGAAGTGATAAAGTATGCGATCTTAGGGGACTCACACCTGTTCGATTATCTCGATAATAATAAAGAGCAGATCCTGCAAAAAGATCCCAAGCATCTAAGATATATAGTCGAGCGATGTGCCAGGATAAAGGCGGAGCTGGTCAGCGAAGATGAGTATGACTTCGGTAAGCGAAGGCTGCTCAACCTGGGACATACCTTCGGTCATGCAGTAGAGGCGCTGACAAGTTACGATCGCTTTCGCCACGGACACGCGGTAGCTATCGGGATCTCCATCGCCTCGAACATCGCAAATAAGCTAGGAATACTTAAAAAGGAGGACTACAAAAAGATAGAGGACCTCCTAGATAGCTATAGGCTACCCACGGCAACCCAAAATATCGACCCCGAAGCTGCATTTGAGCAGCTTATCAAGGACAAGAAGGTAAAACTGGGGAGGTTACATCTAGTATTGCCCACCGCCATCGGAGAAGCAGTGGTAAAGGACGATGTGCCTGCCGATACCATCAAGTCAGCGATTAGCGAAACCTTCATCGTGCTTTAATACCGTTATACCGTGGTAGAGCGATAAATGAAGGGGCACGAGCGGCGAGTGTAGGCGAATCGTGGAGGAGCTCATGGAGGGAACTCTATTGCCAATATTATTAGATTCCTTCCCTACCTTGGCGCAACTCGCCAGAGCTTTGCTCGATCGCAATGACAAACAGGGTTAATTTCTGGGATTTTGAGACAAATACCTATGGGAAGGAGTGGGGAAGAAGGCTTCAATGTAATATGAGTCATGGCTTTTAGCCCTGCATGGCAAGTGAGAGACTCCTCGTCTATCAAAGATCTTCATTTGCTGTGTGCGCTTGTGTATAATAGAAAACTATAGACTGCTTATCATGCAAGACAAGGTAACAAGGCTGCTGCGCTGGGCAAAGGGAGAGACAGCGTCCCCCTACAAGATCGACCTGGAGCCGACCCACGGCTGCAACCTGCGCTGCGTCTTCTGCTGGACAAGGGACGAGCAGCGCCTTGGCTACGCAGCCTATCGAAGACCGCTTTCAAGGGAACGGCTTCTGACATTAATAGATGAGGCTGCCGAGATGGGAGTAGCTGAATGGCAGGTCGCCGGCGGCTGGGAGCCGATGATTAAGCCGGCACTCGGACTGGAGATTATGGAGAGGATCAAGGCGCACGGCATGTACGGCAGCCTGACCACCAACGGAACCCTATTCAACGAGCAGATCATCAAGCGCATGGTCGAGATAGGCTGGGATCAGGTGCTCTACAGCGTGGAGGGGGCTACATCAGAGACACATGACAAGCTGGTGGGTAAACAGGGCGCTTTTGGCAAGATCCTCGACAGCCTGGCGCTTTTTCAGAAATATATGCGCCTGGCTGATACCAAAAAGCCAGTGATCAGCTTCCATACCGTGATCACCGAGTACAACTGGCTTGAGATCGCTGATATGTTCGATGTCGCAGCCCGCTTTGGGATAGTCGGCGTGGATGTGGAGCCAGTTACTATCTGGAATCAGGAACTTTCACATTACCGCATGAGCAGCCAGAGCAAGGAGGCTTTCCTGGCAAGCATCCCTGATATACTGAAAAAGGCGAGGCGGCTCAAGGTGGCCACAAACCTGCAAAAAATGCTGGATCGCAACCTGATCGATAAGAGCAAGCTGGACAAGACCATCGCTAGCGACCGTCTATCATGCCAGGCTGCGGACAATCCGCTGCTGAGCGTCCCCTGCTACGAGCCGTGGCTTAATATGGAGGTCAGGGCAAGCGGGCATGTGGTGCCCTGTCGGCTTAACGATGATGATGACTATGTTCATATAGAAGACTACTCCCTTAAGGAGATATGGCTAGGTGATTTTTTCGAGGATATTCGCGGATTGATGCTGCGCGGTCAGCTTCCGGGATATTGCAAGACCTGTGCTGCCGGAAAGTTGGTGCAGAATCGACTGCTGCGCCAGAGGCTGCGCGATGCCTACAATAGCCTTCCGCTATCCGAAACGAGTAAAGCAGTGGTCCAGGTGCCCGTGATCTCCGAGCCAGAGCGCCAGAGTAGGGAATTCGAGCGCCTGAAGCGTCGATTGAACGCACTGGACGAGCAGGCGGAGTTCCTGGAGAATGAGCTGCTTGAGGTGCAGAACCAGCTTCTGAGCCTAGAAGGCTACAAAAAGGATTACAAGCGTATAAATTCCAATATCTTTTACAAGTTATATATAAAAATAAATAATTTAATTACTAAATTCTAAGCTATCTCTGTATGACGGTTGATACTATCGGAAATCTTCTGAAAAAATGGTTCAGGTATTAAGATTGTACTAATGGATTATCGTTATCCTGATCAGCAAGATAAAATCTTGTAACCAGGAAAGGAAGATCTGCAAGTCAAGAAGTATGAACCTAGGGCAGTAGTTGTGCATATAAGCGAGGAATGGTAAACCAGCAGGCGTTACTAGGATATGGAGTTACCAGGTGATAATCCCGACCTTTTGATTTTCAAGTCCTCGTTAAAGGACGGTTGTCTTTGCCACCCCCAGAATTAACTCAATGGGTGGCATTTTTTATAAATGGACTAGGCTAATTGACTATCAATTTATCGAGCCACAACTATCTCCTCTTCGACGCTATTCTCCTTGCCAGGTCTTGCATGTCAGCAACCTCGTCCCTCTCATCAACTATCTCTTGACCCAAAAGCGTCTCCAACATATCCTCAAGCGACACGATCCCCTCTATACCGCCGAATTCATCTACTACTATAGCGATGTGCTGGTCCTGCTTGAGCATCTGCTCGATTGCAGTAGCCACGGTAGTTAACTCAGGGAAATAGATAATCGGCTTTTTAAGCACAGCCAACTTAACATCTCCTTTGCCCGAGGCGAGTGCTTCATACAGGTCTGCTCTCAGAACATAGCCCTTTATATCCTCTGTTGACTCCCCATAGATAGGGATCCTCGAAAAAGGTATCGGTTGGTATGTCTCAACCATTTCTTTCACGGTCATATCTTGAGGCAGCGAAAATAGCACGGTTCGTGGAGTACGAATCTGCTTGAGGGTGATCTTGCCGAGAGCGAGAACATTCGACACTATTCGATGTTCCCTTGCCCTTAAAGTCCCACCCTTCCATCCAAGCCTTATTGTTGCAAGCACCTCAGCCCTGGTAATGAGATCTTTATGCCGCTGGTATCCGATTAGATGGTTGATCTTCTCCAGCAGGATGATTAGCGGAAAGCAGATAAAAATCATTATCCTGGTTGCATAAGCTGTGATACTAGCCAGCGAAGCAGCGTGGACAGCACCGAGTGTCTTGGGGATAATCTCGCTAACCACCAGGATGGCAAGTGTCATTATTGCACTAGCTATACCAACCGCAGCGTTGCCGAATATGACCGCCGCCTGTGCGCCGACCCCGGTAGCTCCCACCGTATGAGCAACTGTGTTTATAGTCAGGATCGCTGCCAGGGGACGGTCTATATTCTCCTTCATCTGCTTTAGGAGCTTACCTGTCTTGGAGCCTTGCTCGATCATCACCTCCATCTTGCTGCGAGGAAGGCTCAACAGACTCGCCTCCAGCAATGAGCAAAGAAATGAGATCGATATGGCGAGGACAGCGAATATTAAAAGAAGCGTCATTTCTCGTATTCTATCTTATTTCAATAGGATCCATTTTATACCGAAAGCCCGCGCATTTAAAATAGCAATCAGATACCGATCCCTCAAGCAGAGCATATAGAAAATTTTATCCTTATCTATTGCACAATAGATTACTTCCCTAGAAAGATAACCCCATTTCGTGCATGATAATCTTCGTGCCTTCTGACCTTTTCGGGATCATCCCGAGTAGCCCACCGGCTTGCACCAGGTTCATGAGTAAATGACATACTATATCCCTTATCGCTGCTTCAATGACCGTATTTATTGCGAGACGGGGGCGGGAACCCTGGAGAGACGCACAAGAAAACGGCTTCGAACCGGATCGATTCTTCAGTGCTGCCCTAACCCAAATTCGCTTGCAAACCAGGCGACATTTATATATACTCGTACTGCAAAATGTAAGTAACTTTGGGACCCTAAATCTTGCAGGAGGAACGAGACTATGGCTACCAAGAAGATTCTGGTAATCGGTGCTGGTTTAATGGGACGGGGAATCACCCAGGTTTGTGCACAATCAGGATACAAAACTGTAATGTCCGATATCGACCAGGCACAGATAGACGATGCTATGGGACTTATAAACAAGCTGCTCTCCAAGAATGTAGCAAAGGAAAAGATGACCCAGCAGCAGGCAGATGAGACCCTGGCAAATATTACCACCTCGAATAACCTGGAGTTCGCCAAGGAAGCAGATTTCATTATCGAGGCAGTATCGGAAAACAAGGAGCTTAAGAAGAAGATCTTCCAACAACTCGATGAGATGGCGCGCCCGGATGTTATTCTAGGCACGAATACAAGCTCGATCCCAATAACCGAGATAGCCTCGGTTACCAAGCGCCCAGACAAGGTTATAGGCGTGCACTTCATGAATCCGGTGCCGGTGATGAAGCTGGTCGAGATCGTAATGGGTTTACAGACCTCGCAGGATACCTTGAATACAACCAAAGAACTTGCCACGAGCCTGGGCAAGGAATTCGTGGTTGCCCAGAGAGACTTTGCCGGCTTTATCGTAAACCGGATCTGTGTTCCACTAATTAATGAGGCAGCATGGCTATTGCACGACGGCATGGGAACGGTAGAGGATATTGATAAGGCTATCAAGCTAGGCTTAAATCATCCCATGGGTCCGTTAACCCTTGGAGATTTCGTAGGTCTGGATACCACGCTCTATATCCTGGAGATCATGTACGAGTGCTATAAGGATGCTCGATATCGTCCATGTCCATTGCTTAGACAACTAGTTCAGGCAGGACACTACGGCAGAAAGAGCGGCAGAGGGTTCTACGACTACTCTTCATAGGGAGAAGCTTTTTACAAAGATGGCTGAAGGCTATTAGGAGCGGGCATTGAACCGTCTCCTTGTGGACAAGAGGAGAATAACAAGTATCAGCTTATTTAACCATCAGGGATAACCGATCACAATAATGTTATCACCGAGGATTTGGTACTCACAATCCCTTAGCTTTATCGCATCCTTCAAACCCTCGACACCCTTTCCGGAAAACAGCGAGACCGCCTTTTCTCCTCCGATGAGTATCGGAGCGATGACGATGCTCACCTTGTCAAACAGGCGCTGCTCTAAAAAGCTCGTGATGGTCATGCCACCGCCCTCGACCAGCAGGCTGGTGATCTCTTGATTCCCCAGGTAATCGAGTAATCCAGCCAGATCCAGCCCATTTTCATCGATCTTAAGCCCCAGTATATCGACATGTCCGGGTAGTTTCCTAGAAGGGAGCTTCCATCTTACATTTTTTGCTATGCACCAAACGACCCGCTCCTGTCTGGTGCGGTTGAAGATGTTGCTTTCAAGGTTAACCGTTGCATCGGGGTCGAGGATCACCCGATGCGGTTGTTTCCCTTGATAGCCCTCGATTCTACATGTAAGTTGAGGATCGTCCTTGTGCACGGTGGCTGCTCCGACCAGGACGGCATCGTGCTTTGCTCGCAGGCTGTGGGCGAACTCCCTCGCCTTCTCGCCGGAGATCCACTGCGAGTCGCCCGTCCTGGTGGCGAGCTTTCCGTCCATGCTTATGGCGCACTTGACCAGAACAAAAGGGCGCCTGGTGGTGATCCACTTGAAGAAGCACTCGTTCAGTCGCCTAGCCTGAGTCTCAAGGATGCCGACCTCGACATCGATGCCGTGATCGCGCAATATCTTGACACCCTTGCCCTGAACGCTCGGATTAGGGTCGATGCAAGCGATATAAACCTTGCTCAAGCCAGCGTTTATGATCTCGGTAGTGCATGGACCGGTTCTGCCAACGCAGCAGCAAGGCTCTAGGGTAACGAACATCTGTAGTCCCTTGGGGGTGATTTTAAGGCTGCGCAGCGCTTGTACCTCGGCGTGAGGTTGTCCGGCGCAACGGTGATACCCCTGACCAACGATCTCGCCATCCTTGACGATCACAGCTCCCACCATCGGGTTGGGGGATGTCTGTCCCTCCGCTTTGGCTGCCAGATCGAGCGCTACTCTCATAAAGCGTTCTTTATCTTGCTGTCTCATTCTTACTTGCTTATTTTTTATTTATCGTGTCTTTAATTTTATCTTTTATAGCAACCAGAAGCGCCAGATCATAAGACTTGAAGGCTCGCAGTGCAAAGAGGAAAAGAAGATAGACAATCGTTGCCAGCACTGATACCAGGAAAAAGTTCATTTTGGGGAGCAGATAAAGCACCGCTCCTGCTGGCAGCGCGCAAAGAAGAGGCTTGTAGATATTTACTATTAACCCGATCGACCCCTTGGCTATTATACGCAAAAGGCATGCCAGAACGATCATGTCCAGAAACTTGGTCGCACCGCAAACAACACCAGCGCCAACAAAGCTATACTTAGGTATCATCACAAAGTTCAGCCCTATATTTATCCCCGCATTGACCAGCACATACAGGATGACCACATTGAGCAATCGACTGTTTTTCAGGATATTAAGCGCTGGAATGTCCATGAATATGGTAAACAGCCCCCAAGCTAAGAAGGGAAGTACACGACCTGAATCGTGGAAATCCTTTCCAAATACCATGGTTACTATATCATAAGAGCGGAAGGTCATAATCACAACAATGGGGATCGATATTATTGCCAAGAGCCTCACCGATTCGCGGTAGGTCAGCCACATCCGATCCCTTGCCTGGGCATACAGGTAGCTCATCAGCGGCAACAGCGCTATCTCCAGGCTGGTCGGTATGAAGGTGAAGAATTCGAGGATGCGCATCGAGGCGCTGTAGTAGCCTACTGCTGCCTCGCTGCTGTAGTGCGGGGAGCTGATCTTGGATAGAAGCACCACATCTATGCGCGCATAAATCATCCCAACTATCATCAAGGCTGTGAATGGAAGGGTCTCCTTGAGCACCTTGAGCATCTTGCCGGGGGCAATGCGTCCCCATATCCTGATCCCGAACCGCTTCACGATAAATGCCAGGCAAAGCGCGGTGATCGCAGAAGACATCAGGTAGGAGCCGAGCAAGCCGATCAGGTAAAAGCCTAAAAGCAACGCAGTTACGCCACTTGTTACCACCAGCAGCTTGAAGACCACCTGCATGGCAGCGGTTACCTCCATGCGCTGCAAGCCGTTGAACAGGGCGTTGAACATGGCTATAAAAGCATTGGTGAGCAGCGAGACGCCACCCACTATGCCCAGAATGACTACATCCGGCTTGTAGGCAAGCACCTGGAAGATGATCAGCATAACTAGATAGAAAAAGGTGGCAGAGATGAATGATATGGCAAGCGCATTTGGAAGATAGAAGTCGGCTGACTTGTTGTCCTTGCCCACCTCACGCACCAGCAAAGTGCCCATACCCAGGTCAACGAAGAAACCGAACATCTGGATGTAAACATAGACCAGCGCGTACTTTCCATAAGCCTCTACACCCAAGGTGCGAGTGATATACATGGTCAGTGCCATGGATAAAAAGCGGGTGAGAAGACTGGCAGATAAAAGGAATATCGTGTTCTTGGCTACCTTTAATGCTTGGCTCATCTTCGCTAGGCTGTCATCGATTGTTCAAGATAAAAAGAATATACCGGATCGCATACTCCTTGCAACTGGGGATTGAATCCTGGATGCAGGATAAAATAATTAAGCAATATCAAGCAACCTGTTTGACAGGGGGTGGCGAATATACCTATAATTCGTGCAATAATATGAGATTAACATCGATACTTATGATCATGGCGCTAGGCAGCCTTTTGGCTACAATGCAGACAATGCCAGCTCATGCACAGACCAGGCAAGGCAGCTCCTTGGCGGACCAACAGCTTACCATCCCCTTCAGGATGCCGTTTTCTGTCGGCGAACAACTCAGCTATGATATAAAGATCTTCGGCATAACAGTGGGGCATGGAACCCTCTACATCAAGGGGTACGGCCAGGTCAGAGGTAAAAAGGTCTATCACATTATCGCCCGACTGGAGAGCGCATCATTCTTCAACAAGATCTATGCAGTAGATGATTACTTCGAGACCTTCGTTACCACCGATGATTTCAAGCCGCTGCTTTTCAAAATGAACATAAAGGAGAGCAAGGCTAAGAAGAACCGCACTATCGTGATTTATCAAGACAAGCTGATGGCTGAGGTCATCGGCAGGCGAACATTCGATATCGGCGAGCACGCCCAGGATGCGCTCTCCTCGCTTTATTATCTTCGATGCCTGCACTACAAGCCCCCGCAGGACTTCTTCATCAACGCCCTCACCGACAAGCGCAAGCATAAGGTCAAGGTCTCCACCGAGCGAACCGAGAGCATCGAGGTGGATGCGGGCACCTTCGACTCTATACTTTATGTGCCGGTCATTGACTGGAAGGGACATGTCTATAAGGATAAGCTGAATAGGCTGAGCGTCTGGATAAGCAACGATGAAAGGCGACTGCCGGTACTCATGTCAACAAGGCTATTCTTCGGAACCATAAGAGCTGAGCTGACCAGGTTCCAAATTGGTGAACCAGACCATAAGGAGTGATGACCGATGCCAAGATGCCTTGTTACCGGAGCAGCGGGATTCATCGGTTCGCACCTGGCGGCGAGACTGGTAAATGATGACTGGGAGGTCATCGGCATCGATTGCTTCACCGATTACTATCCCAAAGAGATCAAGCTAAAGAATCTCGATCTTTGGCAGCGGCATGGTCGGTTCATCCAGGGAGACCTAAACCAGGTGGATCTTGATCCGCTGCTCCAAGACACCGATTACATCTTCCACCTGGCAGCACAAGCCGGCGTCAGGGCAAGTTGGGGAGATAACTTCGAGGTCTATATTAGAAACAACATACAAGCCACCCAGCGGCTTTTGGAAAAGATGAGATCATACCCTAATACCCGTCTGGTTTATGCGGGGACATCATCGGTTTATGGCGATATAGCGCAGCTCCCCTTCAGTGAGGACGCCCCTGCCCGCCCCATATCGCCTTATGGGGTAACCAAGCTCGCTGCCGAGCACCTGCTACACCTGTATCATGTCGCTTACCAGATCGACTATGTAACCCTGAGATACTTCACCGTTTATGGACCTGGACAGCGTCCGGATATGGCTTTTCACCGCTGGTTCAAGGCTGCGCTCCTGGGCGAGCCACTTACCATCTTCGGCGATGGCACCCAGACCAGGGACTTCACTTATGTTGCTGACATAGTCGAGGGGACAATCCAGGCAGCGCTCAGCGACCATACCGATCATATCTTCAACCTGGGCGGCGGGCATCGGGTGAGCGTTAATGATATAATAAAGATGCTAAGGGAGCTTACTGGACTATCATTCAAGGTCGAGTATATAACAAAACAAAAGGGCGATATGACTCACACGGCTGCGGATATTTCAAAGGCAGGCAGGCTGCTAGGCTACGAGCCGAATTATGACCTTGAGAAAGGGCTTCTCGCACAGTTCGAGTGGATAAGGCAGCTATATGGATCATAGATCGTCAAACATAATACAACAAGGAGGCTTAAGGATGCCTTTGTCAGAGAAACTTGTTCAAAAGATGGCTTGCCCCAAGTGCAAGGGGAAGCTGATCCTCACCGAGGCGCAGGATTTCTTCATCTGCGAGCCTTGCAAACTCAAGTACCCGATCATAGACGAGATACCTAGGATGCTTATAGACAAGGCGCTTCCCCTCGAAGAAAAGGACAAGGAGTCCAAGTAGGAGCAACCCCGACATTTTCGGGATGTCAGCCCTTATCGGGGCAGACAGGCGGAGATGTCCCTGATATTTCGCAATTGCGCGGGGCGAGCCAAATCGAGAATCTAGGTTGAAATAAATTCTTGAATGGAATAGGTTACTTTGTTAGTATTCTTTTTATATTGTTGATCGTTCTCTCTACAAAGTCATGAGATCTTCGGAGGGAAGATTTATATGGAAGCTCTCGGAATGATAGAAACCAAAGGACTGGTAGCCCTTATCGAGGCAGCCGATGCCATGGTTAAGGCAGCCAAGGTCGTCCTGGTCGGCTATGAGCGGATCGGTGGTGGTTATGTGACCGCACTGGTCAGAGGTGATGTAGCAGCCTGTAAGGCAGCAACCGATGCCGGCGCTACCGCAGCACAGCGAATAGGAGAACTAGTAACCGTACATGTTATCCCCAGACCGCACGCTAACCTGGAGACTGTATTCCCCATCGCGGTTAAGGAAAAATAAGCAGCCTAATAAAGGATAATGAAGCTCTCCGATAAGGTTCTATTCTCTTATGAGAATATCCAAGAAAAGCTCGGGGAGCTAAGTCTTTATATCAAGGACAACTTCGATCGCAATCGCCTGGTTCTCGTAGGTGTGCTGGATGGAGCCAGGTATATCATGAGGGATCTTCTGCCACTCCTCGCACCGACCCCACCTTGCGATTTCATCAAGATAAAGACATACAAAGGTACAAACAATAATGGCACACCAACGGTTGTTTTAAGGGATCTTGATTTTGATATCGCCGGCAAGGAGGTGCTGGTAGTAGATGATATCCTGGATACTGGAAGGACGCTGAGTTTCATCGCTGATCATCTTCGGAAAAAGAAACCGGCTCGGCTGGAGTTATGTGCATTACTGAGAAAGCACTCTATAAGGCTTTATCCCGTCGAGTTGTCCTTTTGCGGATTCGAGGTAGCGGATCGCTGGATCGTGGGCTATGGTATGGACTATAACGAGCGCTACCGCGACTTGCCATATCTTACCTACTTGATAAGCGAACAAGCCGGTAAATCTACTGAAAATCGAGCAGGATGAGCTATAAGTTGTCTAGCGGGATGCTTAATGAAATATTATTCAGATGCAGTGCTGGCTTTTAGGGATTCCAGAATCTGTTTTACCCGCCATATTTGCTCATCATAGCGACCTGGCGCCAGCTCGATAAAGCGAGCATAAAAGTCGATAGCCTTTTCTACCTCTCCGAGACGATGATGCGCCAAGGCTGCGTTCAGGTGCGCCTCGCAGAAGTTGGGGCTAAGGCTCAGTGCATGCATATAATAGGTTAGCGCCAGCCTGTCATCCCCTATCCTGGATGCCATGATGCCCAGATTATTCAGTATCTGCGGATTATCCCTCCCCAATGCAGCAGCTCTTCCAAGATAGTCTTTAGCCTTATCCGGCTTACCAATCTTGACATACAGCTCAGACAAGGACAGCAGGGTGGTCAAACTATTGGCATCGATCTCAAGCGCCTTCTCATAGGCGAGAATAGCCTCATCCAGCCTGCCTTCGCCTAGCAGTGTATCTGCACGCTCAAGCAGATTTTGCGAGGTCTGCTTTTCATCCGGCACCTTTGCCGTGGTTGCTTTTATGATTATCTTCGGCTCCTCATCGGTTGTAGCTACCTCTGGGTGAAGGGTTTGTTTCTCACTGCTTTTATTCATGGGTGTCGAAATGGGGATTTTGAGATGAGTTTTCACGGTTGGACGAGGTGTGAAGGCGGGCATGGGAGCTATTTCTTTTGCTTGTGCTGATTGGATCGCGTTAGATACCGCTCTGCCAGTTGGAATTGGTGTGGGGAGATCATCGCTAGCACTCGAATCGACCTTCTTCGGCGCTGTAGTTATTGCAGAACACATCTTGCTCGATTCTTTTGAATCTGTAATAGTACTCCGATACATCGAGAGCCAGCCTACCATTACAGCGACTAGACATAATGCGAACGCAACCAGGATGATATTAATCCTGATGGCGCGGTTTCTATCCTTTCCTCCCTCGCCCTCATCGAGCTGGGAGCTGATTATCTCTTCTCCACCGGGATCATGCCCCCTTTTTTTCTCCTCTTGCGCCTTTCTCAGTGCTTTTAAGATAAGACTCATATCGTATGGTCTCAGCCTGGCAGGTTTCGCAGAAAACGAAGCATAGCCTGGAAGTGCTCTGGATGCTCAGCGATGAAGGTCATCTTCTTTCCGCTCGTCGGGTGATCGATGGTTAGGCTGCGGGAGTGAAGGGTGAAGTATTCGAGTTTCCTTACCTTTGCCTGCACTGCCTGATTCTTGATCCTCCTCGATGCACCCTTGCCATAGACCTTGTCCCCTAGCACCGGGTTGCCGATGCTGGCAAGATGAACGCGCACCTGGTGCGTTCTGCCGGTCTTCAGCGCGATCTCGATGAGCGTGCAGTCATCGAAGCACTCCAGCACCTTGTATTCAGTGATCGATTCCCTTGGCTTATTGGTTCGGGTCGAGATCCTCTTTCTATCCTTGATGTGCCTACCAATGGGAGTATCAATGATGCCGCTGTGGCTGGGCATCTCTCCGACCACCAGGGCATGGTATATCTTCTTGACCTTTCTTTGAGCGAACTGCTCGGAGAGCTTTAGGTGTGCCTGGTCGTTTCTCGCCATGATGATCACACCTGAGGTTTCCTTGTCGAGACGGTGAACCACTCCGGGACGCTTGATGCCGCCGATGCCGCTAAGTTGACTACAATGGTGCAGCACCGCATTGACCAGTGTTTGGTTACGGTTACCGGCTCCAGGGTGGGTTACCATCCCTGGCTGTTTATTAAGCACGATTATATGGTCATCCTCGTATATAATATCGATGGGGATATTTTCGGCACTGACGGAAGGCTCGGTCGGCGGGGGAATAATCACTACTATGACATCGCCGGCTTTTACTTTATAGCTTGCTGTTTTATTTATCGCTCCGACAGATACAAGTCCTCTATCGATCAGTTTTTGCAATTGCGATCGTGAGATTTGCTTGCATCGATGGGCAAGAAACTTGTCGAGCCTGGTACCGTCGTTACCGGTCTGAACCTGGAACTCTAATGTTTCAGTGCCTTTGCTAGCAGGGATGTTATCGTTCCCTTCTAGGTCATTCCGGTTGGATGAGTCCGTAGTTTCCGTCCTTGCGCACATACAGGACATTTATCTTATCGTTTCTTGAATTACGAAAGACCATGAATGAAGCCTTGGAGAGCGATAGTTGCTCAGCAGCTTCCTCTATTGACATCGGCTTGGGAATAAATTTATCCGTCTCAATGATTTCTGGCATAAATCCTTCATCAGTGCTTGATAGCTCGGAGGTTACGAACTGTGCTGTATCGAGTTCATTATTCTTTTGCCGACGAGATTTATACATCTCCTTGTGTTTTCTGGCTTGCCTTTCAATCTTTTCCAGGGCAGCATCGACCGATTGGGTCATGTCGCTGCTTTGTTCCTGGGCTTGGAACATGAAATCCTTGCCCTTGACCAAGAATTCGGCGGTATTTCTTGTTTTCTCCAGGGTCAAAGTAGCCTGTATGGAGATAGCCTCATCCATCATTTGGATCTTGCTCAGCTTCTCCTTGATAAAGATCTTCAAGGCATCGGGGACATCGTAGTGTCTTCCAGTGATAGTCAGGTTCATGGTGTTATACCTCCGATAGATCGTTTTCGTTAATTATGACACTTGCAAACTCAATAGGTTCTCCTCTGGTTGGAGGAGGGAATACCAAGTTGTTCTCGGTACTTTGCTATGGTTCTTCTTTTTATCATGATACCCATTTCTTGCTCCAGGCGGTCGGCGATTGCCTGATCACTCAACGGTTTCTTCTTGTCCTCCTGGGCGATCATATCCTTGATGATCTCCTTGATACGAAGCGAGGAGACATCCTCGCCCCTTAAGGTTGACAGTCCACTATGGAAGAAAAACTTAAGCTCGAAGACCCCCTGGGGGGTGTGTACATACTTGCCGGAGGTGATACGACTTACCGTAGATTCGTGCATACCTATATCTTCGGCAATATCGCGCAGTGTAAGCGGTTTCAGATACATTATCCCGTAATCCAAAAAATCCCGTTGGAACTTGACGATGCTCTCCACAACACGATATATAGTGCTTTGCCTCTGTTCGATGCTTTTTATCAGCCACAGAGCATCACGCAGCT
This sequence comes from uncultured bacterium, assembly GCA_964448115.1. Classification (GTDB taxonomy): domain Bacteria; phylum CAYUVA01; class CAYUVA01; order CAYUVA01; family CAYUVA01; genus CAYUVA01. Next base: position 48,613 of record CAYUVA010000004.1, read on the forward strand.
TATCCTCCAGGAACTTGCGCGTCTCCCCAGGCTCCCTTGCCTCATTGTGCAGCAAACGGCGATAGTAGCTGCTCAGGCGCAGGCGGGGCATACCCTCGTCGTTAAGGGTTATCTTATAGCCATCCTTTTCCTTGGTGATGAAGACATCCGGGGTGATGTAGTGATCTTCATCGGGGAGATATTCCCTGCCCGGTTTGGGCTCCAGCTTCTCTATATTTGCTATCGCCTTCTTTAGCTGATCGATGTCAACCTTGTATATTTTGCTCAGTTCCTTCATTTGATTGCGCAGCACCTTGTCGAGGTTCTCATCCACCAGCCTGTAGGTGAGCGTGTCGGTCATACCTTTTTGCTTAAGCTGAAGGATAAGGCACTCCCTTAGGTCCCTGGCGCCAACGCCGCTTGGCTCGAAATCCTGTATAACCCTCAGAACCTTCTCGACCGCAGCCACGGTTACACCCTCGATCCTGGCTATCTCCTCGATAGTTGCTCGCAGGTAACCGTAGTCGTCGATGTTGCCGATGATCTGCTTGCCAATTTTCTGCTCTGCCTCGGAAAGTGAGGAGAGGCTGAGCTGCCATAACAGATGGTCATGCAGGTTGCCAGCCTTGCTTAGATAGTTCTCGTATTGGGGAACCTCACCCTCCTCGCTCGGCGTGTAACCGAAGTCGTCTCCATTATCGAAGATCCTCTCCCAGTCGGTATCGGAGAAGAAGCTCTTCGAGCTTGCATCCAGGTAGGAAGCATCCCTTAGTATGCCATCCAATGTCCTGCTGATGGCGTCCTCCACGCTCTCAACGGTGTCGCCTTCTTCGGCAGGCTGTTCGTTTGGCGAGATTGTTTCTTTATTTTGTTGGTCTCCAGGTAATGGCGGGCTATATCCCTCCTCCTCATCAGCAGCCCTTTCAGGTGGTGCCTCGGTATTGCCCCCTCCCTCGACTTGATCCTCCTGGCTGGTCAACAGATCCTCCAAGAAAGGGTTCTTCATAAGCTCCTCGTTCAGGTATTCCTCTAGCTCCAGCTTGCTTAGCTGCAACAGCTTAATGGCAAGCTGCAGGTTGGGGGTCATGATCAGCTTTTGAACCAGCTTAGGTGTGAGCCTTAGTTCCAAACCCATGTCATTATGCCTTATCTATTTATTTCCTGTTCGAGCCTGAATTTCTCGCCCAGGTAAAACTTTCTGACCTTCTCCGAGTTGGCTAGCTCAAAGGGCGTGCCATCGGCGAGGATCTTACCCTCGTTTATTATATAAGCGCGATCGGTGATCTCCAGGGTAACCCGCACGTTATGATCGGTAACTAGTACGCCGATCCCCTTTGCCTTCAATTGCTGGATAATGTTCTGAATATCGATGACTGCCAGGGGGTCTATGCCAGCAAACGGCTCATCGAGCAGTATGAAAGCAGGATTGGTGATCAAAGCCCTGGTGATCTCCAGCCTTCTCCTTTCGCCGCCGGAGAGCGCATCAGCCCGCACCTTTGCCAGGTGGGTGATCCCCAGCTCTGAAAGTAGCTTCTCTAGCAATTCCTGGTATTGCGACCTTTTTACAGGCAGGGTCTCGATGATAGCGAGCAGGTTCTCCTCGACGGTCAGCTTGCGAAATACCGAAGGCTCCTGCGGCAGGTACCCGATCCCTCGCCTGGCGCGTTGGTACATCGGCATGTCGGTGATCTCGTGGTTATCGATGAATACCCGCCCCTTTTCTGGTTTTATCAAGCCTACTATCATGTAAAAGGTGGTGGTCTTGCCGGCTCCGTTAGGTCCGAGCAATCCCACTATCTCACCGCTGGAGATGCCCAGGCTGACCTGATCGACAACTCGCCGTTCTCTGTATGCCTTGACCAGGGCTTCGCAGCGCAACCTGTGTTCTTCGTTTGCCATTGAATGTTACGAATATCTTTACTTCTAATATAGGTTAATCATCCATCCAAGTCAATGGTATAAATTTTGCAGGCGAGACCCCGATCAGCTATTGAACTTCAAATTAGGCTCAAACTGTTATACCCTGTTGGACATAATGGCGCTCTTCTGGCTGAGGTTATCGGTATTCAATAGGCTATGGTTGCTGCCCCTGCTCGTATATTTATTTTTTTCTACTGTCTTGCTGTTTCAAGGCAAGATACATGTTGACGAGGGAACCTACTTAGCCTCTGCCGCCCTGTTAGCTGATGGGAAGCTCCCCTACATCGACTATCTATACCTCCAGATGCCAGTGTTTCCCTTCATATATGGAGGTTTGTTTTACATTATCGGCAGCGGACTGCTCAAGGCTCGCCTGATCTCCATGCTCTTCGGATTCGCTTGCCTTTTATTGACCATGATGCTGGCGAGTAAAATCCAAGGCAGGGAGGCAGCTATCCTGGCCGCCACCCTGTTTGCTTTATGTCCCATGCAGGCATACTACTTCATGATCGCCCGCATATTCTCCATGGCATCGTTTTTCCTTGTTTTAGGCATATACCTGGTTTATGCGGGCAAGGGAAGATACTGGTACGATATTGCGGGGGCTAGCGCGGTTACCCTGTCGGTGCTGACCAGGCTCACCTTGGCTCCCATGCTCCTTATGCTATTGGCTTATATTTTACTTAGAGATAAAAGGCTAAGTCGAGGCTTCATATACTCATGTCTTGCGAGCCTTGTAATCATCGCCATCTCAACAGTCCCCTTTCTAATCGCTGCCCCACAAGCCTTCATCTACTGCATCATAGGCTTCCATCTGGAGCTTAAAATGGGTGTGCAGGGGAATCCCTGGCTGGCTAAACTGAGAATAATCGCCGATATGCTCTGGTTTTACGCACCACTGGTTGTTCTGGGAATGTTGGCAGTTTATGGATGGCTGCGGGGAACGATAAGACGAGGCGACTTGTCCGGTGATACCGCCCGTTTTCTCATGGCTATTATGGGTGGGCTTCTGGTCGTTTTATTGGGGCATCTTTCAGCCAAGTACAGCCAAAGCTCTTACCAGACGGTGATCTTCCCGGTGGCTGTTCTTTTAGTCGCGATTGCGTTGATCAATTATATGCGCATTATGCTTTCAAACACTATAGTTATAGCCTTATTGATCATCAGCGCATTGATCTCGCTGAGCAGCTTACCCCGTTTTATGTCAGATATGGATCACACAAGCGCAATGGGGCTTCTTGGCAAGCAGAAGAGGATATTATTAAAGCATCTCCCCGTTGGATCTCTGGTCATTTCCTCGGATACGCCCCTTTTGCCGATCGAGGCGGGGATGAGCATCCATACTAGCTTCGTATCCAACGAGTATTTCCCTGATTATGATACCAGGCGCTGCCGCCAGCTCCACCTGGTAAACGACGAGATACTGCTCGATTTAGTAAAATCAGGGATCGCTGATGGAATCCTGATACAGGATTACTCATATACCTTAGCCTTCCCGAACCTCAAGCGGGTGCCCCTAAAAAATCGAGAGCGCATAATACAAGCCATTGCAAGGCGTTATCGCCTGGTCGAGACCATGCCCAACCTGTACAATAAGGGCATAAAAACCTATCTATATATCAAGAGATGAGGGCACTGATCGCAATACTTCCCGCTATCATGATACTTTTCTTCGCGTCTGTTTGCGGGATCTATGTTTACTATGGTGCTATCAATGTTGACGAGGGTTTCTATGTGCTCTCTGCCTGGCTGACTCGAATGGGCAAGGTTCCCTCGGTCGATTTCTTTTACAATCAGCCCCCGATATATCCATACATATACGGCTTTTTGCAGGGCATCGCCGGCTTCGGACTGCTATCGGGGAGGATCGTATCAGTTATCTTTGCTTTAGGAAGCATCCTGCTTATCTATCGGAAAATATCCAGGTGCGGCGATATTGAATCAAGGCTGATCTATTGTGCCCTTATCTGCCTATCCCCGCTTGCTGCCTACTATCTGAGCATCGCCAAGCTGTATGCTCTAGGAGCCGTATTGTTAAGCCTGGGAACATATTTCCTTTGCGAGGTTAGCAAATCGAGGCTGGCGCCTTATTTGGCGATCGCATTTATCTCCTTGGCTTGCGGGGTGCGCCTGACCTGTTTCCCAGTGCTCATCGCAGCCTGGATGCTGGTGTGGATCTTCGGATCACCGCGCACGGCAATCAACAGCTCCATGCTCTCAGCCTCGATTATTAGCCTGCTCTACGCTCCATATCTTATCATCGATGCCCAGCGCTACATCTACCAAGTCTATACCTACATCATCGAGAAGGATGTTATTCCTTTGAAGCGCTTGCTGCTTCATCGCATAGATGGCGCTGCCAACCTGGCGCAGAATTATTGGCTCATCATACTGGTGCCCTTGGTGTGGCTTTTATATGGCTTAACTGCTGGGGACCTGCCAAAGAGGTTAAAAAGGCTGTTGACTACAGATAAGACCGAAGCACAACCAAGCGAGATGATCCTTTGGATTTGCTGGCTCGCCTTTGTTATTGCCCATTTCGGCGTGAAGAAGCAGAGCATCGATCGCTACCTGGTCATGGCAATGCCCTTGGCCGCTGGTGCGGTTGCGCTGAGCATCTCCAGGTGGCTGAATAGCCTCGATGATCGAATAGTAAGGCGGGTGGTGGTCGGCGGAGTGCTGATTATATCTTTGTTGCTCTGCTTCGGGCAGGTTGGCGAATACCTGGCGGTGCCTCTCGGAACCAGTAAGATCGCATACCTCGAACTGGTTGCCGGAGATATCAAGCAGCTTGTGCAAAAGCATTTCGAGGCGGGGGATGCCACGGCAAAGACCCCCTCCGGTGGGGAGAAAAGATCAGCAGATGGATTTCTGCTTAGCTTCAACAACGCGCTGGCACCGATGACCGGGCTGATGCCATATCCTGGCTACGAGATGAATACCTTGAGCTTCCAGGATAACTGGGATTTAGCCCGGTGTCTCGATTATCGAATCATCAACCATCGAATGTTGTCCAATGCGCTGAAGAATCACGAAATTGCGGTTATCCTCATCACCGATAAGACCTTCAGCCACAACTTTCCACGCTTCAGACCAGCGCCTTTTAATATGGTCGCTGAGCTGATGTCCCTGATAAAGGAGAACTATCGCCTGGTGAGAAAATATCCTGGCTTGGGTTACTTCGGGGAGGAGGCGCTTCTTTATACACCCAAACAAGGGGATCAATCCCAGTGGTTCCCCTCACAGCAGGACGCAACCCGGCGAGGATGGCTCAAAGCGGCACAACGGCTATACCTTAAGGGCGATTTCGAGGCTGCTTATGCCATATATGATTCGCTGGCAAGGGAGCAGTGGCTCAAGGGCATTCATCGATCATATTATTTTGACTCGATTCGGAACCTTTTCAAATGCGACCATTCGACAAATATAGCTGTAAAGGCAACTTATGAATTGCCCCTACAATGGCGCACAATGGATGAAACACAGCAGTTCGTATCGTCGGTCGAGTTAGGCGCTTTTGGCATCGAACACAGCAAATTCAGGGACCAAGCCTTAAGATACCTTGCAAAGGCGCATCAGCTTCAACCAGAGAACTACTTGCCTCTTTTGTACAAGGGGATCATCCAATGGCTGGAGTCAGGTGCGAAGGAGGCTCTTGATGATGCCCTCGACCTGAAGGGATTGCTCGCCAGCAGCGACCTGCCTTACTACCATTTCATGCTTGGAGAGGCTTACTTGTGTGCACCGAAGATAGCCAGGAACGCTCGACAAGCTGGCGATCTGGATCAAGCCTGGACAAAGCAGGAGATGCTCCAGGCTGCTCTGCATCACTACCAGGCTGCCCTAAACAGCGATCCCACATTTGCCATAGCTTACTTGCGCTTGGGGGATTTATACCTGCTAGATGGCGATGTGGCAAAAGCCGAAGCATATTACTCGATCGCCGATGATCTCGATAAAAGCCTGGGCGAGCTGGTGCAGCGCCGCAAAAGGCTTTTGGCTGGTGAGGCGATGATTGGCGCAGGGGCGAGATTACCCCCTAAGGCAACCTCAATGATCCGGATCATAGCGCCTAGGGTCGATATCCTTGAGCCGCTGGTTGAAAAGATACTGGCTGAGTCGCTGCCATGAGCCTGCATAATAAAAAGAGAATAATCGCTGCCTTTAGCCTCCTGTTTTTCACCAAGGCAGTCATATATTCTCTTGTGCTTCCCCCCTGGCAGGGCGAGGATGAACCGCAGCACCTCGCATATCTGTTGATGGATAAATACGAAGACAAGCAAGGTCTGCCCAAGAAGATGCTTGTATCCAGCATAGAAAACCGCATCATCGACTCCATGCGAGAGCACCGGTTCTTCGAGCTGCACGACCTGGTCGCGCCTAGAGGGGATAGCGGCTTCGCCTCATTCTACAAGGAGGCGAGGGTGTCAAGCCAGCCTCGACTCTATTATCAACTCGCAAAGCCGATCATTAGGGCAGCAGGAAATGATCCTCTCATTCAGCTCTATGCCGGGAGGCTGCTTTCATCGCTATTCGGGGCGGTGACCGTCGCTTGCATTCTGCTTGCTGTAGCTATCGCCTTTGGTGAGACCCAATGCGTGCTGGCGGCAGGCATTCTACTAAGCCTCCTCCCTTACTTCTCGTACCTTGCTGGTCGATTCAACAACGATATCCTGGCAGGGCTTATGGGAGCAGCAGCGCTGGCGGTCATCATCGCGTTGTATCGTTACCAGCCTAGGTTGGGTCATATTATTCTACTTTTCTTGATCTGCCTGGCAGGCATCCAAAGCAAGCGAAGCTTCGTTGCGATTGCCTTGTTCGTAGCGCTTGCGATATGGGCTTTACCAGCCAGCAACCTTACCGGTCGCCTGGGACGAACTAGCTTGTTATTCATGGTTGCTGTTTCACTTAGTTTGATCATTGTATTGTTAGCCCAGGTGATGTCTGCGGATGTCGATGTAATCGAGCAGATCAAGGTTCATTTCCAATATATTAATTATATCAGCCTTCACTCGGCAGTCGAGTTTTCAAAGCAGATGACCAAAAGCTTCATCGGTACAAGCCACTGGGGGCACGGGCAGATGCCGGCTTGGATTTATGCCTCGATCGGGATCACGCTATTGCTGCTTTTCATTATAGGGATGGTCGAGCTTGGATTACGCTTTGATGCTGGCTTGGGGCTGGGGATGCTCGTCCTGCTTCTTATTTCAGGTTTTTGCGTTTTTATTTATTATCTTCAGGGTGGATATGAGTGGAATCGAGCCTCGGCGCGCTACATGCTGCCAGCAATGGGTGCCTTTATCCTCATAGCTACTGCGGGGATGCGAAGCCTTGATGGGAAAAAATGGAGTAGATGGGCGAGCTATTTATTGCTTCTGGTGCTGTTGGTTAACGAGGTTTATTACTTCACGGCATATATCTTAGGCATGTACCTGCCTTAGATACTTGATAAGCCTGGATTTTCGAATAATTGCCTAGCAGATTCACCGCAACCTGGTTGTAAAACTCAGCACTTCAATCCAGAGATGCTCATAGAACAATCGCTCCTTGATTAGTGTGAATGTTTGCCATCCTCCTTGCCTCGCACCCTAAAGGCTAGGTCCTTTAAGGTAACCTCTGCCAAGCGCTGGTGAACCATGTTCCCGACTTCCCTTATGAGATCCCCCAACATGCATTCCTGGTTATCGCAGATAGGGGATCCCAGAAGGCAGTCGGTGATGATTAAGGGACCGTCAATCTTCTCTACAAGCTCCAACAAGGAGAGCTTTGACGGATCCCTCTGGAGCGAGAATCCGCCCTTCGCTCCCCTGCTGGAGCTTATGATCTCGGTCTTAACCAGCTTTTGCAACACCTTGGAGAGGTGCGACTCGGAGACTCCTATATCTTCTGCTATCTGTCCGGCAGACAGCGATATTCCGATCCCTTTAGATGCCAAATATGCAAGCGCATGTATGCCCAGGTTCGATGCCTCTGATATACCAAGAATGTTCTTCATCTGTCGCTCCTTCTGCCCAGTTTCATGTTCATGATCCAGTGTCCATATCGGTATTCGGTATCCTAATACCTGTTTCAAAAACAAATGTCAACCCCAAACGGTATCACTTCCTCTTTGTGTCTTAGTGCCCTTGTGGTTGAATACCCCTCAAGCCTCGTGCCTCAATCTTTCTTTCCCGATGAACTCTATTATGCCGGGGGTGATATCGGTGATAGCTGAAATCTTGTGCTCAAGAAGACTACGAATCGGTCCCCAGAGGAATGTCGGCACTTTGTTGGTTGTATGTTCCCTGGTTGTGAGATCTTCAAGGTTACCGTGATCGGATGACAACACGACCGAATGCCTTGAGAGATCCGTATTCTCAAGTACGGCGACCACGAACTCATCCAGCTTCCTTACCTCCTGGCAGGACATCTCCTTATTGCGATGGTGCGCTACCATATCGCTGATAAAGTACTCGTAGAGCACCAGATCATAATCCAAAGACATCCTGGCGAGCCTTTTCCCTGCCTCTGTGGGTGTAAATTCGGGCACATCATAGCCGAGTCGTTGTAAAAATTTATTAGTGAAGTCTTGATATATTCCTCGCCCTTGCAGCAGGTCTTTGATACGCATGAAATCGAGTCCAGCAGCCCTGACTAATGTGGTGCTTACCGAGTCGGGACGCAACCTCTTCTCGCTGAAAAACAGGTCTTGATATACATTGGCAAAGGCGACCTTGAAGCCACCCTGGTTTAGATCCTTGAGAATATTGCGCTCATATATAATCTTTTTAAGCCCCTCTGGCGGGAAGGCGTTTATATGCTTCCCCATTTTTTCTTGGGCATTGATGCCGGTAAAAAGGCTGGTCTGTCCAGTTGCGCTTTGCGGGATGCCAGGCACGCCAAGCACCGCATCGGTTGGGATGGCTATTCCGTCAAAGGGGCGCTCCACTGGCTGCCCAGCACGCAAGCCCTTGAAGATGCGGTTCGGCTCTAGCTCCAGCGGATTGGAGTCTTTATTGCTCGCATCCCCGATGCCCAAGCCGTCTATGAATATGAAAAGCACGCTCATCGCAAGCTATTTTTAACATAGAGAGCGGTTTTAGCAAATACTCCCTTTAGATTGCGCATTGCACGGATTTTGATATCCTATCTCAAAAGGCTAACTGAAAGGAGCAAAAAATATGTGGATCCAAGAGCCGACCAAGGTTCACCAGGGGCTGTATTTTCTCGGCAGAGAGGAGCTTCCCATCTATCTGGTCAAGGGCGAGCGAGAGGCTTTCTTGATCGAAGGAGGGCTGAAGCCGATTACACCATTGGTCTTGAATCAAATCAGCGAATACGACATAGATCCATCAAGCATCAGCGGGCTTGTAATACTCCACAGCCATTATGATCACACCGGCGCGGTGCCCTCGCTGAAGCGCAACCTTCCCAACCTGATCATTCATGGCTCCGAGCGCTGCCGGGCGAATCTATCCAATCCAAAGGTGCTGCGCTTTATCGACAAGGTCAATGACTCGATCATCGAATACCTGGGGCTTAGAGGGACTCTTGGCGACTGCGAGCAGGCAATAGACTCGCTGACGGTCGAGATTACACATAAGCAAGGGGACAGCGTTGAGCTAGGGGGCGTTTCGCTGCATTTTTACGAGGCGCCGGGGCACAGCGACTGCGGAATGGCGGTCTATATACCGCAATGGGAGACCCTTTTTATCTCCGACTTCGGCGGATTCCTGAATGATATTGATGATATCTTTGCTGTCCCCTTTCAGGACATCAATCTGTACATTGAGACCATCAAGAAACTGAGCGAGCTTGATGTGAAGGTGATCTGCCTGGGGCATTTCGGCATACTGACCGAGCGTGATGCTGCCGACTTTTTTAAGCGAGCGCTCGATGCCACGCATGGTTTACATGGCAAAGTCATCGAGAACCTATCAAGCCTCGAAGAGGTCCCCCAGTTCACCGAGCAGTGGATGCTACAGAACTACCGAGGACGGATTACCCTGATACCAAAGGATGTGTTCCGCAAGACCTTCGAGCACATGGTCAGGATGATCCTCAATACAGCCAATTAGTCATTGAACAAAGCGGCAAAAAGTGCTGTACCTGTGCTGGGCATCTTTATCATAGCACTTTGTCTGCGACTATGTTTCGGGCTTTTCCATGCGCCAAGACCACTGGCTGACATCGATGGTTACCTGCGCTTAGCAAAGAGCTTATCTAAACAGGTGGGGCTATCTTTCCATAAAGGAGCGCCGACCTCGCAGAGACCACCGCTTTACCCGCTGTTTCTAGCCACCCTGATCCTGAATTCGAGGGATATCGACCGGGCGGTGATCATCTGGCAGTCGATGCTAGGCGCTGCCAGCGCGGTGATCATATTTATGGCGGTAAGGCTGATTTTACCCTTTATTTATAGCATCATTGCCGGGCTTATCGCTGCGGTTTACCCGTTTTTCATCTACTATTCGAGCCGCATATTGACCGAGACCTTGACTATTTTTCTTTTATCGCTGCTGGCTTTGGTTTACCTGATTATGTTAAAGGAGGCTATGGAGAAACAAAGGCTGGACATTCTTTACCTTGTGCTTACCGGCTGGATCTGCGCCCTGCTTGCCCTGACCCGATCTAACCTTTTTATGTTGGTTTTGCTGGTGCCGTTGGATCTTTTTCTCAAGCGAAGATACCTCAAGGGGCGAGTCGCGGTCTCCATTGCGATCTTCCTGATTAGCTTCTCGATGCTGTACAGCCCGTGGGTCTGGTACAACTACAGGGTTCATCATAGGCTGATATTGACCAATACAAACGGCGGATACACTTTCCTGGAGGGAAATAATCCTGAGTTTTACCAGAACATGGTCGCCCGCTTCCCTAAAGCTCCTCGCTGGGAAAAGGATGACTGGGAGGATTGGAGGGCACGGATCTTCAACCAGACCGCCCTTTTGGATGAGGCTTCACGCAGCGATTACTTCTATGCGATGGCATTCGACTACATAAAGGAGCATCCCTTCTGCTTTGTCCACTCCACTTTCGTCAAGGCAATTTGGTTCATCAGCCCATTTATAAAAAGCAATGATACCAAGCTAAGCATCATCGGATTTATTGCATACTCCCCGCTTCTCGTGCTAATGGTCATAGGATTACTCTCCTGGCTGCGCGGCATAAGCAAGCGTGGAGGCTCGGCTTCAGCATCGATTTATGATCATTATAGCTTGTTCATGGTGATTTTTATCGCGAACTGGGGATTATGCGCCCTGTACTGGTCGCAGATGCGCTATCGTACCAGCCTGATGCCACTGGGGATGATGATCGCCATGGCGGGATTGAGGGTCTGTATGAAGCGAATCAGCGCTACTCGAGATAGATAGCCCTTACCTTCTCCACGACATCGTTCCAGCCACCTTCCCTAACGAAGACCGCTGGCTTGCCTATGGGCGCGTTTACTTCCTCCATGACCAGGTGCTTGAGATTAGAAATAGGGAAGTGGTTTGGATTCAAGCGGTCCAACTTCCGCTCTCAGACCTTTGACTATCGACTTGGGATCATCACCGGGGATTAGAATAATATCCACCTGTCGCTTATCCCAGACTTCAACAGTCCAGTTGAAGGTATTTAAGAAGGCAAAATCGAAGAAACAAGCTGATGAGCTATGGACCAGAAAACCGTAACCATTTATCGGATCCATGAAATATGGCATGGGAAAGTAAGTATTGGTAAGGCGATCCTGCCGGTGATTTACCGGGTCTCCTCCCCTGCCCACTCCCTGCTCCTGAACCAAGGCGGGAAAGCTCTGTCCCTTGAGATCCATGAAGTTGTATTGCTCGTCAAAGCCCCAAAAACTAGCATTCTCTAGCGCTTCAAAGGAGAACTTGATGCTATTGGCAGGGACGCTTTGCTCCAGCTCGGTCTTCACTCTCAGGTTTCCCCTCTCGGTAAGCTGAAAGGTAATGCTGCCCACCCTCTTGACATTTTTTTTGATACCGATGGTTTGTCCGCTTCTTGCAAGCTGAAGTGGCGTATATTCTGGATTATCCTTGGAGAACTCGAAGAAGCCAAACAACATATCGACTATCGGTGTAAATGTCTCGTAGCCAAGCTCGGTGAGTTTAAGTAACTGCTGTTGGTCATATCCAACGATCAGGCAGCCATCAATTAATCGCCATCGGTAGTCCTCGATATACCTCCAGTCATCATCATCCTCCTCCAAGCAAGAAGATATTATTACCGAAATGAGAGCTAGAGTAATAATGATCGAAATATATGATACCAGTTGTCTCATCGGCGGTTAGAAGGCGATTATCAAGCCGTATTGACCATCGTTGTATTCGTGCTCTCCATAGGCGGGTGCGATCTCATTGGTATCGAAGCTTATGGCAACCTTATACTTTCCTGATGGAAGTATGATCTTCTTCATCTGCGCTGGCGCCAGCGGAACCTGGGTAATCTTTTCACCGCTGAAGTATAGGGTCAGGCGGTTCCTGGTGCTGTTACCCACTTTTATCAGGGACAAGCCCTCCTTGTTATAGTCTCCCTTTCGTTCCGGCTGAGGGAATTCGCTGTAATCGCCCTGGGCAATTTTCTGTATCTGGGACAGGATGAATTCATTCTCTGCCTTTATGTTTTGGTATAGTAACTTGACCTCATCTATCCTTGGGCTATTGGGGAATCGTTGCATGAAGTCCTTAAGCGCCTGGTGATCGTTATTCTGCTTTGCCTGTTCGATGATCGAAGCCTCCAGCCGCGCCTGTTTATTCGCTTGTATTGCCTTCAGTCGGCTGGCTGCGTCATCATAGTATGGCGAGTCCTCGTGTTGGCTCATGTAATCCATATAAACCTGGGGATCATCGGATTTGATAATCTCCTCGTATTCTAGCTTATGTACAAGCTCCTTAAACTCCTCGGCGTGTTCCGAGTCGGGGAATTGGTCCAGAAAATTGCCATAAGCCGCGATCGTATTTTCACTTTTTGCCTTTTCATACATCAGTTCTTCCAGGCGGTTTTTTGCTTGGGAACTGTATTTACTATCAGGATGCTTATCAAGGAATTCCTGGTAGGCATCTATAGTGTCTCTTTGTACCGCCTGGCGATAGGCTGATCCAGCGCAGAAGCTAAGCGATATCGATAATATAGCGAGCAGTGCTAAGCAAAATGTTGGTCTCATTATTTTAATCTCCGCCATAGTTTGATCTTATTATCACCCCTACATACTATTCAAAACGGCTTTTATTTTCAATTCAGGGATACAGGGATACCTTGTTATCCTCCATTTACCAAACCAGGACTTAAGGATTTACCTGGCTTGAGGCTATTGTCATGCCAGCATAGGCGAGCGTCCAGTCCTTTAGCCACCAAGTGGCGACAAAAATTATATATAAAGAGCAGCACCGATCCCGACCTGTTCAGGAGGCACGAAAATTATGAAGCACGAAAGTGCGTTATCTCTCTAGGGAAGAAATCTAAGATAAAGGGTTGATGATACTGAAGGCTTCATATACCATTGGCTGTCGAACAAATTTTGAATCATCGGCAGAAGATACTGCATAGAAAAGATTATGAGGTTAAAGCATGGGTTCGTTGAGAGATAACTTCGAGACCATAAGCGTTTCGATTGATGAGAGGATCGCCACCGTTGCCTTGAATCGCCCTGAGATCCATAATGCCTTCAACGAGGTGCTGATCGCCGAGCTTACCGAGGTTTTCAATGTTTTAGGCAATGATGACAATGTTCGGGTTGTAGTTTTAACTGGTCGAGGAAAATCCTTTTGCGCCGGCGCGGATCTCGAATGGATGGGAAGAATGCGCAACTATAGCTTCGAAGAGAACTATGATGACTCCTATGCCCTCGCTGAGTGCATGTACACCATATACTCGTGCCCCAAGCCTGTAATAGGGTGCATCAATGGCTCTGCATTCGGTGGAGGATGCGGTCTGGTCGCTGCCTGCGATATATCACTTGCCTCCAATGAGGCACGCTTTGCACTATCGGAGGTGAAGCTCGGCTTGGTGCCTGCTTGTATCGCACCTTATGTCATCATGCGCATCGGAATAAAGAACGCTCGAGAGCTTTTCCTAACCGGAGAGCGAATTAACGCAAAGATGGCTCAGAACATTGGGCTGATAAACTATGCGCTCGAAACTGACCTGTTGCAACATCGCATACGGCAGCTTTGCAACACCCTTATTACCAGCGGTCCCAATGCACTTGCAATATGCAAGCAATTGATAGCCGATGTGCCAACCATGTCATTGAAGGAGGCTAAGCAATACACCGCCAGAATGATAGCAAAACTGCGAGTCAGCGACGAGGCAAAGGAGGGTATAAGCGCATTCTTTGAAAAAAGAAAACCAAGTTGGGCTCACGAATAGAACACTTCACCGTCCGGCATGATTACCTCAAATCTGCTCCCTCTCCCTCTGGGAGAGGGCTGGGGAGAGGGCATTCCATCACCCCCCCCGTTCACGGGCATCTCCTCTTCTTTTCCCCCCGTTCACGGGCATCTCCTCTTCTTTTCCCCCCGTTCACGGGGGGATTAAGGGGGGGAAGCGACAAATACCCTACCATTCATGCTACCGCTACGATAGCCCTCAAGATCCAAGCTGATAAAAACAAAACCAAGCTCCTTAAATCGGGCTATGATACTTTCTCTCATGCCTGCTTCTAAAAGCCTCGGTATCTCTTGCCCCAAAACCTCGATACGAGCGCTTTTGTCTAATAATCGCACCCGATATTGACTGAAGCCAAGCGATTCCAGATGTTCCTCACCCTTTTCAACCATGCAAAGTAATTCCTCGGTTATCCTTTGCCCGTATGGAAATCGGCTAGCTAGGCAAGCCATGCTCGGCTTGGCAAAGGTTTCCAAGCCCAGCTCCTTGGATAGCTCCCTGATCTCTTGTTTACTCAAGCCAACCTCTGCCAGCGGACTACTTATACCCAACTCTTTCAGCGCTTCAAGTCCGGGACGATAATCACTAAGATCATCTACATTGCTACCATCGGCAATTTGCTCCATACCTTTTTCAATGGCTACCTCCTTCAGCTTCCCCATCAACAACTTCTTACAGTGATAGCAACGATTAGACGGGTTACTGATAAATTCTGCGTTCTCCATGCAGTCTGAGTTCACCTCGATTACACCGATACCATGCAAGCCGGCGAATTCCAGTGCTCTTTGATGTTCCCGCCTTGGATAGACTGCATCCCTGGCGATTACTGCAATCATCTTTTCTCCAAGCACTTGATTGGCTACATAAGCAAGAAACGAAGAATCTACCCCCCCTGAGTATGCAACAAGTAAACTTCGGTAAGATCGAATTTTCTCTTTTAGTGCTGCAAGCTTTTGCTTCATTCTACCACTTTCTTAACATAATCTTCTCTCGGGAGCCTATGCCCCCGATAGCGGATGACGCCTTTTTTATCCACCAGTATATTGGTTGGGATGCCGAAGATCTTGTACTTGGAGGATATCCTTCTATTGCTATCCAAGAGGATCGGATAGGTGATCTTATACTTGTTTTTTAGCTCATCCATTTTGGAGTTATACCTAGGATCGACATTTATAGAAAGTATCTCCATCTTTTCGCTATATTTTCTATACAACTGCTTCAGTTCATGGATCTCGTTGATACAGGGCTTGCACCAGGGAGCGAAGAAGACCACCAGCACCGGCTTGTTCCCTTGATACGATGAGAGTGTGTATGTCTTATTGTCTATACCCTTCAAGATTATATCTATAGCCTCATCGCCGCTATTTACGCCGATCTTTGTCTTACCGTCGCTGATACTCGATGATATAACCAGTGTCAATGCGATCATTATTACCAGCCATGTTCCAACGATGGCGCCCGTCCTGTATATCGTTCTCATATAGTTTTCTCCCTGTTTTCGCTTGTTATATAATCTGTTTTCCGACCTGGATCAAGAAGTACTCCGCCATGATGATCATGATTATCCCGAATGCCCTCTTTATTCTGTTCAGCCACATTCCCTGTTTAGGCATGGCGGTTACCAGCCCGGCAAATGTGCCGAGCACAATGAACAACACGCCCATTCCTAGGGCATAAGAGAAGAATAAAATACCCCCATAAACCGCGTTCCCGGATAGAGAAACCCAGCCGCCTAGAACTCCAAGGATCGGTCCCACGCAAGGAGAGGCTGCAAATCCCAGGATAATGCCCATAAGAAGAGCGCCTCCAATGCCTGCCTTGCTGCCTTTAGGAGCAAAGCGGTTCAAAAAGGTGAACTGGGGAAACTCGAAGACTCCCAACATCGATAAACCGAGGAGAAGAATGATATTGCCGATAATGAAGAAAGTCCATTTATTGCTTGCGATCTGCCCGAACATCATCCCTGGTATGAGTGCGGCCAGCACGCCCAGGATGCTGTAGGTAATCGCTATCCCAAGCGTAAAGAAGACCGAAAGTATAAAACCGTGTAGCTTGCTTTTCCCCGAGCGAGCACCTATGTAGCTTACCGTTACAGGTATCATCGGATATACGCAGGGAGTCAAGCTGGACAATACTCCACCTATGAATACCAGTATAATCGCCAGCGGTGCATTATTTCCTAGTGCGTTTTGCAGGGATTCAGCTAAGCCCTCCAACCTAGCCCTCCAGGTATTGCTTTATATTCTGTAACAGCTTAGCCTTGGGTAAAAAGCCGTTGAATGACTCCATAATGGTTCCGTTCTTGATAATGAAGGTAACCGGAACGCTCATTACACTGTATTCTCTCGCCAGGTCCGGGGACTCTCCAACATCGACGGTAAAAAATTTGACCCTGCCAGCGAGTTCCTCCTGGAGTTCTTCCATGATAGGCTCCAGCTTCTTGCATGGTCCACACCATTGTCCACCGAACTCGACCACCGATAAGACATCGGAATCTTGAACCTCTGTCTTGAAGTTAACTTCATTGACCTTTTTCAGGTTAGCCATTTTATGCTTGCTCCTTAGTTGCTTAACTTAAACAATTAACATTTTTTTCATATTCCTTCATTATATTGCTATCTGTTTCCAGATCAAAGGGAATTTAAATGTTCCCAGATCTTCAGCTTGAACTTGCCTACTTAGGGGTAAACCCTTTTCTAGAAAATGATTATCCCCCGAACCTCCTTCCCAAAAGCTGCATTAACCAGGTGTTCGAGCCAAAGGCTCCTCGCAACTGATTGCATTCGCCTTTAAGCGATCTTGTCAATTGAAACAGAGAATCTAGGATCGTTTTATCCAATTTTTTATTTATAGTATACTGGTAGCATGGCAGTTGAACTATCAGCTCGCAGGAAAAGGATCTTAACCGCCCTCTTCGATGCGCTTGTACCAGAGGACACCCCCCGAATGCCCCCCTGGAGAGACACGCAGGCTTACCAGATCGCCTGCGATGTCATGGATGCGCCAGTGAAAGAGGTTCGCAAGGCTTACCTGTACATGCTCGATCTTATTGAATATTTGCCCCTGGTTATACTTGGCACACCAACCAGATTCACCAGGCTCGAAAGAGACCTTCAGTTGGAGTACCTGTATCGGCTTCTGAACCACCCCATTTATAGCCTGAGGATACTTGTGAGGATCTTTAGCATCTTTTGCTACATGGGCTACTATCACGATGAACGAATAAAGAGAGAGATAGGATTCGATCAGCTATGATAATTACCAGCAGGGATGTTTCAAAGGATATCGAGCAGAGTGCCGATGTAGTCGTGATCGGCAGCGGAGCTGGGGGAGCGGTCAGCGCCGCCGAGCTTGCCGAGGGGGGCTTGAGCGTAATCATCGTTGAGGAGGGAGGATACTATAAGCCCGATTACTTCGACAACGACTTCTTAAAGCTCGCCTTCACCATGTATCGGGACAAGAATATGACCGCCACTCTGGGGCATCCTGGGGTGCTGCTGCCATTGGGCTGCTGCGTGGGAGGCACTACGACAGTGAACAGCGGCACCTGCTTTCGCACTCCGCAACACCTGCTCAGGCAGTGGAATTGGAGGTTCGGTCTCAAGGTAACGGCAAGGGATCTTAAGCCGCACTTCGAGGCGGTCGAGGAGTTTCTCGGCATTAGCGAGGCAAAAAAGGAGAACCTGGGCTTGAATGCCCTGGTGGTAAAAAAAGGAGCCGAAGCTCTCGGATACAGCCACCGACCGTTAAGGCGAAACGCAGCCGAGTGTACCGCCAAGGGTCGCTGCGCATTCGGATGTCCATCCTCGGCGAAAAAGAGCATGGATATCTCCTATATCCCCAAGGCGCTTAAGCATGGCGCCATTCTCTACGCCAACTGCCAGGTTAGGGATATCATGGTCGAAAATGGCAAGGCAGTCGGCATCAGGGGAGTTTTTCTGCACCCGGAGTCAAAAGAGAAGCTGCATACCCTCACTGTTCGGGCAAAGAAGGTGATCCTCTCCGCCGGTGCGGTCTATTCGCCACAGCTTCTCAAGCAAAATAATCTCTGCAAGGGAAGTCGGCAGGTGGGTCGCAACTTATTTATCCACCCGGCAGTGAAGGTAATGGGGCTGTTCGATAGCAAGATAGAGGGCTGGAAATCGATTCCTCAGGGCTACTGCATCGACGAATTCAAGGGAATGGGGATAATTATGGAGAACGCATTCTTGCCCCCGGAGCTTCATGTAACCGCTGCCCCCTTCATCGGCAGAAGACACCGTGAATTCATGGAAAAATATCCCTACCTGAGCGTTTGGGGTGTGATGGTCTCTGATACATCGGGCGGGATAATTGTAAATGCGGGTACAAATAAGCCCCTGATGTTCTATCATCTCAATAAACGGGACTTTGAGCGCTTCAAGCTGGGGACTGCCATAATGGCTGAGGTCTTTTTCGCAGCCGGCGCAAGGGAGGTCTATCTACCCTTTAGCAAGCTGACCTCGATAAACTCGCCGGATGAGATTCGCCTGATCTTCAACTCCAACCTGAGACCAGCGCATGCCGATCTGATCGCCTTTCACCCCATGGGCACCTGTCGCATGGGTGAAGATCCCCGCCGCTGCGTGGTCGATTCTAACCTTGAGACCTTTGAGGTAAAGAACCTTTATGTGATCGATGCCAGCATCTTCCCCTCGTCGCTGGGAGTCAATCCGCAGGAGTCGATCTTCGGCTTCGCACGCTATGCAGCACATAAGATCATTGCGAAATACAGGAGATAAAAGATATCGTAAATCCATCCTTACAATAGATTGCTTGAAAAAGTCGATCTTTCTGCTATAGTCATGTTGTAATAGGGAAAGTGTTGGGAGGGTCAAGATTGAACTAAAAACTGGAGTGGAGAGGTATCTCTATCTCCTTTAGGTACTAAGGAGCTGGGTTATGGAAATCTTTGATGTATTGGAACTTGGATCAGTAAGGCTTGCTAATCGTCTTGCTATGGCGCCCTTAAAGACCGCCTATAATAGTAAGGACGGCAAGATTACTTCAAAGACAATCGAATTCTTCAGAAGGCGTGCACAAGGCGGAGTTGGATTGATAATAAGCGAACCGCTCTATGTCTCTCTGGAGGGAAAGGAACACCCTAAACAGCTAGGGATTGATGAAGATGACAAAATTGAGGGATTAGTAGATCTTGTTGATGCTGTACACCAGGAAGGATCTAAGATATTTGCCCACTTAAACCACGGCGGAAGAGCTGCCAATCCAAAAGCCTCCGGGAAACCTGCAAAGGCTCCATCACCTGTAACCTGTCAAGCAAAAGAGATAACCCCCGAACAGCTTAGCATAGACGAGATAAGATACATTGTTAACTGCTATGCAAATGCTGCACTAAGAGCCAAAAGGGCTGGATTCGATGGTATCGAATTACAATGTGGTCTCGGATATCTTGTAGCTCAATTCCTATCTCCCAAGACGAACCTAAGAACCGATGAATATGGTAATGGCTACAAGTTTCTAGAGGAAGTAATTGATGCAGTAAAACAGCATGTTCCCGAGAGATACCCGATCATTGCCAGGATCTCGATGGATGAAAAGGTTGAAGGGGGTTTGAAAATAGAGGATACGATAAGATTAGCCTCCTTTCTGGCTGGAAAGGGCTTAGCAGCCATACATGTAGTATCGGGGAATGTATGTGATTCTCCCCCATTTTACTTCCAGTATATGAGTCTCCCTAAGCAATTTAACCTTAAACTGGCATTGATACTCAAAGAAAAGATAGATCTTCCGATTATTGTAGCTGGAAGAATGGGGGAGCCGGATGATATTCGGCTCGCATTGTCGATGAATATTGACGGAGTTGCGCTAGGAAGGCCCTTGATCAGCGATCCAGACCTCCCAATTAAAATCATGCAAAAAAGAGAAGACGAGATTCTAAGGTGTGGTGCATGCCTCCAAGGATGCTTGTTGAAGGTAAAATCTGGAGAAGGTATCGGTTGTAGCTTTAATCCCCAGGTCGGACGAGAGGGGGAAGTTGTAGGGGCTGCTGAAAAACGAAAAAAGGTTGTGGTTGTCGGTGGAGGACCTGCAGGTATGCAGTTTGCCCTGACAGCCAAGCAACGCGGTCATAAGGTCGTATTATTTGATGACAACGACCTGGGCGGACAGATGAGATATTGTTTCCTTGCTCCAGGCAAGGAGATGATGAGAAAACCCTGTGAATTCCTACCTAGGGCGATTAAGGAGGCTGGGATCAAACTGAACCTGGGTACCCATGCTGATCTCGATTCGATCATACAGGAGAAGCCGGATGAGGTGATCATCGCTACTGGTGCAAAAGCAAAATCTGTCGATATACCAGGGCTAGAGAAGCAGCTTACTGGACTAGATGTATTCAGCGGAAAGTTTGAGATCGGACATCGAGTCCTTATTCTTGGCGGCGGTATGGTAGGGATAGAAATTGCTGATCTTCTGTCTCAAGAGGGACATTCAGTAACCATCATAGAGATCCTCGACTGTATTGGCAAAGGCATGGTTCCGTTTGCACTAAAAAGCACCAAGGAAAGGTTTAAAAACAAAGACATAAAAATATTTACCAATGCGAGATTGATCTCCATGGATAAGGGTAAGGCTATTATCAAGCAAGATAAGGAGCAGATGGATCTAGGCTCCTATGATACAGTAGTTGTTACAATCGGCACCATGGCTCAAAAGGAGCTTATTGAGCCGATTGAGCATCTTGGGATACCGGTTCATGTAATAGGAGATGCCAGGAAACCAGGCACCATATTCGATGCGGTACACCAAGGGTATCAACTGGCTTTAAAGATTTAATGCAGCAAATGACCTAGTCTTCGCTTTCCATCAAAATAGCTAAACTGAAAGGACAAATCCGTGTATCTGTTCATTTCAAACCAGGATACGCGGTTTCCCCTTGGGAAAAATGCGTCTTTTGCATATTTCTACAAGACTCAATAATAAAAAGGATCCCTAGGCTCGGTTCATATATCGAACCGTGTGCCTAGCAATCGGTCTATTATTATCGATGCGGCGCTGCGTACCGAAAGGTGATTGTAGCTCGAATCAGGACTTATGGGCTTCAGCAGGTAATCAGCCATCTTGAAAACCTGGGGGGACAATCCCCAGCCAGTGCCGAAAAGAAGCAACAATCGGTTGCCATCCTCGAGCAGGTGGCGCAGAAAATAGTAGCTTATGACAGTGCATTGATCGCTCTCCTTGGCAGAGGTGGCAATGAGCGTAATCCTTGGCTCCTCATTGTTTAGCTGGGCAATCACCTGCTCAACCGTCTCGCATAAGGTTATACATTCCAGTGCATAAGCGCGATCTGGGTTGAAGGTAGCGCCATAGCCCTCTTGCCAGTGCCTGATAAGCTCCTGAGCGTGGTCTCTTTGAGATTTCATCGGGTTTACCAGGTAACACCCCCCGAGTTCATAGGTTCGGGCTAGACGCGCCAGGTCATGGATATCGAGGTTGGTTATGGCAGTAGCCACCTCTTCTTTGTGCTTATTGAGCACCGGGTAGTGGACTAAGGCGATATAGACCCTGGAGCCAAGCGATCTCAATCTTCTTTTTCTTCTTTAAGCAGATCGGGGCGGTTCTCCCTGGTTCGCTTTAAAGCCATCTCTTTACGCCATTGGCTAATCTTCTCATGATGACCAGATAACAGCACGCCAGGTACCCTCCAGCCCCTGTATTCTTCGGGTCTGGTATATTGCGGGTATTCGAGAAGCCCCTCTTGGAAGGACTCCTCCCCAAGTGCCTCCTCATCAAGCACCCCGGGCAGCAACCTGGTTACCGCATCGATTACCACCAACGCCGGCAACTCTCCGCCGGTCAATATGTAGTCCCCGATGGAAAGCTCCATGTCAGCCAGGTGTTCGCTGACCCGGTGATCCACTCCCTCGTATCTTCCACAGATTAGTATTACCTGCTCCAGGTTGGATAATTCGCTTGCTATCTGCTGCTTGAAGAGCTTTCCCTGGGGCGTCAGCAGAATAACCCTGCTGGCTTCTTTCCTTTGTATGTTGTTTAGTGCCTCGAAGATAGGCTCTATCTTCATCACCATGCCACTTCCGCCGCCAAAGGGGTAATCATCGACACAGCGGTGCTTATCCCTGGCGAATGTCCTTATATCAACCAGCTTTATGTCGATCAAACCATCCGAGCGTGCCTTTTTCAGGATCGAGTATGCAAGGGGACTATCAAACATGCCCGGGAAAAGGGTAAGGACTACAAACTCCATCTTAGAGATCCAGCATACCCTCCAAGGGATCTACCCTGATCACCCTGTTTTCAATGTCAACGAGCTTTATCACCTCACTGATGAACGGGATAAGGTATTCCTTTTCATCCTGTTTTACTACCAGTATGTCGCAACTGCCATAGTTCTGACCATCATCTACTACACCAAGAAGAGAATCATCGGGTAAAAGGACCTGGCAACCTATAAGATCGAACCAATAATATTCATCCTCTCCAAGCTGGTTGATCTCTTTCTCGCTGATGCAGATCAGGCATCCGGTCAGCTCTTTAGCCGCCTCTATTTCCGAGATCCCCTCGAATTTTATAAGGAAATTGCTCTTGTAAGGTTTTGCACTTAAGACCTCAAGTCTGCCTAAATATTCATCATCCCTAGTGATGTGTAGTCGCCTGGTCTTCATTAGTTTCTCGGGGAAATCGGTCATTGGATAAAGCACAAGCATCCCTTCGGTTCCCCATGTCCTGCCGAGTTTACCCACGGCAACGAGATCTTCTTCAGGAGACAAGCTCATCTATTCCATGATCTCGAGCATTATCTTCTTTTCTGATACGCTGCCGGCGACTCCCAATATTGTGCGCATAGCCTTGGCAGTTCTTCCCTGTTTGCCGATTACCCGACCAAGTTCTTTTTCAGGGACATGCAGCTCTACGACGATTGTTTTCTCGCCCTCAACTTCCTTTACCTGGACGCTATCCGGGTCTTCGACGAGGTACCTTGCGATGAATTGAACTAGTTCTCCGGGTGATTTTGCCATTTGAGCAACCTTCCTATGTTTGTTCTGTTTTGGGGTTTTATTTTATGACCGATTCACCTAGTATGCAAAGTCGTTATCCAATTCTTTAGCCCTGTATTTTTTGATCAAGCTGGACACCGTTTCGCTTGGTTTCGCACCTTTTTCAAGCCAGTAATCGATCCGCTCAATATTCATTTTGACCTCTGGAGGCTCCTTCTTGGGATCGTATGTGCCCAGGTTCTCAAGATAAGCTCCATCCCTTCTGTTGCGCGAATCGATCGCAATAATCCGGTAGAAGGGATTGTTTTTAGAGCCCATTCGCGTCAGTCGTAGTTTTACACTCAATTCTTAGCTTCCTCCTTGGTTAGGAAAGTGGAAATCCTTTGGTGAATTTATTAAAAAACGATTGCTTTGTAGCCATCTTCATCATCTTTGAGACCATGACGAACTGCTTGAGCAGCCGGTTGACATCGGCGACCGAGGTGCCGCTACCAGCGGCGATGCGTTTACGACGGCTGCCGTTTATTATCGTATGGTCTCGACGCTCCTGCGGGGTCATGGAAAGGATTATCGCTTCCTGTATCTTCAACTCCTCCTCTGGGATCTGAATATCCTTGATATTCTTCAGTTGACCGCTCATTCCGGGTATCATTTTTACTATCTGGTCTAAGGGACCCATTTTTTTGAGTTGTTGCATCTGCTGGAGGTAATCATCCAATCCGAAGGTCTGTTTGCGTATCTTCTCCTCCAGTTTGCGGGCTTGCTCCTCGTCAAAGGCTGCCTCTGCCTTGTCAATGATGCTAAGGATATCCCCCATACCCAGAATGCGCTGAGCCATGCGATCCGGGTGGAACGGCTCCAGCAGGTCGAGCTTTTCCCCTACCCCGATGAACTTGATCGGCTTGCCGGTTACCGATTTGATCGACAACGCAGCGCCACCGCGCGCATCGCCATCCATCTTGGTCAGAATGATCCCGCTCAGCTCGATCTGCTTGTTGAAGCTATCTGCTACATTGACCGCATCCTGACCGGTCATAGCATCGGCGATGAAGAGCACCTCGTTCGGCTCGATGAGCTGCTTCATCTCCCTTAACTCCTCCATCAGAGCCTGGTCGATGTGCAGCCGTCCAGCGGTATCGACTATCACAACCTGGAACCCCTCGCGCTGCGCGTAATCGACAGCATTCTGTGCGATGACCGGTGGTTTGACATTTTCCTCCGTATAGACCTCTACCCCCACCTTGGAGCCGACAGTTTTAAGTTGCTGAATAGCCGCCGGTCGATAGATATCGGCTGCCACCAGCAGCGGCTTCTTGCCATCCTGCTTGAACTGTCGGGCGAGCTTCCCGCAGGTGGTGGTCTTTCCAGAGCCTTGCAAGCCGACCATCATTATCTTGGTAGGTGGCATGGAGGAGAGCCTCAGTTTCTCGTGTTTCTCTCCCATCAACATGGTCAGCTCATCGCGAACTATCTTTATAACCTGCTGCCCTGGGGTAAGGCTCTTGAGCACCTCTTCGCCGATAGCTCTTTGCTCGATATTCTTTATGAAATCCTTGACAACCTTGTAGTTGACATCAGCCTCCAGGAGGGCAAGGCGCACCTCGCGCAGGGCATCCTTGATATTCTTCTCGTTGAGCTTACCGCGTCCTCTCAGCTTCCTGAGGACCCCGTCAAGCCTCTCTGATAGGTTGTCGAACATCCTTATTCCCTTAGTCTTAACATAACCATTACGCCATTAGACAAGCTAACAATTATAATAATATCAGGATCTATGTCAAAGAGTCAAAAATCTTGGATTATCCCAGGTCTTCAGTTTGATATTGCTTTTCTTGGAGGAAATCCTTTTCGAGAAAGGATTATCCCCCAAGCCCACTTCCCAAAAGCCTCATCAATTATGTTCTTCCAGTCAAAGGCATTAAGCCCCTGGCTGAAAAGGATGTTCGTTTTCGGAAATGGGGTTTGCTAAAATAAGAGGCTAACCTGTCTGAAAGGTTAAGTAAATTTCTATGTTGCAAAATAACCCTGAACATTCTAAAATCATATAGATAATTGCTATCAAAGGATATCTTGATACTTTGGAGGTTCACCAAGTTGTCTTTAGGGAAGGACAATCGAGCACAATATGGGTATTGAGAATAGCACGACAATAAGGTTCAGGACTTATGACCTGGTTCGCCGACCGCTTCCTCAAAAAATAAGTTACATGGTTATCGCCCTATTGATAATGGTGTTTCTGGTATCCTTCTCTCCGATTACAAACTACGACATCTGGTGGTATTTGAAGACTGGCGAGGTCATAACCAAGTGGATGTCCATACCTGACGGCGATATCTTCACCATTGGGCAAAGGCACTTGCCCTGGTATAATTTCGCCTGGCTCAGTTGTATTATCTTTTACCTTATTCATGGGTTGCTAGGCTTTGGAGGCTTGATCTTACTCAAGGTGATAATAATCGCTGCGTCCTTTTATTTATTTTATAGGACTGCCGAGTTTCTGGGAGCCTTCAATCCCTTTAGCTACCTGGTTCTCCTTATCGGCTTAATGGCGATAAAGGACAGGATCATGGTGCGTGGTCATCTGTTTGCATACCTATTGGCAGCGCTACTAGTCTATTTCCTGGAGCGCCATCTTGATGATCATCGCAAGCTACTCCCCTGGGTGCCTATCATTCTGCTTACCTGGTCTAATCTTCACGGGAGCGCCCTATGGGGTCTGTTCCTGGTTTGGCTTTACATGTTAAGCAGTGCAGTAAGGTATTTTTTCATCGATATTTATCGGGAAAATTTCCCCCTGAGACACAAGCTAGGATACCTTCTAGTGATAATCGTCTCCACTGCTGCCATGGCAATCAATCCTTATACAGTAAAGATCTATACATATCCCTTTTGGCATCATGGCAGGGAGCTTTTCGCTGCCAATATCGCCGAGTGGGCGCCGCTTTTGCATCCGCAGGTAATAAAGCAACCATCGGTACTAGCATTTCTTTTTTACCTGTTTTTTTCAATTGTTATGATCTGTTGTTATATCTTTGGGCATAGAAAGGCATCACCAAGACACCTGTGTATCTTCATCTTCCCGCTCATATTTATTGTTCAGAGCCATCGATTGAGAGATTTATATGTTATTAGCACAATGCCGATAGCGGTATATTATACCGAGAGAGTCTTTGACATGCTTGAGAAAAGAGGCAGGTTTTTATTGTATGCCATTTTGGTCATTGCCGTATTATGCTTTGTTATCTTACATGCCTGCCATTCCCCTTTGCCAAAGCAACTATTTGCTGAGGATTACCAGTTGCCCCAAAAGGCAGCGGACTTTATCAAGATCAACGACCTGGGCGGAAATATGTATAATTCTTATATTTTCGGTGGTTACCTGATCTACCGATTCTATCCCCATCGACTGGTTTTCATAGATGGCAGAAACCTGTCCGAGAGGCGGCATAGCGAATACATCGAAGCCAGGGGTGGCATCGAGGCGTTGGAAAAGATCGCCAAGAAGTATAGGATCGAGTACTTCGTGCTTCGCTATCCGAGCCGACTGGTGCCCGGAGATGACAATATTCATTACCTGCTGCATTTCTCAGATAGATGGGACCTGGTTTATTGGGATGATACCGCGCTCATATATTGTCTGAATCAGGGTGATAATAGAAAGATAACCCAGATATACAGGTTCGATATTATCAATCCAGCCATCTTCGATGTAATGAAGATCCAACCTGCTGATTATCCAAAGGCTATCGCCGAGTTCGAGCGCGGCATCAAGAATGCTCCCCATGATCCTTATGCGCTCACCAACCTCGGCATCCTTTATCTGGCTGCCGATAATACCTCAAGAGCAGAGGAATACATAAAACTGGCGCTGCTGAATAAGCCCGGATTCGCACCCGCGCTAAACGCGATGGGGAATATATATTTCAAGAAAAATCAGACCGAGATGGCAATAAAATATTACCAACGAGCGATAAAAAAGGACAAAAAATTATTTGAAGCCTGGGGGAATCTTGGCATCATCTACTTAAACGATGGCAAGTACGATAAAGCTAGGGATTGCTTCCTGAGGGTTCTGCGGTATAATCCAAATGATAAGGGTGCAAAAATCAGACTCACCCAGATTGAACAACTAACAAAAAGGGCAAAGCAAAGGGATTGACCAGCCTAGATATTTCTGATACCGCTATTAAACATATAGAATATAACAGTAAACTCTTAACCAAAAGGTCGTTATTGTGAACGAGGAAAATCCAAAGGTTCGCTTCGATATCCAAGCCTTTCCTGTCGAGCACGAGGGAAGGCGAGTGTTCTTAATCCAGGATCACCTGGGACTAGTACCAGAAAATGTCCTATTCGAGGAGGAAGCTATCTATATCTTGCAGCTCTTGGACGGAAGGGGAACACTCAGGGATATTCAAGAGACCCTCAGTAGAGCAAGTGGAGGAGAGATCTTCTCCATGGAGGAAGTAGAGGACATGATCAATAAGCTCGATTCCTTTTATCTGTTGGAATCATCGAGATTCAACCAGGCAAAAGAAGATTTGATGGCAAATTTCGTCTCTGCAGAAATCAGGGAGCCATATCATGCTGGTAGATCGTATCCAGTGGAGGTTTCTGCCATAGAAGAATTTATCGATGATTCCCTGAGCCGACCGATCGATACATCCCATCAAGAGCCGTTTGAAAACCTGAAAGGGCTTATAGTTCCCCATATTCATTTCGGCGCTGGAGTGAATACCTATGGTTCTGGATATAAATTGTTAAAGGGGCAAAAGTACGATCGTGTGATCATTCTGGGCATCGGACATCAGATTATAGATGGTCTGTTTAGTATTACTGACAAGGATTTTGTTACCCCACTTGGAACAGTAGCTACCGACAAGGATGCAGTCGATCTGCTACTGGAGGCAGGCGATGACCTTATATGCGATAATGACTTTGCCCATCGCACCGAACATTCAATCGAGTTCCAGCTCCTTTATCTTCAACATCTTCTAGGCAGCGATAAGTTCAAGATAATCCCGATCCTGACCGGCAACTTTGA
Source organism: uncultured bacterium (assembly GCA_964448115.1). Taxonomy (GTDB): domain Bacteria; phylum CAYUVA01; class CAYUVA01; order CAYUVA01; family CAYUVA01; genus CAYUVA01. Next base: position 76,912 of record CAYUVA010000004.1, read on the forward strand.
TGGAATAATTTCAGAATACGATGCATTACAGAATGTACCGGGTATGGATGACTTCATAGATGCACTGTCTAAGGAAGCATCCCATTCGGATACGCTATTGATTGCAGGTGTTGACCTATCGCATATCGGCTATAAATTCGGGAATTCAGAGCCGGCTATGGAGCTAGAGCAGAAGGCAAGGGATTTCGATCTCGAATTACTTGAAGCAATAAAGGTCGCTGATCAGGAGAAATTTTGGAGTTTAGCCAAGAGCTCCTTAAAAGATTTCAATGTCTGCGGCTTGTCTGCCTTGAGCATTCTTCTTGCTGTAGTACCAAGATTGAGGGGTCATCTTCTGAATTACGATATGTGGCATGAAAAGCAGACCTTTTCTGCGGTCAGCTTTGCTGCCATGGCATTGACCCAAGAATAGGTTTCAGGGGAATATAAAATCCTCAAACTTGGAAATGATTTTTCTATTGACAGACCTAGAAAAATGATAGACATCCAATAACAAAATTATCCTATAATGGTGAATTAGTCGAACCTGTTTTTTATTCAAATGCATCGAGCATTGATGGACATGGATTTTACTCAACTATGGCTTATGGATCCACAGAACCAGTGGGGAGGTATGGTCCTCACCTGTTTTAATGAACTTACTGATCTATTAAAATCATTTAAAGGGAAATCTTTTAATGAGATTTGCTTGACGTTAAAACAAAATCATTTAATAATTAAAGATAATTTAAATAATAATATACAATAATTGATTTAATTATTTATAAATCTATAATCAAGTAATTCAATTTTAGGTTTTTCTTTTGGTAACCTGAATAATATCCATCCATTATTGTATCTTTTGATAACTCTCAATTTCTTAATAAATGGTGCCCATTCTTCCAATTCTTGGGATTGCCAATATAGTTTTCCTATTAAATTTTCATCAGAAGGTAAAAGCAATCCAAATACTTCGGGCAACTTTTTATTGATTTGATAAAATGTGTCAGGGGTTAAAGGAACCTCCATTGCCATACATTTCGCATACCATCCTATATCGAAAGATCGACAAGAAATGACTAATTGTCCTTGGGGAACTGTTGCTCGAAGGTGCTCGAATATCTCTGAATTGTAATTTCCATTAACCTTTTTCTCTATGGATTCAATAAATATGTTCTTTCTTAGATCAAAAATGTATGATGAAGTTCCCTCAAGAAGTATTAGACTTATAATCATAAATCCTATAATTGGCTTTCGTAAAAGAAAATGATGAATGGCAATTATTGCAGTAGGTATTATTAAAATTAATAATGGATAAAAAACTCTTTCTACATAATGAATTGGCAAAATGAATAAATGTAATAACATTACTAATAATGTAAAATAGATTAGAGTAGATTTTTTACTGATTTGTTTGATAAACAATGTAGAAATTAAAACAAAAGTTATTGTTAATCTCCATATTTTAGGAATATCATTTATAAAACTAACAATATTTCTTATATATATTTTTATTATTTCCAGATAATTTGAAAACATAAAATCAAAAATAGAAGGTAAATGATCGCTTTTATACAAAGAATATCCAGGATATGTACTACTAAACATCATTATTTCGTACTTTTGAATGCTGAAAAATGGATTACCAGTTTCTAAATAATTTCTAAATATCCAAGGTGTAATACAAATTAAGAAACAAATAAATATAAATAATAATGACTTCCTTTTAAGTGATTTTTTAAGAATAATAAAAAGGGGAAGCAAGTACAAAATACCGAGGTATCGACAAAGATATAATAACCCTGCAATTAAGCCGATTATTTTTCTGCTATTAGAAGTATTTATTAAAAATAAGTATATCATTAAAGATAATAATGTAGCAAATAATGGTTCACTCATGCCGGAGCGAGATATAGCTAGAGTTTCCTTATTAGTGCATAAAATAAAACATGCCAATACAGCAAGATAGGTATTATTTGGAATTATAATATTAATAATTTTATAAGTAATAAAAATGGTGACAATAACAAAGATTAAACTTTCAATGCCGGCTGCAATATCTTTTTCTCCGAAAAACCTGAAAAAAATCGATAATACTAACGGATGCAGTGGCGCTCTGAGCAAATCTGGAGGAGGAAAATCATCTATCCAGTTAAGATAAATTGGCGTGAAGCTAAGTACCTTAAAAAATTCTCCTTTGTTTAACAAGGAGGCTATCTGTGAATATTCAGCGGCATCTGGTAGATATAGACCTTTAAATGTTAATATCCAGTTGATAAATAAAAAAATAACAATTATGAATACTAGTACAATCGGCTTCTTTATTAAATTTACTATGTTACTCACGATTTATTGCTATCAGCAAGTAATGGATTAGTCAAGGATGATTTTTCATTTTATTGTTAACATAAATTTTTATAAGGTCTCCATGCAAAAGTTCAACTGTGCCTTTAAAAACCTAAAGTTACTTGACACAAAGGTATTTTCAGTTATATAATATTGATACTAAATGCTTAAATTATGGGTATTTTGATGGGTATGATCGGATACAACTCCCTGACGCCCACTTGGTCTTGCTTCTTTATAGGGCGCATGAGGACGAAGAGAGCAATGGTTAATGTTCACAGTGCAACAATCCAAAGAGGTTGAAGATGAAAAACAACCTGAGTATATGCCTCGCTTTTCTTTTTTTATTCATCTTTCTTCCCTTTGCCTCGCTCAATGCAACTCCCACTCCTACACCGACATGGGTGGCACAGGATACCTACGGATACGAGGGCAGGATAGACGATACTTATCGATGGTATAGCATAGAGGATGGAACCGCGCTCACCTTGAGCGATGATTCATACACCAGGATTGATCTCCCGTTTGACTTCAGGTTTTACGGCATGGACTACAATCACTGCTATGTCAACTCCAATGGACAGATCTGCTTTGGTACGCCGAGCATTGAGCATGTTAACGCGCCCATTCCCAGTGCATCGTTGCCTAATAACTTCGCCGCTGGACTGTGGGCGGATCTCGACCCGGCGGATCTTTTCGTGATCGAGGGGGTCTTCTACAAGTCCCTTGGCACAGCCCCCAAGCGGGTTGCGGTCGTAGAATGGGCTGGAGTGCCTTATGCAACCACCGGCGCCAACGACCTTTATTTTCAGATCATCCTACAGGAAAGCTCTAACCGTCTTTATTATTCGTATGCCAGCATCCCGGATTATTCCTTTGCTGACGGGCAGTTCGCAGCGGTGGGGATCGAGAATCCAGACGGAGATGACGGCATTCAATACTGCTATAGGGAAAAGGGCAAGCTGTGGGAAAACCTAACATTGAGATTTACTCCCCCTGATGACCTGCCGCCGGTGATCTCCGAGAGATACCCGGCTGCCGATGCCAACTCGGTTTACAACAACAGCATCATCCGGTTGGAAATAGTGGATTCACTTAGCGGCGTGGATTCCAATTCCATTTACATGGAGGTTAACGGCAGCGAGGTTTCTCTAGCGATGGCTTCCGTGCCCGAAGGATACGATATTAGATACACACCACCGGCTCCGTTCGCAGATCTTCAAACGGTAGTGGTTTATATAGAGGCTTCGGATAATGCAGGCACGCCCAATACTCTCTACGAGTATTACACATTTACCACCGGCGCAGATCTGAATGACACAGTGGCGCCTTATCCTTATGATCTATCACCATTTCCAGGTCAGATCATAGTCTCCACCGAAACGACAATATCGCTTAAAATAAAGGACGATGAAACCTGCGTGGATAAAGGCTCCCTTTTCATCACCGTGGAGGGGGCTCCGGTAACGCCAGAGTCTTTCATCTACCCGATCCCTGGCGGATACGAGGTTTACTATGTGCCTGAGACACCATTTGGCTATACGCAGGTGGTGGATATAACGGTAAGCGCCTCTGACTTGAGCTTCCCCTCGCAAGCGATGCAGCCTTACAGTTATAGCTTTACAATATACAATGTTCCCACAGCTACGCCGACCTTTACTCCCACCGATACCCCGACCTTCACCGATACGCCCACCGCAACCGACACGCCGATTTACACTGCCACTCCCACCAGTACGCCAACTGCCACCGAGACCTGGCACTGGCCGGGTCCCACCGATACACCTACGCCTACCAATACGCCTACGGTTACCCCTACCCAGGCGATATCAGTGCTTATCGTCTCTGATGACGATGCGTATCCCAACTACGAGGCGGGGGGCTTGACCGGTGCAGGCTACTACCAATCAATATTAGGCTCCAGCTATGCGGTTACCATCTGGTACGAAAAGATAAGCGGCAGACCATCGCTATCAACGCTGCAAAGCTACGACCTGGTGATATGGAGCACGGGGGATTACAGCACCTACGCGCCGGACAGCACCGATCGCACTACCATAGAAAATTATCTTGCCGGGGGCGGAAGGTTGTTAATAAGCGGTTGCTTTATCGGCATGGATAATGGTAACAACCACTTCTTCAATGATGTCCTGGGCGCTTATTATATTTTCAATGAGAGCATGGAGGATGTTCTAGTAGCCGACTATAGCCATCCGCTAGCAGATGGCTTCCATTCGGTTGCCGATACCATCAAGCTTATCGATGCCCCCTCAAAGCTGGTATATGATCCGGACTTGATAGGAATAATGCCTGGCTCAAATACCATCTTCATGCGCGGATTGGAGAGTGAAACCCCGATACTTCCATGCGTGATAGGCAAGGAGACCGTGGACTTCAAGCTGGTATATATTTCGTTGCCTATTTACCTTTTCCCTGACAATGAGCGCCAGGTGCTGGTCGAAAATGCAGTGAATTATCTGCTAGCCCCGTTGTCAACGCCGACGCCGACTCCCTTGCCTTCATCAATCGGCTATCTTGTCCCTCTTTGGGACGGCGGCAGGGTGGTTGAGATCGATAATCGAGGTCAGATCGGCTGGGAGATCCCCTCGCTTGTTCACCCCGTGCAAGCTCAGAGGCTTTATAATAAGAATACGCTGGTAACCCAGACAAATACTAACCCCTCGGTTCTCGAATTTGACTATAACGGGGAGCTGGTCTGGGCTTATTATGACCTGGTAAATCCGACCGATGCGATGCGCACCGCCAGCGAGGAGACCTTGATCTGCGATCCCGGACAAGGTAGGGTGCTACAGGTCAATCTTGACAAGGAGACTACCTGGAGCGTGGATGGCTTGAGCCTGCCGGTCTCAGCGCAGCGGCTTGATAACGGCAATACACTCATCGCCGAGTATAGCGCCGGCAGGGTGATCGAGGTTGCTCCCAACCAAAACATCGTATGGAGCTATGATGATTTAAGTGGTCCCACCGATGCGCAGAGGCTCGATAACGGTAACACCTTGATCGCCGATGATGCCGGTGGCAGGGTCATCGAGGTGGATCCCCTCGGCGAGATAGTGTGGGGCTTTGCGACCATAGAGGCGATCAACAAGATCCAGCGCACCCCCTTGGGAACTACCCTGGTAGCGCATCCGGATATCTCGACAATCCTGGAGGGGAGCTTGGAGGGATATATCAACTGGGAGTACTACATAGATGGCTCTCCGCAAGGCTGCCGACTGGTCGGAGATTTCGAGCCTCCCTACACCGAGAATCACCAGCCGGCTATGGATGAGCAAGCTGCCTTGCTCAACTCGTGCATATACCTGGTGGTCAAGGACGATTATGAGGGTGTGGATCCCGACTCGCTGTGGATGCAGGTCAATGATCTCAATGTAGCAGCTCAGCTCGAAAAGACAGCGGTTAAGGGGGGATATGCCATCAAGTACTGCCCAGGCTCAAATTATGCACAGAATCAGCAGGTAAGGGTGCAGGTTCGTGCTTGCGATCTTGACCATACGCCAAAGTACATGCCTGCCGAGTTCTATACATTCACCACCGGGTTCACTCCGGATACTGACACGCAGCCACCTTATATCGAGAGCTTCTCTCCAGCCAATGGCAGCGAGAATGTCGATGCAAACAAGACTATAAGCCTGCGCATAAGCGATACGCATCTTACCGTGGATGCAGGTTCGCTTGATATCAGGATAGAGGGTGTTCCTTACGGTTCGTGGGCACGCGGAATATTCATGCCCCTTGCAAGTGGGATTGATGTAATATTGGTGCCTTATGAGCCGCTGCCCTTCGGCCAGATGATAAATGTCTCCATAGATGCCTGCGATACAGCCATAATCCCCAACTGCTTTGCCTCGGTCCAGGAGTATAGCTTCCGGGTAGAATTCGCCGCCACCCCCACATCGACACCGACCGCCACTCAAACCGCTACTCCGACCATAACCCCCACTGCCACGCCGAGCGCCACACCCACGATGACCGCTACCGGTATCCCGACCAGCTCTCCGACGCGGAGCCCGACCATGACGCCGACTGTAACTGCTACCCCGACCAACACATTTACCCCCGCGATGACCTCCACTCCCACCCTGACCCCTACCAGGACATCGACACTTACCCGAACAGCTACCCCGACGCCTACAGTTACATCTACCCCGACCGATACCATGGTTCCAACAAATACTGGTACGCCGACCTCTACGATGACCGCCACGCCGAGCAAGACTCCCACGGTAACGCCGACCTTTACACCGTCGCGCACCCCGACCTCCACTTCCACCGGCACCCCATGCTATTATGATGATGTTTACGAGCAGGGCGGTGGTAACGACACCCATGAGAGCGCCAAGCCGATCTCCGATACCGGAGGCGTTCAGAAGCACTACTATTGCAGCTCCAGCGATCAGGATTGGGCTTACTTCTACGGCATCACCAACCGGCGATACACCATTTGGACATCACGGTTGGGGAGCGAGGCTGATACATCGCTCTACCTGTATAACAACCTGATGCAGCTCATCGATTATAATGATAACTATGCAGGAACCTTGGCTTCGCGTATCGAGTACGAGACCGGCTCCAGCTACGGGATCCTATATGTTAAATCTATCGATGCACAGGGTGGCTGGGGAAGCGATGCCTATTACGATATGCAGGTGATCTTCCAGGTCTATACCCCGACAGCGGTTCCCACCAGTACCCCGACTCGCACCCCCACGCCGTCGAACACGCCGACGGTAACCAACACCCCAACGCAGTCTCCCACCGCGACCCCGACCGGCACTTGTACTGGCACTCCTACCTCAACCCCAACCTATTCACCGACTGCTACTGCTACACCAACTAGCACCCAGACTAACTTGCCCACCAGCACTCCCACCACCACCTCTACCCCGACGGCATCTCCCACCATGCTGCCCAGCAGCACACCGACAGTAACCATGATACCGACCAATACCCCCAGCAGCACTCCATCTCCGACCGCCACGCCATCTGCGAGTCCGACCCGCACACCGACGCCCACTAAGCCTATCTCGGAGCCGGTGGTCTCCGTGGCTGGTTACATGACCACGGAGCTGTACTCGACTTTAGGCGGATACTTGAGTATCCTTGCGGTTGCCAGCAGCCCGGACAACTTCAAGATCGTAAGCGTCGAGCTTTATTATGGTCAAGAAGCGACCGGATTGATGCTTCCCATTGCGGACCCGGTGAACAATGTATTTATCTGGGAAGGTATATATGTAGGTCCGGGCGCGCCGCCGGGCAGGTACCCTGTGGAGATGATGGCTACTGATCAGTATGATAATCAAAGCGCGCTGTGGCCGTACCTGAATGTTGGTGAGTAGATTTTATGGCGCTCCAAGATGACCTGGTAAGGTTTACTGGTGAAGAATGGTAGCACCAAACGGCTCGTCTTGATAGTCCTATTCGGGCTATTGCTTCGCCTTTTATATGTTGTCTATCTTGATAGCGGCTTTCCCATAAGCGATAGCCTTGATTACGACAAGCGAGCCATGAGCCTGCTTGATGGTCGTGGCTACGGCGACACCTTTCGCCCCCCGCTGTGTCCATTTTTTCTGGCAGTTGTCTATTGGCTCTTCGGTCATCAGTATCTTGCAGTCAAGCTCATCCAGTCCTTGTTCAGCGCGGGCACAATATTGCTGGCTTATGTTTTGGGCAAAATGCTCTTTGATAATCATGCAGCGCTGGCTGGCGCCCTGATAGTAGCCATGTATCCGAGCCTGATCATAAACTGCGGGCAACTGCTGAGTGAAACGGTCTATACTGCAATTCTGACCGCCATGGTGCTATTGGTGATAATTGCCTCCAGATCGAAAAGAAGATGGCTGCTCAGGGCAGCAGCCGGGTTTCTCATGGGATTGGGGACCCTAGGCAAACCGGTTCTTCTGATGTTCGTGCCCTTTTGGTTGGTCTATGAAACAGTGAGCCATAAAAGCCTATTCATAGCACTAAGAAACCTGCTTCCTTGCATTTTAGCTGCCCTGTTCGCCATAGCTCCCTGGATCGCCTACAATTTTGCCAGGTATGATCGCTTTATATATATTGACACTAATGGGGGCTTCAATTTCTGGGTAGGCAATAACCCGCAATCGACCGGCAAGATGGAGGAATATGCAGTCGCAGCCTATTTTGAGTTCAGCGATGATTTCGAGCGCCAGCGGGAGCTTTACAAGCGAGCCTTGAGATTCATCAGGGACAATCCAATCCACTTCTTGAGGCTGTTCATTGCCAAGGTGCGAATCTTCACCGGCATCGAGGGTCGCCAGTTCAGCCATCTTTATGTTACCAACTACTACGGCAAGATCCCCACATTATCTTTGTTTATCATGTTATCAGCCATTGTTATCTCCTTCCCTTTACTAGCCATTTTTTTTCTGATCGGCTTATTTATGCTACCTCGCATGGAGTACGGCTTGGGGCTTATGCTGACGCTGTTGGGGTACTATATACTTATTCACGCCTTATCGGTAACTGAGGCTCGCTATCATTTTCCGGTGGTGCCGCTTTTGGCAACGCTAGCGGGGTATGGAATGATAAAAACAAAGGAGCTTCATATAGCAATGAAAAAATCCTCCAAGGCTAAGCTGTTGGCAATTGTGAGCATATTGGGGATTTTGCTAATCTCTTGGAGTTTACAGATCATCGCATTTATCCCCCGGGCACAGACAATGCTTGCGCCGCTAGGCAATGTCTCCTTTTTGCCATATTGATGTCTATTATGTTTTAATGCTGGCGCAAAATCCTAAAAGGTATTATATTATATATACAAGGCAAGACAGCCGGGTGGTCGCTGTGAGCCTAATACTCGCAGAGGAAAGTCCGAACTCCACAGGGCAGGACGCTGGGTAACACCCAGAGGGGGCGACCCCATGGAAAGTGCCACAGAGAACAGACCGCCTAAGCAGCCATCGCAGGCTGCCGGCAAGGGTGAAACGGTAGGGTAAGAGCCTACCAGCAAGGGAGGCGACTCCCCTGGCTCGGCAAACCCCGTCCGGAGCAAGACCATGTATAGGAGCGATACTAGGGCTGCCCGCCCGATGCTCCAGGGTAGGTCGCAACGAGGCTGTCGGCAACGGCAGACCCTAGATTAATGACCACCATCCCGCTTTATTGGGATACAGAATTCGGCTTACAGGCTGTCTTGCCACTACTTTGCTAATACCACTCGGATTTTGAAAGAGTTGTTTTTATCGATTATATTTGGCAGCAATGGAACCGAATGATTATCGCAACTTAGATATTCTACAATGGGCTTTGGGGTTTCATCCACCTCCTGCAACTTTAACCATTTACCTAAGCAGCAGATAGGGCGATCCCTACTTTATCACCAGGTTTGAAAATGCAACCGCTAGATCCCTGGTGTCAGTAGAGACGCCAATGGTAATGCGATTGTGCATCAAGGGGATCTTACTTTGTTGTGCCGTCCCCTTTTTAGCTCCCTTCACCCCCACTGCCGCGCCGAGGTAGGGGGTGTACTCGATGCCGAAGCCCTCCAGCTCACGCACAAGCTCGGATCGTATAGGGAAGAATCCCCTAAGCTCGCAGAATATTTGCACCAGCTTGTCACCAGGCATTTCTTTGATCTTGTCCATGAATTCTCGAGCTTCCAGGGGACTCTTTAGAGGGGTGGCGCGGTCAATAAAGTTGATGCTCCAGTTATCCATATCCAGAGCAGCCAGAGTCCAATACTTATACCTTAAAGACCATCGAGCATTCCTTTTAGCGAACAGTCTTTCAAAGATGCTCTCGGTTATTTTTAATGCCTTGAATTTATCGAAGATTAAAGCGATAGTGCTATCCTTCAATGCCAGGGCGATGATGGTTCCCTGCGGCAGGCTTCGCAGATAGGCAACCATCCGCTCGCTCTCCCCTGCATTCCAATGGATATTGAAACAATCACGCCTGATAATCTCGCCGCTTTCGGGCTCGATTGCCACCAGGTTGTAACCCAACCCCTCCGGGGAGTGATTGATTCCATCTATGACAATATGTGCCGAGTTGCCGTTATGATAAGAGGTTGCATCAATCAGGATCCCTACCGGGGACCGAATTCCAGTGGCGCCTATCATAAAATCTCCAAGCGGAAAGTTGCAAGGCTTGCTCGTGTAGTTATAACGCAATTGAAGGGCATTGACTCCTTTCTTGAGGAATTTTGGGGGAACGATTGCTGGATAATCATGCCAGCCGCCCTCCAGTAATTCAAAGGTCTTCAGGAAATGTCCATTGATGAAGATGGTAACCTTGCGCGGGGGAATATCATCATAAATAAGCGGATGCAGATGGAGGCTAATCAAATGCATCCTATCGCTAAGCTGCGGAAGCCAAAGCATGCTCTCCTCGCCGACGCTCCAGCGGTATGGAGTGCCATCGCTCCAGTTCTCGGCGGGACCCCACCCTTTTGCCAGGTACTTCTCGTGCTGGGAGACGCAACAGCCAAGCACGAACTCCTCTTTGGGTTTAGAATCGACCATTGGTGGAGGAACGGGAGCGCCAAAAAGCAATCTGGAAAAAACAGAAACCGATCGGTACCTGGCGCCATACCATAGGTGCCTGAGCATACCAGGGCAATACCCAATCGCCTGGTAATGATTAGCCGGCTCCATAGCGCCGAACGATCCACGCGTAAACTCCATAGAAAGCAACATGTTCCAACCAACAAGAAACACAATTATCAGCGCAATAATTGTTCTTACAAAGCCAATCTTCAGGCTGCGCACCCTCTGGAGCAATGCAGCCAATCCAAAGGCAAATATCGGGGTGCAGTTGATGAATCGCCTGGCTCCATAAGCCTGACCGCCCCACCAGTCCCACACCGTGCTGTTGAGATACCACTGCAGGATGAAAACGCATAGAAGCAAAATAGACAGTATGCGAAGTTCGCCTTGATAGGTGGCTTTGTTTGGAGAAAGTGCCCTTTTTGGAAATATGAACAGGTAGCCGATAAATGAAATCCCAATGATAGGCGTTATATAAAACAAGCCGTTGTTTGCTGAGAAAAGTACCCTGCAAAGCTGGGGATGAAAAAGGTCGAGGAACCCCCTGCCCTGTGGAATAGTGAGGATCGAGCTATACATAACTCGCCATACCAACAACTGGGGTAGAAATACCATCAAAGCGCCGATGCCCAAAGGAATGACTGAAACGAGTAATCTTTTAAGCCATAAATCTTCATGCCTTATTCTATCCATGATAAAAGCAAGTATTATCAAGGCAAATAAAATATTCTGCCAACGAACCAATGCGCATAATCCCAGGCAAAGCCCAATAATAAGCCATCTTTTTACATCGCTTTTCGGCTTGAAATTCAGGCTCATATATAAAAACAAGATTACTGCAAAAAACGATACTCCATGCGACATCGATGGCTCGAAGACAACATAATAGAACAGTGAAGTGCCAAGATAGCTTATAAATGAAGCGCTTTGGGCAACGCCCTTATCGAAATATCTGCACAAAAGCCTATAGAGCAGCCAAACGCCGAGAATCGAATAAATAAGCGTGCCCAGACAGCTCAGATAAATGGTGGTATTGCTCATGCCATCGGCGATGACCGTCAGACACTTACCAGCCCTAGCCAACTCGATGGCATATCCGACAAGAAAAAACGGCAACCACAGCAAAGCCACGCCGATTGAGAATACATTGTACTTGAAGTTGATTTGCCCCTCCACGACAAGCGACTTCAGGTAGATATAATAGTTGATCCCGTCTAACTCCAGCCTCGGATGATCGAAGTGAAAGCAGGCAAATGAGAATACTGCCAGGCAAATCCAGGGCAGGTATTTTCCGCCTCGGTTATTTAAGGAATTCCTGTATTCCCGCGCTTTGTGGTTTATCATTACTTCACCTTGAATTTGAAAACAATAATATCGAAGTCCTTTAATCTGCTGCTTAATCGTTTCCGGTATAACATTTTAGCTTCGTTGCGCAGCTTATCGAGCAGCACCTCCATCTCATCAGCATTATAGCTTGTATAAGGAACCACCAGGAAAAGATTTTCGTGCTCTTGCAGCAACCCGGTCAGCCTGGCGAGCAGCTCATCAACATCGTTGCCGGTGATATCGTGAAGCTCAATTCCGGTTGGCTTGTGATACTTCCAGCTCAGATAGCTGTATGATCCCACGCCGGGGAGCACTTCAGGCACCTTTGCCACAACATCGCCAGTTTGATAGGTCTCAATGATAAGAGCATAGGCATCCTGTACGCGCGGCTTGGTGTATCCTCCAAGATTGAACATAAAAAGGACGAAAAGGTTGATTATCACAAATGCAGAGATAGCAATATATCGAGCGTACTTTCCTGAGAAATGGTAGATCAAGGTTGAAATAAAAAGATAAAAATATGGCAAAAAAATGACCATCGGATGGGATCTATATATTACAAGCCCTGTGCCCATCGCAACCGATACCACTAAATATGGCAGCGCCACTGCTGATAATGAGAACACAAGAGCTGAACGATTTTTTAAGCTAGCCTGTTTTATCCCCAACGCAATGCTCCCCGCCAACCAAAGCACTGCTAAAACATACAACCACGGGAATCGCCCATAGAAATCACTGTTACCATAGCCGAGAAATTTTAACACCAAAACGACCATTACTTTGGGAATGGAAACCTCAGGTGCGAATGCAATCGGCTCTCTGAGTTTGCTTAAATGACCATACAATGCCCCATGCCATGGCAAAATAGAGCATAAAGCCAAGCTATGAAATACCAAAGAAATCCTTATAGCCTGCTGCCTTCTTGAATGCCAAAATGAGTATAAAAATAAACTGACTATAAACAAGATGGCAAAGTAATGTGTATAAATCGCAGCTATGGCAAACAATAGATATGCCAAATAATGGCAATATCGAGCTGATTTTACTGCCATAAAGTAAAATATCGCCGCTGCCAGGCATAACATGGCACAAATCGAATACATGCGCGCCTCTTGGGAGTACCAGGTATGAAACGGCGAAATGCAAAGAAAAATCCCGGCGAGCATTCCAATCCATCGATTGGCAATCTTCTTCCCTAGAATATAAAGCAGAAGCACCGACAGGACTCCGCAAATCGCCGATAGGAGCCTTGCAGCTACATAACCATGGCCGAATAATGAGATCCAGCAATGAAGCAGCAGGTAATAAAATGGAGGATGAACCTCGACAACTTGGGGGCTAGTGATATATTTTACGATCTCAGGAGCGCTTTTTTTCGCTACCATTATGCTGAAGGCTTCATCGCCCCAGATGCTCATCCCTCCTAGGTTTAGAAGCCGTAGAAATAGAGCAAGCAAGGCTAACAGGGAAATGGTGGCTATTTCCTTTTTATCAAGACCTTTGAGCATAAGCACTCTTTCATATCACTTTATGCCGATTCATCAGAACCCAATTTTCTTATGCTGATTCTTAGGCTATGGCGATATTATCAATTAACGGCTCGCTTTTACAGACTAACGCTCCTGTCCATTGGGAGTAAGACTCGGTTTTTTGCTTGTACTTCTTGCTTTTTTGCCTAGCTTAATGTCGGTTGTTATAATCGCTAGCAGTCGATAGTGAAGTATATATAATATGGAGCTAAAAGGTACAATCGAGCGCATCATTTATGAGAATGAGCACAACAATTACAAGGTTTTCTCCCTGAAATCACCGGGCTTTAAACAGCCGATCACCGTAGTCGGTTACCTTTTACCTATTACTCCTGGTGAGGATATCGAAGTAAGTGGCGAGTGGAGGCGACATAAGGAATATGGCAAACAGTTCCTGGCCAAGACCTGTCGCACCATAGCCCCTACTACCGAGGCGGGGATACTGAAATACCTGTCCTCCGGGCTTATCAAGGGCATTGGCAAGGAGTACGCACGAAGACTGGTCTCCAAGTTCGGTGAACAGACGCTGGATATCATCGAGAACCAGCCGAAAAAGCTGCTTACTGTAAACGGGATCGGTCAGAAGCGCTACCATGCGATAATAGAGGCATGGAGGCAGCAGAGGGCGATCCGAGACATCATGCTTTTTTTGTACTCTGTGAACATCGGCTCCAGCCTGGCGATGAAGATCTTCAAGAAATACGGCGCAGACTCCATAAGTCTCGTGAAAGCTAACCCATATCAGCTTGCAGTAGATATCAAGGGGATCGGCTTCAAGATAGCCGACTCCATCGCAGCCAAGCTCGGCTTGAGCCAGGATTCACCAGATAGGATCAAGGCAGCCCTGGTGCACTGCCTGAATGATGCAGCCGCTGATGGACATACTATGATGCCACAAGCAGAGCTTCTCGCAAAGGCAAAAGAACTGCTTGAGCTTGATGAGCCGATAATTCTCGATGCTCTCCAGGAGGCAGCGAAGCAAGACCTGGTGGTGCTGGAGGAGACCAAAAAAGGAAGCGTGATCGTATATCTGAAAGGTTATCACTATGCAGAGAATATGGCTGCGCAAAACCTCGCAAGACTGATAAATACCCCGCGAAGTATAAGAGAGATCGATATGGCCCGAGCCATCGACTGGGTGGAAAAACAGCATAATATACAGCTCGCTGACAAGCAGAAGCAAGCAATTCGCATGGCAATCGAAAACAAGGTGATGATCCTGACTGGCGGACCCGGCACCGGCAAGACGACCATCATTCGTTGCATCATATCCATATTCTCCAAGCTCGGCTTGCGTATTTTGCTGGCAGCCCCAACCGGCAGGGCAGCCAAGCGCATGTCGGAGACTACTGGACATAAGGCGGTAACCATTCACCGCCTTTTAGGCTTTGAGCCTTCTACCGGCACTTTTAGATACAACCAGGATCATCCCCTGAAGGCGAAGCTATTGATCCTAGATGAGGTCTCCATGATCGATATCCTGTTGTTTCATCACTTGCTCAAGGCGATCCACCCAACTGCATCGCTGATCATGGTCGGAGACATGGATCAATTGCCCTCGGTCGGCGCCGGGAATGTCATTCGAGACCTTATATACTCCAATGCTATACCTACGACTAAGCTGGATCAGATCTTCCGCCAGGCAAAACGCAGCCTGATCGTGCTGAATGCCCACAAGATAAATAATGGCGAATTCCCCATTATACCCAAACCGGATAAGGCTAAGAAAAACGACTTCTATTTCATCGAGGACGAGAAAATGGATCATATAGTCGGGATGATAGAGTTCTTGGTCTCAAAACGTATCCCGGAACGCTACGGCATACTCCCCCACCAGATCCAGGTGATAACTCCCATGCACAAAGGATTACTGGGAACCCACAATCTGAACCAACGATTGCAAGAAAAGATAAATCCGAAAAAGGGAGAATCGATAAACGCCTTTGGCTTCAACTACCGACCAGGGGACCGGGTCATGCAACTGCAAAATAATTACGATAAGGATGTCTTCAACGGAGACATAGGATTCATCGCCGAGATAGACAACGAATACAGCGAGATCTCGGTCAACTTCTATGGCAGAAAGGTAACCTACGACCGCTATGATCTCGATCAGCTAACCCTGGCTTATGCGATAACTGTCCATAAGTCCCAAGGAAGCGAATACCCAGCCGTGGTGGTGCCATACACTGTCTCACATTACATGATGCTGCAAAGGAATTTACTCTACACGGCAATAACCAGGGCGAGAAAGCTGGTGGTTATCATTGGACAGAAAAAGGCGATATACCTTTCTTTATCGAGAAGCAGCGTGATAAAGCGGCACTCGATGCTGGATCGAAGGCTGATAAAGATCCTCAAGGAAGTGGTACCGTGATACCGTGATACCGTGATACCGTGATACCGTGATACCGTGATACCGTGATACCGTGATACCGGCGGGAAGGACAATACATGTGATGAAAAAGGTACTTATTACCGGTGCTAGCGGATTCGTTGGCTGGCATCTGGCAGTCCGCTGCCAGAAGGATAGCTCAATAGAGCTGCTCCGGCTGCTGGTGCGCGATGCAGGTAAGCTCGAATCGATGCGCCAGGATCCCAGGGTCGAACTTTTCACCGGAGATATCACCGATCCGTATTCACTGAGCGGCATTGCCGATGATATCGATACATTCATCCACTGCGCAGCGATAATCGGCTCAGCGAATATAGACGCCGCGACCTATCATAAGGTAAATGTCGCCGGCACAAAGAACATCGCCGCTGAGGCAGTTACCTCGAAGAGGCTGCGCAGATTCGTTTATGTTAGCACAGTCGGCGTTTATGGTGATATCAAGGATGAAGTCCCTGATGAAAGCTATCCGCCAAAGCCGACCGATGACTACGAGCGCAGCAAGCTTCAGGGCGAACAAGAAGCCAGAAGCATCATCCCATCCGAAAAGCTGGTCGTTGTGCGCCCCACTTGGGTCTATGGACCCGGCGATAACAGGACCGGCAAGCTGATCGATGCTATAGCTAAAAAGCGCTTCCTCATGGTGGGAAGCGGCATGACCAACGAGCATCCGGTCTATGTCTCGGACTTGGCAGAGGGTTTATATTTAGCTGCTACACTCGATGGAGCTAAAGGCATTTATAATATAGGCGGCAATGAGGTGATATCAAAAAATAGGCTTTGCAGTATTATAGCTGATGCTCTGGGGGTGGCGTATCCAAAGCTCAAGCTGCCTGGGTTCATCGCATCACCCGCTGCTTTGATCTTCGATGCAGCAAGCAGGGTGCTCTGCCGTGAGATGCCCTTTGACTCAAGGAAACTGGGGTTCTTCATTCGCAACAAGGCTTACAGCATTGAAAGGGCGAAAAATGAGCTTGGCTATAAGCCCAAGATGACTCTTGAGCAGGGCACCAGGTTGGCGGTAAAGCATTACCTTGAATCAGGAAGGTCATGAGGCAACGAACCTATAAACATCGGCTTGCATATCGGATTTTCACTTATTTTTTTGTGCTTCAACCTTTCGATGCCGCAACATTACAGAACCTCGCCATGCTTGAGGTTACTGCTGATTCCATAGCCTGGGTAAAAAGAAGCCATGATGGTTGGGTTATCGAGCGATCCTATGCTCCCCAAGATGCAACAAGGGTAGCTCGCTTCAAAACCAGCGGGTGGATACTAGTCCCCACCGCATATTTCAGCGTATTCTTGTGGCTCAGGTTACTCAACCTGTGCAAGGTCTCCCTGCTCAACGCAAGAGGCGAGGCTTGTAGCATTCGACCAAGGCCCTATAGTTTCTTTGCCTCGCAATTTTACTACTTTATACGCCATCGATATCGCCGGCTGCGAGATTACCTGCTCGAGGTGATCTATGGTAAACGGCGGATGCCTGGATGGCTTGCAGGTTTTGCGATCCCGCTGGCAAGGCTTTCTAGGTTTTTCCTCGATATCTCAGCGCGATTGTTGAATTTGCTGCTTGCGCCTTATGTTGGCGGTAGCGGCAGCCTCAGCTCACTGAAAGGGGGGTTCTTGCTCGCCTTGATTGGATTTGCCAGGGGAGTAGGTCTGTTATTATATGCATTTTTAGTCATTCCTTTGTTAATGGTCATGTTGGGATTTATATCCTTATTCTTCTTGGTCTCTCGGCTCATAACAAGAAAGGGAAAGATCCAGGTAGGAGGCGGTTGTTGAGTCTTCTTCAGCCTTTACAGTTGAGTACCTGCACACTTAAGAACAATATCCTCCTGGCACCGATGGATGGGATAACCAATGCTCCCTTTCGATTACTTTGCTTCGAGTTCGGCGCGGGAGCCACCTATACCGAGATGATAAACGCGGTTGCCCTAAGCAGGAGGGTTCCGGCTACCATGGCGAGAATTGAGCGAGCTGATGGCGAGGGTATTGTTATCGCTCAGTTATCAGGCAGAGAGCCGGGATCTTTTTTCAAAGCTGCGCTTGTTTTGGAAGAGGCTGGCTTCAATGGGATCGATATCAACATGGGGTGTCCAGCTAAGCGCATTGCAGGCAAGGGCTGTGGCGCTGCTCTTCTAAGGGAACCGAAGCTAGCGCTTGAGATAGTTCATGCCGTAGTGGAGGCGGTAAAGCTGCCAGTTACTATCAAGCTGCGCAGCGGATGGGATGAGGACACGATAAACGGGCTGTCGATTTGCACAGAAGCGCAGCGCCTTGGCATCGCTGGCGTAGCTCTACATCCCCGCACGAAAAAGCAGGGCTTCGGTGGCAAGGCTGACTGGAGCCTGATAGGCGAATTCAAGGAGGCTCTTAGTATTCCGGTGATCGGTAGCGGCGACCTTTTTACTCCCCAGGATGTGCAGCGAATGCTCAAAGAGACCGGCTGCGACGGGGTCATGATCGCACGCGGAGCCATCGGAAATCCGTGGATATTCAACCAGACCATCGAGCTGCTTGAAAGCGGTGGAACATGCCCGGTAGTAAATGCTGGGTTACGGGAGCGGTTGCGGGTGGTTCTCAGGCATCTTGAGCTATTGGAACAGCATATAAAATACCGGGTAGCCGGGCGCTTCAAGTATCATGTCAAGGGTTATTTCAAGGGATTAACCGGCGCATCGAGGCTGCGTAACGATTTATACAAGTGCAAAGAGGTTGCTGCCATGAAGGAGATTCTTTTATCCTATTTCAGAAATTATTAATAATATTATCAATTCCTGCTGGATAAATTCTTCAAGGCTGGAAAAATTGTCAATGGATGTAGAGTGAAAATATGTATATAATAAATATATATGAGCGAAAAGGATCACAGAACCCAAAAGGCTGGCGGTGAAAGGATACTGGTAGTCGATGATGAGGAGTCGATTCGAAGGGTTCTCTCGGTCATCCTGAGCAAGGAGAACTTCCTGGTCGATGTAGCCTCAGGTGGGGTAGAGGCGATAAAGAAAGCCTCATACAATACTTATGATCTGGTGATCTGCGATATTCGTATGTCAGAGATGGATGGCTTCAAGGTGCTGAATGAGCTAAAGAAGCTCCCCAATGCGCCAACGGTTATATTGATGACCGCCTTTGGCAGCCTGGAGACGGCTATCGAGGCGATCCGATCTGGAGCTTACGACTACTTCTCCAAGCCGATCAATGCTAAGGAGATGCTGCATAGGGTTTTTAAGGCGCTTGAACAGCGCAATCTAAGCAAGGACTTCGAGAGTCTCAATGAGGAATTCCAAAGAAGGTACGGCTTGGATAATATCATCGGCAAAAGCTCCCTAATGCAAGAGATCTACTGCAAGGTGTTGCGTGTAGCCCGCTACAAGAGCACAGTGCTCATCAGCGGTGAAAGCGGTACAGGTAAGGAGCTTGTAGCCAGAGCCATCCACTACCACTCATCTCGTTCTAATAAAAGGTTTTTGGCTATCAACTGCGGTGCTCTTCCAGGCGATCTGTTGGAGAGCGAGCTATTCGGTCATGTTAAGGGTGCCTTCTCTGGTGCTATAGTAACCAAGCGTGGTCTATTCGAGGAGGCGAATGGTGGCACGCTGCTGCTCGATGAGGTGGGAGAGCTATGTCCATCATCTCAGGTTAAGCTTTTACGGGTGCTTCAGGAAGGTGAGGTCAGGCGTGTGGGTGGTAACGAGATGATCAATATCGATGTAAGAGTGATAGCCTCTACGGAGAAAGACCTGAGTGAGGAGGTTACCCGTGGCACCTTCAGGGAAGGCTTGTACTACAGGCTGAATGTGGTATCTATTCATATCCCCCCGCTGCGTGCCCGCAAGGAGGATATACCTCTTCTGGTGAAGCATTTTATAGAGAAATACTGCCGCGAGAATAATCGCCCCTTGCTTGACTTTTCCAAGGAAGCGCTTGAGATGGTAATGGACTACCAGTGGCCGGGCAATGTGCGCGAGCTGGAGAATGCCATAGAGAGGGCAGTGGTGCTTGCCGATGGAAGCAGCATCACACCAAGAGATCTCCCCCTTCATATAACTGAGATGCAAAAAAAGATAACCGTCTCCATTCCCGAGAGTTATTATAACCTGAAGAAGGTGCTGGTAGATGTTACCAGCACAGTAGAGAAACAGATGATCTTGCGCGCCCTCCGAAAGACCGAAGGAAACCGCACCAGGGCTGCCCGGCTGCTCGGCATATCCCATAGATCACTCATGTACAAGATAAAGGATTACGAAATAAACTAAGTCCCCGTAGCCGCAAACAACAAACCCTGTCAGCCCGAGCGGAGTCCCGATTTTTTAAGAAAAATCGGGACAACTCGGTAGCGCTGACATCGTCAGCGCTACCTTGCTCCTTTGTGAAATGGTTAATGTTAGGAGTAACCTCTAAGGAGTGATTCTTATTATTAAGCCCAGCGCAAGCCGGTGTGGAACTCGTAATGACAGTTTAGGATTGAAAATTATCACACGCGAAAGTGCATTATCACTAGGAAAGCAATCAAAACAGTAATCAATTGTAGTCCTTGCTATCTTTTGATGATAATAAGTATAAGTACTATAATGTGTTTATGAGATTTCGTAAAATAACATTGGTGTCAGTGGTATTACTCTTTGTATTTCATCAAGTTGCTACCGTTGATGCAGCCGATGTTCAAGGCAGCGCTTACCTTATAGATGAAATAAATCATGCCGGGATCTGCGTAACCATTGCAGATCTCGACTTTGTACCCACTCTCGGTTGGGTGGGGATTTTAATGCTATTGATCGCATTGAGTATATTGATCTTACGCACCGAGCGAAAGAGATTTTATCTTCCAATATCGATAATATTAATCGCTCAAAGCTTTCTCGGAGCAGCGTTTATCAGAAGCACTGTAACTAACTATTATGGGGTTTACAGCTTCGATGACATTCCAGAGGGTGAATATCGGCTCAGCGCTTATATGTATCGTGGTTATACCAATGCAGCAATACCCAGGATCCATGTTCCACAAGATGGAGTAGTTCAGGCTCCGAGGATGCTGCTTTATCCCCATACACCGACCAATACAGCCACTTGGACAAGGACACCGACTCCAACTGCAACCAGCACGCCTTCTGCAACTATGACGCGAACCTCGACACCAACTGCGACAATCACCCCGAGCCGTACACCTACTGCGACAATCACCCCGACCTTTATTCCCACCAGTACCCCAGTCCATTCGAGCACACCGACTAGCACCCCAACTATACATCTCGCCCCGACATCTACTCCAACTGGAACCAGTACAGAGATCCCAACCAACACACCAACTGCGACATTTACCCAACCGCCTACTAGTCAGAAATGGATAAAGGTTATCGGGGGTGTGGGCAGCAATGATGGGGCATACTCTGTGGCATGTACAAACGATGGCGGTTATATAGTTGCAGGCTATACGGGAATATCGGGGAATACAGATGTATGGGTGATAAAACTGGACGCTTCGGGAAATGTGCAGTGGAATCGTGCTTACGGGGGAAGCGGAAATGATGAGGGATATTCAATTATACAGACGCAGGATGGCGGTTATGCAATAGCAGGATATACTCGTTCCTACGGCGCTGGTCAAAGTGATATCTGGGTAATAAAAACCGACAACCAGGGCAATATGCAGTGGAATAAAACTATCGGGGGAGCGGAGTGGGATAAGGCTTACGGAATAATCCAGACGAGCGATATGGGATACTTGGTTAGTGGAAATGTTAATAATCCTTCGAACGCTTGTTTGATCAAACTTAGTCATTCTGGAGATCTTGTTTTCAATAAGAATTATGGCGGCTCAGATACCGAATGCTTTTATGAAGTAATTCAGATTCCTAATGATGATTTTGTTGCTATTGGCTTTACGACCTCTTATGGGCAAGGCTCCCAAGATTTCTATTTAGTGAGGTGCGAACAGAATGGCAACAAGTTGTGGCAGAGAACCTTTGGAGGGATTTCAATTGATTGGGGAAGAAGTCTAAAATATACGAATGATGATGGATTTATATGTATCGGACATACAAGTTCCTTCGGGGTTAGCATAAGAGATATATTTCTTGTAAAAACTAATCATAATGGTGAAATTGTATGGCAGAAAACTATGGGGGGCGCATTTCATGATTGTGGATATTATGTTGACATAATAAATAATAATGGATTCATTTTAACCGGTTGGTCTACTTCATTCTCTGAAACCCAGGATGTTTTTCTCATTAAGACCGATGCCAATGGCGAAGCAGTATGGGGAAAACTATTCGATTATAATAACTACCAGGATATAGGACATTGTGTGAAAAACACTCCTGATGGTGGTTATATCATCGCTGGAAGGACTAGCTTCAATGGTGGGTGTGCTTTTATAATAAAGACTGATTCTGAGGGGAATATCGACCATAATATAGGGGTAAAGGATTTGAATATGAATTTGTTGGAGTAATATCGCCCTTGATCTGGCGTTTGCATGTTTTCTTTTTTTGTTTTATATGTTATAGTAGGTTGGTAAATACAGTATTGATCCTTGAAAAGATAGGTCCTATCCGAAGCGATTTTAGTCGAGTAATTGGTGCTGAAAAACGCTTGACATAACTTTTTGGATATGCTTTAATAGTTACCGAGAGATAAAAAGATCCTGCAAGGAGGGAAAATCCAACTTTTTCCTTGACTTGACGGGTTGAAAGCGATAAGCTATAGGTTAGCTAATGGAAGTAAAAGGAAATAATCCTCGAAGGGCTTTGGATCTCCAGAGCTTTCAAGAGGTGTTGACAAGGAGAACTTTTAAATCTTTCTTAAGGAGGATAGTAGGAAAATGAAGAAAACCATGGTTCTCACTTTTGCCCTACTTATTCTGAGCACAGGAATGGCTTTTGCTGTCGAGAAGGACTTTACCGCCCCGGCAAGCAATGTAATGGCTTACATAGCCTCCATAGCCAAGAATGTGGATCAGAACAGCGTCTCCTTTGAGCAACTGGCTCAGCAGTTCATCTGGAACAATGCTGAGAAGGTTAGCGTCAAGGGTGATGCAAAGGGACCGAATCGTCCGTTCATCTATGTCGGCGGTTACTGGGACACCCAGGTAAGCTGGAGCGAGGGCGGATACCTCCGCTTTATCGTCTATGTAACAGACCCCGACGGACCGCAGAACACAGAGATTAGGGAAGTTCGCGTTTACTTCGGCGGACAGCCGACCGAGCTTCTACTCCTGGACAATGGTCAGTCCGGTGATTTCGCAGCCGGCGATGGCGTCTATGGATTCCACATGGATGTCCCGCCCGAGACTCTGCCTGCCGGACAGTATCTGCTCGAGGTAGTCGCAACCGATGTTGACGGCAACACGAGCGACATGTGGCCCTATCTAACCATTAACTAGAAAAAGCCAGCTAAAGACTGCTAGCAGTTGAGCTTTAGAGGTTTAATCGCAATCCTCGCTGTAGCCCTGATAGGAATCATCGGCTGCAGCGGGGATTCTTCGTCAGACAACAATCCAACCGCTACCCCCACGCCTACCAATACGCCTGCAACAGGCACGCCATCTCCTTCACCTACCGGCGTCCATGTCGGCGACAGAGCAGCCGATTTCAGCGCTACCGATGCAGATGGCGTAATGCATACCCTACATCAGTACGAGGGGAATGTCATCCTGCTCAACCTGTCAGCGATGTGGTGTATCCCCTGCCAGGAGGAGGCGCCGCTTATCGAAAACCTCTGGCAGACTTACAGAGAGAGCGGATTTGTCGCTATCTCCGTCCTGATAGAGGATTACTTCGGCGCGGATCCTGATGCTGAGGACCTAAACGCCTGGATACAGACCTACGGGTTGACTTATCTGGTTCTGGGGGACTCGGATCATGCGGTCTGGTTCCTGTACGAGGGCAATAATGTCCCCTTGAACCTGGTGCTCGACCGCGATCTTGTTATCCGCCACCGCCAGGAGGATTTCGACCTGGAAGCAATCAGCGCCATGATAGAGGATCTCCTGTAAGCTCCCCCTTATCGGATCGCCAACCTCAATCCCTTTTTTGGCTCCAATAATGGACTCTTGAGGATCCGGGACGCGCTATCATAATGCCAGCCATTTTTTGCCTCCAGGGATCTCTCAATAAGTGTCTGCCTGTTGAGTTCTCCATCATAAGCCTTGAGGTGCACGGCGATGCGTATCGGTCTGTTGGTCGGAGAAATCTCGAAAATCAAGGCGTTATCATCGAGGCTATAGGTGAACATGAATCCATGATCGCTCTTGCCATAGATGCGGAAGCTGTTGCAGCCTGCCTTGGGATAGACATGGAAGGTTATGGGATTGTCGGCTGCGGTTGAGTGGACATCCTCATACATGGGTATGATCGCTCCCTCCTTGATGAAGACCGGGAAGCGCTCTAGCGGGCAGTTATACTCCACCTGGTTGCCGCCGCGATAGAACTCCTCGGTGAAGAAGTCTATCCAGTTGTCGCTGCTGGGGAATTTTATCATTGTTACGCCGCCTGCGGTTATCAGCGGTGCTACCAGGAGGCTCTCACCCAGAAAATATTGCTTGAGTATCCAGTTGTATGGCTGCATGACCGAGTAGTTCTCGAAGTAAGCCTTTGCGCCCTGGCTGTAGAAATAGGGTATAAGCGAGTGGTGCAGGTTGACGAAGTCGCGGTAAATATCGAGTGTCTCCTGGTCATATTTCCAGGGTCTGTGCTCTCCACCACCACCGTTTTCCATTATCGGGCAGAAAGCTCCCATTTGCGTCCAACGTATCATGACCTCCTTATCTCTCAAGCCACTGCCCCGGAAACCTCCAATGTCGGAACCCATGTTGACATGGTTGTAGTTTGTGGACTTGAACATGTTGCGCATTGCGAGCTGTAATCCGCGCCAGTCGGGGTCTTGATCCCCCACCCAGCAGGCAAGGGCGATCTCCCTGGGGGTGAAATTGTAGCAAGCTAAGCCCTCGTAGCAATCGACTGGGCGCGAGGTGATAACGCGGTCATTGCCCAGCCGCTCCCTGGTATAGTGAAAGAAATCGCCGTAGTACATTGCGCTATATTCGGGCACGGTTATGGAGCCGCCGTATCCTGTGGGATTGCCCAATAGCGCAATCAAGGGATCGTTCCCATCACACTTCCAGCCATCAATACCCATATCGAGTATCGGGTCCATCAGTCCATGCCACCACTCGACCGCATCTGGATTAGTGTAGTCGAGAAAGGCGCCATCTCCGTGCCACCAAGGCGCTGTCTTGCCGTCATTCAGCAGATATCCCCTGCTCTTGGCGTAAGCGTAGATCTCGCACTCTTGGTTGATCATCGAGGTTATCCAGATAAAGACCCTGATCTCCCTTTGGTGCATCCAGTCGATCAGTTCCTGGGGACCGGGATATCGCTGTTCATCCCACTCAAAGTTGTTATAGCAGGTCTCCCACGGGGCATCTATGATCACCGCCCCAACCGGAATGTCCCTATCTATGTATCCCTGTACCAGGGCTTTAGTATCATCAGTAGTGCTAACATTCTCCCAGACCCAGTGGCGATGTACCCACTCCGGCCAGGGGGGCAGCCTGTAGGTGCCGGTTGGGGTAGGTGTAGGCTGCCCACTTGGGGTAGGAGTAGCGGTCGGCTCCGTCGATTCGGGAATCAATAACAGTGGCCATGATGGAATGCTCCCCGGCGATGCATCTTTGCATAACAGCTCAAGTAGATATGCACCGCTTGGAGCAGGTGCTTGTATGGGTACCTGGAGTCCATAGATATAATCGCCAGCTCCGAGGTCTCCACTGGCGCCATCATCATTCAGGCAAACACCGGTAGGTAGTCCCTGAAAGTATATCTCAAGGTGCTCACAATCACCGGGTGCATAAGCGATCATCTGAAGCTCTCCACCACCGCCGGCTGTCAGATAGGAATCCCAGTACCCGCCTAGCCCAACTTGGTTTCCATTAGCGCTGCCCAATAGCGCCAAGGTGATAATGGCTACTGGAAGTAAGGACCTCGAATTATCTTTATTAGCCATCTTTATAGGTCTCCTTGTATTATCAGGATTAACTATCGCTCTTGTTATAGCTGGCAGTGAAGATATTGCCAGATGCTCGAATTGTCGAATGAGTCGTAAGCAAGGTAATCCTCCAGGCTACTTCCCGGCTGTAGATCCCAGGTGAAACGGTTGGAATCGAAGCCATGACAGAGTATCACCGGCTCTCGAATAGAATTGATTTCGGGTGGTTTTTGTCTGGTTAGAGTCTGCCGGACACCATCTGCGGTATAACAATCGTAGATCTCTTCGATAGCGATTGCGTTTTTTGCGATAAAAAACATCGCTAAGGTTACCAGTGAAACCATAAAATGCCTATATTGCATGATAAATATATGATATACTAAAGCTCGCCTCTATGACAACAATATCATCATCTTCATTTTATTTTTTTGGGGCTTGACATTTGGAAAAGCCTTTCATAATATTGTTTATGCTGATGAAGGGGTGAAATTAAAGGTTTTATTCGATGGCTCTTTGGCAAGACGAAGGTTAGGCAATAACATCCTCATCTGTCTCATATAGATTGCAGTTTATGCCAATAATTGTCAATCAAGATCTACCGGAGTAAGATCCTAGTAGTGAATGGGTCTTGCTTTTGGATTTACAACAGGCAGGTAAATGTATGCTAAATAAATCTAGTTCAGGGATCATCGTGTATTGGATACTCTGGCATAGATATTGCACTATTAGATTAGCGTAGAGATGAATATTGAAATAATGAAGAGATTAAAATCATGAAAGGAGGTGAAACTAAGTGAATCTACCTAGAAAAGGTGATAGCGGTTTCACACTAATCGAGCTTTTGATCGTCGTGGCAATTATCGGAATCATTGCCGCTATAGCCATCCCGAGTTTGCTGAGGTCAAGGATGTCAGCGAACGAGGCTGCAGCAGCCGGTGGTTGTAAGACAATAGCTTCCGGGCAGACTGACTATAACAACAACTGCAACCCACACACCTACACAAACTCACTACAGAACCTGTACACAGGGGCGCCCTGCTCACCGGTCGGTTATATCGATCCGAAGCTAGGTGGCGGTCTAAAAGCCGGCTATACCTTCACCCTCGTTAGCGGTAACACCATCCAGGGTTCCTCCTGGGCATGGTCGGCAGCGGCTTGGCCTGTATCCTTCAAGTCAACCGGTGTTCGTTCCTTCTACATTGATGAGACTGGTGTTATCCGTGGTTCTAACATCGGAGGTGTTGTTGGTACTATAGAGATGCCGGCGATCGACTAATCAACGATCAAACACGGCAGAGTCTGGCAAGTTAGGCTGACTCTGCCGTTTACTTTTTTCCCCTTCCACTAAAAGGTTCCCCTTCCAACTTAAGGGTTGTAGAACAATGCGCCTAATGGCATACTTGAATTTAAGGTGCGTTTGAAGGGAATCCTGGTCAGTGTATCTTTCCTTCTCCTTTACCTTGCACTTGTATCTATCTACTATGCCCCTGCGTTCACTCCCCATGAGAACCTGTTCGGAAGCGATACCATAACCTTTGTGTACCCATTAAGGGCTTTCTCCTTCGGATGGCTCGCCAAGGGCATCATCCCGCTTTGGAATCCTCATATATACAGCGGAACCCCCAATCTAGCATCACTACAATCAGCAATCTTTTACCCCGTAAACTGGTTGTGGCTGATATTGGGGAAAGAGGCTCTGGATCTATATATCCTTGTCTCACTGGTTTTGTGTAGTTGGTTCATGTTTCTATTCTGCCAGCAGCTTAGGCTCGGTCTCCTACCCTCATTTTTCTCTGGGTGCGTTTTCATATTTTGCGGTAACTCCACCCTGCATATCTTTGCTGGGCACCATACACCATTGGGAGTCATGACTTTAATGCCCCTGGCTTTGTGGGCGGTATCAAAAGCAATTATGGGTCGAAGCATCTGTTACTCTTTGGCTAGCGGAGCTATTATCACAATTGCGCTCTTTGCTGGACACCCTCAGTACTTCTATTATCTTGTTTTGCTTCTTATCGTTTATGCTGTATGGGGCACTGGCAGAAATGGCAAAGGTTTCATTGATCATTTAAGCGGCACCATTGTAGCTCTCTCCATAGCCTTTAGCTTATTTTTGATCCTCGGCTCCGCGCAGCTTATCCCTACTGTAAACATGTTGTCCAAGGTGGCTCGCTTCCATCATGAAGATATGACATATTTCGTCACCAATTCTTTGGATGCCAGGATGCTGGTATCCTTGCTTACGCCATACATATTTGGTGGGATAGGCGAGGTGCCTTGGTTGCTGGAGGAATCGTTCTGGGAGGTTGCGCTATTTTGCGGGTGGGTACCGCTGCTTCTTGTCATCCTTACGATACCTTGGCTCAGGATTACCAAGAACATCAGGTTCTTCTGGGTTGCCTCTCTTATCTCATTATTATTAGCAATGGGAAGTCATACTGCGATATATTCTTTTTTTTGCACCATCCTGCCCGGACTCGCTTTGTTCAGGGCTCCGGCGAGAATTCTTGTGATCACATTCTTCTCGTTTAGCGTTCTGGCTGGCTGGGGATTAGCACGCTTCATCGAATCCGATAACAAGGGCAGGATGCGATTTATAGCCTTTGGCTGGATAGCTCTCAGCCTTTTGAGCCTCGCTATCATTCTTATTGCCCCTCATACTATTCTCAAGGGAAAAGAGGGATTAGCCCAGGTCATTCAACCCCTGAATTCAGTATCCATCAATGCTTTAGCGATAGAGGTTATGATCGGTTTTTTTCTTTTTATTTCGATCTGGATATTCCATCACTTCAAACTGGTGTCCAGGGCTTTGCCGGGTATATTGATTATTCTTGCCCTGGTGGCAGAGCTTTATGTTTTTGATAGGAACTTCATCCGTTCGGTTGAGCTTGATGATTACTTTTGGGCTGATGAGTACATCGATTTCTGCGCAAACGATCCTGTACCCCACAGGATAATCACCTCCTTCGGGGGGGTTCAATTTCTCAACTACGGCATGGTGGCAGGCTATGAGAATGTTAATGGCGGAAACGACCCCATGATCTTGGCGCACTACCAGCAATTCATCAACCGCATCGAGGGATCGCTAGGCATCTTCAGGGACTCGGTGATCGTAACGGTCCCGTCCCCTCAATACGGCGAGCTGGCTGCCAGGTACCTGATAATCGACCAGGTGATAGAGCAGCCAGGCTTTCGCCCGGTTTACATGGGGACAAGGGCTTTGATCTACCAGATTATGAGCTATCATCCAATGTCTCGGTTTATAGATAGCACGGGAAACATGGCAGCAGGAGCCGGTTTCAAGCGATTAAATCCCAATCGGTTTCTGGTAAAAACAAACCATGGTAACGGCATTCTCAGGGTATCTTTGGTTAACTATCCTGGTTGGACGGTGAGTCTTGGAGATGAGAAGATGGTTTTGCCCTTTGATGGAAAGATCTACTACGATATCGATCATCCTGGTGGCGAACGCAATTATCTTTTCAGCTTTGAGCCGTTCGATTTCAGGCTCGGTAGCTTCATCAGCCTGCTTGGGCTTTGTATCGTGACAGCTTTTTACGCCAATCGTTTGATAGGACCATCAGGTTTACAGACAAGAAAGACATGGGACACTTTTTAGGACATGAGATATGGCAGGTGATTCAAGATCCGGACCTGGGTGCAAGCGAGAACATGGAACGGGATAATAGGCTGCTTGTAGCCATGGAGGAAGGCAGGCTGCTTCCAACTGTTCGGTTTTATACCTGGTCGATGCCGACCGTTTCGCTAGGGAGATCTTTCAAGGCGGAGAAGGTGCTCGATTTTGAGCGTCTATCTCGATGGAATATCGGTTATGTAAGTCGTATCACTGGCGGAGGCTGCGTGCTGCATTATCGAGATCTCACATATTCCATGGTGGTGCCCATATCCGATAACAGCCGAAGGAATACAACTACCATATTTCGCCAGGTTCATGGTTTGATCGCTGATGCCTTGAAAGCCTGCGGATTCAAGGTGGATGATATAGAGCTTCATGATGGCAAAGGCTTGCTGTTCGACTGCTTCGAGATGAGCCAGCACGGAGAGCTTATTCACCGAGGCAATAAGATACTTGGCAGTGCTCAGAAGGTGCTTCGAGGATCGCTGCTGCAACACGGCTCCCTGCAACTTACCCCTATCCATTGGGCTTTAGAATACCTGAAAAAAAGCGATAAGCGACCAGATAGGTATATGCTATCCCGGCTCGATAGATTGTTCAGCTCCCGATTCGAGTCCAAATCATCCTCGATTTATGACACGATAAGAGCTAGTATTATAGGCGAGCTGAGGCGCCGAGTAATCGAGCTTAGGTTGGTAAAATGGGAAGATATAATGCCATGATAAACCCAAGGGACTTTACAATTTCAAGCTAAGGACGATATAGGATTGATAAGGTTCATAAGCGCTGGTGAATCGCATGGCGAAGCTATAATCGGCATCTGCGAGGGCTTCCCTGCTGGTGTGAGATTGGATGTGAACCTGATCGACCGGGAGCTAGGTAGGCGCAAGGCATGTTATGGCAGAAGCAGTCGCTGCTCAAGTGAGCCTGATAGGGCAAGCATAATTGGCGGAGTCAAGGACGGTATCTCGACCGGGGCGCCACTTGCCATAATTATAAAAAACCATCCCGGCGATCCCTCAGACTATAAACCGAAGGGAAGTTTTGTGCCCCGCCCCGGACATGCAGACCTCACCGGTTATCTGAAATACGGGCATAGCGATGTAACCGTTGCAGCCGAGCGCTCCGGTGGTAGGGAGACCGCTGCACGCGTGGCAGTAGGCGCTGCACTGAAGCAGCTATTAAATCATCTTGATATAACGATATTCAGCCACACAACACGGATCGGGAGCATAAAGTCTGGTAATATGCCGGGCACCATCGATGCGATTATCTCAGCAAGGGATAGCTCGAGTGTTTATTGCCCGGATGCGGGAGCCTCGGCGCTGATGATGGACGCGATAGATAAGGCTGCGGCTGCTGGGGACACGCTTGGCGGTGCATTCATCGTACAGATACATGGCGTGCCTCCTGGATTGGGCACCTATAATCGGTGGGATGGGCGACTGGATGCGCGACTAATGCATGCGCTGGGAAGCATCCCCGGCATCAAAGCGGTCGAGGTCGGGGAGATAATCGATCTTCTGCATTTGAGCGGAAGACAGTACCATGATCGCATTTTTAAAAAAGGTAAAGCAAGGTTACCAGCTCGTTCCAGCAATCGCGCAGGAGGGATCGAGGGCGGGATAAGCAACGGGATGCCTATTACCTTGCGCGCTTTTGTAAAACCGGTACCTACTTTATCGCCTGGATTGGAGTCGGTCGATGTTCGAAGCGACCAGCCTGCCGTGGCGCCGACTATCCGCTCTGATACCTGTGTTGTGCCTGCTGCATCGGTTGTCGGGGAGGCTATGGCTGCGATGATCATCTCGGATGCGTTAGCCGAGAAATTCGGTGGAGACAACCTCGAAGAAATAAAGCGCAACCTTGCCTCATACTTGGATTAAACAAGCCTGCTCCAAGCCTTTATTTAACGATAGCGAAAGCAATGACAAGGTTTTTCCCTAGCACTTATCTTCCTTGTGTCTTTGTGTCCTTGCGTGAGTTTTTATTTGCAAACCTAGCTTTTTTACAATAATATAATAAGCAAAGACAAGGAGGCGAAGATGAGACCGACTAAGGTCATGTTCAGCTTGACGGTAGTGATTGCCCTTATTGCCTTAAGCAGCCTGGGTACTTCCCGGGCGGCTATGGTTCCCTCACTTTGCCCGCAGGCGAAAGAGCTTGAGTCAAAGGAACTTGCCTTGGAAGAGACACAGGCTCTTCTCAATCGCGTCCAGGTTGGCTATCACCTTGCCCAGCTTGGATTGGAACCTCAAGAGATCGCCGCGCGGCTCGACTCGCTCGATGCCAAGAGCCTGGCATACTTCGTGCACAATCCAGATAACCTGGTGTATGCTGGAAGGCGACCTAGCAGGGGAAGGGCATACTATGACGATGATCCCTACTGTTTTTATCCCAATCCTGTTCTCTATATCACCGGTGTTGTGCTTATCGGGACCGGCTACTGGCTCATTCAAGCGAGCTATTATTGAAGGGTCTCCCTATAGGGTGCTCACATCGCTGCATGGATTGGCTTTCCGATAGTATCCCCATTGAAGGCTCAAGTATCTGATGGCAATATCGGCAACAATTATTTAAGTGCATGCTCAAGTTGAGCAACCTGGATGTAAAAATTTCCTTTATGGCATTCGAGCTAAGCCATGGAAGTCATAATAACCCATGCCAATGCGGACTTTGACGCCTTTGGCGCTCAGATCGCTGCCTCAAAGATATATAAAGGTGCGATAATCCTGCGCAGCCAGAGTTTAGCAGCCGGTGTCGATGAATTCTACAATCTATACAAGCATTTCTTCAAGACCGCCAAACTGAGCGATATAGATATCAGCAAGGTTACGCGCGCCATCATCGTTGACACCCATACCGCGGATCGACTGCGCCAATTCAGGGATATCCTGGCAATACCCGATATCGATATTCATATATACGACCACCATCCCTTGGAGCAGGATCGTATCCATGGGAGCTATGAGGTTATGCGAGATTATGGCTCCACTTGCACCATATTCGCTTTGCACTTCAAAAGACACAAGATCGCCCTGACCCCGGAGGAGGCAACCTTAATGACTCTGGGGATTTATATGGATACCGGCTCGCTCTCGTACCTTACTACGAAGCCGGAGGATGCGGAGGCGGTCGCATACCTCCTGGAGCAGGGCGCGAACCTGAAGACGGTCGGGTTCTTCATGCTTCCCGCATTCAATGATGATCAACGGGGGATATACTATTCGCTGCTTCCTGAGCTTAATCCGATAAATATCAAGGGTTTTCGAGTCGTTCTTTTGACTAAATTCCTGGATCAATATATCAAGGGGCTTGCATTTGTCATACGCAAGCTGAGCGAGGTGGAGCGGATAGATGCTATCTTCGGCTTGTTTCATACAATAGACAACAACCGCACTTATATCATAGGCAGGAGTCGCAGCGCTGCCATCGATATCAACGCTATATTAGCTCCCTTTGGCGGTGGCGGGCATGAGGGCGCCGGCTCTGCGGTGGTGAAATACAGGGACCTGCAACGACTTAAATATAGGCTTGTGGAGCATATCTCCGAATCGCTCAGCATCCCCAACACGGTTAGAGAGATCATGTCCCAGCCGGTTCATACGGCGAGCCTCGATGAGAGTTGCCTGGAAGCATACCGCAAGATGCGGGACCATAATGTGTCCGGACTGATCGTTTGTGAATATCAAACTCCTATCGGGCTGATCTCCATAGATGACATTGACAAGGCACAGCGCAACAACCTGATGCATGCCCCTGTGAAGAGCTTCATGCGCAAGGATCTTATAAAAATCGATGCCGATACATCGCTAACTAAGGCGCAGGAAGTTTTGATCGAGAACAATGTGGGCAGGCTGGCTATAGTCAATGGAGATGTACTATGCGGAATCGTTACCCGCACCGACATTAGACGCTATATCGCTTCAGAAATAGTTTAGCCAAATACTTGCCATCCTAGCACAATCGTTACCTTTTAACTTGTTGATAATATTGGAATATTTTTATAAAGCCTGCTTCTTGACAATCGATGATACAACGGCTAAGCCTATATATGTAAGGAGGTGATAAAGAATCTGACCGCTATGAGAAAATGACCGTCCCAGGCATGATGAGGAAGCGGAGAAACAAGCCGAAAATACACTTGGATATCAAAAAACTGCAATAAAAAATCCTGCATTCCAACCCTCATCTGTAAAGAATCCACCGATAGGAGTCTATTCGGTGCCAAGTAAAATATAACTGTAGGGAAAGTAGTGAATATGGTTTATTCGATGGAGATCGGACTATATGAAAAGATCCGTAAACTATTAAACAAGGACAATCTATATTGGCTAATAGACAACATCCTGGATAGCAAAGCTATCGTTGCCCTATCCAACAAACTGGAGTTTCAATTCAAGGGTATCCGCAACGAGGCGATGCCGAAACATGTACTTATAAAAGAGTTGGTTGACGAATTCTTCGTCCATTCCGGCTCCGCCGCCCAGATCATAAAGACCCTGACCAGGGCGACTAGCGATAAGATCAACGAGGTATCTAATCTTCGCCTTAGAGATATCAGGCACCATCTTGAAGAAAAGCTATCCGATCCTATAAATAGGCTCAAACAAGCGCCTTTCATCTGGTCGATCCTGGTCGATAATCGAAAGGAGGTCAGCTCCCTGGTAGTCGATGCCCTGTATGAAATCAAGGAAGGGCACTCCGATAATAAAAGTGAAAAAAGCCCCCCACTGATACAGAGCCAGGAGATAGATCATAAGATAACCATAATTGATGGTATTGATAACGATGAACTAGATGCAGATGATATTGAATTCCCGGACGAGACCCACCACTTGCTCCAGGATTACACTCTTATCAGGGAAAAACAACAATTGATAGAGCTGCTCGAGGAGAAGGATCGCGAGATCGTAAGATTGAAGAGAAAAGAGCGTAAAGCACAGTACAAGATCGAGAAACTGAGGACTTCAACTTCCACTAAACAAGCAAAACAGCGATCCAAGAAGGAAAAGCAAGGTCTTCTCCAGGAGAACCAGAAGCTGCGCCAACAGCGGGAGGAGATGGCTAAAAAGCTGGACCTTCTGCCCGACCTGCAAGCCCGCATTTCCCAACTTGAGGAGATCTTGAAGCAGAAAGATAAGCAAATCGAGGCTCTTGAAAGGGAACTATTCAGATTGAAAAAAGCAAAAGACCAGACTGAGCAGCTAAGCTCAAAGATAGCATTGGCAGAGGAGGAAATCGCCTCGCTGAGGGTCAACACCATCAATCACCTTAGCGACATCATAGATATTCAGAAGGATTTTTATAACAACATCGACCGCACTAAGGATCTGGTTGCCACCTGCCTTGAAAAGCTGCAAAAGGAAAAGACGCTGCTGGTGGATAGAATCCGAAAAGTGAAGGATCCATCACAAATGCGCTGCGGTATCTTCGTGGATGTGCAGAATATGTTCTACGCGGCAAAGAAGCAGTACAAGGGGAAGTTGAACTATCAGTTCTTGCTCGAGGTGGCGAGGAGAAAGCGCCCGTTATCGATCGCTGTCGCCTATATAATACAGACCCAGGATGTTGATCAAAGCAGCTTCATCGCCCTGTTGGAGCACTGTGGGTACGAGGTCAAATCAAAGGATCTGAAGACTCGCATCGACGGCTCTGCAAAGGGGGACTGGGATATGGAGATGGCAATGGATATCATGTCCATGGTCGATAAGCTCGATGTTGTGGTCCTGGTCAGCGGCGATGGCGACTTCGTGCCCTTGGTCAAGAAACTACAAAGCTATGGGATCATAGTCGAGGTCATGGCATTCGAGAACAATACCAGCCAGGAACTCAAGGAGGTTGCCGATAAGTATACCTCCATGGGAGAAGAACTCATACTACAGTGCTAGCGACTAAAAACATATAAAAAACTCCTTACTTACATGCACTTAGCATGCAGGGATCTATTCTCGATTTGACAATAGAGATGTAGGTGTTAATATTATTTGAAGACAGGGTATTAAAAAACTGAAACATTCGAGGGGCTTTGTTAGAGTTTCAAGGCTTATTTGAACATGGCAGATAAGGGTAATCTCAAACAGGACAGCAAGAACAATCCAACTACTACCCCACTGGTAACCAACAGCCTTGGCGAGTCCAGCTTGTGGGATTCACATCGATATATCACGCTTCTTAAACAAAAAGCCTCTCTTGATGCGGTTACCGCAGAAAAGATACTCAAGCAGGTGCAGGAACGGATACGAAGGCTCAACCTCGCCTCGGTGGAAGAAAGCATGGTATTAAGTCTAATTGCGCAGGTCATGGAGGAAAACAAGCTGGGGAAAAAAAAGCAGAATATACAGCAGATCAATATTATCAAGGCAGATGTAAACCATAGCATAACCCGGGGACATACGACCAGCTCCCTGGGGGGAATACATCCCGGCACCTCGGACCTGGCAATTGCCAACATGGTAAAACGAGAATACTCCCTTGAGCAGGTAATGCCGCCAAATGTATCCAAAGCTCATCAGGAGGGGGATATTCATATTCATGGCTTAGGCTTTATCGATCGGTTTTATAGCACAATGCAATCGTTGGAGTACCTGAAGCGACTTGGGCTGGATATCCCAGGAGCGCTCAATTGTGCGAAGCCGGCTAAGCATCCATCTGTGCTCATCTCGCAGATGGCTCGTTTCACCTCTTATTTGCAGTCGTTCTACTATGGCACCATTGCTTGGGATGCGGTGAATTATTATATGGCACCCTTTTTGGAGCGGATGCCGGATAGCGAGCTTAATCAGGTGGCTCAATCGCTGCTTTACGAGTTTGCGCACCTTGCTGGATTACATGCCTGGCGACCGGTCTTCAGCGAGCTTCATCTCTACTGGGAGATCCCCCCGCACTTGGAGCATGTACCAGCTTTAGGGAAGGGGGGCAAAGGATCCGGCAAGACCTACTTCGAGTACTCGGTTGACGCGCAGAGATTCGCCTGGGCTATATTCGATCTTTTATTAAGAGGGGATTCGATGGGCAAGCCATTCATCTTTCCCCGCATCGTTTTGCATATCACCGATCGTTTCCTAAAGACTCACGGCGCCATGGATTTCTTGAATCATGCCTGTCGCTCGGCGGGCAAGATGGGCACGGTGGTCTTTTGCTTTGATCGCAAAGACAAAATCGGCACCGTGGAGAGCTTGCAGGTTGACATAAAGAACGATCCTGGTTTGTTGATGGATCTGATGCAGCCCTGGAAGTTGCGCTTCCACACCATGGGGAATGTGAGCATCAACCTGCCTCGAATTGCATATAAAGCCAGGGGCAATACCTCACAGCTTATCGAGCTCGTAAGCCAAACGGTCGATGTTGCAATAAAAGCACACAAGGCGAAGAGACAGTTTATAAACAAGCTGATCAATAATGGAGATAAACCACTGTCATTTTTTGCCGAGAAGAAAGATGGGAAAAGATTCCAGCGCAATGAACGCACCTATTGCTTGATAAATGTAGTCGGGCTGAACGAGATGGTGCAATATCATCTGGGCAAGGAGCTACATGTCGGCGAGGCAGCTATCTCAATGGGTGAAAAGATCCTCACCCATATCAATAATCTGCTCGAAAAAGCCTCCCAAAACAATGGAATAAAATTTCTCCTCCATCAGGCGCACTCCGAGAAGGTTACACACCGCATGGCACTTTCAGACCTGAAGCGCTTTTCAGATGCAGCAAGTAAAGTAATTAAAGGCGATATAAACCAACAGGCTGTATATTACACAAATTCAAGCCAGTTCAATATTTCAGCCCCCATCGAACCCTTTACAAAGATCGAATACGAGGGAAGATACCACAAGTTCTTTGACGGTGGAGCCACATGCAATATTTGGCTCGGTGAGCAGATACCCGCAAGAAAGAAGATGGCAGAGATCCTGGTAAAGGCACACAAGGAGACCGACTGCCAAAGAGTAGCTTTTTTGCCTGAGTTCACTATCTGTCCCAAGTGCGATGCGGTTAGCCGCAGCCTACTGCAAAACTGCCCTATCTGCCACTCAAAAAAGATTGAACACCTGGCGCAGATCGCTGGACACTACGCCCTAACCTCAAGGTGGAACAAGGGAAAGCTCGCTGAACTTAAGGATAGATTTCGCTTCGATAAGTTCCCCAAGGAATCAGCAAAGAAGGACGACAGCACTGAGGATACAAACGATACTGATACCATAACCATAACCGAGGATGAGATACAGGCTATACTCAATAAGAACAAGAATAAGGCTTGAGGCTTGAGGGGAAAGAGTCATTTAACCACACTATTTAAAGAAACATGCTGAACGAGTTGCCCCAAGGTCCCAGGATAGTTATGCGCTCCACCAACTGGATCGGCGATGTAATGATGTCGATGCCTACTATAAGGGCACTTAAGAGCCATCTTAAAGACTGCCATATCACCGTGATCTGTCGCTCCAATGTTCAGCCGTTGTATTTTTACACCTCCTATGTGGATCGATTGATCGCCTATGATGCCCAAAAAGGGGTCAAAAGGCTGGCTGGTCTTATCAGGCTTTCTCGAAGGATAAGGGGTGAGGGCTATGATCTCGCTGTATGCTTGCAGAATGCCTTTGAGGCTGCGCTTCTTTTTTGGCTAGCGAAAGTGCCCAGGCGCATTGGATATGCGGTTGATATGCGTGGATGGCTGCTTACTGACAGGATAGAACGGGCATCAAATTATAGGGAGCTTTCAGAGATAGAATATTACCAGAGGCTCCTTGAACCGATAGGCGTCAGAGATATCGAGGTAAAAAACCGCCTGGAGCTGGATGATTTGGAGATTCGGCTGGTAAAGGAGTTACTTTATATCAAAGGCGTAAACCATAAAGATCGCCTGATAGCTATCGCCCCCGGTGCTGCTTATGGAACCGCCAAGCGATGGCTAACCGATCGCTTCGCCGAGGTGGCTAGCAGACTGACGGAACAAAAGGATACAAAGGTCATCCTGCTCGGTTCCAAAAAGGAGGGTGAACTGGGAACAAGGATCATTGAGCTTTGCCAAAACAAGCCGATCGATCTTATTGGAAAAACGACCCTTAGAGAGACCATTTCTATCATATCGCTTTGTAGCTTGCTGATTTGTAACGACTCCGGCTTGATGCACATAGCCGCCGATCTTAATGTCCCCCTGGTGGTCATCTTCGGTCCAACGATTCCATCTGGAACAGCCCCACGAGGGGATAATGTACAAGTTCTACATAAACCAAGTGTCATCGATTGTCAGCCGTGCAAAAAAAGAGACTGCGATCGTGAACATGAATGTATGAAGGCAATCTCGACCGATGAGGTGATGGAGGCTGCGCTTAGCCTGTTGGATTGAGCCTGCTTTCTCCGAAGATCCATGAAAGCACGGTAAAGAGATCCCGCACCTCGGACAAGGCATAAGCCTTTCCTGGCACACCAGGGTTCACGCTCATGGAAAATCCGCCCTCGATATGCCCGTTTATATCCGGAAGGACACCCCAGATATGAAGGGATAATCGCCTTATTTCACCGCTGATATTGTGATCCCTGTCATGAGCCGGCAGGTTATCCAAGGCAATCAGCCTACCGCCCATTTGAAAAAAATCATGCAATTTGCCAAGTGTCGCTTTCGACATGGCTAGCGGCTGCACAAGAATTATGCACGAGGTGGTGAACGGTTCACCAAATTGAATGCACTCTAAAAGTGCCTGCCTGCTGCGGATTTGTTTGATCCGAGAAGCGATGATGTGGCGATCGTCTATATAATTCATCCTAAGCGGTATTTTTTTTATTGCATCTGCCCATTTAGTGGGAAGAGCGCCACTCAGATAGTATTCGGTTGAGTCATCAGGACAGTATATTGCTAGATCATAGTAGGAAATGCTGGCTTCCGGTTGGTTATTGCATGCCGAAAGCAAGAACATGGACGCTATTAAGATGAATATGAATATGGTTATTATGCAATAGACTCTTTTTGCAAAATAGGTTGCTAGGATCGATTTTTCCCTGTTTGGGATCACTTGTAGGAGGCAGCCTCTGCCCTCTGGTCGTAAGGATTATTTATTATTAGACGCTGGTTCTTGGAGTTTTCCAATTGCTCGGCAATCTGCTTGAATCTCTGGATAGTCCTTTGAAGATTCTTCTCGTCCTGGAGTATATTATGATCTATCTGTGCCATAGGATAGCTATCTATGGGTGTTTGTTGTGCTGGTTGTGCTGTTTGGGGTATCAAAGTCTGTTGATTGCTATTCCGCCTGGCAGCGGTCAGGTTGAGGTCACTATTGCCTAGTGGATTTGCCAGGATGAGCAATAGGATCATTAACATTATTCCTGCGATGGATACTACCCGTACAGGATTCCATATCCCGGCGCCCTTTTTTGCAGGGGAAGTCCTTGGATGCTCAGTGGCGGAGGCAATTATCTTCCTTTTCACAGACAGGTTGAAATCGATAGGAACATCCACTTGCTTGCTGTTTTGCAGGGCTTCTAGGACGAGCTGTGCAGCCTTCAACGAGGTAAAGCAGTCCTTGCAGTCCTGCAGGTGCTCCTCTACCCGTGCTTCCTTTTGAGGCTTCAGTTGCCCTTCCAGGAATCTGAAGATGTTCCTTTTAACCCAACCGCATTTCATCACAGGATATCCTCGATTCGATGTTCCAATTTTTTCTTGAGCATGTTTCGCGCTCGATTTATCCGAGATTTAACCGTTCCGAGGGGCATGTTCAATACCCCGGCGATCTCTTCATAACTCAATCCTTGAATATCTCTGAGAATTAGTGGCGCTTTGTGTTTTTTAGGCAAGC
This sequence comes from uncultured bacterium, assembly GCA_964448115.1. Classification (GTDB taxonomy): domain Bacteria; phylum CAYUVA01; class CAYUVA01; order CAYUVA01; family CAYUVA01; genus CAYUVA01. Next base: position 117,435 of record CAYUVA010000004.1, read on the forward strand.
TCTGAAGTGCTTCTTTGACGATCTTTTGCGTCTGAAGGCGACCTAGGCTCTCATCAGGAAGGTTATCCTCGTCTGGAATCTCAACCATCATCTCATCGGACTCATCATTGTTTTGAGGCTTTATCTGGAAGGGGAGGAAGGTAACGATCTTACGCCTTCTAAGCTCATTGTAAGCCAGGTTTGTCGCTATCTTGTAGATCCAGGCGTTGAAGGTGGAGAGGAACTTGTATCTGTAGGCTGTCTTATAGACCCTCAAGAATGTCTCCTGTGCTAACTCCTGTGCTCGATCGTAGTTGCCAAGCAGCCTGTTCAGGTAATTGATTATGGGAGCTTGGTATCTAGCCATGATCTGGTCGAAGGCACGATGGTTGCCGTCAGCGATTAGTTCAAGCAGCTCATGGTCGCTCTTTTCTGAGAGGTACTGGCTATCGATCTGTTTGATAGATGCCTGGTTTCTCACCTTGCTCTCGCCTTTGTCCCCTTTGTTTGCGTTGCTCAAGTTTTATCACACCTCCACAAATTAAAAGTTCCCTTTTTAGTGGGGGAAGGGATTGAATCCGTATTTACCCTCGAAGTGCCTCAAGAGGTAGGGAAACAAGTCCCAACTAATATGCGTATTGAAGCCGAAATATAAGAACAGCTCCACGGCACTCAATGGTACAGCGACCAACAGCAACATGGTGATAATCTGCGTGATGGTACTTAATCTATGTACTAACCCCAGCCCGGTAGCTGCCAGCACCAAAAAGTAAATAAACCCAAATACCCCAAAATAGGGAATGCGAAGCAATAGCAGGGAAATTGATGAGTAGCATAGAACAGCGATAGTCTCCTTAAGGTTTCCTTTTCCCATGAACACCATTACGAATAGATGACAGGTGGTCGCGAAACTGACCATGAATATCAGCGCTATCATGGCAAAGATGAAGGAGTCGGTGAATATCCTTATCCAGAAAATCTCTGCTGGTTGGTTACGCAAGCTGGGAGACAGGGAGTTAATCATAAGCCCAAGCCCAACTGATACCGCGCTAAAAAACAGGAGCGACTCATGGAAGGAAGCTGAAAAGTCCATTGTCCTGAAAAAATACATCGGCATCAGTAAGACCCTGACTGCCGATTCGATCAAACCCATCTTTTTCCTTTGAGATTGTGATTCTATGAGCAGTCTTTTCTTTTCCTGCTTGTCTAATTCATACTTGAAACGATCTATCTGTGGCTTAGCTCCTTTTTTGTAAAATTTCAGTTCTACATTTCCGATGTTAAATGAATCTCCGTTACCAAGCACAACTGGGTCGCTTATCTTTTTTCCCTTGAATACGGTTCCGATAAAGGTTGCACAGTCTTTCAGATAATAATCGCCGCTCTCTTTCAGGTATATGATCTCTGCGTGGTGCTCGAATGCATTGGTTTCTGGGATCTCGATGTCAGCATTCGGGCTCCTGCCGATAACGCTAATATTATGTTTAAGATGGACTATCTTTTCCGAGGCATCGTTTTTTATTCTTACATAAGCCATGATTTAGCATCTGCTTCACAGGAGATGATCATATCCTAGAGACGATGGTAGCTCCGCTGGTTTGCCCTCTTCAAGCAATCGCAAACCCTCACCCTGGGGAGTTATCTCTCCTATAGGAGTAATCCTCGTATTGGAGCAAGATTCATAATTACTCATAAATTCTGCCAGTTCATCAGGGGGAACGGTGAAAAGCAACTCGTATTCATCCCCGCTGGAGAGTACATACTTAAGCGGATCTTCCCCCAATACTTGGGCGATTTTATTACAGTGCTCCCATATCGGCAGCTTTTCGATCTTGATAACTGCGCCTGCTTTGCTTTCCTCGATTATGTGCCTGAGATCTGATAAAAGCCCGTCGCTGATGTCTATGCAGGCGCTTCGTGAGCAGGATGCTGCGATGCACAATCCTTCCTTGATCCTGGGGGTATGCGCGTAAAATTCATTTATGATCTGTCTGTCAGTGCCGGTGATCTCTGTGCTTTGCCTGGTCAGCTCGATGGCTGCGCAATGCCCCAGCGAGCCGGTAACGAAGATTACATCCCCCGGCTGGGCTGAGCTTCGCATCAGGACCTTATCCTTATGTGCAATGCCATAAACTGCTATTGATATGATAAGCATCCCCGGCTCTGAGGATGTAATGTTTCCGCCGTCTATATCGACACCATACATCGAGGTTACCTCCAGAAAGCCATCATATAAGCCCTCTACGAATGATAGCTGCGTATCCTTGCTCAAGCCGAGCGAGACCAAGGCGTATTTTGGCTCACCACCCATTGCCGCGATGTCGCTCAGGTTTAGCATCATAGCCCTGAAGCCGAGCTGTCTAGGGGTAATGCGCCCCAGTACGAAGTGGCGCCCCTCGATGAGCATATCCGTGGTAGCCAGCGCTACCTTTCCATCTGGCAGTGGCTTGATCGAGCAATCATCGCCAACGGTTGGCATAGGCTGGCTATGCGCTGCTGTTCCCAGCAACTTCTGCCGAATGCGCCGAATCAGGGCAAACTCGCCAAGCTCACCTATCTTCATTTGCTATCTTCTCTGGACTTGTAGAAGACATAGTTGATCACATCATCGATATCATCGAATAATTTAATGGCTATGCCCTTTTTGATATTAGATTCGATCTCATCGATATCGACCTTATTTTGGGCAGGCAGGATGAAAACATCCGCGCCGGCTCTTTTGGCAGCCAGCATCTTTTGCTTTATGCCGCCGATGCGCAGCACTCTGCCCCGCAGGGTTATCTCGCCGGTCATGGCGATATCCTTTGGCATCGGTATCTTGGTCAGAGCCGAATACAGGGAGCAGCAGATCGCTATCCCTGCGGAGGGACCGTCCTTGGGAATGGCTCCGGCGGGCACATGGATATGGATATCTACCTTTGAGAAATCGGTTTGGGGTATCTTCAGTTTCTCGGTGTTTGCTCTAAGGTGTGCCAAGGCAGCCATAGCGGATTCCTTCATCACTTCACCCAGCTGTCCGGTTAATGTAAGGTTCCCCTTGCCGGGCATGATCGTGGTCTCGATAAAGATGATATCTCCGCCGGTAGGCGTAACTGCCACGCCCATGACCACCCCCACCTTGTCCTCCATAAGCTCGGTTTCAGGGATATGCTGGGGAGGTCCGAGGTATTTGCCCAGGTTATTGACTGTTATCAGCTTCTTGCCCTTATCGCCCTCCACGATCTTGGTGGCTACCTTGCGACACAGGGTAGAGATGCTTCGTTCCAGGTTTCTCACCCCTGCTTCTCTGGTATAGCGGTTTATGATGCGGCGAATAGCTCCTTGGCTAATATTGATCTGCTCCTGGGTGATGCCGTTTTCCTCGAGCTGCTTGGGTATAAGGAATTTATTTGCGATCTGCAGCTTTTCTTCCTCTATGTATCCGGGTAAGAAAAGAACCTCCATTCGGTCGATGAATGCAGGATGGATAGGCTCCAGCAGGTTAGCGGTGGTGATGAACATAACATTGCTCAGGTCAAAGGGGATCTCCAGGTAGTGATCTCTAAAATCGAAGTTCTGTTCTGGGTCGAGCACCTCGAGCAGTGCAGCCGACGGGTCTCCCCTGAAGTCGGCGCCGATCTTATCCACCTCGTCCATCATGAATACAGGATTATTCGATCCCGCCTGTCTTATTCCCTGTATGATCCTTCCCGGCAGCGCTCCCACGTAGGTTCGGCGGTGTCCCCTTATCTCCGCTTCGTCTCTCACTCCGCCCAATGATATGCGCACAAAGTTGCGCCCGAGGGCACGAGCAATCGACCTACCCAGCGAGGTCTTGCCGGTTCCAGGTGGACCAACGAAGCAAAGGATTGGTCCCTTCATCTTCTCCTTGAGCTGCCTTACTGCCAGGTATTCGATTATCCTCTCCTTCACCTTGTCGAGATCATAGTGATCCTCATCGAGTATCTTGCGAGCTCGCTTGAGATCAAGGTTGTCTTGGGTGGACTTCTTCCAGGGCAGCTCGATGATCCAATCGAGATATGTGCGCACCACACCTGCCTCGGAGGATTCCGGATGCATCATCTCCAGGCGTTTGAGTTGCTTTAGTGCCACCTCCATTGCTTCCTTGGTGAGGTTTTCCTCATTTATTTTTTCCCTGTACTCCTCGATCTCCTTGCGCAGCTCATCCTCTTCTCCAAGCTCCTTTTGTATAGCCCTTAGCTGCTGGCGCAGGTAGTATTCCCGTTGAGACTTGTCCATCTCATCCTTGGCGTGGTCCCTTATCTCCTGTTGGATCTTGAGAAGCTCCAGCTCTTGGCTGAGGAACTCCGAGACCCTCTTTAACCGTTTTATGGGATCAATGGTCGATAGTATCTCCTGTGATTGTTCGATATTGACCTCAAGGTTGGAGATGATGAGGTCGGCAAGCCTACCTGGGTCATCGATGGAAGCGGCGATGGCGAGTATGTCGGGTAGTATCTGTTTGCCTAGCTGTGAGGCTTGTTCCAGCATCTGCTTGGCGCTGCGCATCATCGCTTCGGTCTCCACGGTCTTTTTCAAGGTAGCAGGCGTCTCCACCTTCTCGATACGGGCTTGTATATATTCTCCGGATGTGATTTGGAGCACCCTGGCTCTAGATATGCCCTGCACCAGAGCCTTTACCTTGCCATCCGGTAATTTAAGCATTCGCATGATCACGGCTGCGGTGCCGATCTCATAAAGGTTTTCCATAGTCGGTTCTTCGACCGAGGCGTCCTTTTGGGTAACCAGGATCACCATACGGTTCTCGCTCAAGGCTTTATCCACCGCTTTCACCGACTTTTCCCTACCTATGAACAGGGGAAATATCATATAGGGGAATATCACCACATCTCTTAGCGGTATGAGCGGCAACTGGCTAGGCACATCGAATTTTTGTTCTTCTTGTTTTTGGTCAGCAGCTTCCATAGTTCATTCCTCTCTCGTGATAGTGAGTATTATTTTAATTTATGGTTAGCTATCGAGTTTACTCTTCGACGATGACATTTATCTTTGCTACCGAGCCTCTGCGATCCTTTATCTTTGGAAGGGTAATTGCCAGGATTCCGTTTGTATAGACCGCCTTGATCCCCCTTGCATTTATAGGAGCGGGTATGGAAATAACCCGCTTGAAGGCTCCAACCTGGCGCTCCATGAGGTAATATTTAGGGGTTCCCTCGCAGGGACCGCTTTTTTTCCTGCCCTGGATGGTGAGAATATTCTGAGAGAATTCGATCCGAAAGCTATCCGGCTCGCTACCGGGAACCTCTACATTGAGGATATATTCATCCTCGGTCTCAAAGGCATCCAGCGGTGGCAGATAGAGATCGGTATCCTCCTCGATCCCCTGTTGTTCGAGAAAGTTCCTCAACTCGTCAACGATCTCGGTTAGTTCCATCTTGATGTTGGAGAACTCCTTGAGCCATAGGTTTCCGAATTTATAGTCAACCATTTTTCCGCTCAACTCCTGGTTTTTCTTTGACGATTCGATGTTTTTTCAATCATATACATACATTATACTTCGATTAACCGATTATTCAATATTATCACTGAACTTTTCGTACCTATCCAGCCTTGCTTGAAAAGATCAATATGGTAATATTGAAAGGTTCAAATGGATTATGGGTTACCGGGAGCCTGGGAAGGATAACCGAGGCTATAACTATCCAGTTTACCCAAGGTTGCATGGTATGAGGAAGGTTTTAACGATACTCATCGCAGTATGTCTTGTACTGATCGCCGGGCTGTTTGCTGTCGGGCAGTACTTTTCCCTATGGAGTGGAAGCCTCCTGAAGCCGAAAAAGCAGGTAGATATACATGTCGAGGTTCAATTACACGATGATGATTTAGCTCCTATTAAACAGCATCTCCCAAAGAAGTACGAGATTCAGGTTACCTCCACTAACATGGAGAAGGGATTTTCTGGAACCTACATGACCGACATGAATGGCGATCTAAAGCTCTATCTTTTTACTGGCAGATATTCTTTTAATATCGACCAGACCATAATCCTATCCCAGGGGGTTTTCAGGCTCTACAGCGACCAGCTTAATAAAATAAACCTACAGGAGGATGTGAAGGTCGAGATTCCGCTTTTGGTCGAGGAGGAAAAGGATGCTGAAAGGTTGATGAGACTCATAGATAGATCCCTTGCCCAAGGCGCTCTTGAAGATGCGAAGAGGATCTGCGATATGCTTACATATTCAGGTTACCAGGACATGGTGCAATCCAAGCGGATGATGATCGAGTCGCTATATGATATGTTGGCTCTGACCGAGACTTTACCTACCAACGCATACCTTTCATTGATCCGGATTTATAACCACATGCTGAGAACACTAGAAAATCACCTTCCTGGGCTGCCAACTGAAGAGCTAAAGATATCTCACAGTAATAGATTGATCTACCTTCAGAAGCGAATCAATACGTTACAGGAGATTCGTCGCCAGATAATCGAACAACACCTGGATGACTTCGAGAGCTTCTATCAGATCAGGCTGTATCCGATAGCCGCTGCCCAATGGGTAAAAATAATAGATGACAATGAGCTTTACGATTTAAACTATAGCCTCGAGCAACCGGTACAGAGCCGGCTGCTCCAAACCAGTGAAAAAGCAAATAGAGCTATTGAAAAAACTAGGCATATATTATATTTCAGGCTAAATAGAGCCAAGGATTACTATCAACATGGGAGACTAGACAAGTCATTGGAGCTATTCTACCAGATCGATGACATCCTTTCCAGGTTACAAAGCCTGTTTGCTTCAGAAGGCTATATAGAAAAGCAGTGCCGCTCTTATATTCAGGATATTCTTAACACCTACCAGGGCGATGAGGCATATAACATAAAAAATTACGTTCAAGCCGAAGCCTATTACCGGCGCATAGAGAACAGAACCGCTAGAATAAACGGTAGGCTGAAAAGGCTGGAAGCCTTGAATAAAGAAAAATCAAAACAAGGCATTCAACCGGTTGAGGATGCTAATTACAGCTTTTTATAGGATCGGAATTGGTAAATGAACAAAAATGTAGATGAAAAAAAGAGATATTATCTGTCAATAGTTATCCCGGCATATAATGAAGCCAAACGAATAGGTAGCACTTTGGAACATATACTCGAATTCATGGCTAAAAAAGAATATGACTACGAGATTATCGTGGTCGATGATGGAAGCAAGGATAACACCTGCGAGGTAGTGAAAGAGAAAACAAGGGACACAAAGGCGCGAATCCTGGTCAACGAGGTCAACCAAGGCAAAGGATATACGGTCAGCAGGGGAGTATTGGCTGCTGAGGGCGAATATGTCCTCTTCTCCGATGCTGATGAATCGACCCCTATCTCCGAGCTGGATAAGCTGATGGAGGCAGTAAAGCAGGGGTATGACATTGCCATCGGCTCCCGGGCGGTTGATAGAAGCACCGTCGAGGTGCCCCAAGCCTGGCTGCGCGACATGATGGGGAGAACCTTCAATCTCATCGTCAGGGCGGTGGTTATCGGTGGCATAAAAGATACTCAGTGTGGATTCAAGCTGTTCAGGGCTGAGGCGGCGAAAAAGATCTTCCCGCGACAAAGAATCACCGGCTTTTCATTCGATGTGGAGAGCCTATTTTTGGCTCGAAAATTCGGCTATAAGATCGTTGAGATCCCGGTTCGATGGATCAACTCACCCGCATCGACAGTTCACCCGATAAGGGATTCGGCAAGAATGTTCAGGGATGTGCTTAGGATAAGGTGGATGGACTTAAAGGGGTTATATAACGATAATAATCCACAAAATAAGCGCTAGGAAACGCTAACATACTAGGTACGAAATAGACTAGGGAGTTAATGATGGGCGACCAAGATAATAATAAGACCAACCAACAGGGAGAGGTGAAAAGCTCGGCAAGGAGCAACCAGGGAGATAAAGCAAAGGCTGCCTTGGCAAAGAAGCCTACCGAGAGACGAATAGTTGCGACCTTGCGACCGGACCAGCTCTCCCTGATGAACATCTTCAGAGCCAACCGGTTTCTCATTATTCTTGTAGGTATCCTTATCATTGCCTCCTTTGCCAGGCTGAACCATCTGGATGAGAAACCGTTCCACCATGACGAGAGCCTTTATTCCAAGTACTACTGGCTGCTCTGGAAGGGGCATGGCTACGAGTACGATCCCATGCAGCACGGTCCCTGGCAGTTCCACTGGGGAGCTTTTATATTCTTTCTCTTCGGCGACTCGGACTGGACGGCGAGGCTGACCATCGCCTCGATCTCGATATTCTTCATCTGGCTATTATCTCGATTCAGACCTTTTATAGGGGAATCCTCAACCCTTATCCTGTGTTCTCTCACTGCCATATCCCCGATAATGATGTATTATGGGAGGATGGTGCGTGAAGATCCGCACTTTTTGTTCTTCAATACCTTGCTTCCCTTGGCATATCTTTTCTGGCTGCGTACAAAGAAAAACATTTACCTGTACATTACCGTTGCCTCCTTCGCCATGCTCTACTGCATCAAGGAGAACGCCTTTGTCTCCACTTTAATATTCATTTCTTTTGCCGTGTTTTATGCGGTCTTCGAGACCTTCATAAAGAAGGAGGAAAGGGATAAGCGGCGCTGGACAAAGAAGTTACAAGAGGTCATAGTTCAGCATTCGTTCATAACCAAGCTCATCTTCGTGGTCGTATTATGGGGTACCTTCTTTTTCCTTTACGCCATCGGTCATATCAAGTACAGCACCCTGTACCCGCTTTACAAGTGGGACAAGTATGTACAGACCTACTTCGGTGTCGTTTATGCGATCATTGCCTTCATCATAGGATATATGGTCTATATCGGTGAGAAGGTAAGACTTGAGCGCAACAAGGAAAAATATCTTGGCTTACCGGCAGAGTTTTACCGTGATGGAAGAATATTCGCCATAGGCTTTGGCATATTCGTTGCGTTATGCGTTACCTTGTACACTTCCTTCGGCTCTAGTATCAAGGGATTTTGGGGGGGGGCTTTCAAGTGGTTCCCGTACTGGTGGAATCAACATAGTATCCATAGGATCCAGGGACCCTTCCATTATTACATACCACACCTAGTGATCTACGAGGTACTTCCACTAATGGTCGTATTGGTGGTGTTGGCTTACCGGATGTTAAAGGAGAAGTACTTCGCCCTGGCTTCGGTCTTCTGGCTGATAGTCTCCGCGGTGGTTGTACAGAGCGGCTGGGAGAAGCACCCGTTTTACATACCTGATGCTCCTCAACTGTTCAAGACATGGCACTTTATGTTTCTTATATGGATACTTGGGGCGGGAACCTGGGCGACATTGACCTACTTCAGGGATCGTCTTTATCTGCGAGCTTTCTTTGTCTGGTGGCTGGTAACTGCCTTTGCCATATACTCATACCTGCAGGAGAAGATCCCTTGGATGAACCAGCATATCCTGCTGCCCTTGATATTGCTTGCTGCTATATATATTGGAGATCTATTCAAATCAAAGCTCCCCGCGCCCTGGAGGGTTGCAGCCTGGGCGGGTATCTTTGTGCTTTCTCTTTACACGGTTCACAGCGCCTTCCTGCTCTCCTGGCGCAATGAGGCTGACCCCAGAGAGCAGATGGTCTATGTCCAGACCCATCCTGATATATGCCTGATAGTTGATGAGATCGAGACCATAACCCGTCGCCTGGGCACTGGCAAGCAGACCAAGATATACATACAAGGCGACGCTGCCTGGCCGATGAGCTGGTACTTGCGCGACTACACCATCCCCTATGTAAGCGAGGTAACCACCGCTGATGCACCGATAATAATCTCGGACTGGGAGAAAAAGGATGAGTACCTGCCGCTTTTGACCGATTACATACCCAGAAGGCATCAGCTAAGATGCTGGTGGATACCGGAATGGAAGCACTTCTATGAGCCTAACGAGTCCTTCAATCACTTCATGCGCAAGGTTATGCGTTACCTGCTCTACCGCGAGATGTTCCATCCGGAGATCTACGGCTCCAAGGATATAATCTTCTGGGTGCGCAGGGATCTCTACGAGTGGAACTGGAATAATAAGTATGGAGGACTTAAGACTACTGCCAAAACCAGGGAACAAACCACTGCCCAACAGGTTACCATACCAGAGGGACAGATCCAACGAATAAAGCTGACCAGGTTGCTTCACTTCGGTAATCGGGGAGTCCTAGCCGGGCAGTTCCAGGAGCCTAAGGGTATAACTGTCGATAAACAGGGTAACATCTATGTCATTGACGGCAAATCGGCACGGGTACAGAAATTCTCCCCGCAAGGAAGGTATATTAAAGGTTGGGGTGAACCTGGAAAGGGCGAGGGTGAATTTGATAAGCCATGTGGCATCTACTATGACCCGGTGCAGGATCTCGTCTATGTGGCTGATACCTGGAACCACCGCATCCAGGTCTTCGATACAGAGGGGAAATTCCAGACCTTATGGGGCGACTCGACCATGTTCTGGGCGCCAAAGGATGTAATTACCGACAAATACGGCGATGTCTATGTTGTAGATACCGGCTATCATCGCATCCACAAGTTCAACGGCAAGAACTACAAGGAGATAATCATCTTCGGGCAAAAGGGCAACAATGAGCGCGACTTCTTCGAGCCGGTCGGCATCACCATCAAGGACAACACGCTTTACATTGCCGATACCGCAAACTCTGCCATAAAGGTCTATGATACCAACGGCAAGTTCCAGGCGAGCTACCCGGTGCCTGCCTGGACTGAGAATTACTATTCCGAACCGTACATTGCGGTTGACAAACAAGGTAACCTGCTGGTAACCGATGCCCCTGGAGCAAGGCTCATACTGGTCGATGCCAACAGCGGCGAGGTTCTCGCTTTCGCAGGCAAAAGGGGGGCTGACCCCAGCCAGTTCAAGGAGCCAAAAGGGCTTACCATCGATAATGATGGGAATATATATGTAACCGATATGCAGAACTTCAGGGTGATCAAGTTCGCTCCACTTAGCTATTAAGGAAGAAGGAGGATCACTCAAAGACGCAAAGATGCAAAGAGGTGGATAAGGATTGTTCTTAGCTGAGGTTGTTACATGGTGGGGGATCATGCAGCTCTTCGCCATCGTCTCGCTCGGAATTTGCTGGCGTATCTTCGAGCATCTTTTTGATAGGGGGTATATCTACTCCAAGGTGGCGGGGCTTATTCTCTCCAGCTTTCTGGTCTGGATGATGGCTAGCCTGCACCTGGTCAAGTACTCGCTTGGCGCTATCTATCTGTCGCTGCTGATACTATTGGCAGTATCGGTCTATGCGATATTGCCGGAGCTCCCCAAATTCTTGTCATTCTTCAGCGAGAACAAGCGCCTGGTCATTGCGGTAGAGCTTCTGTTCTTCTTTGCATTTTTGCTTTACACCCAGTTGGGCGCCAGGATTGCAGCCATTGCCGGCACCGAGAAGTTCCCTGATTTCGCCTTTTTGAATGCGGTGCTCAAGAGCGATTATTTCCCCCCTTATGACCCCTGGTTCAGCGGGGAGCATATCAACTACTTCTACTTCGGGCATCTGTGCATGGCGAACCTGATCAAGTTCTCCAGCATCGACTCAGCCAAGGGCTTCAACCTGGCTATCAATCTTCTTTTCGCCATAAGCTGCCTGGGGGCATTTGCAGTTGCTTATAACCTGAGGAAGAAGGTCTGGGTTGGGCTGCTGGCGGTCATTTTCGTGGCAGTAATGGGCAACCTGGACAGCCTGTATCAGATCATGTTCGAGAAGCCGGATGGCGGCTTCAACTGGTGGACCCCGTCCCGGGTGATAGTCAAGAAGGAGCTAGGTAACAACGGAAAGCTGGAGACGATCGATGAGACGATCAACGAGTTCCCCTTCTGGAGTTTCCTGCTACGGGATCTGCATGCACATGTAATGGCGATTATCCTGGTTTTTTTCAACCTGCTCTTGATGCTGAACCTGGTACGCTCCAAGCAGGCTTACCTGGGCATCTTCGGCCAGGGCAAGCGGCGATATATGAATATTGCGGTTATGGCTGTATCCTTTGGTGCTATCCCGATAATGAACATGTGGGAGTTGCCGACCTTTTATATTTTGCTTGCAGGGACGATTTTCATCGCTCATATAAAGATGCAGGATAATACGGATATACAAAAGGTCCTGCTGGGCAGCCTGGCAGCGCTTGCTATTGTGCTCATCCCTGCCAATATCCTGTATCTCCCCTACCATCTAAACTTCGTCCCCCAGTCCAAGTCGATCCTTACCGTCCCCTTCAAGCATCACACCATATTCGGGCATTTTATTGCCATATATGGCTTCTTTCTATTTATAATAATCTCATATCTAGCGCTTGAATTTCACTACCGAAGGTCTGCAATTCCTCGCGATGAGCGCAAGTGGATACCGGTCATACTGGCAAATGGCGGTCTGCTGATGCTCTTGTTATTTCGCTCTCTTATGATCACAGCATTGGTGTTATTGCTAATGCTGGTTGTATATCTTGCGTTGCATAAGAATACTTCCAAGGAGCAGCTTTGGATCTACTTCTGGCTCGCCTTGACCTTGTGTATCGTTCTAGGTCCTGAATTCATCGTGATCAAGGACTTTTACTCCAAGCATCTTCTACGCATGAACACCATCTTCAAGTTTTACTTCCAGGCGTGGATATTCCTCGGTTTGATCTGTGCTTATCTGGTAAGCGAGATACTGACCAAGCGCTTGAAGGATTTCAGCCAGCCGGGCACGCAGGTATGGATATCCTGTTTTATATTGCTGCTGGCCATAAGCCTTATATTTACTTACATGGGACCCAAGCGCAAGCTGGAGCAGCATTACACGGAGCCGACCCTCAACGGATTGGAGTACTTAAAAACATGGTTTGCAGATGACTACGCAGCCATCAACTGGTTCAAGCGCAATGTTCCCGATCCGGTGGTGATACTTGAGGCGACCGGCGAGGCATTCTCGCACTATTCGAGGATATCGGCTGCAACTGGTCTCCCCACACCACTAGGCTGGCAGAACCACGAGTCTTTATGGCGCGACCAGAGCTGGCACAGCACCGGGCAGAGGTATAACGATGTAACCGAGATATACAACACCACCGACTGGAAGCGAGCGCAGCAGCTCATGGATAAATATAACATCCGCTATGTCTATGTGGGCAACCTGGAGAAGGAAAGATACAAGCCAGAGGGGCTAAATAAGTTTGCTCGGCATCTGCCGGCGGTGCACTCCGAGGCGGGAGGGGTGATCTATGCCCGATAATGGAAGGAAGGAAAAGGATAACATCCACAGATTTACACAGATTTATGCAGGGAATATATCTGTGTCATCTGTAGATATTATTTCTTCTCTTTCCTCTTTGTGTCCTTGTATCTTTGTGGTTAAAAGCCCCTTTGCCAACCGCCAATCACCAATCTAATTAAATGCGCATCCTAAGGAAGCTGATACCGGTATTGGTTGTACTTCTCATCGCCCTGGGGGCATATTTGCGCTATTACGGAGCCTTTGGGGATGCGCTCAATCAGTGGGTGCATCCGGACGAGAACCGCATCAGCTTCGCCACCAATGATATCAACCTTCCTTCAGCAGCTCGCGTGGGCAATTGCATGCTGGACAAGGAGTCCCTGCATGATAAGTGGAAGTGCCTCCTGGTGCTATTTGAGGAGCTTAACCCCCATTTCTTCGCTTATGGCTCGCTGCCAATCTATGCCTATCGTTTTACGCAGCTTGCTACGCAGAGCCTGGCGCGCAATGAGAAGCTACGATCCTTGGGACGCATCAATGGCATCTTCAACATCGGAAGGTTCTATACACTGCTAGGTTCGGTTGCGACCTTGGTTTTGATATTCCTGATCGGCAAGAGGGTTTATGATATCTGGACAGGGCTGCTTGCATTATTCTTTTTAGTCTTTACAGTGCTGCATATTCAGCTCTCAAAGTTCATGACCGTGGATGTCATCTTGGTCTTTTTCATCGTGCTCACCCTGCATTACATCATGAAGATCCCCTTCAGCGGCGCCTGGAAGCATTATGTTATCGTGGGGATACTATGGGGAATGACCTTAGCGACCAAGCTGAATGCCTTGCTGCTTATCGTTCCGCTAGGCTTGGCGCATATTGGCTATCTGGCACGAAGTGGCGAGCTGGGGCAGCTTGTGCAGCGAGTGATTGATGTCTGGAGAAGCCCTCGCCATATAAGTCACGGGATAAAAAGGGTGCTTTATTGGATATACGATTATGGCATTCGGCGGGGAATATTGTTGTTGCTTGAGATCCTATTTATCCGCAGTTTCACCAACCTGAAGGTTCATCGCATCATAGTGGTAGCGCTGTTACTGTTGATCACATTTATCATTCTTGAGCCGTTTGCGATCATCGACTTCAAGCACTTCATGCGCAGCCTTGGCGAGGAGAGTCGCTGGCTCAAGGGGCACAATCCGCCGGTCTTCATGCTATCATTTGCCGGCACTCCCAAATATATCTTCCAGATCGAACAGATGGTAACCTGGTCGCTAGGCATCCCGCTGGGATTGTTGGCTTTGGCCGGTGTGCTTTACATGATATGTGACCTGATAAAGAGGTTCAAGTACGAGAAGCTGATCATCATATCCTGGATGCTCCTATATTTGGCGGTGGTAGGTAATCTTTATGTGAAGTGGCTCAGGCACATGCTTCCCATAATTCCCTTTATGTGCCTAGCAGCGGCGGTTCTGCCGGTTTCTATCCTTTCCAGGACTAAAAGAGGCTCGGTTAAGGCGATCTTCATTGTTATCCTGGTCGTAGTCTCATCGTTTACCGTCATCTATACCTGCGCTTTTATGGATATTTACAAGCACTGGAATACCAGGAAAAAGGCTTCCATGTGGATCTATACCAATGTGCCAGTAGGTAGCAAGGTGCTCGATGAGCACTGGGATGAGGGGCTTCCATCTCCACAGCCGGGCTATTCACCATCCATGTACAAAAAGAAAACCCTTCAGATCTACGAGGCTGACACGCAACACAAGTGGAACGATATAATCAATAAGCTGGTCTGGGCTGACTGGATATTCATCAACAGCAAGCGGCTCTACGGCTCGACAATGCGCCTGCCGGATCGATATAACCTGACCACCAACTACTACAAGCTGCTCTTCAGCGGACATCTCGGATACGAGCTGGTCAAGACCGTTACCAGCTATCCCACCATCTTCGGTATAGAGATTGTCGATGACCTGGCAGAGGAGAGCTTCAGCGTCTATGATCATCCCAAGGCTAGTATCTTCAAGAAGGTAAGAAAGCTCTCCCCAGACGAGATGATGGCGCTGATCAAGAACCCACCCAAAGAGGTAAAGAAGCTGACCCTGCAGGATATACTCCTCGCCAGGGAGGATGTGGAACTGGGGGAGAGCAAGCACAGGTTCCTCAACCTAGGTCGGCTGCTGTATAGCAAACCGGACGAGATCGATCGCATGGAAAAAGCGGAAATCGCAGAAAAAATCATAACCAAGATACCCAAGGAAAAAGCGGAGAAGCTGCCCCGAAAGAACAATATGTTCATCGGCGGCAAGGGGGAGCTACCCGCCATGTTCAGTGAGCCGAGGGACATCGATATCGATAGCAAGGGTAATTTCTATGTAGCTGACTTTCGCAATCACCGGGTGCAGAAGTTCGATAACCAGGGCGACCTTGTTCTTATGTGGGGAAGCCATGGCAGCAAGATGGGGCAGTTCATAGACCTGTCGGGCATTATGGTCGATGCTGATGATGTTATTTGGGTGGTCGATACCTGGAACCACCGCATCCAAAAGTTCGATAGCAGCGGCAAGTTCATCGAGGGCTTCAAGGGACCGCTTGGCTTCTTCGCGCCTATAGATATCTGCATGGACCGCTTCGGGGATATATATATCACCGACAAGGGGAATAATCGGGTGCAGAAATTCACCCTTGGAGGCAGGAAGTTCGTTACCTCCTGGGGAGAAGGCGGCGAAATGGATGGTCAATTCAAGGGACCGATGGGTATTGCCGCCAGCCCAAATGACGAGATCTTCGTTGCTGATACACAGAACCGAAGAATCCAGGTCTTTGACCTAAGCGGGGATTTCATCCGTAGTTTCAAGCTCCCCCAAAGCATCTTCGATGCCGAGGATATCTATATAAGCTACAAGAAAGATAATCTATACATAAGCGATTCTGGAAGCGAGCATATATTTGTTACCGATGATAACGGCAGGCTGATAAAGGTGTTCGATGGTAGAGTATTGTTCAACTCTAATCGAGGTATTACAGTGGATGAAAAGGGTAATGCTTATCTGGTCGATACATGGAACCATCGCATCCGCAAGATAGAGGCAGATAAATTTGTTGAGCCTACAAACGATGATATCATTTCGTTATTCGAGGCACTAACAGGTAGCGCAGAATAGGATCCAGGTCGGCTAAACATGAAACATACTGTCCCAAAAGCTAGGGCAATTTGATCTTGAGTCCGCCTAGGAGACCGCACAGAGGTTAAGGGTAAAGCTCGACAACCTCATCAACAAGCTGAAAGACAAGCTCAATGGCTGACAAATGGCTTAAGGCTAATGCTCTTCTCTTAAGGATCTTAATGGGGGGCGGCTAGCGTTCTGTGTGCTTACGCGCCTGGCTACAAGTATGTCGCCATTTCATGGCTGAGGGGACTGGATGCCCGCCGGAGCTTACACCGCACTTGGTGCAGCGCGGGCATGACAAGAAGGGTGGCGATTCCCATAGTTCTGTGATTCCAGCAAAGGGGGGAATCCAGTCCTAAAACGCCTAAGAGAATAGCATTAGGCTCAAACATAAGTAACACACCCCGTCAGCTTAGCTGCCACCCCTCTTTTTAGAGGGGA